>NZ_VWUF01000001.1:0-862732 GCF_008631385.1 Pantoea sp. M_9 | reverse complement strand
CAGCCCTGCGCTGGCGGGCGGAACCCCCTCAGTGCCGCGCGCTGCTTAGCGCATACCCCGCGCTGCCCAGCGCACAACTCCCGCGCTGCCCAGCGCACAACTCCCGCGCTGCTAAGCGCCACTCCCGCTAAGCCACTCCCGCACGGGCAGAAAATCCGTATAGAGCTGCGCTTCCGGTGAACCGGGCTCGGGCTGATAGTCATATTCCCAGCGCACCAGCGGCGGCATCGACATCAGAATTGACTCGGTTCTGCCGCCAGTCTGCAGACCAAACAGCGTGCCGCGGTCCCACACCAGATTAAACTCAACGTAACGCCCGCGGCGGTAGAGCTGGAACTGGCGCTCGCGATCGCCCCACGGCAGCGCTTTACGGCGTGCAACAATCGGCAGATAGGCCTGCAGATAGCCGCGGCCGACCGCCTGCATAAAGTCAAAGCAGCGGTCAAAGTCTGGCGTATTCAGATCGTCATAAAACAGACCGCCGATACCGCGCTGCTCATTGCGATGCTTCAGGTGGAAATAGTCATCACACCATTTTTTATAGCGCGGATAGACATCCTCGCCAAACGGCTCGCAAAGGTTGGCTGCGATCTGATGCCAGTGCACGGCATCCTCGGTAAAACCGTAGTAGGGCGTCAGGTCAAACCCGCCGCCGAACCACCAGACCGGATCGGCGCCGGGTTTTTCAGCGATGAAAAAGCGCACGTTAGCGTGGCTGGTCGGCACATAGGGGTTTTCCGGATGCACCACCAGTGAAACGCCCATCGCCTCAAAACTGCGTCCGGCAAGCTCCGGACGATGCGCGGTGGCTGAAGCGGGCATCTGGTCGCCATGCACATGGGAAAAGTTGACTCCGGCCTGCTCAAACACCGTGCCGTTACGCAGAACCCGGCTGCGTCCGCCACCGCCGCCGGGACGCTGCCAGCTATCTTCGGCAAACGTTGCGCCGCCATCCGCTGCGGCCAGTTGATTGCAGATCTCATCCTGCAGCGTCAGCAAAAACGCCTTAACGCGTGAAATATCGGGATTGCTCATGCGTCACTCTCTCTGTAAATGTGCTGTAAGCTTACCACAGCCCGGGATCACGCCTGGCGACGATCGTATGCGGCAAAATAGTTAACAATTCCGCTGGCAATGGCGGTGGCGATCTTATGGCGAAAGGCGGTAGTGCCCAGCAGCTGCTCTTCACGCGGATTGGTAATAAACGAGGTTTCAACCAGCACGGAGGGAATAGAGGGCGACTTCAGCACGGCAAAGGCGGCCTGCTCGGTATGCTGACTGTGCAGATGATGCACCGGGCGGATCTGGTCCAGGACATGCTTGCCCAGCGTCAGGCTGTTGCGAATCGTATCGGTCTGCACCAGATCAAACAGAATCTCATTCAGATAGTGATCTTTCTGCTGTACGGCGGCACCGCCTGCTTTATCTGCATCGTTTTCACGCTGCGACAGATAGCGTGCCATTGCGCTGCTGGCGCCGCGATTAGAGAGGGCAAATACCGAAGCACCGTTGGCATCCGGGCTGGTAAAGCCGTCAGCATGCACCGACATAAACAGGCTCGCGCCGTGCTGATGTGCAATCTCCACCCGCTGATAGAGAGGAATAAAATGGTCACTGTCGCGCGTCAGTCGCACCTCAATATGCGGATGTGACTGCAGCAGCGTGCGCACGGTATTGGCAATCTCCAGAACAACATGCTTCTCCTCCGCGCCCTCCTGTCCTACCGCGCCGGAATCGATACCGCCATGACCGGGATCGATCATCACAATGCGCTTACCGCTGGCAGCAGGTTTCGGCGCGGTATGACGCGGCGCCGCTGTGATCTCTGCCCGCGTCTCCTTCGCCTGAATTGCGCGCGGCGAAAGCACCGCCAGCGCCAGCCCCGAAAGAATCAGCTGGCGACGGTTAGTCAGGCGTGAAAGCAGTGAAATCTTTTTCATTTACAGGTCCCTGGCAGAGAAATAAGCCCAGTGTTATAGCGTAACCGTCGCAGCACGGCGACCCCGCAACCATTTCAGCGTATTACTTTGTATTGCACGGTGCTAACCCGGATTTAGCCGCTTTTTTCTGCCATTGCGGAGCAGGAGGGTTGCGCCACGCAAAGAATGCGTGATAATCAGCGAATTATGCCGATCAGCAGGATACGTCGATGGAAATTCGCTCTTTCCGCCAGGAAGATTTTGATGAAGTAATCACGCTCTGGGAGCGTTGCGATCTGTTACGCCCGTGGAACGACCCGGAGCTGGATATCGAACGCAAAATGAATCATGACCCGGAACTGTTTCTGGTCGCTGAAGTGGGCGGCGAAGTGGTTGGCACGCTGATGGGCGGCTATGACGGTCATCGTGGCTCAGCCTACTATCTGGCTGTGCATCCCGACTATCAGGGGCGCGGCTTTGCCAATGCGCTGATGAACCGGCTGGAGAAAAAGCTGATTGCGCGCGGCTGCCCGAAAATTCATCTGATGGTGCGGGAAGAGAACGATCAGGTCGTCGCATTCTATGAAAAGCTCGACTATGAACCCGTGGAGGCGCTGCTGCTGGGCAAGCGGCTGATTGAAGATCGCGAATATTGATTGATCCGGCCGGCTAAACTTTTTGCCTTCGCGTGACTCCAAGAGGCACGCAATAAAGTTGAAACCATGGAGTTAGCATGAAAGCTGTACGTTTTGCGGCGCTCGCGGCGGCGCTGGCCGTGTCGGGCTGCGCCACTACCGGCCAGGGCCCGGCAGAGCATGAGAGCCACTGGTATAACCCGCTGACTTACCACTGGGCCGCGCTCAACCCGCTAAGCTGGTTTGGCGGTTCTCTGCAGGTCACTGAGCAGGGTGTGGCGGGTCTCAATGGCAGCACCCGGATGAGTGAATTGGCTATTTCGCAGGCGCTGAATGATGATTACCAGCTGCGGCAGGGTATGCGCAGCGAGCAGGGCGAGGTGGCTGAGTTCTGGCAGGCGCTGCAGGATGGCAAGGTGAAGCTGATCATCAGCGGTAAACCCACCGTTGAACGGATCGAGGTGCTGGATGCGGCGGCGGAGAGCAGCAGCGGCAGTAAAATCGGTGACCGCTTCAGCGATACGTTCACGAAAGCTTTCAATAACTGCAAAATGGTCGCAGGACTCGATGCGCATGACGTTGAGTGCCGTGCGCCGGGAAGTCAGCACATCTCTTACGTCTACAGCGGCAAGTGGCACGGCCCGGCGGGTCTGATGCCTTCAGATGAGACGCTGAAAAACTGGACGATCAGTAAAATTGTCTGGCAGCGCTAACCCTGCCGGGGGCCGCTTTTACGCGGCCCGCACCCGCCTGCGTATATTTCTGAAAACCTGCTTTTCTCTGCCGATCGCTTATGCCTTTTTCGACTTTTAAATCCCCAAAAGATATATAAAACCGTTACTGTTTTCCGGGAAGTTATAAATACACTGACAGCATCTACTGGCCCAGGCTGGATTTCTATTTATCAGGGTGCTGCATGACACTTCCGGTTTTGAAAACATGGCTTAGCGGCGTGGCGCTGTCACTGTCGCTGGCAGCGGCGGCGCAGGCAACGGAGCTGCTGAACAGCTCGTATGATGTGTCACGCGAACTCTTTGTGGCACTTAACGTACCCTTTGAACAGCAGTGGGATGCGGCACACCCTGGCGATAAACTCACGATTAAGCAGTCTCACGCCGGCTCATCCAAACAGGCGCTGGCGATCCTGCAGGGGCTGCGGGCAGATGTCGTTACCTACAATCAGGTCACTGATGTGCAGGTGCTGCATGATAAAGGCAACCTGATTGCCGCTGACTGGCAAAGCCGTCTGCCAAACAACAGCTCACCGTTCTACTCCACCATGGCGTTTCTGGTGCGCAAAGGTAATCCAAAGCAGATCCATGACTGGGCCGATCTGGCGCGCGACAACGTAAAACTGATTTTCCCGAATCCGAAAACCTCCGGCAACGGTCGCTATACCTATCTTGCCGCCTGGGGCGCAGCGGAAAAAGCTGACGGCCAGGATCGCGCTAAAACTGAAGCCTATATGCAGAAGTTTTTAAAGAACGTTGAGGTGTTTGACACCGGCGGGCGCGGCGCGACCACCACGTTTGCTGAACGCGGTCTGGGTGACGTCCTGATTAGCTTTGAGTCAGAAGTAAACAATATCCGCAATCAGTATGGCAAAGATGATTATGAAGTGATTGTGCCGCGTACCAACATCCTGGCGGAGTTTCCGGTTGCCTGGGTGGATAAGAATGTGGCGCACAACAACACCGCTGACGCAGCTAAAGCGTATCTGAACTATCTCTACACGCCAGCGGCTCAGGCGATTATCACCCGCTACTACTACCGCGTGAACAATCCGCAGCTGATGGCAGAACAGAAGGACCGTTTCCCACAGACCACACTGTTTAACGTTAATGAGGCGTTTGGCGGCTGGGAGCAGGTAATGAAAACGCATTTCGTCAGCGGCGGCGAGCTGGATAAATTACTGGCAGCGGGGCGCGGCTGATGTTTGCTACAGCACAAAAACGCGTCCTGCCGGGTTTCGGCCTGAGCCTCGGCACCAGCCTGCTGTTTACCTGCCTGATTCTGCTGCTGCCTATCAGCGCGCTGCTGATGCAGCTGTCGCAGATGACGCTGGCGCAGTACTGGGCGGTGATCTCCAGCCCGCAGCTGGTAGCGGCTTATAAAGTGACGCTGCTGTCAGCCGGCGTCGCGTCGCTGTTCAACGCGGTGTTTGGCATGCTGATGGCGTGGATCCTGACCCGCTATCGTTTTCCAGGGCGTACGCTGCTGGATGGCCTGATGGATCTGCCGTTTGCCCTGCCGACGGCGGTAGCGGGGCTGACGCTGGCCGGACTCTTTTCCGTTAACGGCTGGTATGGTCAGTGGCTGGCACATTTTGATATCAAAGTCTCTTATACCTGGATTGGTATCGCGGTAGCGATGGCCTTTACCAGCATTCCGTTTGTAGTGCGTACCGTTCAGCCGGTACTGGAAGAGCTGGGCCCGGAATATGAGGAAGCGGCGGAAACGCTGGGTGCCACGCCGTGGCAGAGCTTCCGGCGCGTGGTGCTGCCTGAGGTGGCTCCGGCGCTGCTGGCCGGAACGGCGCTTTCGTTTACCCGCAGCCTCGGGGAGTTTGGTGCGGTGATCTTTATCGCCGGCAACATTGCCTGGAAAACGGAAGTGACGTCACTGATGATTTTTGTTCGTCTGCAGGAGTTTGATTACCCGGCCGCCAGCGCTATCGCCTCGGTGATCCTTGCCGCCTCGCTGCTGCTGCTGTTTGCCATTAATACGCTGCAGAGCCGCTTTGGCCGTCGCCTGGGAGGTCACTGATGGCGGAGATTTCACACCTCAATCGCGCTGAGCGTGAGCCCTTTAACTGGGGCAAATGGCTGCTGATTGGCACCGGCGCACTGATATCGATACTGCTGCTGGTGGTACCGATGATCTCTATCTTCTGGGAGGCGCTGGCGCAGGGCGTGGGCCAGGCGTTCAGCAACCTGCAGGATGGCGACATGCTGCACGCGATCTGGCTGACGGTGCTGGTTGCGCTCATTACCGTTCCGGTAAACCTGGTGTTTGGCACGCTGCTGGCGTGGCTGGTCACCCGTTTTACCTTTCCGGGACGGCAGCTGCTGCTGACGCTGTTTGATATTCCGTTTGCGGTATCACCGGTGGTGGCGGGCCTGATGTATCTGCTGTTCTGGGGCGTTAACGGCCCGGCTGGCGGCTGGCTCGATGCCCACAATATTCAGATTATGTTTGCCTGGCCCGGCATGGTGCTGGCGACCGTATTTGTCACCTGTCCGTTTGTGGTGCGTGAGCTGGTGCCGGTGATGCTGAGTCAGGGGAGTAACGAAGATGAAGCTGCGGTGCTGCTTGGCGCCTCGGGCTGGCAGATGTTTCGTCGCGTAACGCTGCCCAACATTCGCTGGGCGCTGCTCTACGGCGTGGTACTGACCAACGCGCGCGCTATCGGTGAGTTTGGTGCGGTGTCGGTAGTATCAGGATCGATTCGCGGTGAGACCTATACGTTACCGCTTCAGGTTGAATTACTGCATCAGGATTACAACACCGTGGGCGCATTCACTGCCGCCGCGCTGCTGACCCTGATGGCAATTGTGACGCTGTTTCTGAAAAGCGTGGTGCAGTGGCGATTAGAGCATCAGCAGAAGCGCCAACAGGAGGAAAATCATGAGCATTGAGATCAAACAAATTAATAAAGCCTTTGGCCGCACCCCGGTGCTGAATGATATCTCTCTGGATATTCCTTCCGGCGAAATGGTGGCGCTGCTGGGCCCTTCCGGCTCGGGTAAAACCACGCTGCTGCGTATCATTGCCGGGCTGGAGCATCAGAACAGCGGACAGATCTATTTTCATGGCAAAGATGTCAGCCGCATTCATGCCCGCGATCGCCAGGTGGGATTTGTTTTCCAGCACTATGCGCTGTTCCGCCACATGACGGTGTTTGACAATATCGCCTTTGGCCTGACGGTGCTGCCGCGCCGCGAGCGCCCCTCAGCCGCTGAGATCAAACAGCGCGTCACGCGCCTGCTGGAGATGGTACAGCTGGCGCACCTGGCAAACCGCTTTCCGGCTCAGCTCTCTGGCGGACAGAAGCAGCGCGTGGCGCTGGCGCGAGCACTGGCGGTAGAACCACAGATCCTGCTGCTGGATGAGCCGTTCGGCGCGCTCGATGCGCAGGTGCGTAAAGAGCTGCGCCGCTGGCTGCGTCAGCTGCATGAGGAGCTGAAATTTACCAGCGTGTTTGTTACGCACGACCAGGAAGAAGCGATGGAAGTCGCGGACAGCGTGGTCGTAATGAGCCAGGGGAACATTGAACAGACAGGTTCCCCGGATGAAGTATGGCGTGAACCCGCTACCCGCTTTGTGCTGGAGTTTCTGGGCGAGGTCAATCGCTTTGAGGGCGAAGTGCACGGATCGCAGTTCCACGTTGCCGCCCATCACTGGCCGCTGGGCTACACGCCAGCGCATCAGGGCCGCGTTGAACTCTTCCTGCGCCCGTGGGAAGTAGACGTATCGCGGCAGAGCAGCCTGGAGACGCCGCTGCCGGTGCAGGTGCTGGAAGTGAGCCCGCGCGGACACTTCTGGCAGCTGGTGGTCCAGGCCGCTGGCTGGCACGCTGAGCCGTTTACCCTGATTTTTGAAGGTGAGCAGTCGGCCCCGGTACGCGGCGAGCGTCTGTTTGTCGGTCTGCAGCAGGCCCGCCTCTATCAGGGCAATACCCCGCTGCGCCCGGTTGCCTTTGCTGAGAGCGCCTGATATTTTGACAACTCTTTCGGGCGGGACTTTCCCGCCCGTTTTTATTGCCTCTCTTGCGCCTGGAAAAAAATCGTGACCACTCTGGAAAATACCATCGGTAATACGCCGCTGATCAGGCTGCAACGCCTGTCGCCTGATAACGGCAGCGAAGTCTGGCTGAAGCTGGAGGGGAATAACCCGGCCGGCTCAGTGAAAGATCGCGCGGCCTGGTCGATGATTCATCAGGCGGAGCTGCGCGGTGAAATCAGGCCCGGCGACCAGCTGATTGAAGCCACCAGCGGTAACACCGGTATTGCGCTGGCGATGATCGCCGCGCTCAAAGGGTATAAGCTGCGGCTGCTGATGCCGGAGAACATGAGCCAGGAGCGGCAGGATGCGATGCGCGCTTACGGGGCCGAGCTGGTGCTGGTTACGCGTGAGCAGGGCATGGAAGGCGCACGCGATCTGGCGCAGGCGATGGCCGATCGCGGCGAAGGCCGGGTGCTCGATCAGTTTAACAATCCCGATAATCCGCTGGGTCACTATCTCACCACTGCGCCGGAAATCTGGCAGCAGAGCGGCGGGCGCCTGACGCATTTTGTCTCCAGCATGGGCACCACCGGTACCATCAGCGGCGTGGGGCGCTTTCTGAAAGAGCACGCGCCGGCGGTTAAAGTGATTGGCCTGCAGCCGCAGGAAGGCAGCGCAATACCCGGTATCCGCCGCTGGCCTGAAGCCTATCTGCCTGGCATTTATCGCCCTGAGCTGGTAGACGAGGTGATGGATATGGGGCAGCGGGAAGCGGAAGAGACGATGCGCGCGCTGGCGCAGCGTGAAGGGCTGTTCTGCGGCGTAAGCTCCGGTGGCGCCGTGGCGGGAGCGCTGCGCATCGCCCGGGCGCAACCCGGCAGCGTCGTCGTGGCGATCGTCTGCGATCGCGGCGATCGTTATCTCTCCACCGGTGTCTTTCACTGACAGCATCTGCCTGGTCAGCCTGCTGCGCTGACCGGCTTGCCGCTTCTGTATCCGCGCATCTGACTGTAAGGATCGCGTAAATCCTGCTGCGTTTCTCCCGCAATCGGCACAAAATAGCACCACTTTAGCTGAGAGAAACCGATGAAAATCCTGCTTGTTGATGATGACGCTGAGCTGGGCACCATGCTCAGCCAGTACCTGCTTGCTGAAGGCTTTGAAACGCAGCTTGCCCTGACCGGCAGCGCCGGGATTGAGGGGGCACTGTCAGGCAGCTACAGCGCCATGATCCTGGATATCATGTTGCCTGATATGAGCGGCACCGACGTGCTGCGTCAGGTGCGCCAGAACAGCCGCCTGCCGGTGATCATGCTGACGGCAAAAGGCGACAATATTGACCGCGTGATTGGGCTGGAGATGGGCGCGGATGATTATGTTCCGAAACCCTGCTACCCGCGCGAGCTGGTGGCGCGCCTGCGTGCGGTTTTGCGCCGCGTGGAGGAGCTGCCGGCGGTGGCGGATAAAAAGGAGCCGCTCTGCCTGCGTGACCTGACGCTCAACCCGGCGACCCGCGTTACCGCATGGCAGGGCAGGGCGCTGGAGCTGACCGCGTCAGAATTTAACCTGCTGCAGCTGCTGCTGCGGGCGCCTGAGCGGGTGGTAACCAAAGATGAACTCTCTGAACAGGGGCTGGGGCGGTCGCGGGAAGCTTACGATCGCAGCGTTGATGTTCATATCAGCAATATCCGGCAGAAACTGGCGGCGCTGACAGCCGAGAGCGTAACGATTGAAACCGTGCGCAGTATTGGCTATCGCATCCGATGAAGCGCAGCTATCGCGGGCGCATGTTCTGGAAAATCCTGCTGGGTTTCTGGCTGGTATTTCTGATTATCAGTCAGCTGCTCTGGCTCGGCTTTGCGCTGTCGGGCAGCCGGCATGAGCCGCCCGACATTGCCGCGGTACGGCGCATTGTGAATCTGCAGATGGCCTCCGCTGTTTCCGTTCTTGAGCGCGGCGGTCCGGCGGCGCTTGACGACATGATGGCTGACTGGTCTGCGGAAGATCGGCAGTTTTTCTCGGTGCTGCCACAGCGTGCGACGGCGCCGCGCGCAGCCGGCAGGACGCAGGCAGCGTTTGGCGCGCCGTTTCACGGCCCAATTCCGGATGTGATAGTACGCCAGGTGAAAGACGCAGACGGCAACGGCTGGGAGCTGCGTTATGATGTCAGGGCGCTGCGGCGCGACAGCACCATAGGCGAGCGCCCGCGCCGCATTCTGAATATTCCGCAACCGATGTTTATCTTCGCCGGTGCGCTGGGGCTGCTCTTCAGCCTGCTGCTCGCCTGGAATCTTACGCGCCCGATGCGCCAGCTGCGCGAAGGATTCGCCCGCGTGGCCAGTGGCGATCTCTCGGTGCGGCTCTGGCCGCTGATGCGCCGGCGTCACGATGAACTCTCCAGCGTGGCGCACGATTTTGATGCCATGGTAGAGCGGCTTGATACGCTGATTAACGCCCGCGAGGCGCTGCTGCACGATATCTCTCACGAGCTGCGTTCACCGCTGGCGCGCCTGCAGCTGGCTACCGGGCTGGCGCGTCAGACGCCGGCAACGGTCGCGGTCTCGCTTAACCGCATTGATGAGGAAGCGCGTCGCCTCGACAAGATGATTGGCGAGCTGCTGACGCTGTCACGCGTCAGTCACGAAAGCCTGCCGGGCGAAGATTACTTTGATCTTTTCGGGCTGCTGGAGGTGGTGATAACCGATCTGCGCTATGAAGCGCAGCTGACTGGCGTGCTGGTGGAGTTTACCGCCGATGAGAAGGCTGACTATACGGTGCGCGGTAACGCCGAGCTGATCCGGCGCGGTGCGGAGAATGTATTGCGAAACTCGCTGCGTTTTTCGCATCAGGGACAGGTGATCCGGGTAGATCTGCACGCGGAAGCCGCCTGGCTGACGATCTGCATCCGCGATAGCGGACCCGGCGTCGATCACAGCAAACTCTCCAGTATCTTCGATCCCTTTGTGCGGGTAAACACGCCGCTGGCCGGAAAAGGTTACGGCCTCGGGCTATCTATCGTCCGTAAGGTGATGCTGGCTCATCATGGCGAAGTTCAGGCGCAGAACGTGCCGGAAGGTGGCCTTGAGGTGATCCTCAGGCTTCCGCACTGGCGCAAAGCGTAGCGAAAACAAAAACGGCACCCATCGGGTGCCGTTTTCAGAGAGTGCTAACGTCCGTTATTTTTTGATACGAATAACCGGCGTTTCGCCAACGGTGACCTGACCTGAAAGCTTGGTCAGATCTTTGATCTCATCCATATTCGAGATCACAACTGGTGTCAGCGTGGATTTCGCTTTCTCTTCCAGCAGCGGCAGATCGAACTCGATCACAACGTCGCCTTTTTTCACTTTCTGACCTTCTTCGGCGATACGTTTGAAGCCTTCACCTTTCAGCTCTACCGTATCGATACCGAAGTGGACAAACAGCTCAATGCCGTTGTCTGATTCAATGGAAAACGCGTGGTTAGTTTCAAAAATCTTGCCGATAGTGCCATCAACCGGTGCAACCATTTTGTTGCCAGTCGGTTTGATTGCGATACCATCGCCCACGATTTTCTCAGCAAACACGACATCAGGTACGTCTTCAATATTGACAATTTCGCCTGACAGAGGCGCAACAATATCGATAGTCCCTGACGCGCTCTCTGATTTTTCGCCAAAAAGTTTAGAAAACAAACCCATGATCTTCTCCTAAGCAGTATTTTGGGGCCAGCATCACGTGGATCAGCAGAGCGTTTTTTCTTTAATGAACTTGTTGACCAGATTCATCAAATCTTCCGCTGTGGGTTGAGCCAGAGCCTGCTCTGCCAGAGCCTTAGCATCTTCGTAATTGGTATTACGAATGATTTTCTTGATGCTCGGGATCGAAATGGCACTCATGCTGAATTCGTCCAGCCCCATTCCCAGTAACAGTAGTGTAGCACGTTCATCACCCGCCAGCTCACCACACATGCCGGTCCATTTCCCTTCGGCATGTGATGCGTCGATCACTTGCTTAATGAGGCCAAGTACAGATGGCGTCATTGGGTTATAGAGGTGTGAAATCAAATCATTACCACGATCGACCGCCAGAGTATACTGCGTCAGGTCATTTGTCCCAATACTAAAGAAGTCGACTTCTTTCGCCAGATGACGGGCGATAACGGCTGAAGCCGGGGTTTCCACCATGATGCCCACTTCAATGGACTCATCAAAGGCTTTACCTTCTTCACGCAGCTGCGCTTTCAGGGTCTCCAGCTCCGCCTTCAGGAAGCGCACTTCTTCCACCGAGATAATCATCGGGAACATGATACGCAGCTTGCCAAAAGAAGAGGCGCGCAGAATGGCGCGCAGCTGGGCATGCAGGATCTCTTTACGATCCATTGCGATACGAATCGCACGCCAGCCGAGGAACGGGTTCTCTTCTTTCGGCAGGTTCATGTAAGGCAGATCTTTATCGCCGCCGATATCCATCGTGCGCACGATAACTGCCTGAGAACCTACGGCTTCTGCGACGGCTTTATAGGCCTGAAACTGCTCCTCTTCTGAAGGCAGCGAATCGCGGTCCATAAACAGGAATTCGGTACGGTAGAGGCCCACGCCTTCTGCACCATTACGCTCTGCACCCGCTACGTCGCGAACGGTACCGATGTTGGCGCAGACTTCAACCTGATGACCATCCAGCGTAATGGCAGGCAGATCTTTCAGCTTGGCCAGCTCATGTTTCTCAGAAAGGTACTGGGTCTGAATTGCTTTCAGCTCTTCCTGTTCCGCTTCAGTCGGATTGACATAAATTTTGTTGTTTACGCCATCCAGAATCAGAAAATCACCGTTTTTAACGGTGGTGGTCACGCTGCCGGTGCCGACAATCGCAGGCAGTTCCAGCGAGCGCGCCATGATAGAGGTGTGCGAAGTGCGTCCACCCAAATCGGTGATAAAGCCCAGCACCTTTTTCAGGTTAAGCTGTGCGGTCTCTGACGGGGTAAGGTCTTTGGCGACCAGAATCGCTTCTTCAGCAATCGAGCTGAGATCGACTATATGCAGGCCAAGAATGTTCTGCAGCAGGCGTTTACCGATATCACGCACGTCCGCTGCGCGCTCTTTCAGATACTCATCATCGAGCTCTTCCAGCGCTTTAGCTTGGCCTTCAACCACAGAGTGGGCTGCAGTGTCAGCGGTGACATGATCTTTTTTAATCAGGTCAATGATTTCCTGCTCAAGCTCTTCGTCTTCCAGCAGCATAATGTGACCTTCAAAGATCGCCGCTTTCTCTTCACCGAAGGTTTCACCGGCTTTGACGCAGATCGCCTGAAGCTGTTCTGCTGCTTTGCTACGTCCATCAAGGAAGCGCTGAACTTCCTGATCAACCTGGTCGTCTGTAATCTTTTTACGATTGATGACGATCTCATCTTCTTTCAGCAGCAGTGCTTTGCCGAAAGCGATACCCGGTGATGCTAAAATGCCTGAAATCATAACCCTACCTTTTTATCACGATGGCTCGTTGACCCGATGCATTGCCATTGTCGTGGAGCAGTATTCTGGTGAAGCGATATCGCGGACGGGTTGTCCGCGATCAAGATAGTTGCACTCAATGGGGCAAAGGAGTCGATTTAGTGGTGACCGCGCGAATTTACTCGAGCTCGGCCATCAGCTTAACCAGATGTTCAACCGCCTGCTGCTCATCTTCACCTTCAGCAGAGAGCGTGACAACGGTTCCCTGAGTCAGACCCAGCGTCTGCAGCTTAAACAGGCTCTTTGCGCTGGCAGATTTGCCGTTGGAAGTCACAGTGATTTCTGACTGGAACGCCTTGGCTTCTTTGACGAACTGTGCAGCAGGACGCGTGTGCAGACCGTTTGGTGCGGTAATGGTAACTTCTTGCTGGAACATGCTATTTCCCCAACTTTTTCAGGTTTGGTGTTATGGATCTAAAGTCTAGCCTGGAGCCGTAACTTTAGCCTGTGTAGGTGCGCTGGTATGGCATCATGCTGACCAGAAAAGGGCGCTCTGATGAATAAGCCATCTTTGCAATGACGGATCAACAACTGCGTTTGTTCGTCACCGGGTTAATTATGCCGTGATTCGCCATTTCGCCAAATCAGTAAATCGATTCAGCTTGATCCACTTCAAGGGCAGATTAATTTCAGGCACCGAAATAATTGGCAGCTTAAATACCAGAGCGACATCACTGAAATCAATCTGCCCGGTGGTGAAAGTGAGATCTGCGCCACAAAAAAGCACCCGAAAGGGTGCTTTTTTCGACACTTTAAGACTTTGACGATTACTGCTGCAGCTCTTTTTCCGTGAACAGATCGGCAAAGAGTGCGGTACTGAGATAGCGTTCGCCGGAAGAGGGCAGGATCACCACAATATTCTTATTTGCGAAGGCTTCATCTTCCTGCAGCTTCAGCGCAGCAGCCACCGCCGCACCCGATGAGATGCCGGCAAGAATACCTTCCTCTTCCATCAGCTGACGCGCTGTGCTGATCGCTTCATCATTGGTGATGGCAATAACCCGATCGACCAGCTGCAGGTCAAGGTTACCGGGAATAAAGCCTGCGCCGATGCCCTGAATTTTATGCGGACCCGGTTTGATCTCTTCACCCGCCATCGCCTGTGCGATAACCGGCGAGTCGGTCGGCTCTACCGCCACGGTAATCAGCGCTTTCTTGCCTTTGGTATTCTTGATGTAGCGACTCACGCCGGTCAGCGTGCCGCCGGTTCCTACACCGGCAATAAAAACATCGACTTCGCCGTCGGTATCTTCCCAGATTTCCGGCCCGGTTGTTTTTTCATGAATCTCCGGGTTAGCCGGGTTGCTGAACTGCTGCAGCAGAACATATTTATCCGGATCGCTGGCAACAATCTCTTCCGCTTTAGCGATGGCGCCTTTCATGCCTTTTGGCCCTTCAGTCAGCACCAGATTGGCACCCAGCGCTTTCAGCAGCTTGCGACGTTCAATTGACATCGTCTCTGGCATAGTCAGCGTTAACTTGTAGCCGCGTGCAGCGGCGACGTATGCCAGGGCGATACCCGTGTTACCGCTGGTCGGCTCAACCAGTTCTACGCCAGGCTTCAGAATTCCGCGTTTTTCTGCATCCCAAATCATATTGGCACCGATACGGCACTTGATGCTGAAGCTCGGGTTACGCGACTCGACCTTCGCCAGAATACGTCCGTTACCGATGCGGTTCAGTCGAACCAGCGGCGTATGACCAATTGTCAGCGAGTTGTCTTCGTAGATCTTACTCATTGCCCGTCCTTAACTGTATGAAATATTGGGAACCCTTTGAGGATACCTGTTCTGTCTCCGCGCGGAAGGAAAGAAATAGTATATCTATATAGCCCCTGACCATAAGCCGTGCGGAAAAATGCATAAGCCTGGATCGCTGCGGTTAATAGCGAGCTAAATCAGCACGATAGCGATCGACCCACATCGCGGTCGCACCGCATACGGCCACCGGCATAATCACCAGATTCAGAATGGGTATCATGGTAAACAGGCTGACCATCGCGCCAAACTGCATATTGGCGACTTTATGCCGCCGCAGGGCAGTGCGCATATGCGGAAAGCTGACCTTATGGTTGTCAAACGGATAGTCGCAGTACTGGACAGAAAGCATCCACGCGCTGAACAGAAACCACAAAACCGGCGCCACTATCTGACCAAAGCCAGGGATAAAATAGAGCAGCAGCAGGCCCAGCGCACGCGGCAGGTAGTAACCCAGCTTCTGCAGTTCACGTTTCATAATACGCGGCAGATCTTTAAGCAGGCCCATCCAGCCGCTGTCAGGCAGCGGCCTGCCGGTGAGTTGTCCCTCCAGCTGTTCAGCCAGCAGGCCACAAAACGGTGCAGCAATCAGGTTGGCGAGCGTGGAAAAAAAATAGCCAAACACCAGCACGATTGAAATCACTGAAAGCGGCCAGATGAGATAGCTCAGCCACTGTAGCCAGTCGGGCACGTGTGAAAGCAGCTGAGGGATCCACTCTCCCAGCCGGCGGAACAGCCAGTAAAACGCGCCGCCGAGCAGCAGCACATTTACCAGCAGCGGCACAATGACATAGCGGCGGATCCCCCGCATATGCACCAGATTCCAGCCGCGGGCAAAGTAGTGAAGACCATTAAATGATGAGACTGAATTCTCTGCGGGCATAACAAGCCTTTCTCCTGTAAGTAGCGGCATCAACATCATACCCTGGCTTTTCCCGGTGAGCTGGCCTGCTTTGTGCGAAAAAACAGCGAAAAAGCGTCGGCTGGCTATCTTATTTGTCAGAAAATAGTGCGCAGACTTGCACTTGTGTAGCAGGGCAAATACAGTTAGAGGATAAAGTTTGCCGTGGTGGCAAGGTATTGGAACAACAGAGAATACAATGATGCAGGATTTGCGTCTGATATTAATCGTTGTTGGCGCGATCGCCATAATAGCGCTGCTTCTTCACGGACTGTGGACCAGTCGTAAAGAGCGTTCGTCCGTATTTCGCGATCGCCCGCACAAACGTCTCAAACAGCGCGATGACGCGGATGACGATCTGCTGAGTGATGAAGAGGATGGCGTCGGTGAAGTGCGCGTCCATCGTCAGCATGACGACAGTGATGAGCCTGTGTTCACCGCGCCGCCAGCCAAACCGGCCGCGCCGCGTGCGCCGGAGCCGGCACGCCAGCCCTTCACACAGCATGAAACCCCGCTGACGGGCGATCCGCTGCTGGACAGCAAGCCTGCGCCTGCGCAGCCCGCGCCACAGCAGCCTGTTTCTCCGCCGCCTGTACAGCAGCCCGCTGCGCCTCAGCCGGTTGCGAAACCGCAGCCTGCGCCGGTACAGGCCGATCCGCTGCTGGATAACGAACCTCTTCCTGCGGTACAGCCCGCTCCGGAATTCAGCGCTGCACCTGAGCCTGAAGCCGTACCTGAGCCTGAAGCGACACCGGCGTCACAGGACGCTGCGCCGCAGCCTGCAGCGCCCGGCAGTAAAAAAGAGACGGTGCTGGTTCTGCACGTTGCCGCTCATGCAGGCGGTGCGCTCAATGGTGAAGCGCTGCTGCAGGGCGTATTGCAGGCGGGTTTCCAGTTTGGCGAGATGAACATTTTCCACCGTCATCTGAGTCCGGCCGGCAGCGGTCCTGTTCTGTTCAGTCTTGCCAACATGGTGAAGCCGGGTTCCTTCAACCCTGACACCATGGGCGACTTCACGACACCTGGCGTCTCGATGTTTATGATGGTGCCATCCTACGGCGATGCGCATCAGAACTTTAAGCTGATGCTGCAGTCAGCCCAGCGTATTGCCGATGACGTCGGCGGCGTGGTGCTGGATGACGAGCGTCGCATGATGACGCCGCAGAAGCTTGAGACGTACAAAGCCCGCATTCGCGAGGTGGTTGGCGGCTAACCGCTACGGCAGTATTACATGTTTACGCCTGCAGCCTGCAGCGTGAAACAGAGTCACTCTCAACCCCCGCCAGCCGGGGGTTTTTTATCGGATAAACGCTATGAAATCAGTTCAGGAGCAGATCGCAGCGCTCAGTACCACGCTGCGTCATCATGAGTATCTCTACCACGTGATGGATGCGCCGGAAGTCCCGGATGCTGAATATGACCGGCTGATGAATCAGCTGCGCGAGCTGGAGCGTGCGCATCCCGATCTGATTACGCCCGATTCACCTACGCAGCGGGTCGGCGCGGCGCCGCTGACCGCTTTTGAGCAGGTGCGGCATGAAGTGCCGATGCTGTCGCTGGATAATACCTTTGATGAGGCAGGGTTCCGCGCCTTTAACAAACGCGTACAGGATCGGCTCAAGAGCAGCGATGAGCTGACCTACTGCTGTGAACTCAAACTTGATGGTCTGGCGGTCAGCCTGCTGTATGAAAACGGCTTACTGGTGCGGGCCGCCACCCGCGGCGACGGCACAACCGGCGAAAATATTACCGCTAACGTGCGCACCGTCCGGGCGATCCCGCTGCGGCTGCAGGGCGACAATATTCCGGCGCGGCTGGAAGTGCGCGGTGAAGTGTTTATGACTGAAAGCGGGTTTGAAAAGCTCAATGAAGAAGCGCGGCGTACCGGTGGCAAAGTCTTTGCGAATCCGCGTAATGCGGCAGCCGGCTCACTGCGTCAGCTCGATCCCCGCATTACCGCCAGACGCCCGCTGACCTTTTTCTGCTACGGTTTTGGCCTGCTGGAGGGTGGCGAGATCCCGGCCAGCCACTGGGAACGCCTGCAGCAGTTTAAAGCCTGGGGGTTGCCGGTCAGTGAGCGGATAAAACGGGTTCATACCGCTGATGAAGCGCTGGCGTTTTATCATCATATCGAGCAGGAGCGGCCTGCGCTCGGGTTTGATATCGACGGCGTGGTAATCAAAGTCGATTCACAGGCGCTGCAGGAGCGGCTCGGTTTTGTGGCGCGCGCGCCGCGCTGGGCGATCGCCTTCAAATTTCCGGCACAGGAGCAGCTGACCGTGGTGCGCGACGTTGAGTTTCAGGTCGGACGCACCGGCGCCATTACGCCGGTAGCGCGTCTCGAACCGGTGCAGGTCGCAGGCGTCATAGTAAGTAATGCCACCCTGCACAACGCCGATGAGATCGCCCGTCTCGGCCTGCGTATCGGCGACCGCGTAGCGATTCGCCGCGCTGGTGACGTGATCCCGCAGGTGGTCAGCGTGGTGGAGTCTGACCGGCCGGCTGACGCACGCGAAATTGTGTTTCCGCAGCACTGCCCGGTGTGTGGCTCTGACGTGGAGCGGGTAGAGGGTGAAGCGGTGACACGCTGTACCGGAGGGCTGATCTGCGGCGCCCAGCGCAAAGAGGCGCTTAAGCATTTTGTCTCGCGTCGCGCCATGGATGTGGATGGCATGGGAGATAAAATTATCGATCAGCTGGTTGAGAAAGAGTATGTAAAAACGCCAGCCGATCTGTTTCGCCTGACGGTCGGTAAACTGACCGGACTGGATCGCATGGGACCGAAATCGGCACAAAACGTGGTGGCCGCACTCGAAAAAGCTAAACTGACGACGCTGCCGCGGTTCCTGTATGCGCTGGGGATCCGCGAGGTGGGTGAAGCGACGGCAGCTAACCTCGCCCGTCACTTTGGCGAGCTGGAGCGGGTGATGGATGCCGATCTCGATGCGCTGATTGCCGTGCCGGATGTGGGTAAGGTTGTTGCCGCTCACGTCCGCAATTTTATGGAAGAAGAGAGCAATCGTGAGGTGATCCGCGAGCTGACAGAAGAGATCGGCATTCACTGGCCTGCCGTCGCGGTGATCAAAGCAGAAGAGATCGACAGTCCCTTTGCCGGCAAAACGGTGGTACTTACCGGCTCTCTGTCGCAGATGAATCGCGATGATGCAAAAGCGCGTCTTGCCGCGCTGGGCGCCAAAGTCAGCGGCAGCGTATCAAAGAAAACCGATCTGCTGATCGCCGGCGAAGCGGCGGGCTCCAAGCTGGCGAAGGCGCAGGAGCTGGGTATTCCGGTTATTGACGAAGCGGAGATGATCCGCCTGCTGGACGCATAACATGGATAAACAGCAGCTGCTGGCTATCGCCAGCACGGTGATGCCGTTTGGTAAATATCAGGGCCGGCTGCTGATCGATCTGCCGGAAGAGTACCTGCTCTGGTTTGCGCGCAAAAATGCGTTTCCGGCGGGTACGCTGGGTGAGCTGATGCAGCTGACGCTGGCGATTAAAATTGAGGGGCTGCAGGGGCTGATCGCACCGCTCAGGCGCCCCCCGCAATAAAAAAGCCCGCTTGCGCGGGCCGTTTTTTATGACTTCTGCACTTCTGGCTGCTGCGCCAGCCGCTTTTCATTACCTGCTTTATAGCGCTGGGCAATGAACGAGCAGATCATCAGCTGTACCTGATGAAAGATCATCAGCGGCAGCACAATAATGCCCACCGCACTGGCCGGGAAAAGAATATTAGCCATCGGCACGCCGTTCGCCAGGCTCTTTTTTGAACCGCAGAACAGTACCACAATCTCATCAGCCCGGCTGAAACCAAACAGCCGTGAGGCACCGATATTGATTGCCAGCGCAATCAGCAGCAGCAGCAGGCTGCCTGCCAGAATCCATAGCAGGGTATCGACGCCAACGCGATGCCAGATGCCATTTACCACCGCTTCACTGAAGGCTGAATAGACAACCAGCAGAATCGAGGTTTGATCGGTTTTGCCAATCAGGCTGCGATGCTTTTCCACCCAGCCGCCGATCCAGCGGCGGGAGAGATGACCGATAACAAATGGCACCAGCAGCTGCATCACAATCTTACCAATCTGCTCCAGACCGTTACCCGGTGCCGCACTGTGCACGTTCATCACCAGATTGACCAGCAGAGGGGAAATAAACACGCCCAGCAGGCTGGAGGCGGACGCAGCGCAGACCGCCGCCGCAACATTCCCGCCTGCCATAGAGGTAAAGGCGATAGAAGATTGTACAGTGGCAGGCAAAATACAGAGGTAGAGGAAGCCGGTATAGATTTCAGGTCCGACGTTAACCGGGTGCCACCAGACCAGCAGCAGCCCGAGCGCCGGAAAAATCACAAACGTGCTGCACATAATCCACAGATGCAGACGCCAGTGGCTGCTGCCGGCAATAATCTTCTCGCGCGACAGTTTGGCCCCGTGCATAAAGAAGAGCAGGGCAATAGCGGCAGTGGTGAGGTATTCAAAAAAGTCGACAAAACCGCCGCGTGCCGGCAGAAAGCTGGCCAGCAGCACGGTAATGATGAGTTTGATCATCATTGGATCGAGTCGTAAAAAGCCCATTGTTAACGTCCGGTTAAAAGAAAAAGTCTTGCAGAGATTGTGCGCTAAGCGCGTTTAGAAATAAAATTGATTTATTGCATTAATCTATGAGCAGAATCGATGAATTATACGTTACGCCAGCTGCGTACTTTTGTTGCTGTTGGCCGACAGGGAAGCTTTAGCCAGGCGGGGCAGCTGATAGGGTTAAGCCAGTCGGCGGTAAGCCATAGCGTGAAAGAGCTGGAGGCGGAAATAGGCGTGCGCCTGCTGGATCGCACGACGCGTGAAGTATTACTGACCGGAGCCGGGCAGCAGCTGGCAACCCGGCTGACGCGCCTGCTGGAAGAGCTGAATACCACGTTGCTGGATGTGCGCAGTTACGGCGAGCAGCGCAGCGGCACCGTACGGGTGGCGGCAAGTCAGACGCCCTCTGCGCATCTGATGCCGCAATGTCTGGCCAGCACGCAGCAGCACTATCCCGATATCCGCGTGATCCTGCACGACAGGGTGCAGCAGGCCGTGTTGCACAGCGTGCGTAATGCGGAAGTTGATTTCGGGATTGTGATTGGCCCGCTGGGTGACGCAGAGTTTGATGCCGAAGAGATCCTGCAGGAGCCTTTCCTGCTGCTCTGTCACCAGAATGATGCGCTGGCGCAAACCGAGAGCGTTACCTGGGCGATGCTGACAGATCGTAATATGGTACTGCAGGACTACGCCTCAGGCAGCCGCATGCTGGTGGACGCGATACTGCAGCAGCTCGCTATCAGTGTGAACGTGGTACAGGAGATTGGTCATCCGGCCACCCTCTATCCGATGGTGGAAGCGGGCATCGGCATCAGCATTTTGCCGGCGCTGGCGCTGCCGCTGCCTTCGGGACGCAAGCTGGTGGTACGCCGGCTTTATCCGGAGATGAACCGCAGTCTGATGCTGATCAAACGTAAAAACCGTTCGCTTACGCCCGCTGCGGAGGCGGTCTGGCAGGAAGTGCGTCAGCAGGCTGAACTGCTGACGCAGACTCGTTCACTCTATCCGGCGTTTTAGATATAGACGTCGAGCTGATTGTCTGGCGTTGGCCGGTTAATGCCATCGGCCCGGGCGCTCACCGGCTGCTCAGTCTGCTGCTGCTGTTCTGCCTTTTCCGCTTCGCGCTGCTGAATCTGAGCAATCTGTGCATAGAGCATCTGGATCTGGCTCTCGAGCATCTGCTGCTGTTCTGATTTTTGCTCCTGCGTCAGCGTATGATCGTCCGCCAGAGATTTGAGCTGGCTGGTAATCGCGGCGATCTGTTTATTAATAGCGGCAATCTCGGAGGCTGCCCCGCCTCCGCTGCTGCCCCCGGCCCCGATAGTGCTGATACCTGATATTGTCGTCATCATTTTCTCCTTGCCATTAACTCTGAAGGTTATCGGCAGCAGAAGTAAAGGCTTCAGGCGTGCAGCCCGAATGTTGAGGGCCGCGCTTATTTAGGGGCCGCATAAATGCGGCCCCTACAGATGTGTCCGAAGCTATGTAAACCGTAGGGGCGGCATTGATGCCGCCCAGGGTCGGGTAGATCGCGTAAACCAGGGCCGCATAAATGCGGCCCCTACAGATGTGTCCGAAGCTATGTAAACCGTAGGGGCGGCATTAATGCCGCCCAGGGGCGGGTATATCGCATAAACCAGGGCCGCATAAATGCGACCCCTACGTATCTTAAAACCGTAGGGGCGGCATTAATGCCGCCCAGGGACGGGTAGAGCGCATAAACCAGGGCCGCATAAATGCGGCCCCTACGTATCATGAAACCGTAGGGGCGGCATTAATGCCGCCCTGGGCCGGGTAGATCGCATAAACCAGGGCCGCATAAATGCGGCCCTTACAGGTGCGAGCAGAGCGGTTTGTTTGTAGGGGCGGCATTAATGCCGTCCTGGATGTTAATGCCACCCGAAAGAAACAAAAAAAGCGCCCATAGGGCGCTTTTTTCTGAATTTGGTGGGTCGTGCAGGATTCGAACCTGCGACCAATTGATTAAAAGTCAACTGCTCTACCAACTGAGCTAACGACCCGAAGTGGTGGGTGATGACGGGTTCGAACCGCCGACCCCCTCCTTGTAAGGGAGATGCTCTACCAACTGAGCTAATCACCCACTTCGGTACTTCTTTAACAGGCTGCATGGCTAAGATATGGTGGGTGATGACGGGTTCGAACCGCCGACCCCCTCCTTGTAAGGGAGATGCTCTACCAACTGAGCTAATCACCCATATCTTATCTCTTACTACCTGTTCACTGCGGGCCACCTTGAGAGTGGTGGGTGATGACGGGTTCGAACCGCCGACCCCCTCCTTGTAAGGGAGATGCTCTACCAACTGAGCTAATCACCCCCGCTGTGTGGAGTCGCATTATAGGGATCCTTCGAAGTGAGTCAACGCTTTTTAAAATTAAAATGTTTGTTCGCTTTAAAAATAGTCACCCTGCGGGGGTTTTAGCCAATGTGCTGGTTTTATTAGCAGAAAAAGCCGTTTGCGCTGCGGTAGCAACGGTGAGAGTGATTGAGGAATCATCTCCACCTGCTAGAATGTGCGCACTGTTTTTTCGCGTTAACCCGTTTTTTTGTCATCCAGACAGGAAAACCTGCGCATCTAAGGCAATGCTGAATGAAAATTAAAACCCGCTTCGCCCCCAGCCCGACCGGCTATCTGCACGTTGGAGGCGCCCGCACCGCGCTTTACTCCTGGCTTTTTGCACGTCATTACGAAGGCGAGTTTGTCCTGCGTATTGAGGACACTGACCTGGAGCGCTCCACGCCGGAAGCGATCGAAGCCATTATGGATGGTATGAACTGGCTGAGCCTTGACTGGGATGAAGGTCCTTACTATCAGACCAAACGTTTTGACCGCTACAACGACGTCATTGATGAGATGCTGGAAGCGGGCACCGCCTACAGGTGCTACTGCTCCCGCGAGCGACTTGATGCACTGCGTGAAGAGCAGATGGCTAATGGTGAAAAGCCACGCTATGACGGTCGCTGCCGCGACAGCCATGAACATCACGCCGCTGATGAGCCTTGCGTGGTCCGTTTCCGCAATCCGCAGGATGGCTCTGTCATTTTTGACGATCAGATCCGCGGCCCGATTGAATTCAGCAATCAGGAGCTGGACGACCTGATCATTCGTCGTACTGATGGTTCACCGACCTACAACTTCTGTGTGGTGGTGGATGACTGGGACATGGGGATCACGCACGTTATCCGTGGTGAAGATCACATCAATAACACACCGCGTCAGATCAACATCCTGAAAGCGATTGGCGCGCAGGTTCCTGTCTATGCGCACGTCTCCATGATCCTCGGTGATGATGGTAAAAAACTCTCCAAGCGTCATGGCGCGGTAGGCGTGATGCAGTATCGTGACGATGGCTATCTGCCGGAGGCGCTGCTGAATTATCTGGTTCGTCTGGGCTGGTCTCATGGCGATCAGGAGATCTTCAGCATTCCTGAGATGAAATCGCTGTTTACGCTGGATGCGGTCAGCAAATCAGCCAGCGCTTTCAACACTGAAAAACTGCAGTGGCTGAATCACCACTATATTACTACGCTGCCGCCAGAGTATGTGGCGACGCATCTGCAGTGGCACATTGAACAGCAGCAGATCGATACCCGCACCGGGCCTGAACTGGCAAAACTGGTGACGCTGCTGGGCGACCGCTGCAAAACGCTGGTGGAGATTGCCGCTTCCTGCCGCTACTTCTATGAAGAGTTTGACGCTTTTGATGCGGATGCCGCGAAGAAGCACCTGCGTCCGGTTGCGCGTCAGCCGCTGGAGCGGGTGCGTGACAAGCTGGCTGCGCTGAGCGACAGCGACTGGAATGCAGAGCAGATTCACCATGCGATTCAGAGCGCGGCGGATGAACTTGAGCTGGGTATGGGGAAAGTGGGCATGCCGCTGCGTGTTGCCGTTACCGGAGCAGGGCAGTCGCCGGCGCTGGATGTGACCGTGGAAGCGATTGGCCGCAGCCGCAGCGTCGCGCGGATTGATAAAGCGCTGGCATTTATTGCTGAGCGCGAAGCTAACGCCTGATAGCTTACCGCTCTCGCTCGCTGCGGGAGCGTTATCAGGCATAACAAAAAAGCCGGAAGCAATCGCCTCCGGCTTTTTTATGCATCCTGAATACCCAGCCTTTCCAGAACACCGCGGATCCCTTCACGTAGTAAAAGGGCGGCGAGCTGGTCCTGTTCTGTCTGCGTCATTTGCTGGACAGAATTTATTAATAACGCAGGTAACGTATTCTGCTGAGCGGCGTAATTCGCTGCCGGTTCACTCGCATGGCGGGTGGACTGAATAAAGCTCTTCACCCGCTCATCGATATGGATCAAACGCGCTTTGCCGCCCTGTACACCGGGCTTAGGCGTGGTGGTCCAGTTTTCGCGTTTGATCCATTTGTTCACCGTCTGCCGACTGTAGCCCGTTTCAAGCGCGAGCTCTTCGGGGGTTAGCCATTCCTTTTTCACGATGCTGTCCCTGTTGAATACATTAGCTCTACATATTACAACAAAACGTTACTGGGAAAAGTAATCCGGACAGAAAATGCTTTTTACGACCAATAAAAGACATTAATAGATTACGACGCTTCGCGTGCAACTGCCTGCTCAGGACGGAAGGCCAGGAAATAGGTCAGACCAACGAAGATAGCTCCCCCTACGGCGTTGCCAAGGAATACGGCAATAACGTTAGGCGCAAACTCGGCCCAGCTCATCTGACCCGCAAAGATAGCCGCCGGCACAATAAACATGTTCGCCACGACGTGCTGGAAACCAATGGCCACGAACGCCATTACCGGGAACCACATCCCCATGATCTTGCCCACCATATCTTTACTGGCAAACGCCAGCCATACTGCCAGGCAGACCAGCCAGTTACAGCCCACGCCAGAGATAAAGGCATGCAGGAAATCGGCGCTGACTTTAGCGTGCGCAATCGCAACGGTTTTTTTCAGGTAGTCACCTTCCGTCATGCCCAGCATATGCCCAAAGAACCAGGCGACGGCGACGCTACCCATAAAGTTCGCAACCGTAACCCAGAACCAGTTACGCAGGACGCTCAGGGCGCTGATACGGCGGGCAAACCACGCCACCGGCAGCGTCATCATATTGCCCGTCAGCAGCTCACCGCCAGCCAGCACGGTCAGGATCAGGCCAACCGGGAATACGGCAGCGCCCAGGAAGCTGGAGAATGAGCCCCATTCAGCAGGCAGCTGGTTAATGACGTGCAGATCAAGCAGGAAGCCGGTAGCGATAAAGGCACCGGCCATAAAGCCAAGGATTAATAAGGTTGAAACGGGCAGGCGGCTTTTAGCCACGCCAGCCTGAATCGCCAGCTGGGCGATCTCTTTGGGAGTATGTAGCGACATAATTCTCTTTTTCTTTTATTAAACAATGGGATGATTTTTACCGGTTATTAAGGAGCTAACCCTGGCAGGTCAACCGGTTAATTAGCGTGCGAAGTTTTACACGGACCATTAACGAAAACAAGCCTGGCGCTAACATCTTTAACCTGAATTTAACCCGCCAGCGTGCTGCTTTTTGGTCGCCAGCAGCAGCGGGAGGGCATAAATGGCGAAAAAAAGATCACTACAACACGGGTTTGCCGTCTTTTTCAGCGATTGCACACAGAACGAGAATTTGCCGTTGACACACTCAGGGCGGTTTCATATTATGCCGTCCGTCGGGTCTGCCCGGCAGTTTTTTCGGTACGGGGCTATAGCTCAGCTGGGAGAGCGCTTGCATGGCATGCAAGAGGTCAGCGGTTCGATCCCGCTTAGCTCCACCAAACCGCTCCCAACGGTTTGAACCGAAAGAATGATTCCAGATGTGGGGGTATAGCTCAGCTGGGAGAGCGCTTGCATGGCATGCAAGAGGTCAGCGGTTCGATCCCGCTTATCTCCACCAAATCTTCGTTGTTGCTCTGAATATCTTTCCGTTACTGCGATAAATCTTCTCTTTCTGAATGACCTTCTTCTGTCAGTTCTGCACCCTGCAACGCACGCTTTATAGCGGCAGCTATTCCGTTGGTGAAAATCAGTGATGTGCAGAAAGCGCAGAGAAAAGCGGGAAGCGTGGTGCGGAAGGCGTATCGGCTGAGCAGGAGAGCAGGGCGAGCCGAAGCCCGCCCTGATAATCAGAAAGCGAGAACCAGACCGGCAATGGCAGCTGAGAGCACGCTGACCAGCGTTGAACCGTAGAGCAGTTTCAAGCCAAAGCGTGATACCACATTGCCCTGTTCTTCATGCAGTCCTTTAATCGCGCCAGCCACAATCCCGATGGATGAAAAGTTAGCGAACGATACCAGGAACACCGAAAGAATACCCTCTGCGTTAGGTGACAGCTGGCCTGCAACTTTCTGCAGATCCATCATTGCCACAAACTCGTTAGAGACCAGTTTGGTGGCCATGATACTGCCTACCTGCAGCGCTTCATGCGCCGGAACACCCATCACCCAGGCAAACGGATAGAATACATAGCCCAGCACGCCCTGGAAGCTGATGCCAAAAATCAGGTCAAACAGCGCATTCAGACCGGAGATCAGGGCAATAAAGCCAATCAGCATAGCCGCAACGATAATCGCCACTTTAAAACCGGCAAGAATATATTCACCCAGCATCTCAAAGAAGCTCTGACCTTTATGCAGATCCTGCAGCTGCAGATCTTCTTCGTTCTCTACGCGATACGGGTTGATCAGCGACAGAACGATAAAGGTACTGAACATATTCAGCACCAGTGCGGCAACCACATACTTTGGCTGCAGCATGGTCATGTAGGCGCCCACAATGGACATCGATACGGTCGACATAGCGGTAGCCGCCATGGTGTACATACGACGCTGCGACATTTTGCCGAGAATATCTTTATACGCGATGAAATTTTCTGACTGTCCCAGAATCAGAGAACTGACGGCGTTAAAAGACTCCAGTTTGCCCATGCCGTTGACTTTTGACAGCACGGTTCCGATACCGCGGATGATCCACGGCAGAATGCGGAAATGCTGCAAAATACCGATCAGCGCGGAAATAAAGACGATAGGGCATAAAACATTAAGGAAGAAGAAGGCGAGCCCCTTTTCGTTCATGCCGCCAAACACAAAATTGGTGCCTTCGCCTGCATATTTCAGCAGGTAATCAAACATGCTGGCAAAGCCCTTAACAAAGCCCAGTCCGGCTTCAGAGGTCAGGAAAAACCACGCCAGCAGGAGTTCAATCACTAAAAGCTGTGCGATATAGCGAAAGCGAATACTTTTACGGTCGTGACTGACCAGCAGGGCCAGCACGCCGACGACCACCAGTGCTAAAAGGAAATGCAAAATATGGGACATATCGGCTCCAAATTTGAGGAGGGTTGTATTTTGCTGCGTATTCTATGTAACACGTTACTTAAAAACGAGATCAAACCCGCATTATAAGTATTCAGTATCGCAATTTTTTGCGGATAACTCTGCCTGCTCACATCACCGTAACAAACCGCTCACACAATTTATCCACACAGAGATTGTTTATAATTTGTTCCGGGCGTAGAGTAAAACCGTTCTATGCTTTGTCAGAGGCCGATCTTTGCGTTGATGTATAGCATTGGCTATACTTTATAGCACTATCTATTACTGCGATAAATATAACCAGATTTCACTCGCCTGTAAGGCTCCCTAAACTCAGTGGGGTCTACACGCGTCAGGACAGGATCACACTATGTCAGAAAGCCGCACCGCAGAGCGCGCCGCCCGCGGAGCCAGAAAACTCAAGCTCGCCCTGCTGGGGCCTGCGTTTATCGCCGCTATCGGTTATATCGATCCGGGTAACTTTGCCACCAACATCCAGGCAGGAGCCGCCTATGGCTATAAGCTTCTGTGGGTAGTGGTCTGGGCAAACGTCATGGCGATGCTGATCCAGCTGATGTCAGCCAAACTGGGGATCGCAACCGGTAAAAACCTGGCGGAGCACATACGCGACCGTTTCCCGCGTCCCGCCGTCTGGTTCTACTGGGTGCAGGCCGAAATCATCGCGATGGCGACCGACCTGGCAGAGTTTATCGGTGCTGCGCTGGGCTTTAAGCTGTTGCTGGGCATCTCACTGCTGCAGGGCGCCGTGCTGACCGGCATTGCGACCTTTTTGATCCTGATGCTGCAAAGCCGCGGACAGAAACCGCTGGAGCGGGTGATTGGTGGCCTGCTGCTGTTTGTTGCAGCGGCCTATATCGTTGAGCTCTTTTTCTCCCAGCCCAGCGTCAGCCAGCTCGTTACCGGGATGGCCCTGCCTTCGTTACCAGGGTCTGATGCGGTATTTCTGGCAGCCGGCGTACTGGGCGCCACCATTATGCCGCACGTTATCTATCTGCACTCGGCGCTGACTCAGCACGGTAATAAAGGCACCAAAGCCGAACGCTACTCCTCCACCAAGCTGGATGTGGCGATCGCGATGACCATCGCCGGTTTCGTGAACCTGGCCATGATGGCCACGGCGGCGGCAGCGTTTCACTTCAGCGGACATACCTCCATTGTCGATCTGGATCAGGCATACCTGACGCTGGAGCCGCTGCTTGGACAGGCTGCAGCGATTGTATTTGGACTGAGCCTGGTGGCGGCCGGACTCTCCTCTACGGTGGTCGGCACCCTGGCGGGGCAGGTGGTGATGCAGGGTTTTATCCGGTTTCATATTCCGCTGTGGGTCCGGCGGGTGATTACCATGCTGCCCTCATTTATTGTTATCTGGGCTGGCTGGGACCCGACGCGCATTCTGGTGATGAGTCAGGTGCTGCTGAGTTTTGGTATCGCGCTGGCGCTGATCCCGCTGCTGGCGTTTACCGGAAATCGTGAGCTGATGGGTGATGAACTGGTCAACTCCCGCCTGATGCAGAACACCGGCCGCCTGATTGTGATGTTGGTCGTGGCGCTGAATATCTATTTACTGGTGGGTGAGGCGCTCGGCTGGTAGCGTAAAAACCGGCGCGATAGCGCCGGGAGGGGGTTCAGTGATGGTGGTCATGATGATGTGGCGGGCCATCGTGTCGCCAGTGCGCGCGACGTTCCCGTTCATGATGGCGATCCTGTTCGCGCCAGCGTTCCCGCTCATGCCGGCGTCGTTCATGTTCGCGGTCGCGTTCCCACGCCTTATGACGCTTCCACTCTTCATGGCGCCACCAGCGATGTTCATTATACTGGTAGCGGTCGTTCCACCAGCGCGGTTCGCGCCAGTTCCCGCCATCCCAGTAATAGCCGCGACGGTCGCGTTCTCCCAGCTGTAAACTGACGCCGGGGGCAAGATCGATGGTAGCGCTGGTAGCATGGGCTGTGTGTGGCACCAGCGGCGATAATGTTGCCAGCAAAACGGCAACGAAAAGTGCAGATTTCATGTTATCTCCTTGCGACAGCTTATCACTGCTATCGTCAGACCAGTGTGCCACATCGGACCAGCTTAGCCTTGAGATTTAGTCTGAAAAAGCACGACGGCAGCAGAATATGCGGTCGGTTAACCCCGCCTGCTGCCGTAAAAGAGAGCGGTTACATCAGGATCTGATCGATCGCCTGCAGCTCTTCAGCGGTCAGCGCCGGCTGGCTCAGCATCGCTACCGCGTCGTCGATCTGCGCGATTTTGCTGGCGCCAATCAGCACTGAAGTGATGCGCGGATCGCGTAACACCCAGCTCAGCGCCATCTGCGCCAGCTTCTGCCCGCGCTGCTGCGCCAGCATCTGCAGCTGCCGCACTTTTTCCATTTTCTCTGCGGTAAGCTGGTCCTCATTCAGGAATTTACTGCCGCTGGCAGCACGCGAATCCTGCGGGATGCCCGCTAAATAGCGATCGGTCAGTATGCCGCCTGCCAGCGGTGAAAAGGCGATGCAGCCGGTTCCCTGTTCGCCCAGCACATCCAGCAGGCCCTGTTCCGGGCCGCGTTCAAACAGCGAATAGCGCGGCTGGTGAATCAGACAGGGCGTGCCGAGCTCACGCAGCAGCGCTATAGCGCGTGCGGCCTGATCGGCCGGATAGTTGGAGAGCGCAACATAGAGCGCTTTACCCTGACGCACGCAGTGATCGAGCGCGCGCATCGTCTCTTCCAGCGGCGTATGCGGATCGGGACGATGGTGATAAAAGATATCCACATACTCCAGCCCCATCCGTTTCAGGCTCTGATCGAGACTGGCGATCAGGTATTTACGCGACCCCCAGTCACCATAGGGACCATCCCACATGGTGTATCCCGCTTTGGTGGAGATCACCAGCTCATCGCGCAGGCCGGAGAAATCTTCCCGTAAAATACGACCGAAGTTGCTCTCTGCGGAACCGGGCGGCGGACCATAGTTATTGGCCAGATCGAAATGGGTGATACCGCAGTTAAAGGCGTGGCGCAGCAGGTCGCGGCTGGTATCGACGCGCGTCGCGTCGCCAAAGTTGTGCCAGAGCCCCAGTGAAATAGCGGGCAGTTTAAGCCCGCTCTGGCCACTGCGGCGATAGTGCATCTGCTGATAACGATCGGGATGAGGAAAGAGAGGCATAGCTTAAGGTTATCCTGCAATAGAAATGAGCATTCCGGCCGGTTAGTGTATGCGTTTACACTGCGCTAAAAAGCGTGAAAGATCCCATTCTGCAGAGAGATATCATGTCGTAACGAATGCTTGCCATTAAGCCTGGCGCAATCGCGGTTAAAAAGTCGCTTCATTTCAAACCCATCGCTGATACTCCAGAACATTCCCCCTGGAAGGAGCATCTGATGAAGAGATTCACCGTAAGCGACTATCTGTTACAGCGGCTGGATGAGGCGGGCATCCGTCACCTGTTTGGCGTGCCGGGCGACTACAATCTGCAGTTCCTCGACAGCGTGATCGCACATCCGGCGATCGCCTGGGTCGGCTGTGCCAACGAGCTTAACGCCGCCTACGCGGCTGACGGCTATGGTCGCTGTCAGGGCGCGGCAGCGCTGCTGACCACCTTTGGCGTGGGCGAGCTGAGCGCGATTAACGGCATCGCCGGCAGCTATGCCGAGTATGTGCCGGTGATCCAGATTGTCGGTGCGCCGGCGCTGAGGGTGCAGCAGCAGAGGGAGTGCGTGCACCATTCGCTGGGTGACGGCGATTTTCACCATTTTCTGCGTATGGCGCAGGAGGTCAACGCCGCGACAGCGGTGCTTACCGCAGAGAACGCTGCGGCGGAGATCGATCGCGTGATAAGCACCGCGCTGCATGAGCATCGGCCGGGCTACCTGTTGCTGGCGGTGGACGTGGCCGCGGCAGCGATAACCCCGCCGTCAGCACGTGCTGAGCCGCACAGTGAAAACGCAGATGCCACAGCAGCCTTTGCGGCGGCGGCTGAGCATCTGCTGGCACCGGCACAGCGCGTGGCGCTGCTGGCTGATTTTCTCGCCGCACGCTGGGGGGCAGCTGCACAGCTGGCCGGACTGCGTGAGCTGCGCGCGATTCCGGCAGCGACGCTGCTGATGGGTAAAGGCGTACTCAATGAACAGCAGCCCGGTTTTGTCGGCACTTACGCGGCGGCGGGCAGCAGCATGGCTATTCGCGAAGCGATTGAGGCCGCGGATGTGACGCTGTGCGCGGGCGTACGCTTTACCGACACGCTGACCGCTGGCTTCACCCAGCAGCTCTCCTCTGAACGCGTCATCGATATTCAGCCGTTTCACAGCTGCGTGGCGGGCGAACACTTTGCGCTGCCGATGAGGGCGGCGCTGGCGGCGCTGCAGCCGGTTTATCAGCGTTACTGCCTGCGCTGGCCGACCGGAGAGAGCATGCAGTGCGAGGAAAATCATCAGATTGCTGCAGGGATAATCACTCAGCAGGCATTCTGGCAGGCAATGCAGCACTTCCTGCTGCCGGGTGATATTATCCTTGCCGATCAGGGCACGGCGGCATTTGGCGCAGCGGCCCTGCAGCTGCCGGAGGGGGCGCAGCTGCTGGTACAGCCGCTGTGGGGCTCGATTGGCTATACGCTGCCCGCGGCGTTTGGTGCGCAGACGGCGCGGCCCGACAGCCGGGTGATCCTGATCATTGGCGATGGCTCAGCACAGCTGACTATTCAGGAGCTGGGCTCCATGCAGCGCGACGCGCAGCGTCCGGTTATTTTCCTGATCAATAACGACGGCTATACCGTAGAGCGCGCCATTCACGGTCCGGAACAGCGTTATAATGACATTGCGCGCTGGAACTGGACCGCACTGCCGCAGGCGATGAGCCTGGAAGGGGCGGCGCAGAGCTGGCGGGTCAGCGAAACCGCGCAGCTGGAGGCGGCGATGGCGGTGGTCAGCAAAACCGCGCGTTTGTCGCTGATTGAAGTGGTGATGGAAAAACAGGATCTGCCGCCGCTGCTGCGCAAAGTTACCGCCGCCCTGCATCAGCGTAATAGTGGTGCAGTTTAAGAAAGTTGCCTCTATACAGATGGCCTGACAATCGCCAGGCTGTGCATCACACTGGATTAACAGCGTCCGCCTCACCGGCGGGCGTTGTTGTTTTATTGGCAGGCTTCTATAGTGTTTGCCACTATTTATGACCCAAGCGGAGCAGCAGAAGAATGACAAAATACGCCCTGGTCGGCGATGTGGGCGGTACTAACGCTCGTCTCGCGCTGTGTGAGGTAGAGACCGGCGCCATCTCACACGCCAAAACATTCTCCACATCAGACTACGACAATCTTGAAGCCGTTATCCGTTTCTATCTGGCGGAACAGCAGCAGGCAGTGACTGATGGCTGTATCGCTATCGCCTGTCCGATCACCGAAGACTGGGTCGAGATGACCAACCACGACTGGGCATTCTCAACGCGCCAGATGAAACAGAATCTGGGCTTCAGCACGCTGGAAATTATCAACGATTTCACCGCCGTCTCTATGGCGATCCCGATGCTGACGGAAAACGAAGTGATCCAGTTTGGTGGCAAAGCGCCGGTTAAAGATAAGCCGATCGCTATCTACGGCGCGGGCACCGGACTGGGCGTCAGCCATCTGGTGCACGTCAATCAGCGCTGGGTCAGTCTGCCGGGTGAGGGCGGCCACGTCGATTTCGCGCCAAACAGCGAAGAGGAAGATCAGATCCTCGAAGTGCTGCGTGCGGAGATGGGCCACGTTTCTGCCGAGCGCGTGCTGTCAGGAGCGGGACTGGTCAACCTTTACCGCGCGATTGTGAAATCTGACGCGCGCGAGCCGCAAAACCTCAAGCCAAAAGATGTGACCGAGCGGGCGCTGCAGGATACCTGTATCGACTGCCGCCGCGCGCTGACGCTGTTCTGCGTGATCATGGGACGCTTTGGCGGCAACCTGGCGCTGAACCTCGGCACCTTTGGTGGCGTTTATATTGCGGGCGGCATCGTGCCGCGCTTCCTCGACTTTTTCAAAGCCTCCGGTTTTCGCGCGGCGTTTGAAGATAAGGGACGTTTCCGCGACTATCTGGTCGATATTCCGGTGTATATGATCACGCACGATCAGCCCGGCCTGCTGGGGGCCGGCGCGCATCTGCGTCAGGCGCTGGGCCGCGTACTCTGACACAGCGGCGGACGGCGCGGGTCGTCCGCCTTACAGCCGCATCAGCTGCCGGAACGGTCTGGCTTTGCTGCGGCTTACCGGTACCTGCGCCTCCAGATCGCGTAGCTTCACCAGATAGGTATTATTAAACCACGGCTCTATCTCGCGAATTTTACTCAGGTTCACACAGTAAGAGCGATGGCAGCGAAAAAACAGCGTCTCCGGCAGCCGGCTGCAGAACTCACTGATGGCCACTGACATCACGTAGGCCTCCCGCCGCGTATAGACAAACGTCAGCTTCTCATGCGCTTCCACATAGTAAATATCGTTGATATCGGTAACGATGATGCGCTCATCTTTCTGCAGGTTCACCGTCTGGGGCGTAACAGCCTGGCTGTTCTGCAGCGGCGGCGGCTGCGTGGCGGCCTCCAGCTTGTTCAGCATGGTGATGATGCGCGCCTCATGGTAGGGCTTGAGGATGTAGTCAAACGCGTCGAGTTCAAACGCCTCCACCGCATAATCTTTCCAGGCAGTGATAAAAACAATCAGGGGCTTGTGGGTAAACTGATGAATATTCTGCGCCAGCAGCATGCCATCCAGCGACGGAATATTAATATCGAGAAAAATCACGTCGACCCGATGCGTCTGCAGATATTTCAGCACATCCAGCCCGTCATCAAAGCTTGCTTCTACCGTGATCTGACTATGCTGCTGAATCATCCAGCTGAGCTCCTGGCGCGCCAGAAATTCATCTTCCACTATTATGGCTTTCATACTGTTATTTCCGGTTGAACGCTGAGCGCGGCAGGGAGAGGCTGGCTGTTTTTCGGCAGGCTAAAAGCGATTTCCGTTCCCGGCTGGTGGCGCATGATAATCAGCCCCTGGCCGGTCAGCAGTCTGACACGGTGGTGAACATTCAGAAGGCCAATTTTATTGCCCGGCATCTCATTGCGCGCAACGCGGCGGGTCACCTCGTCGCTGATCCCCGGTCCGGTGTCGCGTACGGCGATACGTACCCGATCGCCCAGGTCTTTCACGCTGAGCGTCACTACGCCTTTGCCCCGGCATGGCTGAATGCCGTGCACAATAGCATTTTCCACCAGCGGCTGAATCAGCAGGCTGGGCAGAGTAAAGTGCAGATCGTCGTCGATATCGTAGATCATTGACAGCTTATCGCCGAAGCGCGCCTGCTCAATGGCAATATAATCTTTTACCTGCCACAGCTCTTTCTTGATATCGATCAGCTCATCCTCATTGAGTTCAAGGTTATAGCGCAGATAGCGCGACAGGTTGATAACCAGCTGACGGGCAGTATCGGGATTCATCCGGATGGAGGCAGAGATAGCGTTCAGGGCATTAAACAAAAAGTGGGGGTTAATTTTGCTCTGCAGGGCCCGAAGTTCCGCTTTATTGGCCATTTCACGCAGCTGCTCTGCGCGCGATACCTCCAGCTGGGTCGAGATAATCTGCGACAGCCCGATAGCCATCTCTTTCAGCGAGCCGGTAATGCGGTGCGCCCGGCGATAGTAAATTTTCAGCGTCCCGGTCACCTGACCCTGCTCCCAGAGCGGGATCACCAGCATCGAGTGAATATCACGCGTGCGATGCGCTTCGTCGTTGTTTTTGATAATGATCTTCCCGCTGGCAATCGCCTGTGCGGTGGTGGGGCTGATGCCATCATCGCCATTATGGTAGTTCTGTTCACCATAGCCGACATACGCCTGAATCTGCTGCGTATTGGTAATGGCAACCGCGTCGGCGTGGATGTCGCGCCGGATAATATCGCACACTTCGCGCAGCGCATCGCTGTTTACCTGACGAAACAGCGGCAGCGTTTTATTCGCTATCTCCAGCGCAAGTTTGGCCTGCCGGGCGGCAATCGCCTCTTTTTCTCCCTCCACGCTCTGCACCAGCAGCACAATCAATCCGATACTGGAGGCACCCAGAATCATCGGCAGGGCGATCTCCGAGACAATCGTCAGGCCGAGCGCTGCAGGCTTTGCCCATAACAGGATCAGCAGCATAGTCAGCGCCTCGCACAGCATGCCGCCCGCTATGCCGGCCCCCCAGCGCTGCTCTTTGCTGACCCGGCGATTGATTACGCCAGAGGCGATACCGGCCACAATGCTGGTGATGAGGCAGGGTACTGACGTGACGCCATCTATGTCGATCAGGAAGCGGTGCAGCCCGGCAATGACGCCGGTCGTCACGCCCACCCAGGGGCCAAACAGAATGCCGCCCGCCATCACCGCAATGACGCGGACATTTAGCAGCGAGCCATCCACCGCCACGCCGGACCAGGTGCTGAACAGCGCAAACAGCGAGAAAATCAGGGTGACGATCGCTTTCTCGCTCAGCGTGTGTTCATCTTTCTGCAGCAGCTGGCGCAACACCCGGGTGCGGGTAAGAAAAAAGAGGCAGATAAGCATCAGCGCTGCACGATCGAACACCGCCAGCAGCATGTCAAAATGGAAGGGCACAGGCGTTTCCGGGACAAAATATCGGTGGCGTCATAATAAAAAATGCGCGCGCAATGCGCCAGCCTGGCGCTCTGGGTTTAACGGGCCGCATAAATGCGGCCCCTGTGGGATTTGTGTAGGGGCGCCATTAATGGCGCCCTGGGTTTAACGGGCCGCATAAATGCGGCCCCTACAGGGTTTATGACGCCGCGGCCCCTGCGAAATTTGTGTAGGGGCGCCATTAATGGCGCCCTGGTTTTAACGGGATGCATAAATACGGCCCCTGCGGAGGCGCGTAGGGGCGCCATTAATGGCGCCCTGGGTTTAACGGGCCGCATAAATGCGGCTCCTGTGGGATTTGTGTAGGGGCGCCATTAATGGCGCCCTGGCTGTCGCTGCGGCAGTTTGCTATGTTGCACTATTCCCCGTAGCGGAGCGCCGCCATGCAACTTCAGACCCCGCGATTAACCCTGAGCCGGTTGCAGCCGGAAGACTGGCAGATCTTCAAAGCGGTACATGAAGACGCTGCCACCATGACCTGGGTAAGCGAAATCCCCGACGAAAACGACATTCGTCAGCGTTTCAATGAACGCCTGGCGCCGTGGCAGCCCGCCAGCTTTCACATGCTGTGCCTGGTGGCACGCCTGCAAACAAATCAGGAACCGATAGGCCTGTTTGGCTGCAGCGCCGAGTGGCACCCTTATCGCCAGGCGGAAGTTGGCTATATGCTGCGCCACAGCTACACCGGGCAGGGTTACGGCAGCGAAGCGCTGGCGGCGCTGGTTCACTTTCTGTTCAGCGCAGAATTTCATAAGCTGAAAGCGCTGGTGATTGAGGGGAACTGGCCATCCCGACGCATTCTGGAAAAGAATAATTTTATGCTGGAGGGGACTCTGCGGGATAATTATCTGTTAAACGGACAATGGGTAAACGATTGGGTGTTTGGCTGCCTGAATCCCGAAAAATAAAAAAATTTTCTGCTGCTCTCGACAGCGCAGGTCACAGCGCGTTATGTTCGGGGTGAGGTCACAGCAAGTGATCCGCGTCGCTCGGACGGTCCGGGCGCTCACGTAATCCTGAGGACATCATGGCTGATAACAGCATACCCCGTCGTTTCTCGCGTATAGAACGCCTTCCCCCATACGTATTCAACATCACCGCTGAACTGAAGATGGCTGCGCGCCGGCGCGGCGAAGATATTATCGACTTTTCAATGGGGAATCCGGATGGCGCTACGCCGCCGCATATTGTGGAAAAGCTCTGTCAGGTGGCACAGCGTGAAGATACGCACGGCTACTCCACCTCAAAAGGTATTCCGCGCCTGCGCCGGGCGATTTCGCGCTGGTACGCTGAGCGCTATCAGGTGGATATCGATCCGGAGTCAGAAGCGATTGTCACTATCGGCTCCAAAGAGGGACTGGCGCACCTGATGCTCGCCACGCTCGATCACGGTGACACCGTGCTGGTGCCCAACCCCAGCTATCCTATCCATATTTATGGCGCGGTGATCGCCGGGGCGCAGGTTCGCTCCGTGCCGCTGGTCGCGGGGGTGGATTTCTTTAATGAGCTGGAGCGTGCGATTCGCGAAAGCTATCCGAAGCCGAAAATGATGATCCTCGGCTTCCCTTCCAATCCCACCGCTCAGTGCGTAGAACTCGACTTCTTTGAACGGGTTATTGCGCTGGCAAAACAGTATAACGTGCTGGTGATCCACGATCTCGCCTACGCTGACATCACCTACGACGGCTGGAAAGCGCCCTCAATCATGCAGGTGCCGGGGGCGCGCGACGTGGCGGTAGAGTTCTTCACGCTCTCCAAAAGCTACAACATGGCGGGGTGGCGTATCGGTTTCATGACAGGAAACAAAGAGCTGGTAGCGGCGCTGGCGCGCATCAAAAGCTATCACGATTACGGGACATTCACGCCGCTGCAGGTGGCAGCCATTGCCGCACTGGAGGGCGATCAGCAGTGCGTGCGCGATATCGCTGAGCAGTATAAGCGCCGGCGTGATGTGCTGGTAAAAGGGCTGCATGAAGCGGGCTGGATGGTGGATTTGCCTAAGGCATCGATGTACGTCTGGGCAAAAATCCCGGAACGCTACGCGCATCTTGGCTCGCTGGAGTTTGCCAAACTGCTGCTGCAGGAGGCAAAAGTCTGCGTGTCACCCGGCATCGGTTTTGGTGAATATGGTGATACACACGTGCGCTTTGCGCTGATTGAAAACAGCGATCGCATTCGTCAGGCGGTGCGGGGGATTAAGGCGATGTTCCGCGCCGACGGTATCTTACCGGGAGCGGTAAAAGAGGCAGAAGAGGCGCGCTAAGCGTGCGTCGGGGCGACTGGTGTGGTCGCCCCGTCCGGTACTCAGAGCATCAGCACGAAGGTGCCGACCCAAAGCAACACGAAAAAAGAGATGCCCATCAAAGCGTATTTCACAACATAACTCCTCTGTGCGGTTACCGTGATGGCGATCCCAGACCAGCGTAACCCGAACAGAATAAGAGAAAGGTGGAGTTCATTAACGCTACACGCTTTCTACTCAGGTGGTCCCGGCCAGACCGGAACAGGATCGGGCGCTAATTTACGCGGAATCGATCCAGAAATAAATAGGCCGGTTCTGAGATATTGCTCACAATTTATTGGGTCTGAATGTGCGGGATCGCCGACATGCCGACGCGCAACTGCGCCAGATCGGGCTGACCCGCATCAAGCACAATCTTTACCGGCAGACGCTGAACCACTTTAGTGTAGTTGCCCGTTGCATTATCAGGTGAAATTGCTGAGAAGGTTGCCCCCGTTGCCGGCGCAATGCTGTCGATACGCCCGGTAAAAGTTTTTCCCGGCAGCGCATCGATAGTCACGCTGACTTTTTGTCCCTGCCGCACGTCGGTCAGCTGGGTTTCCAGATAATTAGCCGTAATATAGATCTGCTGCAGCGGCACCACCGCCAGCAGGCGGCTGCCGGCGCTGACATAGGCGCCCGGACGTACGCTACGCTGGCCTACCGTGCCCTCTACCGGCGCAACAATGCGGGTATAGGAGAGATTAAGCTGCGCCTGGTCGACATTCGCCTGCGCGGCGGCGACATCCGCCTCCGCCTGACGTACGGCCGCCTGCAGAACATTAACCTGCTTAAGCGCCGCGTCCAGCGCCGCTTCACTCTGCCGTACCGTCGCCGAAGCGGAACGCTGATTAGCGTCCGCTTTTTGCTGATCGTCAGCCGCAATGGTGCCACTTTTATAAAGCTGATTATAACGTGCGGCGTTCTGGCCGGCGTAGCGGGCCGCTGCCTCACTGGCCGCCAGCGTCGCTTTTGCCTGATTAATCGTCGCCTGCTGCTGCGCCAGCTGCGCCTGGGTGCTTAGCCGTTTCGCCTCGCTGACCTGCAGCGAAGCGCGTGCGGTTTCCAGCGCTACGCGAAAATCGCGATCGTCAAGCGTTGCCAGCAGATCGCCCGCCCGGACGTGCTGGTTATCCTGCACGCTGACCCGGGCGATATAGCCTGAAACTTTGGGGGCGACCAGCGTGTAATCTGCATTAACCCAGGCATCATCGGTGCGATGATCGTTGGTGGTCATGGCACGCCAGAGGAGAAAGGCGAGCGCGAGCAGCAGTACTAACAGGGCGCTTAGCAGCGCCGTTCTTTTTACAGCAGAGAGTTGCATATCAGTGTTCCCGACGTGGCGTAACAGGTTGAATCAATGTTTGAGGCGGCCAGACGCGGTGCGCCAGGCAGAGCGTCAGCAGCAGCAGCAGGGCGCCAAAGGCGGTCAGCATCAGCCAGGCATCGCTCAGGCTGAGCACCAGCGCCTGATGTTTCAGCAGGGCGGCAAATCCGCTCAGGTTCTGCACGCTACTGGCGCTGCCGTCCGGCAGCAGGGGAGCACTGCTGCCAGCCTGCGCGCTGCTGGTGGCGGTCATCAGCCAGCTGCGGCTGGCCGCCTGATCCACCAGCACATGCGAGTGGAACTGTTCGCGATGGCTGATAAACCACTCCACCAGCGTGCTGGCTGCGATGCTGGAAAAACCGCGTACGGTGTTAAACATGGCGGAAGCAAAAGGGCCCTCCGGCGGCGCCACAACGCTGGTGGCACTCATCAGCACCGGCAGGATCACCATCGGCTGTCCGAACGCCTGCAGGACCTGCATCAGCCAGAAATTCTGCCGCGCCCAGTCAGTGGTAATCTGCGTTCCCAGCAGACAGGCGGTGACCAGCAGCAGCACGCCGCAGCACAACACCCAGCGGCAGTCGACCCGGCGAATGTTCAGCAGAGCCGCGACCAGCGGGGCAATCAGCAGCTGCGGCAGACCCACTGTCAGCGCCAGCGGCGCAAACTGCAGCGTACGAAATCCCTCTACCTGACCAAAATAGAGCGAAGGCAGCGCTGAACCGGAGAGTGCCAGAATCAGCACCGCCATCAGCGCCAGCAGGCCATGCGCCAGGTTGGAACGGCGCAGCATCTGCAGCCTGAAGAGCGGCAGCGGATGAAACCACTCGTTAATCAGGAACACCGTCAGCAGCGCCAGCGCACTCAGCAGCATGGCGGTAAACAGCGGTGAGCTGAGCCAGTCCAGCCGCTCCCCCTGAGTCAGGGCCAGAATCAGCAGCGCCATGCCGGCGCAGCCGGTGAGCATGCCAAACAGATCGATCTGCCGAAAGCGCTCCAGGCGCAGCGGATCCTGCGGCAGCCCCCACGCAATCAGCGTCATTGCCAGCAGCATGGCCGGGATCACCTGCCAGAACACAAACGCCCAGCCCACCTCATCGGTCCAGAACGCCGCCAGCGAGGCCGCCATATTGGGGCCAAAGGTGGCGGTGAGCGCATAGGCGCCCAGGCCGTAGAGTTTGATCGGCGGCGGCAGAAAGCGCAGCGCCACCGTCATCAGCAAGGGCGGCAGCGCGCCGCCAAAGATACCCTGCAGCACGCGCAGCGCAATAAACAGCGTCGCATCCTGCGTCAGCGGCAGCACCAGGCCGCACAGCATAAAGCCGGCAGATACTACCAGGGCAAAACGGCGCAGAGAAAAGGTGACGGCGAACCAGGGCGCAATCATCATTGCGGCGACTTCAGCTGCCTGATAGCCGGAGACAATCCAGCTACCGCGATCGTGACTGATACCGATAGCGGCGCGGATATCTGCCAGCGCAATATCCGTGACCCTATCGTTGAGTCCTGACGTCAGCGCCGCGATCAGCACGCCCACCAGCCCGAGAGCCAGGCGCAGTGTAAACGGGTGCGGAGCTGGCGGAGCAGCGGGCGAAGCGGTCATAGCAGAACTCTCATGAAATTATGATGCAGTGTATTACGATGTGATACAGGTCGCGCATCTTACATGCCGGTATGATGTATTGCAATGTGATACGCAGGTACAAAAGTGCGATCATTCGCGCTACAGTAAAGCAGGCTCATAAGGAACGTATTATGGTGGGATCTGCCTCAGGCCGTGAGGATGAAAAAGCGGGTGGCATTCAGGTCATTGCGCGTGCGGCAAAAATTTTACATGCGCTGGGCGAACATCCCGGCGGTATGAGTCTGGGCGAAATTGCGCAGGTGGTGAACCTGCCGCGCTCCACGGTACAGCGCATCGTGGCGGCGCTCGACAGCGCTCAGCTGGTGCGCAGTAGCGGGGCAGGGGGGCTCAGGCTGGGGCCAGCTCTGCTGAAACTGATCTCCAGCGTCCATACGGATGTGGTGGAGCTGGCGCGTCCGCTGCTGGAACAGCTTTCAGCAACGGTTAATGAAACCGTCTCGCTGGCGCGCGCCAGCGGAACGCAGCTGGCGATCGTACATTATGTCGTAGCGCCGCGCGAGCTGCGGGTCGTACCGCGGATGGGGCTTAATCTGCCGCTCTACAGTACCTCCGGCGGCCGGGCGCTACTGGCGCTGGAGAGCGATGAAGATGTACAGCTGCTGGTGGGCGATGCCTGGCAGGAGCTCACAGATAAAACGGTAAAAACGCTGCCGCAGCTGATGGCGCTGATTGCTGAAGTACGCAGCAGTGGCATGGCGATCGATCGCGGTGAAACGCTTGAAGGGATCACCACCCTGGCGGTCGCCATCGATACGCTGTTCGGACGTTTCTCTATCTCGCTGCTGGTTCCCGGCGCGCGCTTTGCGCAACATGAAGCGCGCTATCGCAAAGAGATCATCACCTGTAAAGAGGCGCTGCTGCGCGAAATTGGCAAAATAACCGCTGTGGAGAAGAGGTAACGACTCATGAAAATGCTGTTAATGGCTATCGACAACTCACCGGTCGCAGAGAAAGTGATTGCGCTGACCCTTGAACAGGCGCTGGCGCTCAACGCCCCGGTCACGGTGCTGTGCTGTATCGATCCCGCCTATTCAGCCTGCAGCCAGCCTATCGAAATTGACGCCGGTGAAGATCCGGATGATTTTGTCGCGGCAAAAGATGAGCAGAACACCGCCGAGATGGTGGTGCGTCATGCACTGGCTCCGCTGCTGCGGGCGGGCGTGAATGCCAGAGGCGTCATCCTGGCGGGTGAAGCTGCTGAAACCATTGTGGCGCAGGCTGCGGTACTGCGCGCCAGTATGATTATCATGGGACGCCGGCATCTCTCGCCGCTCAACCGGCTGCTGAAAGGCTCGGTCAGCGCGGCAGTGATCGAACGCGCGACCTGTCCGGTTTTGCTGGACGTGCGTAAGGATTAACGCCGTACTATGACGCTGCTTTTTATTTCGGTGCTGGTCGCTTTTGCACTGCTGGCGCTGGTGATTGTGATGCTGGTACGCACCACGGCGCTGCGAGCCTGGCAGGGGATGCTGCTGTTTATCCTGCCGCTTGTGGCCGCTAATCTGATCTGGTTCAGCTGGCTGCATCCGCGTCAGGAAGAGAAGATGCAGATGGAGGCGGTTGCGCAGCAGCTCAGCGAGGCGCCAGGCTACCGCCTGCTTAAGGTGCAGGAGCCGGAGCTGTGGCAATTACTGAATCGTGAACTGCGGCATAAGCTGCAGCAGGGTATCTCCGCTGAACGGGCGCTGGGCGACCTGCGGGGCTGGCTGGCTGATATCGTAAATAAACGCATGACCCGCGCCAGCGATGATGCGGTAATCGCCTATGTTCAGGTTTCAGTGGAAGAGATGCAGGCGCTGCAGCAGCAGAGCCCGCAGCGCTGTTTTCAGTTTCTCTATCCGCAGGTCAGCGGCGGCATTAATCTGCAGGAGGTGCTCACCCCGGCCCTCTATCAGCGCGACGGCCATGCGCTTGAAGCCCTGCTGCTGAGCAGCCAGGGAGCAGAGCAGCAGACCGACCAGACGCTGGCCCGCCGCGATCTGCGTGAGATAGTTAACAGGCTTTATGGGAAGTGGGGCAATAAACTTCAGCAGCTTAATCAGCCGGCTGATACCGCCGTCGATCGCAGCGCGCTGTGTGCTATGTCTATCGATCTCTACAGCGCCATTCTCGCATTGCCTGCTAAGCGCGCCGCCGGCCTTTTACGTAATATGGTGCACAGCAACGGCTAACCGGTGAAAAAAAGCCCGCTCAGCGCGGGCACAAAGGTCACTTTGTTACGTCTTTTTATTATTGATATTACCTGGTGTGGAGCAGACATCGTGTGGTCTGACTGCACTATCGCAGTTGTCATATGATAAGAAAAGCCGTTTGGTTTTATTGATTCAATTGGCAAAAACATTGGTCTTAAGACTGTTTCGCGCGTTTTCCTATAGGCGTGCGGTGGCATCGTTGTTTACACTTCGACGCCTGAAGAGGACACCTGAATGAAAAATATCGTTACCGGCGCGTTAGCGCTTATTATGCTGGCGGGCTGCAGTGTTAATCAGCCTGGCGGATTTGAACGTGTAGATGAAGATAATACGTCCAACACCGTTCAATATCGTTACGATCCGCATAGCCTTAATCGGGATGCCATGAATGTTGACCTGGCAAATTACTGCAGTGAGCGGGGTTTTGATAAAGTGGATTCGCTGCCTGCTCAGGACAGTCATCTGCCAGGATTAAAGAAAGCCTGGTATCAGTGTAATTACGCGATTAAAAGCTAAAAAAAGGGCGGGATATATTCCCGCCCTGGTTTTTTTATTTTTGTATTAGTGCTGTGTGCGCTTTGCCCGATTATCCGTGACGATGCCCGTGGTGGCCATGGTGCCAGCCGCGGTCATGACCCCAGCCAGCGCCGCGGCCACGGTCGTGCTCAATAATACATCCGCTGAGCAAACTGACCATAACCGCTATCGACGTTAACGAAATAAGCTTTTTCATGGAAAGACCTCCTCTTTTCCAGTGAGGTCAGATTACGCCGGAATAGTGGAGTGAAGATGCAGCAAATGTAGAGTTATTTAGATAACTATTGCCAGATGTTTCAAAATAAAAGACAGAGAAAACAGGTTTTTCTATTTGAATCAGAATAAGCTGAATAGCAGGCTATATTAGCGCGATAATTCTGAAAGACAATAATTCGCGCCAGCGGATGAAAAATAAAAATGCGAGCGCTCATGATAACAGCGCTCGCCTGTAAGTTAATTATGCAGTGCAGGCCTGTTAATTGCCTGCCGGCGCGGCTGACGAACGCTTAGTGAAAGCAGCAGCGAAATAACCAGCAGCGTCATGATCAGACTAAAGGTAACGGTAAAGCCGCCGAAAAGAGAGGCGACCAGCGATCCAAGCACGCTGCCAATACCAAATCCGAGGTAGATCAGGCCGTAATTTTTTGTCAGGTTGTTCAGGCCAAAGAAGTCACTGATCAGCGCCGGGAAAACGGTGATTGTGCCACCGAAGCTGAAAGCTACGCAGGCCAGCGAGACAAAAAAAGTGGTTTCATTCATACGGGTAAACAGCAAAATACTCATGCCCGCGAGCGCAATACATTGCGCCAGTGAGATCACCCGGATACGGGCCATTTTGTCTGACAACACCCCCAGCGTTAACCGGCCGCTAAGGTTGGCAATGGCGATAACCGTTACGGCACTGGCGGCTATCTGCGGCGTAAGATGCACCATTCCTTCACCGATATCTTTCGCTACGCCGATCACATACAGACCGCTCATACAGGCGGTGAGGAACATCAGCGCCAGCATCCAGTATTGCGGCAGGCGAACCGCCTGTGCCAGCGTAAAGTCGCGTCCGGCATGCTGCGGATTGCTGCTGGCAGCACGCACCGGCGCATCGCGCATCAGCAGCGCGCCGCAGAACATCATGCTCATCGCCAGCACGCCCCAGATCATGAAGGTGTTCTCCAGGCCAACAGCATCCAGCAGGGTGCCGCAGATAAACTTGAAGCCGAGACTCCCCAGACCGTAGGCGCCGATTGAACAGGCGGAGATAAGGCCTTTACGCTCAGGAAACCACTTCACACAGTTGGATAGCGTCATCAGGTAGCCCGCACCATCTGCCAGGCCCACCAGAATACCGGCGCTCAGATAAAGCATCATCAGGTTATCAGCCTGCGCGGTCAGCCAGAATCCGGCCGCCATCAGGATGCCGGCTCCGATAGTCACATTACGTACGCCAAAACGCTCCTGCAGCTTGCCTGCCAGCGAGGAGGCGATAGCCAGCCCGAGGCTGAGCAACCCAAAAGAGAAAGCCACCTGGCTGACTGATTCGTGCAGTTTATGCGCCAGCGCGCCGTTAAAGAGGCTCCAGGTATACACTGACCCCAGCGCAAGCTGGGTAATAACAGTGCCGATCAGAGTCAGTATGCGGGTACGCTGGTAGTGCGCCGTTGAAGCTGTGGTCATGATGATTCTCCCGTCCGGGAATATGGAGTCTGCTGGCAGCTTAGCGCGCACGCGCGTAGCCGCGGCCGGATCCCGCTTCAGCGGTCAGAGAAACAGAATGAAATGCCGTTTTTCCGGTATGAATGGCAGCAGCGTGACAATTCACGTCCCGGTATGTCCTGCGATGAGCATATGTAACCAGGTATGTTAAGCGAGGCGATTTTGCTGCAGGGTCCGGGATGTTTGCCAGGCTTATATTTCAACCAACGGGAGGAAATATGAAAGACCGAGCATATGAATCCGTATCCAGTGGAGATGAAGTCTGCTGTCTTATCGGTCAGGCGGTGATCGAATTGAGCGATGAACATCAGCCTGTCAACAAAGCCACGCTGTCGTTAAAGCTTCTGGCTATGGCCGATCGTGACAGCGATGATGAGCGGGTAATGCTTTACTGGATCGCCAGAAAAGCCCTTAATCAGCCGCAGCAGCTTCACTCCGGCGCAGGTGGCTGGCGTTAGAGGATGAGCAGAGCGGGCTGCACGCCCGCTTCTGCTGTCAGGCCAGCCGCAGTGCGCGGCGCATCGGCCAGCGCATAAACATCACCAGGTTGCCCAGCAAAATCAGCGTCAGTCCCGCCACGGCATTAGCGTGCCACTGATAGCCCTCATAAATTGTCGAGAGCGTCAGCGCAACCAGCGGAAAAAGCAGCGTACTGTATGCCGCCTGACTGGCACCGATGCGACCTACCAGCGTGAAGTAAGCGCCAAATCCAATCACAGAACCAAACAGCGCCAGATAACTCATCGCGCTAAGCCACTGCAGATTGCGCGGCAGCTGCAGCGCATCGCCGTTAAGCCATGCCATTACCGCCATGATCAGCGCGCCGTAGAGCATAGCGTAGCTGTTGGTGGTGAGAATATCGCGCTGGTGGCGCTGATGCCGGGCTGAAATCATATTACCCAGCGAAAAGCCAAAGGTGCCCAGCGCACTCAGACCCGCCCCCCATAACAGCTGTGGCGAGGGGTGCGCCGCGCGAATATCGCTCCAGAAGAGCGCGACGATACCGCTCATACCGAGCAGCGCGGCAGGCACCAGGCGCAGCGGCGGACGCTGACCAAAAAAGAGCCAGCCGTTGAGCGCATTAAAGATCACCGCCATGGAAAAAATCACCGACTCCAGACCGGTGCTGATCCAGGCCGCCGCATGATAAAAGCAGACAAAGTTGAAGCCAAAAACACAGCCTCCCTGCAGCAGACAAAACAGATGATCGCGCCTGTCCAGCTGCCGCAGACGGCGGCACAGCGTCAGCAGCGCCAGCATCAGCAACGATGCGAAGAGAAAGCGCCAGAAAACAGCCACATAGACCGGCGTGGCGGCCGCGTCCTGCTGCAAAAAGATCGCCAGCCAGGTGGTGCCCCAGATCAGCACTACGCTCAGATACAGCACTACATTCATCGTTAATACTCCGGCAGAGACGGAACGACAGTATCCGCGCGTGCACGGGCGGGCGCTTGCACCCGATTGCGCAGCACTTGCAAAAACTTGCGCTTTTTTCGTTCTCACACCGGCTGCCGCGCTGTTTTTCGTCGTCCGGCCGGGTAAACTGCTGGTTAACCGCTGCCGATGTGATGTGCGCAATGTCCGATTACCAGACCTTTACTATGCTAAAAAACCGCAAGGCTCAGCTGCGTGATAGCGTACCGCTTTCAGGCGGGATCCGGCTGGCAGCCTGGTTTAATAGCGGCGACCGCGTAACCAACCACAGCGATCACCATACCCTGAGCCTCTATATCGAAGAGGGGTATGATACCTGGCATAAAACCGCGCACGGTTGGCGCAACGGCGGCGCCCCGGATCGGTTCTGCCTGATGCCGTCTGGTATGGAGTCCACCTGGGATCTGCGGGCCGATCTCACATTCGTGCATCTCTACTGCACCGATGCCCATTTACGCCAGCTTGGCGAACAGATCTGGGATCGCACGCCAGCCAGTCTGAATCTGCAGGAAAAGATTTTTGCTGATGACGATCGCATTACGCAGCTCTATCGCCATTTTTTGCTCAGCGTCAGCTGGCAGCAGCCCGCTAATCAGCTGATGCTGAGCAGCGCATCGACGCTGCTGCTGACGCATCTGCTGCATCGCTACAGTGATGTGCAGTGGCAGCTGCCCGCCGTGCGGGGCGGCCTGGCACCCGCCGTGCTGCGCCGAATCATTGCCCTGATTGATGCGCAGCTCGATCAGCCGCTGACGCTGGCGCGGCTGGCTGCAGAAGCTGCGCTCAGCGAATATCATTTTGCGCGTATGTTTCGCAGCAGCACCGGCAGCGCGCCGCACCAGTATGTGATGCAGCGCCGTATGGCGGTGGCGAAAGAGCTGCTGATGCACAGCACGCTGCCGCTGACGGAGATTGCACTGCGCTGCGGTTTTCACTCCGCCAGCCATTTCAGTAACCGGTTCCGCCAGCTGCACGGCGTGGCGCCCTCCGCGTGGCGGCAGGACTTTAGCCGGTAAAAAGCGCGTCGTCAGGGAAGTACTTCACCCCGCACGATAACTTTGCCCGGCTTGCTGTCGCTTTCGCTGATGCGTCTGAGCGCCAGATTCAGCGCCTGCCAGGCGATGCTCTGCAGATCGTGCGCGATGCAGGGAAAGTGAAAGCCATAAATATCCGCCTGCGTAACCTCATCAATGCTGAACAGCTTTACCTGCTGCTGCAGATTGAGTTTGTGTTCGATACAGGCTTTGATAATGCCGAGTGAGATCTGATTGTTACACCCCACGAAGTAGTCAGGGGCGGGATGCTGTTTCAGCCAGCGCCGGGTCTCCTGCCAGGCCGCATCCATAAAAAAGTCGGCGTAGAGCACCTCCAGCGAGGCGGCTTTTCCCTGCAGCGCGGCCTGCAGGCCGAGCACGCGCTCACGCGCAACATTCGACTTTTCCGGGCCGGAGACCACGACAATACGCTGCGCCCCCTGTTCCGCCAGCCAGCGACCGGTCTGCAGGCCACAGTCGAGGTTATCGATATAGACGCCGCTGCAGTGGGAAACCTGCAGCTCGCGATCGACCAGCACCACCGGTATATTCAGCGTCTCCAGCCGTCTCATATAGGCCGGGTGATAGTGGAGATCGTTGGAGATCACCGACAGGATAATGGCATCAACGTTATACCCAATCAGCTTATCGATAATACGGTTCTCATTCTCCTGCGACTCACAGGAGTCAAAAACCAGCGTATCGTAGCCCAGCTTGTTCGCCTCCAGCGTCATCAGACGCGTCAGGCCGCCAAAGAAGGGGTTTGCCATATCGGGGTTAACGATCCCGATGGTTTTACTGCTTTTCGCCCGCAGGCTGCGCGCAGCCGTATTCATCACATAGCCTAACTGCTCTGCGGTAGCGTGAATGCGCTGCAGCGTCTCCGGATGCACTTTCTCCGGCTGTGAAAAGGCGCGCGAGGCGGTAATTTTGCTTACGTTTGCCTGGGCAGCAACGCTTGCCAGCGTTGCCTTACGTCCCCGTCCTGCTGCCAAGTCTGGCTCCTTAATCAACCCTGTCATTTTGTATCATGAGTCAATCATGGCAGATCGTACCGCGTTAAGCGATCTCGCTGCGTCAGGCGAGTCGCCTGACGCGCGGGTCGGTGAAAATATCCAGATCGTCGCGACTTTCTGACGAAAATTCAGAGATAACGGCGCCGTGTTCGCCCGCCTGAAACCAGTGCCGGGTATCGGGTTTAATGGTGTACTGTTCGCCCGGACGCAGCAGAATATAGCGGCTGCAGGTATAGGCGGTTTCACTGCCGGCAGGCACCTGGCAGCGCGGAGTGCCCGTCGCATCGTTTGGCGTGAGCTGTTCATCATCGACAAACAGATAGACCTCGCCCCAGCGGCAGCGAAAGGTTTCCTGCTTGCCTGGCGTGCCGTTAAACGGCGGATGCCGATGTTCAGGACAGGTCTGGCGGGGAAACAGCACCAGTTCTTTAGCGCAATAGCGCGGTTCGTTGATATAGGTTAACAGCTGCAAACCTGATGCGGGGTAATCGTCCAGGCCGAAAGCAGCAATCTCAATCTTCTTCTGCTCGGCAGGAGTGAGAACAATATTCGCCCGCTCTAAAAAGGTCAGGGTGCGCTGAATCGCCTGCGGATAGTCGGTCATACGGTTTCTCCTGTAATGATATCGATACCATTAAAACGTGTTCCGCTTGTGATCTTCTGTGATCCCGATCCGTAATTCGCTGCGACAGGGCTAAATTGCGCTGCTGCAGATCGATATTATCCAGCTTCCATCACAGTTTTGCCGTTTTTTTTAGGTCAGTATCGCCGCATTGAAATGATATCGATACCATTAAAATGAATCCGGGGGCGGTAATGAAAGCGTTAGTTCTGACTCAGGCAGGCCACATTGCGATTGAAGATCGGGAATTTGATGAAGTACTGGGTGATAACGATGTCAAAATTAAAATTCACTCGGTAGGGATTTGCGGCAGCGATGTTCACTACTACAAACATGGCCGGATTGGTCCGTTTGTGGTGGAGGCACCGATGGTGCTGGGTCATGAAGCCGCTGGCATTGTGCTGGAGACCGGCAAAAACGTGACGCACCTGAAGGCAGGCGATCGCGTCTGTATGGAGCCAGGGATCCCGGATATGCACTCCGATCAGTCGCGCGCCGGTCTCTACAATCTCGATCCCGCCGTGCGCTTCTGGGCAACGCCGCCGGTGCATGGCTGTCTGCGTGAAACGGTCATTCATCCTGCGGCTTTCACATTTAAGCTGCCGGAAAATGTCAGCTTCCGCGAAGGTGCCATGGTTGAGCCACTGGCGGTGGCGATGCAGGCCGCGACCAAAGCCGGGATTAAACCTGGCGATATCGGCCTGGTGCTGGGAGCCGGTCCGATCGGTGTGGTCACGGCGCTGGCGGCGCTGGCAGGCGGCTGTTCTGATGTCATTATCTGCGACATGTTTGATGAAAAGCTTGCCGTGGCGGCAGCGTATGAAGGGCTGCACGCCGTTAACATCAAAACCGGCGATCTGGCCGGTAAAGTCTCTGAGCTGACCAGCGGTAACGGCGCGGATGTGGTGTTTGAGTGCAGCGGAGCCAAACCTGCTATTGCCACGCTGGCGGAACACGCGGCGCCGGGTGCGACCGTCATTCTGGTGGGCATGCCGGTGGACGCCGCGCCGATGGACATTGTTGCGGCACAGGCCAAAGAGCTGACCTTCAAAACCATTTTTCGCTACGCCAATATGTATCCCCGCACGCTGCGCCTGTTAAGCAGCGGCAAGCTGCGGGTAGAGCCGCTGATCAGCCACACCTATAAATTCGCCGACAGCGTTGAAGCGTTTGACCGCGCAGCCGCGGGCCATGCGGCGGATATCAAAATCATGCTGGAAATGGAGTGACGCATGGCGCTCTATGCAGGCATAGATTGCGGCACGCAGGGAACGCGCGTGGTTATCGTGGAGAGCGAGCGGGGGACGATCGTCGGTGAGGGCAGCGCGCCGCACCGGCTGCAGAGCGGGGCGGATGGCGCCCGTGAACAGCATGCCAGCGACTGGATCGACGCGCTGGTCACGGCATTCCATCAGGCAGCCTCAGACGCCGCTATTGATACACAGCAGATTACTGCGCTCAGCGTCTCCGGCCAGCAGCACGGCTTTGTGGCGCTGGATGAAGCCGGAGCGGTGCTGCATCCGGTAAAGCTGTGGTGCGATACCGCCACCGATGCGCAGAACAGCTGGCTGCTGCAGCAGCTGGGAGGGGTTAGCGGTGCGCTGGCACAGCCCGGGATTGTTCCAGCTACCGGCTACACCGCCTCAAAAATTCTCTGGCTGAAGCAGCAGCATCCGGCGCTGTGGGCGCGTTTACATACCGTATTGTTGCCGCACGATTATCTTAACTTCTGGCTGACCGGTGAACGGGTTATGGAGTATGGCGACGCCTCCGGCACCGGCCTGCTGGATATCCGCAGCCGCAGCTGGGATCGGCATACGGTGGAGCTTATCGATCCTGACGGCCGGCTGTGGCAGGCGCTGCCGCCGCTGGCTGCCGCGCAAACGTGTATCGGCACCCTGCAGCCGGAAGCGGCGCAGCGGCTGGGACTACGCCGCACGGTGCGGGTCGCGACAGGCGGCGGCGATAATATGATGGCCGCCATCGGGGCCGGCAATATTGCGCCAGGCACGGTGACGCTCAGCCTGGGAACATCCGGCACGCTGTTCGCCTGCAGCGAGGCGCCGGTGACTGACGAAAACGGCCTGATTGCCAGCTTCTGCTCCAGCACCAATCGCTGGCTGCCGCTGATCTGCACCATGAATGTCACCTCGGCGACCACGCTGATCCAGACGCTGCTGGCAGAGGATCTTACCGGCTTTAATCAGCTGCTGAACCAGGCAGAGCCGGGGGCTGAGGGCGTTGAGATGCTGCCGTTTTTTAATGGCGAGCGCACGCCGGCGCTGCCCCACGCGCAGGCGAGTCTGCACAACCTGAACGCCGTGAATTTTACACGCGCTAACCTCTGTCGCGCCGCCGTGGAGAGCGCCACATACGGATTACGCTACGGACTTGAGCTGTTCCGGCAGCAGGGCATCAGCGCGCAGGAGATCCGCCTTACCGGCGGCGGCGCGCGCAGCGCCGGCTGGCGGCAAATTGTGGCCGACGTCATGAACTGCCCGGTGGTCGCTTTGCGTATTCCGGAAACCGCCGCGCTGGGTGCGGCAATTCAGGCGATGTGGGCCAGCATGCTGCTGGATAATCCGGCACAGCCGCCGGATGCGTTACTGCAGTCGCTGTGCCAGCGCTTTGTCACGCCGGATGAAAGCACCCGCGCCGTGCCCGATGCCGCACGCCATCAGACCTACGAAACGTATTATCAGCGCTATCTGAAGCGTCTCAGCACGACTTATCCGGAGGTGGCATTGTGACCAGAAATCATCAGGAGATGCTGCTGGAAGTCACGGGGATCCGCAAAGCGTTTGGTCCGGTTGTGGCGCTGAAAAACGCCGAATTTGCGCTGCGCCCCGGCTCCATTCACGCGCTGTGCGGTGGCAACGGTGCCGGAAAGTCCACCTTTCTCAGCATTTTGATGGGTTTTATCCAGCCTGACGCCGGAGAGATATTTATTCGCGGCAGGCGCTGCAGCTTTGCCCATCCGCGGGACGCGCTGGCCGCTGGTATCGCGATTGTTCAGCAGGAGCTGAGCGCAATTCCGGACCTGACGGTGGCCGAAAATATCTGGCTGGGACGCGAACCGCGCCGTTTTGGTTTTGTTGACTTTGCCACGCTCAATCAGCGTACCCGCACGCTGCTGGCAGAGCTCGATTTTGACATCTCCGCTACCGAAAAGATGCGTAACCTCAGCGTGGCCGGACAGCAGCTGGTGGAGATCGCCAAAGCGCTCTCACACGCGAATGCTGACATCATCATCATGGATGAGCCGACTTCAGCGATTGGCGAGGAGGATGCGCAAAAAATCTTTCAGACCCTTACCCGGCTGGCGCAAAAGGGTAAAGGCATTATTTATGTTTCCCATCGCCTCTCTGAGATTTTCCAGATTGCCGACAGCTATACCATCTTTCGCGATGGCGCCTGGGTGCAGGAGGGCATGCTGGCCGATATCACGCGCGAACAGCTGATTGAGCAGATTATTGGCGGAGAATATGAGAGTGAATTTGCCAAGTTTAATCAGCCGGGCGATGAGGTGATGATGGAGGTAAAAAACCTGCGCTGGCGTAACAAAATCAACGATATCAGCCTGCACCTGAAGCGGGGCGAAATCCTCGGTATTTACGGGCTGGTTGGCTCCGGGCGCAGCGAGTTTCTCGATTTACTGTTTGGCATTGAACACGCAGACAGCGGAACCATTCGCCTCGGCGAGGTGGTGCTGGGCCGCCACTCACCGAAAGAGTCGATCCGGCACGGCATCGCTTATGTCACAGAAGATCGCAAAGCAACCGGGCTGGTGCTCTGCCGTTCGATTCGCGAAAACATCAACATCGCCTCATTTGGCGCTATCTCCCGCGCCGGTTTTATCAGTGAGAAGCAGGAGCAGCAGCGCAGCCTGGAGATGATCAAACGCTTTAACGTCAGAACGCCGGATGCCGAACAGCTGGTGGGCAATCTCAGCGGCGGTAATCAGCAGAAAGTCGTGCTGGGACGCTGGGCGTTACTGGACCCGGAAGTACTGCTGCTGGATGAGCCTACCCGCGGTATTGATGTCGGCGCGAAAAAAGAGATTTACCGCTTTATGTCCGAGTTTGCGTTGAAAAACAAGGGGATAGTAATGGTCTCCTCAGAGCTGTCGGAGATCATCGGCATGAGCGATCGCATTCTGGTGTTCCGCGATGGGCAGCTGGCGGGGGAATTAAGTGCGGCTCAGGCAACGCAGAGTGAACTGATGAAGCTGGCGGTTTAACAGAGAGATTACGTTATGAACACCACACATTCCATGCCTTCCGGCATCTCATTTTTTACGCGCAACAAAAGGCGTATGCACAAATACGGCATCATCATCGCGTTCTTTGTGCTTTGCCTGATTGTGGCTGCCGTCGGCGAGCTGCAGGTCGCTAATGGCGCCTGGAGCAGCAACTATTTTCTCAGTAATGAAAATATGCTGATTGTGCTGCGCCAGGTCTCTATCAACGGCATTTTAGCGATCGGGATGACCTTTGTGATCATCACCGCCGGCGTCGATCTCTCGGTGGGATCGGTGCTGGCGCTGAGCGGCATTGTCGCTGCACGTTTTGCCACGAACAACAGCGGTATGACAATCGGGGATACGGCACATGCGGTGATGGTCCCGATGATTATCGCGCTGGGAATTGGCATTGTCTGCGGCCTGATCAACGGCACCGTGCTGGCGCGTTACCGGCTGCAGCCGTTTATCGTCACTATGGGCATGCTCTCTGCTGCGCGCGGACTCACGATGCTGACCACCGGCGGCAACCCGGTTTCACAGCTTAACAGCGATTTTCGCTGGCTCGGCAACGGCTACATAGCCGGCATACCCGTACCGGTCATTATCTTTGTCGTGCTGTTTGGTCTTGCGTGGCTGCTGCTCAATAAAACCTTACTCGGGCGCTACGTCTATGCCGTTGGCGGCAACCCGAAAAGTGCCCGTACGTCAGGGATCAGCGTCGTCGGGATAAAAGTCATGGTCTACACCCTGTGCGCCGCACTGGCCGGGATCGCCGGGCTCATCCTCACCGCACGTACCGGATCGGCACAGACCAACGCGGGCGCAGGCTATGAACTCGATGCGATTGCTGCGGTAGTGATTGGCGGCACCAGTATGGCTGGCGGTGTCGGTACGCTTGTCGGCACCTTTTTTGGCGTGCTGATCATCGGCGTAATGAATAACGGCCTGGATTTACTGGGGGTGCAGTCTTACTACCAGCAGATCATCAAAGGCGCTCTGATTGTAGTGGCTGTACTGCTCGACCCGTCGCGTAAACAACAGCGCGATTAACCTCTGAATAGATAAACCCTGCCAGGAGAGAACAATGAAAATAAGATCTATCGCTCTGTTAACCTCAGCCCTGACGCTGGGCGCGATTAGCATAGCGCAGGCTGCACCCGTAAAAATCGCTGTGCTGATGTATGGCAATAAGGCGGAGTTCGTACAGCTGATGGAGCGCTACGGTAAAGCGCATCCGGCAGTAAAAAGCGGCGAAGCCGTGCTCACCTTTTACGATGGTCGTTATGACGCGTCGGTGCAGAATGACCAGGCGGCGACCGCAATCCAGACGCGTGCCGACGCGATTATCGTGAACCCGATGGATTATGAAGCCAACATCGATATTGTGACCAATGCTAACGAGGCTAAAATTCCGGTGGTGGTCACCAACGCCCGCCTGAATACGGAAGAGATGACGTCCGAAGTGGTCTCTAATGATGAGCTGGGCGGCTATCTGGAAGCCAAAGCGGTACTGGATAAGCTGCAGTGCAAAACCAAAAAGGTCAATGTCGTCATTATTGAAGGGCCGAAGGGCGGCAGCGGTGAGATCCAGCGCGGCAAAGGCAACGATAAAGCGATAGCGGAGTGTGGTCCGGGGCAGGTTACCGTGCTGGAGAGAAAAACGGCCAACTGGTCGCGCGCTGAAGCACAGCCGCTGATGGAGAACTGGCTGCAGAAGCATCGCGGCAAAATCAACGGAGTGATTGGGCAAAACGATGAGATGGCGCTGGGAGCCATTGAAGCGATTAAGGGCGCCGGGCTGAACGTGAACGACTTCGCCATTGCGGGTGTGGACGGGGTGTCTGACGCGATTCATGCCGTTCAGGCGGGTGAAATGGTCTCTATTCTGCAGGATGCGAAAGGCCAGATGCAGGGCGCTATTGATGTCGCGCTGCATGCGGTAAAAGGCGCAGGCTATCAGCCGCAGTCTGATATCTGGCAGCAGTATGCCAAAGATCTCGCCTGGGATNTCAGGCGGGTGAAATGGTCTCTATTCTGCAGGATGCGAAAGGCCAGATGCAGGGCGCTATTGATGTCGCGCTGCATGCGGTAAAAGGCGCAGGCTATCAGCCGCAGTCTGATATCTGGCAGCAGTATGCCAAAGATCTCGCCTGGGATGGCGGCACGAAAAAACACTACTACATTCCGTGGACCACGGTCACTGCGGATAACGCCCAGCAGCTGCTGGACGCGCGTAAGTAATTATCGCGACGGCGGGCAGGCTGTCTGCCAGCAGGCAGCCTGCTAAAGCCGTTTACTCGTTGCCCCACTCATTCAGAAAGTTCGCCACATCATCAATGCGCGCGTCAGCAATTCCCGCCTCGCGCGCCATCTCATGCTGCGCTTCTTCACTGATCTCCTGATGGTTATTCAGGCGGGTGATCAGCAGCTGGAAGTAGTGCGCCAGCGGGTCGCGCTCGGCTTCGCTCACCGGTTTTTCACACTCTTCAGCGTAGGCGTCAGCGATATCGTAATACTTCAGATCAATCTCATGTTTCATAGTGCGCTCCGGAAACGGGAGGGGTTCAGATGCCAGCGGCATCATTAAGCGTAAATCATACCACTCCTGCCAGCTTTTTCCCGCCTGCCGGAAAAGGCAGAGACATCGCGCTATTATTGTCACAATAAACCTGGTACCGGGCCGGTATTATCAGCATGCCGGCAACATAATAAACAGGCACAGAGCTAAGTGGCATAACATCGTATTCTAAAGTTTTAATAGCGATGTTATCGTGGTGTTGCGTTGATGTACTTTATATACGTGGATACTGTTTTATGGCGAAATTAATGACCTCCCTGACACTCTGTTCAGGGCGAATGACGCACGGGGAGCGACGCGTCGCCCAGCGGCTTGAATCGCATCTCGGCGATGATTGTCTTATCTGGTATGACATTCCGGTCGGGCGCCAGTACCGGCATCCCGATTTTGTTATTATCGATCCTGCCAACGGACTTATTTTCCTTGAGGTCAAAGACTGGAAGCTAAGTACATTTCAGCATGCGGACCCGCAGACGGTAACGATGAGACATGCCCAGGGCGAAACGCAGGCACAAAATCCGCTGCTGCAGGTCAGGGAGTATGCCTGTGCAACCGTTGACCTGTTATCTCAGGATCCGAAACTACAGCAGAAAACAGGCCTGTATAAAGGAAAGCTGAATATCGCCTGGGCTTATGGTGTGGTATTTACCAATATTACCCGCCAGCAGCTGACATCACTCTCAGCTGACGGCGTGGTTGAATCTCTATTTCCACAGGCGCTGACGATTTGTCAGGATGAAATGACCGAGTCTGTCTCTGTTTCTGCGTTTCGCGCTAAAGTTTCCGGACTCTTTACCACCCGTTTCAGGCCTGCAATAACGCCGGCTGTGCGGGATATTCTGCGGCGGCATCTTTTTCCGGAGATCGCTATTACGGTAAAAAATAAGCGCAGTAATATTTACCGGGTAATGGATCTGCAGCAGGAGGTGCTGGCACGTAATCTCGGCGAAGGGCATCGTGTTATCCATGGCGTGGCCGGCTCCGGCAAGACGCTGATTTTACTCTACCGCTGTTTATACCTTTCCGAGACCACCACGCGTCCTGTACTGGTGCTCTGTTTTAATATCATTCTGGCTAACTATATCCGTGAATGTATCGCGGCCAGAGGGCTATCGCATAAAGTACACGTCTATCATTTTCACGACTGGTGCGCGACGGCAGCCCGGACCTTTAAGCTGAAGATGAGCGGGGAAGGGCGCTATTATGATAACTGCTTTGCGGCGCTGGAAAATGCGGTTAATAGCGGCACAGTCGGAGATGCGGGGTACGATGCGGTGCTGGTGGATGAAGGGCATGACTTCGACCGACGCTGGCTTTCACTGATAGCCCGGCTGTTTGATAACAGCCGCCGCTCGCTGCTGCTGATGTACGATGACGCCCAGTCCCTGTACCGGCGTGAGAAAGCGCTGAACTTTTCGCTGGCGAGCGTGGGCATTCAGGCGCAGGGGCGCACCTCTATTCTTCGGGTGAATTATCGCAATCCGCGCCGCATTCTTAACTTTGCCTACGCTTTTTCACGCGACTACTTTGACCGGCACCATAATCAGGAGCTTCCGCTGGTGCTGCCGGAAGCCTGCGGCGAAGAGAACAGCGACATTCCCGATATCGAGCAGTGTCAGTCTGCAACAGATGAAGCCCGGCGCGTTGTGGCGTGGCTGCGAGAGAAGTATGCGGCGGCAGGCCGCTGGGGCGACATGGCGGTGCTTTGTCCTACGCACTTTTCAGCAGACAAACTCATCGACCTGCTGCAGCAGCAGGCGATCCCCGCCGCCGTCAGCTTCACCACGGAAGATAAAAAACGCTATTCGCATCGGGAAGATGTGATTCATCTGCTGACCTTTCAGAGCAGCAAAGGGCTTGAGTTCCCTTACGTTGCCGTGATCAATGCATCATTTGTGCATAAAGGGGCTGAAGATGAGTCTGAAGCTATCCCGGCACTGTATGTGGCATTTACGCGCGCAACCCAGGCGTTACTGGTCACCTGCTACAAAGAAAATAGCATCAGTCAGCAGCTGTCGAAATTTGCCGGTATGGATCTGCAGGATGAGGGAGAGATGTCTGTGGCGTCCCCTGCAGGAATCGAACCTGCAACTAGCCCTTAGGAGGGGCTCGTTATATCCATTTAACTAAGGAGACATCCGGAAACGCAGTATACCCGTATGTCTTCCGGATGTTAACCGGGCGCGGCGTGATTGCTCATTCTGTCAGCAGCGCCGCGCCCGGAAGAGCGGATTACTCCGTCTGCTCTCCGTCAGCTTTTTTCGCTTCTGCTTTCTCGCGGCGTTTTTGATCCGCCCGCGCCTTCGCTTTAGCCTCTTCGCTCATGTCGTTGCGGATCTGCGCATGGCTGATCAGGGCAAAAATCAGCGTGCCGCCGGTGATGTTACCGAGCAGCGTGGGCAGCGCAAACGGCCAGAAAAACGCCTGCCACGGCACCGTCCCCGCAAAGACCAGATAGAGTACTTCGACCGAGCCGACCACGATATGCGCCAGATCCCCCAGCGCCACCAGCCACGTCATCATAATGATGATCAGCAGTTTGGCATTCTCCGCATGCGGGATCATCCAGACCATTGTGGCGATGATCCAGCCGGAGATCACGGCATTAGCAAACATCTCGCCCGGCGTATTTTCCATCACCTTTTCACTGATGGCCGTAAACGCCTGGCGCGTCGCCTCATCAAAAATAGGCATGTAGTTAAAAGCCAGCGCCGCCAGTCCGGTCCCAATCAGGTTGCCCAGCAGCACCAGCCCCCACAGGCGCAGCAGCAGCATAAAATTACTGCCGGTGGGCTTGTGCATGACCGGCAGGACCGCCGTTACGGTGTTCTCGGTAAACAGCTGCTGCCGCGCGAGGATCACAATCACAAAGCCAAAGGTGTAGCCGAGGTTCTCCAGCAGAAAAGCGCCGGGGACCCCTTCAAGATGAACCTGAAAAATCCCTTTCGCCATCAGCGACGCGCCCATTGAGAGACCTGCGGCGATGGCTGACCACAGCAGCGCCATACCGTCACGCTCTAACTCTTTCTCCCCGTCCTGCCGTATCTCTTCATGAATCGCCGCTGCCCGCGAGGGCAGGGCCTCTTCATCAACTTCAATCTCCGTGCCTTGCTCTTTTTCTTCGCTGTCTACGTCATTGTCGTGTTCAGCATTTGATGGCGATGGCTTCATGTTTGCTCCTGGTGATAGTGCCAATGCGTAATAAGCGTAGACGGTTTTAGCAAGCCTGAAATGTTACGAAGAATTTCTTTAAGCGTAACAAAATTTTAACCGCGCGGCTTTTTTATACAGTTTTCGGTTCTGAAGGCATGAAACAGCGGTGCGCAGCGAAATGAGAGCACGGTCACACTCTTCGGCGCACTGCAACAGTGTGCTATTATCGCCGCCTCATTTTTTGCGGTGATGCGCCCCTCTATGTTCGAAGTCATTAATCTCTCATGCGTTCGCGATGAGCGAATGCTGTTCCATGGGCTGAGCTTCCATGTCCGGCCGGGTGACCTCGTGCAGATAGAAGGGCCGAACGGCGCCGGTAAAACCTCACTGCTGCGTCTGCTGGCCGGGCTTAGTCGGGCAGAAGAGGGCGAAGTGCGCTGGCAGGGCGAAACGCTGCAGCGTCAGCGTGAAATATGGCAACAAAACCTGCTCTATCTTGGCCATCAGCCTGGCGTAAAAGCGGTACTCTCTCCGCTGGAAAATCTGCGTTTCTGGCATGGCGACAGCAGCCAGGCGGCGCTGTATGCGGCGCTGGAGCAGGTCAGCCTGACCGGCTACGAAGAGGTGCCGGTGGCGCAGCTCTCAGCAGGCCAGCAGCGGCGCGTTGCGCTGGCACGCCTCTGGCTCAGCTCAGCCCGACTGTGGATCCTGGATGAACCGCTGACCGCTATCGATAAAGCCGGTGTGGAAGCACTCATGGCGCGTTTTAACCAGCACGCCAGCCAGGGCGGGGCGGTGATCCTCACCACGCATCAGGAACTGCCCGCCGCCGCGCTGCGTAAAATACGCCTGAGCGGGGAGTGGCAATAATGCTGCTGCGTATTCTTCGGCGTGAACTGAAAATTGCGTTTCGCAGCGGGGCTGAAGTGATCAACCCGCTGTGGTTCTTTCTGATTGTCATTACGCTGTTTCCGCTCGGCATCGGTCCGGAGCCGCAGCAGCTGGCGCGCATTGCGCCCGGCGTGGTCTGGGTCGCTGCTCTGCTGGCTTCGCTGCTGGCGCTGGAACGCCTGTTCCGTGACGATTTCCTTGATGGATCGCTGGAGCAGCTGCTGCTGTTGCCGGCGCCGCTGCCGGTCACGGTACTGGGTAAAGTGATTGCTCACTGGCTGGTCACCGGCCTGCCGCTGATCCTGCTGTCACCGCTGGCGGCGCTGCTGCTGTCGCTGGATATGGCAGGCTGGCGCGCGCTGGCGCTGACGCTGCTGCTGGGTACGCCGACGCTGAGCTTTCTTGGTGCTATCGGCACCGGCCTGACAACGGGATTGCGGCGTGGCGGCGTGCTGCTCAGCCTGCTGGTGCTGCCGCTGACCATTCCGGTTCTGATTTTTGCCAGTGCGGCTATCGACGCCGCCGGGCACGGGCTGCCAGTTGGCGGCTATCTGGCAGTTCTGGGCGCGATGCTGGCGGTAAGTGCGACGCTGTCGCCGTTTGCCACCGCAGCGGCGCTGCGGATCAGCCTGCAGTAGCGCGCTTCCTCAGAGAAGCCGTTCCCTCTTTATTATTAGTGTGAGCAATGCAAATGTGGAAATGGATACATCAGTGGGCAAGGCCGGAACGCCTTTACCAGCTATGCGGGCGACTCATTCCCGGCATGGCGATTGCCGCAGCCGGCGCGCTGCTGCTTGGCTGGGGATGGGGATTTGGCTTCGCCCCGGCTGATTACCAGCAGGGCAATAGCTTCCGGATTATGTACCTGCACGTGCCCGCTGCCATGTGGTCAATGGGGATCTATGCCGCCATGGCGATTGCCGCTTTTACCGGTCTGGTGTGGCAGCTGAAGATGGCTGACCTGGCCGCCGCCGCGATGGCGCCGGTGGGGGCCGCCTTTACCTTTATTGCGCTGATTACCGGCTCTGCATGGGGCAAACCGATGTGGGGAACCTGGTGGATCTGGGATGCGCGCCTCACCTCAGAGCTGGTGCTGCTGTTCCTTTATATGGGCGCGATGGCACTCTGGCTCGCCTTTGACGATCGCCGCACGGCGGGCCGCGCCGCCGGTATCCTGATCCTCGTCGGCGTGGTGAACCTGCCGATTATTCATTTTTCTGTCCAGTGGTGGAACACGCTGCATCAGGGTTCATCCGGTCTGCTGCAGCAGGCGATCGATCCCTCTATGCGCACGCCGCTGCGCTGGTCGATTCTCGGCTATCTGCTGCTGTTTATTACGCTGACGCTGATGCGGCTGCGTAACCTGATTTTACTGACCGAACGGCATCGTCCGTGGGCTATCGCGCTGGCACAGCAGGGAGAAAAAGCATGAGTCCGGCCTTCTCCTCATGGAGTGAATTCTTTGCTATGGGCGGCTACGCCTTTTTTGTCTGGCTGTCGGTTGCCTGCACCCTGATCCCGCTACTGGGCCTGGTGCTGCATACGTTGCTGCAGCGGCGTCGTCTGCTGGCGGAGATCCGTCAGCGTCAGGCGCGGGAGCTGCGTGTGCGTGCGGCACAGACTAAACAGCGCGCGCGCGCTGCCGGGGAGGCAGGATGAATCTCCGTCGTCGCAACCGCCTTTTGGTGGTGCTGGCTATTCTTACCGGCCTTGGCCTGGCGACCGCGCTGGTGATGTATGCCCTGCGCTCAAACATCGATCTGTTCTATACGCCGGGCGAGATTATCAACGGCAAAGGCGACGCGCAGCTGAAGCCGGAGGCGGGACAGCGTCTGCGCGTGGGCGGCATGGTGATGCCAGGCAGCGTAAAGCGCGATCCGCAGTCGCTGGCGGTAACCTTCAGCCTGTATGACGCCAGAGGCGTGGTCAGCGTCAGCTATAACGGCATCCTGCCCGATCTCTTCCGCGAAGGGCAGGGGGTAGTGGCACAGGGCGTACTGCAGGCGGGCAATGTCATCAGCGCCCGGGAAGTGCTGGCAAAGCACGACGAAAAATATACGCCGCCGGAAATTCAGGACGCCATGAATACCAATCATACCCGCGCCGCAGTGCGCTATCAGCCGGCGGGTAATCAGCCATGATGCCGGAAATCGGAACCTTTCTGCTCTGCCTGGCGCTGGGCCTGGCGCTGCTGCTGAGTATTTACCCGCTGTGGGGCGCCGCGCGTCAGGATGCGCGGCTGATGACGCTCGCGCGACCGCTGACCTGGGGCATGTTTTTAGCCATTGCCGCTGCCTTTATGGTGCTGGTACACGCATTTGTGGTGAACGATTTCACCGTTGCGTACGTCGCGACAAATTCAAATACGCTGCTGCCGGTCTATTACCGCATCGCCGCGACCTGGGGTGCGCACGAAGGGTCGCTGCTGCTGTGGGTGCTGCTGCTCAGCAGCTGGTCGCTGGCGGTGGCGATTTTCAGCCGCGAGATGCCGCGTGATGCGCTGGCGCGCGTGCTGGCGGTAATGGGGATGATCAACGCCGGTTTTCTGCTGTTTATCCTGCTGACCTCCAACCCGTTTGCCCGCACGCTGCCTGATTTCCCCATCGACGGCGGCGATCTTAACCCGATGCTGCAGGATATCGGCCTGATCTTCCATCCGCCGCTGCTCTATATGGGCTATGTCGGTTTCTCGGTCGCCTTCGCCTTTGCCATCGCCTCGCTGATGACCGGACGGCTGGATACCGCCTGGGCGCGCTGGTCGCGTCCCTGGACCACCGCCGCATGGGTGTTTCTGACCATCGGTATCGTGCTGGGCTCGGCGTGGGCCTATTATGAACTGGGCTGGGGCGGCTGGTGGTTCTGGGACCCGGTGGAAAACGCCTCGTTTATGCCGTGGCTGGCCGGAACCGCGCTGATGCACTCGCTGGCGGTAACGGAAAAGCGCGGCAGCTTCAAAGCCTGGACCGTGCTGCTGGCAATCGCGACGTTTTCGCTCAGCCTGCTCGGCACTTTTCTGGTGCGCTCCGGCGTGCTGGTCTCGGTGCACGCCTTTGCTTCCGATCCGGCGCGCGGGATGTTTATTCTCGCTTTTCTGATCATCGTGATTGGCAGCTCGCTGCTGCTCTATGCGCTGCGCGGCGGGCAGGTACGCAGCCGCGTGCAGAGTGAAATCTGGTCGCGGGAATCGTTTCTGCTGGGCAATAACGTGCTGCTGATTGCGGCAATGCTGGTGGTCCTGCTGGGTACGCTGCTGCCGCTGGTGCACAAGCAGCTGGGGCTGGGCAGTATCTCCGTGGGAGAACCCTTCTTTAATACGCTGTTCAGCTGGCTGATGGCGCCGTTTGCGCTGCTGCTCGGTATTGGTCCGCTGGTGCGCTGGCGGCGCGATGAGCCGCAAAAGCTATGGAAGCGGCTGAGCGCCGGGCTGGTGGTCACGCTGCTGCTCTCTGTTCTGCTGCCGTGGCTGCTGGAAGATCGCATTGAAGCGATGACGGTAACCGGGCTGCTGATGGCGATCTGGGTCACGCTGCTGACGCTGATGGAGCTGCATGAGCGCGCGACCCACCGGCATAGCCTGCTGAAAGGGCTGCGGCACCTGTCGCGCAGCCACTGGGGCATGGTGCTGGGGCATCTGGGCGTAGCGGTAACGGTAGTAGGCATCGCGTTCAGCACCCAGTACAGCGTTGAGCGCGATGTGCGCATGAAAGCGGGCGACAGCATCGATATTCATCGCTATCACTTTGTGTTCCGCGACGTGCATAACCTGCAGGGGCCTAACTACAGCGGCGGCGTGGCGATCATCGATGTCACCCGCGATGGCAAACCGGAGGCGGTACTGCGGGCGGAAAAACGGTTTTATACCGCTGCCCGCACCATGATGACCGAAGCGGCGATCAGCGGCGGATTTACCCGCGATCTCTATGCCGCGCTTGGTGAGGAGCTGGATAACGGCGCCTGGGCCGTGCGCCTCTACTACAAACCCTTTGTCCGCTGGATCTGGTTTGGCGGCCTGTTTATGGCGGCAGGCGGCCTGCTCTGCCTGCTGGATCCGCGTTATCGCGCGCGGAAAAAAATTGCGCGTGAGGAGCGGGCATGAGTAAAAAAATTCTCTTTATTCCCCTGGCGCTGTTTCTGCTGCTGGCGGCAGCGCTGCTGTGGCAGCTGTCACGTAATGCGCAGGGTGACGATCCCTCCCGGCTTGAGTCAGCCCTGACGGGCAAACCGGTGCCGCAGTTCAGACTGGAAGCGCTGGATCAGCCAGGCAAAATCTACAGCCAGCAGATCCTTACCGATGGTCAGCCGCTGCTGCTCAACGTCTGGGCAACCTGGTGTCCGACCTGCCGCGCTGAGCATCACTATCTGAACCGGCTGGCGGAGCAGGGCGTGCGCGTGGTTGGCCTCAACTATAAAGATGACCGTACGAAAGCGATAAACTGGCTTAATACGCTGGGCAACCCTTACGCGCTGAGCCTCTACGACGGCAGCGGCATGCTGGGGCTGGACCTCGGTGTCTACGGTGCGCCGGAAACCTTTCTTATCGATGGCCACGGCATTATTCGTTATCGCCACGCCGGCGATATGAACGAGCGCGTCTGGAATGAAGAAGTTAAACCGCTGTGGGAAAAATATAGCCGGGAGGCGGGGGCATGAGCAGGCTGCTTATGGCGCTGACGGCGCTGCTGCTTACGCTCAGCGTCCGGGCCGCCACCACGGATACCCTGCAGTTTACCTCGCTGCAGCAGGAGGATCAGTACCGGGCGATCACCGCCTCTCTGCGCTGCCCGAAATGCCAGAACAACAGCATTGCAGATTCAAACGCCATGATTGCCGCTGATATGCGCCTGAAAGTCTATGAGCTGATGCAGCAGGGCAAGAGCCGGCAGCAGATAGTGGATTACATGGTGGCGCGCTACGGTCACTTTGTTACTTACGATCCGCCGCTGACGCCCGCGACGCTGATTTTATGGGCCGGTCCGGCGCTGTTTATGCTGCTGGGCGGCGGGGTGATCCTGCTGCGTAACCGCCGCGCGCGTGAAACGACTGAACTGAATGACGATGAACAACAGCGCCTGGCGGCGATTCTGGAACGTAACGGGAAGCCGTAATGATTGTATTTTGCACGACTCTGATCGTCTTACTGGCGGCTGCGGTAGCGCTGTTTCTGGCTGCGGGGTGGCGTCAGCGTGAACACCATGCTGGTGAACGCGACCGCCTCAACACCGCTTTTTATCAGCAGCGCCTGCGCGAGCTGCAGCGCGATGAAACGGAAGGCGTGGTGGCAGACCGCGCACAGATGGAGCGCGATCTGCAGCAGATGCTGCTGACTGACGTCACTGACGGGCAGCACGTCCCGGCGCGGCAGAGCAGCCGCTGGGTACTGCTGCCGGGCGTGATCCTGCTGCTGCTGGTAACAACCGGGGTCTATCTGCAAACCGGCGGCTACGCCCAGCTGGCCGGCTGGATCGCTATTCAGCGTGATTATCCGGCGCTGCGCGCCCGCGTAATGGATCCGGATGCGCAGCCGCTGACGATGGAGGAGCTGGCGCGCCTGCAGCTGGGACTGCGCACGGCGCTGCAGCAGACACCCGGCAGCGCCGATGAGTGGGCGATGCTGGGGCGGCTTGGTATGGTGCTGAACAATGCTACCGCTGCCGGACAGGCGTTTGAGCGCGCGCTGCAGCGTGCGCCTGACAGCCTGGAGCTGCAGCAGGATTACGCCGAAGTCCTGACGCGTTCCGGCGATCCGCAGGATAACCGGCAGGCGAGCGTGCTGCTGCATGCGCTGCTGGAACGGGATCGCGCTAATCTGCGCACGCTTAGCCTGCTGGCGTTCAACGCATCTGAGCAGCAGAACTATACTGAAGCGCTTGACGCGTGGCGCGCCATGCTGGCGTTGCTGCCTGCCGGCGATCCGCGCATAACGCTGATTCAGCGCAGCATTGAACAGGCGAAAACCGCCGCCGGGCAGCAGGCGGTTGCGCTAAGCCTGACGGTAAAGCTGTCGCCGCCGGCAGAAAAAATGTTGCCGCCGGACGGAGTGTTGTATATTTCTGTATCTGACGGTGTTTCACCGGTGCCCGTGGCCGTTAAGCGCCTGCCGCTTAGCCACTTTCCGCTATCGCTTACGCTGGATGACAGCAACGCTATGATGCCCGATCGCCTGCTTTCGGCGCAGCATCAGGTTCAGGTCAGAGTGCGTATTGCCCGCGACGGCAGCGCAAATCCTCAGGCCGGGGACTGGTTCGGGCTCAGTGCTATTACCTCGTGGGAGGGTCACCAGCCGCTGACTGTTGAGATCAATCAGCAGCAGCCCTGAAGCGCTACATTTATCATCCGCACAGGGAGAAGAACATGAATAACCGCCTGACCAGTCTGGCACTGGCCAGTTTACTTCTGGTGGGATGCGCCAGCTCAAAACCGGCGGATGACGCCGCCCCGGCGCAGCGCAGCGATCCGCTGGAAGGTTTTAACCGTACGATGTTCAATTTTAATTACAACGTACTTGATCCTTATGTGGTGCGCCCGGTGGCGGTAGCCTGGCGCGACTATGTACCGGTACCGGCGCGTACCGGCATGAGTAATTTTCTCGGCAACCTGAATGAACCTGCCAGCATGGTGAACTCTATTCTGGTGGGCGAACCGCGTCAGGCCGGGATCCACTTCACGCGTTTCTTCCTGAATACCGTACTGGGTCTGGGCGGCTTTATCGACGTTGCAGGCAAAGCGAACCCGGCGCTGGCACGCGAGGTGCCGCATCGCTTTGGCAGTACGCTGGGACGTTATGGCGTCGGCTATGGCCCGTATGTGGTGCTGCCCGGCTACGGCAGTTTCACCGTGCGGCAGGATGGCGGTGACTATGTGGATACGCTCTATCCGGTGCTCAGCTGGCTGACCTGGCCGATGTCGATCGGTAAATGGGCGCTCGAGGGAGTAGAGACGCGTGCTCAGCTGCTGGATTCTGACGGGCTGCTGAAACAGCAGCAGGATCCTTACTCCTTTATCCGCAATGCCTATTTCCAGCGTAACGATTTTCTGGCCAATGGCGGCAAGCTGAAGCCGGAGGAGAATCCAAACGCCAGCGCGATACAAAACGATCTGCAGGATATCGACGCGCCGTAAAAAAAAGGGCAGCCCACCGGGTTGCCCTTATTACTTGTGCGGCAGGTGCCATCAGAACTTATAGTTAAAGCTTGCGCCGTAAAGCCAGGCTTTGCCTTCTGAGTTGAAGGTGTAAGGGGCTTCATTAACGGTAACGTGCTGACCATGCATATAAGATACGCCGACATCCACTGACGCTTCAGGCGTAAGGGCGTAAGACGCACCGGCGCTCAGCCACAAACGATCCTGATCCGGAATGGAGATAGAGCGTTTATCGGCCGGAACCGGGCTGTCATCGAAGGCGATACCGGTACGGAAGGTCCAGCGATCGTCATAGAAGTAGGTGGTACCCAGCGCAATGCGATAGGCATCTTTAAAGCTCTCATCTTTCTGGAACAGTGTCTGGCCGCGGCTACCGGTGGCTTTCAGCTCCTGGAACTGGCTCCAGCTGGTATAGGCAAGGCTGTAGTGCACTGCCCACTGCGGCGCAACTTTATGCCAGCCGGAGACTTCCCACATTTCCGGCAGGTTCAGGGTCAGGTAGCCAGGCACCGTTGAGCCGCCGGTACCGCCAAACGCCGCCGGGATATCGTTTTTATAATTGCCGTCAAAGTCGACTTTTACCTCAGAGCGGTAGGTAAAGCCGAAACGGTTATTTTTATCCACTTCATACAGCACGCCGGCGTTCCAGCCATAGCCCCATTCATTGCCTTTAAGATGTGCGACCTGCAGATCGGACGGGAAGCCCACTGCCGGGCCAGCTTCACCGGCATAACGCTCAATTTTGGCACGGGCATAAACCGCATCAAAGCCAACGCCAACGCTCAGGTGCTCGTTCAGACGATAGGCGGTGCTGAGATTAAGATTAGCGGTCATCAGATCGGTTTTACCGCCATAGCCTCCTGCGGCATAACCATTATTAAACTCAGTGGCCAGGCCATAGTTTGAGGTTGCTGATGCGCCAACCCACCACCGATCGGTGAGTGGCTGAACGTAGTGAATATTTGGCACCCACTGATTAGGCGCAATGTTATTCGCGTCCAGGCTGTTGCCGGTGAGCGGACTGCGTCCGCTGATATCCACTTCAGGATCGATATAGACTGCGCCGATGGAGAACATCGGGCTATCCATCAGTGCCATGGTGGCGGGGTTGCGACTGGCCGATGCTGCTGTGTCACCCATCGCGCCTTCACCTGAATAAGCGCGACCTAATCCAATTGCTGAGAATTCGTTAAGTTGAAAGCCTGCGGCGTAAACCTGGGAGGAGACGAGCGCCACTGCAGCTGCCACAGCTGACTTTGCAAACAGGTTCTTATGGTTCATGACCACAACCTCATCAAAATTATTATTAAACGTTGTCACGTCGCGTAACAAAGGACGGCGGATTGTAGGGACTGAGACTAAACAGACATATCAGACCAGTGCGACGAGTATAGGTCTGACCTGTGTGTAAGTTGCAATAATGTTTTTCAAATATTACAGACTTGATCGATAAAATCAGATCTGCTTAACAATTTCTTTATACTGCGCCGTCAGCATACCGGCTCAGGTTTGTTTTGGATCAAATTTTATTGTGATATTCGTCACTTAGCGACGCAATGATAGAGGAAACTGGCCTGCAGGCGTACACTTTCTGACAGAAAATCTCTCTTATAGCGTCCGCTTTTTAGCCGGAGAAACCTCATGAGTCAGACCATTAATAAATGCAGTGCCCGCGAGACCGCTGCCTGCTGCTGTGTGGATACGGGCATTGTGATTGATAACAGCGACCGCAGCGCCCGCTGGTCAGCGCTGTTTCCCGATCGCGCGGCTGCCGAAGCGATGTGTTAACGCTGACGGAGAAAGCGCAGCAAACCGCCTCGGAACCCTGTGAGATTGCGTCACAATTTACCTCAGAGCCGGAAGGTATACGCCTGAACGCTGAATTTACCTTTGCCTGTCAGGCTGAAGCGCTGATTTTTCAGCTCGCCCTGCGCTAATCCTGCATCGCCGTCACTCCGCGACGGCGAATCGCTATTTTCGTGTTTTTCCTCGCACTTTTTTCTCCTGGTTATTGGCGAGCCGTCGCCGGATGGTTAACACTGACGATCAGGTCAGACCTCTCTGGCAATAGTGTCAGATCGTCAGTTACAGGGGAAAAGCATGAGCAGAGCGCAGCCGTTGCTGACGCGTCAGGGCGAACGTATCGCTATTACTCACGGGCTGCGTACGCCTTTTGTCCGGCAGGCGAGCGATTTTCACGGCATTCCGGCGCTGGAGCTGGGGCGTATGGTGGTCAGCGAACTGCTGGTGCGCAGCGAACTGCCGGTTGAGGTGATCGATCAGCTGGTGTTTGGTCAGGTGATACAGATGCCGGAAGCGCCAAATATTGCGCGCGAAATTGTGCTAAGCAGCGGGCTGAGCGTGCACACGGATGCCTACAGCGTCAGTCGCGCCTGTGCAACCAGCTTTCAGACCGTCGCTAACGTCGCGGAGAGCCTGATGGCGGGCACCATCGATGCCGGAATTGCCGGCGGCGCAGACTCCTCCTCCGTGTTACCGATTGGCGTCAGCAAAACGCTGGCGCGTGCGCTGGTCGATCTGAACCGGGCGCGGACAATGGGCAAAAAGCTGCAGATCCTGCGGCGTCTGCGCCCGCGCGATCTGCTGCCGGTGCCGCCTGCCGTGGCGGAGTATTCAACCGGACTGCGCATGGGAGATACGGCTGAACAGATGGCTAAAACCTGGGGTATTATGCGTGAGCAGCAGGATGCGCTTGCCCTGCGCTCACACCAGCGTGCCGCGCAGGCCTGGCAGAGCGGCGTACTGCAGCAGGAGGTGATGCCCGCCTTTGTGCCGCCGTGGAAAGCGCCGGTTGAGCAGGACAACACCATCCGCTTTAACGCCAGCGCGGCCGATTATGCCCGACTGCGGCCCGCGTTTGACCGGCGTCACGGCTCGGTAACCGCAGCAAACAGTACGCCGCTGACGGATGGCGCGGCAGCCCTCATCCTGATGCGTGAAGGGCGCGCCCGCGAACTGGGGATAACGCCGCTGGGCTACCTGCGCAGCTACGCGTTTACCGCCATTGATGTGCAGACCGACATGCTGCTGGGCCCGGCTTACGCCTCGCCGCTGGCGCTGGATCGTGCTGGCGTCACGCTGCGTGATTTAACGCTGATTGACATGCATGAAGCCTTTGCCGCGCAGACGTTAGCCAACCTGAAGCTGTTCAGCGATGCGCGCTTTGCGCGTGAGGTGCTTAACCGGCCGCAGGCGCTGGGCGAGGTCGATGATGAGCGCTTTAATGTGCTGGGCGGCTCCATCGCCTACGGGCATCCGTTTGCCGCCACCGGCGCCCGCATGATCGCCCAGACGCTGCATGAACTGCGGCGGCGCGGCGGCGGACTGGGGCTGGTAACCGCCTGCGCGGCGGGCGGCTTAGGCACTGCAATGGTTCTGGAGGCTGAATAATGCAGCACACCGCGTTTGAGTTAACCCTGCGCCCGGATCATGTTGGTGTGATCACCATCGATGTGCCGGGTGAAAAAATGAATACGCTGCGCGCTGAGTTTGCCGCGCAGATCCGCACGGTAATCGCCGCCGCCCGTCAGCATCCGCAGCTGGCGGGTCTGGTACTCATTTCCGGCAAAGCGGACAATTTTATTGCGGGTGCTGATATCAGCATGATCGACCGCTGTCACTCACCAGCTGAAGCGCAGGCGCTGGCGAAGCAGGGGCAGGAGGTGATGGCGGAGATTGCCGCGCTGCCGTTTCCGGTTGTGGCGGCGATCCACGGCGCCTGTCTGGGGGGCGGGCTGGAGCTGGCGCTGGCGTGCGACGCCCGCATCTGTTCGCTGGATGAGAAGACCCGTCTTGGTCTGCCTGAAGTTCAGCTGGGCCTGCTGCCTGGTTCCGGCGGTACACAGCGGCTGCCGCAATTGATTGGCGCAGAGCAGGCGCTGTCGCTGATACTGAGCGGTAAAGCACTGCGCGCCCGGCAGGCGCTTAAGCTGGGCCTGGTCGATGATGCGGTGCCGCCGGCAATTTTACTGGCAACGGCGGTGGCGCGCGTTCATAAAGGAAAGGGCGCGGCGCGGACGTTGCCACAGCGGGCGCGCCTGATGCAGGGCTTCCTGGGGCGGCCGCTGCTGTTTGCGCTGGCAAAGCGCCAGACGGCTAAAAAAACTCACGGTAACTATCCGGCGACCGGGCGCATTCTGCAGGTGGTGCGCATCGGGCTGGAGCAGGGCAGCCGGGCGGGACATGAGGCTGAAGCGCAGGCGTTTGGTGAGCTGGCGCTCACGCCGGAATCGGCGGCGCTGCGCAGCCTGTTTTTCGCGTCCACCGCGCTGAAAAAAGCCGCCGCGGCAGAGGGTAAAGTACGCACGCTGCAGCAGGTGGGCGTGCTGGGCGGTGGTCTGATGGGTGGAGGGATCGCCAGCGTAACGGCGCTGAAAGCGGGACTGCCGGTGCGTATCAAAGATATCCAGCTCAGCGGAATCAATCACGCGCTGTGCTACAGCTGGGATCTGCTGACGAAAAAAGTCAGGCGGCGTCAGCTGAAACCTGCAGAGCGTCAGCAGCAGATGGCGCGCATCAGCGGCGGTATCGACTATCAGGGCTTCAGCCGGCGCGATGTGGTCATTGAAGCGGTATTTGAAGATCTGGCGCTGAAGCAGCAGATGGTGGCGGAAATCGAGCAGCACTGTCAGCCCGACACCATTTTTGCCTCGAATACTTCCTCACTCGCTATCAGCGCCATCGCCGCGCAGGCGCAGCGGCCGCAAAATATCATCGGGCTGCACTACTTCAGTCCGGTAGATAAAATGCCGCTGGTGGAGGTGATCCCGCATGCGGCAACGTCAGCGGAAACGCTGGCTACCACGCTGCGGCTGGCGCAAAAACAGGGCAAAACTGCAGTAGTGGTAGCAGATCGCCCGGGCTTCTACGTTAACCGTATCCTCGCCCCCTATATCAACGAAGCGCTGCGCTGTCTGCTGGAGGGGGAACCCGTCGAACATATTGACCAGGCTCTGGTAAAAGCGGGTTTTCCGGTAGGGCCCTTGCAGCTGCTTGATGAAGTCGGTATCGACACCGGCAGTAAAATCAGCCCGCTGCTTGAGCAGGCTTATGGCGCGCGCTTTGCCGCACCGCAGGCCGCGGTTGATGCTATTCTCGCTGACGATCGCAAAGGACGAAAAAACCGGAAAGGGTTTTATCACTATGAGAAGAGACGCTGGCCCGGCGCGCGTAAAGCGGATCGCAGCCTCTATACGCTGCTCGCTTTGAAACCTGAGGCGCGCCAGAGTGAGCAGCAGATTGCTGAACGCTGCATGCTGATGCTGTTAAATGAGGCCGCGCGCTGTCTGGATGAGTCAGTGATCCGTTCGGCGCGCGATGGCGACGTTGCCGCGGTATTCGGCATCGGTTTTCCCCCATTTCTCGGCGGACCGTTCCGTTATATGGATCGATACGGCAGCGCTGCGCTTGTGGAGAGACTTACGGCCCTCGCGCAGCAGCATGGCGATCGCTTTGCCCCGTGCGAGGCGTTAGTCAGGCGGGCAGAAAGCGGCGCCCATTTTTACATTTAATCACATTCAGCAAGAGCGGTGCATATTCAGCCGCTTAGCAGAGCAGATGGAGTAGAGGTCAGCCGGTACCGATTTAGCGGGCGCTTATTTAATGAGCAACCGGTTGACTATACTGAAGCCATTGGGGTAAAACACAGCCTTCATTCGCAGAATGAAGCGTCTGGTGCCGTGGTACCGGGCGATATCGACCAACAACAGCGGTGCTTTATGCAAGTTTTTATCATGCGTCATGGCGATGCAGCTCTGGAAGCCGCGAGCGATTCTGCTCGCCCCCTTACGCTGTGCGGCTGTAACGAATCACGTCAGATGGCGAGCTGGCTCAACAGCCAGACGCCGGATATCGGAAGGGTGCTGGTCAGCCCCTATCTGCGCGCCGGGCAGACGCTCGCCACGGTGCGCGAGGCACTGGATTTGCCGCATAACCAGGACGTTCTTCCTGAACTGACGCCGGGCGGCGATCCGGGGCAGGTCGCATTGCATTTGCAGGCGCTGGCGGTGCAGGGCGTGAAAGCCGTGCTGGTGATTTCGCATCTGCCGCTGGTCGGATACCTGGTTTCTGAGCTGTGCCCGCAGGAAGCGCCGCCCATGTTCGCCACGTCGGCTATCGCCTGTATCGATTTTAATGCTGATGAGTGCGAGGGTAAGCTTTTGTGGCAGGTGAGTCCGGCCAGGCTCGCTAAAGCTATCTGATTCCCCTTCATACTTCAGGCTGCAGCTGCGTTGGCTGCGCGCCTTCACCCCGGTCACTTACTGATGTAAGCTCCCGGGGATTCATTTACTTGCCGCCTTGCTGCAACCTGAATTATTTCGGGGAATACGCGCGTACAGGCTGCAGCTGCACTGGCTGCGCGCCTTCACCCCGGTCACTTACTGATGTAAGCTCCCGGGGATTCATTTACTTGCCGCCTTGCTGCAACCTCCCACCTCATCTGCTCTTGCTGCAACCTGCCACCTCATCTGCTAAGGCAGTTCAGGCGGTTGCCACTCTTCTACCTCAATCAGCACCAGCAGTGCGGCGTCGCCGCCGAACATTTTGGGTGCCTGGTGAAACGCCATCACATGCGGGTGCTGCGCCAGCCATAGCGGCGTCTGCTGTTTAAGAATATGTTTTCCGTGGCCGGTCATGACGCTGGCGCAAAAAATGTGTTCGCGACGGCAGGCGGCGATGAGTGCGCCCAGCTCCTGCTTCGCCTGCATCTGCGTCAGCCCGTGCAGGTCGAGAAAAATTTCCGGCGTATAGTCGCCGCGACGCAGCTTTTTCAGTTCATAGTGGCTGACGTCAGCACGTACGTAGCGCACCGGCCCGTCGCTGGAGAGCAGCGGCTGAAACTCATCGGAAAAATAGTGGCTGTTGTCAGCCTGTTCGGAAAGCAGACGTTTCAGCGGAACTTCCCGGGTTTTAACCGCAGGTTTATGTACGATAGTGTCTTGTTTCAGCTTGCGCGTCCCAATCATTAACTGACGAAACAGCGCCTGATCGTCGTCGTTCAGCGGCGTCTTTTTACTCATGGCGGGAAAATTCTTTCAACGTTGCAGTTTACCGGGCTGTTACCTTACCGCTAAGCGCTGACAAATGTCAGCTTTTTCGCCTCGCTGCGCTGAATTCTGGCCCGCTTCGTGGCAAACTATCGGCCGATTGATTTTATGGCCTGCGGAGGGCTACGTGGACAAGATTTTCGTCGATGAGGCAGTAAACGAACTGCACACTATTCAGGATATGTTGCGCTGGGCCGTCAGCCGTTTTTCAGCGGCTGGCATCTGGTACGGTCACGGCACGGATAATCCCTGGGACGAAGCGGTCCAGCTGGTTCTGCCCACTCTGTGGCTGCCGCTCGATATTCCTGAAGATATGCGCCATGCGCGCCTGACCGCCAGTGAACGGCACCGTATCGTTGAGCGGGTGATCCGCCGCGTGAATGAGCGCATTCCGGTCGCTTACCTGACCAACAAAGCCTGGTTCTGCGGACATGAGTTCTACGTGGATGAACGGGTGCTGGTTCCGCGTTCACCCATTGGCGAGCTGATTGAAAGCCGCTTTGCGGGTCTGATCCCCGGCCAGCCACAGCATATTCTGGATATGTGTACCGGCAGCGGCTGCATCGCTATCGCCTGCGCCTATGCCTTTCCTGAAGCGGAAGTGGATGCGGTCGATATCTCCCATGACGCGCTGGCCGTGGCGGAACAAAACATTGAAGAGCATGGTCTGCTGCATCACGTCACGCCGATTCGCGCCGATCTGTTCCGCAACCTGCCGCCGGTAAAATATGACCTGATCGTCACCAACCCGCCGTATGTGGACGCGGAAGATATGGGCGATCTGCCTGGCGAATATCATCATGAACCGGAACTTGGCCTGGCAGCTGGCAGCGATGGCCTGAAGCTGGTACGCCGCATTCTCGCCTGCGCGCCTGACTATCTCAGCGAGCAGGGCGTGCTGATTTGTGAAGTCGGCAACAGCATGGTGCATATGATCGAGCAATATCCTGACGTGCCTTTCACCTGGCTGGAGTTTGATAACGGCGGCGACGGCGTCTTTATGCTGACGCGCGATCAGATCGTGGCAGCGCAGCACCATTTCTCCTTTTTTAAAGATTAATTTGCGGCGCGCCTGAGCGCCCGCACTATGGCAACAAGGAGCCATCATGGCCGGAAACAGCATTGGACAACTTTTTCGCGTTACCACGTTTGGCGAGTCGCACGGTCTTGCGCTGGGCTGCATCGTTGACGGCGTGCCGCCCGGTATTCCGCTGACTGAAGCCGATATCCAGCACGATCTCGATCGCCGCCGTCCCGGCACCTCGCGCTATACCACCCAGCGTCGCGAGCCGGATCAGGTGAAAATTTTGTCTGGTGTGTTTGAAGGGGTCACTACCGGCACCTCTATCGGCCTGTTAATCGAGAACACCGATCAGCGTTCGCAGGATTACGGCGCGATTAAAGATCTGTTCCGGCCTGGCCACGCGGATTACACCTATGAGCAGAAGTATGGTCTGCGCGACTATCGCGGAGGCGGACGCTCTTCAGCACGCGAAACCGCTATGCGCGTGGCCGCCGGTGCCATCGCCAAAAAATATCTGCAGCAGCAGCACGGTATCGTGGTGCGTGGCTATCTGGCGCAGATTGGCGACGTCGCCTGCGAGCTGAAAGACTGGAGCATCGTTGAAGAGAATCCGTTTTTCTGTCCGGATGCCAGCAAGCTGGAGGCGCTGGATACGCTGATGCGCGCCCTGAAGAAAGAGGGCGACTCTATCGGCGCGAAAGTGACCGTGATGGCGGAAAACGTGCCACCGGGCCTCGGTGAGCCGGTGTTCGATCGTCTCGATGCCGATCTGGCGCATGCGCTGATGAGCATCAACGCCGTTAAAGGCGTAGAGATTGGCGATGGCTTTGCTGTCGTTAACCAGCGCGGCAGCGAGCATCGTGACGAAATCCGCGCCAGCGGCTTTCAGAGCAATCACGCCGGCGGCATCCTCGGCGGCATCAGCAGCGGGCAGACCATCAGCGCCAACCTGGCGATGAAACCGACCTCCAGCATTACCGTACCGGGTAACACTATTACCCGCACGGGGGAGGAGGTGGAGATGATCACTAAAGGGCGTCACGATCCCTGCGTCGGCATTCGCGCCGTGCCCATTGCCGAAGCGATGATGGCGATTGTGCTGATGGATCACCTGTTACGCCAGCGCGGGCAAAACGCTGACGTCAACAGCAGCGTACCACGCTGGTGAGCCTGATGATGCGCCGCGCTCTGCTCACTCTCGCCGCGCTGCTGGGTAGCGCGGCCGCCGTTGCCGCCACGCCGTGGCAGCAGATCCAGCACCCGGTCTCTGGTGCGCCGCAGTCGATTGGCGGCTTTGCCAATGGCTGTATCATCGGCGCGCAGGCGCTGCCGCTGGACGCGCCGGACTATCAGGTCATGCGTCAGGATCAGCGCCGCTACTATGGCCATCCCGATCTGATCGCTTTTATTCAGCGCCTCAGCACCCGCACCCGTCAGCTTCATCTGGGGCAGGTGCTGATTGGCGATATGGGAATGGCGGCCGGTGGACGTTTCAGCAGCGGCCACGCCAGTCATCAGACCGGACTGGATGTGGATATCTGGCTGCAGCTGCCAAAAAACCGCTGGAGCGCACAGCAGCTGCTGAAGCCGCAGCCGCTGGATCTGGTGGCGCCGGACGATAAACAGGTGATCGCCCGTCACTGGCAGCCGCAGATTGATAGCCTGATCAAGCTGGCCGCGAAAGACAGCGACGTCACGCGAATTTTTGTGAATCCGGCGATCAAAAAGCAGCTCTGTGCCGATGCCGGCAGCGATCGCGAATGGCTGCATAAAGTTCGCCCGTGGTTTGCGCATCGGGCGCATATGCATGTGCGCCTGCGCTGTCCGGCCGGCAGCCTGGAGTGCGAAGATCAGGCGCCACCGCCGCCGGGCGACGGCTGCGGTGCGGAGCTGGAGAGCTGGTTCCTGCCGAAAAAGCCCGGCAGCACGCCACCGGTAAAAAAAGCCCCGCCGCCGCTGCCGCCATCCTGCCAAGCGCTGCTGGATAACCATCGGCTCTGAGTACCTCTCCCGGCGCGCAACGGCTATTGCCCCGCGCCGGGCTTGTCTGCTACCTGCTGCGAGAAGTGAAATGGACCTTTTTATCGTCAGCCCGCTTATCCTTGGCGTACTGTTTTTTGTTGCCATACTGGCCGCTTTTATCGACTCCATTGCCGGCGGCGGGGGATTGCTGACCGTTCCTTCGCTGCTGGCGGCGGGCCTGTCACCGGCGCAGGCGCTGGCGACTAACAAGCTGCAGTCGGTTGGCGGCTCTTTCTCCGCCAGCCTCTATTTTGTCCGCCGTGGTGCCGTAAACCTGCGTGACCAGCGGCTGAACATCGCGATGACGTTTCTCGGCGCGGTCGGCGGCACGCTGCTGATCCAGCATATTCAGGCGGATATTCTGCGTCAGATCCTGCCGCTGCTGCTTATCGCCATCGGACTCTGGTTCCTGCTGATGCCGCGGCTGGGAGAAGTGGATCGCGAGCATCGTCTGCAGGGCGTGGCGTTTGCGCTGGTGGGCGGCGGCTGTGTGGGCTTCTATGATGGCTTCTTCGGCCCGGGAGCCGGCTCCTTCTATGCGCTCGCCTTTGTCACGCTTTGCGGTTTCAATCTCGCCAAAGCGACGGCGCATGCCAAAGTGCTGAATTTCACCTCCAACTTTGCCAGCCTGCTGTTCTTTATGTTTGGCGGCAAACTGGTGTGGGGAACCGGCGTAGTGATGCTGCTCGGCGCATTTATCGGAGCACGGCTTGGTGCGCGGCTGGTGCTGAGCCGTGGCCAGCGGCTGATCCGTCCGATGGTCGTGACCGTTTCTGCGGTCATGAGCGCCAAACTGCTGTGGGACAGCCACGGGGCTGAAGTACTGGCCTGGTTTGCCGCAGGATAAACCGACTCGTCAAATCGTGCCGCCGGTGCGACAATGGCGCCAGATGATTAACTGACAGATGACTATGCCGACAGAACACCACTATCAGCAGCTGATCGATATCTTCGACGGCTGCTTTGCTGAGACTTTTAAGACACGTCTAATTAAAGGCGATGACGAACCGATTTATCTTCCGGCGGATGCAGAATCACCCTGGCACCGCGTAGTTTTTGCCCATGGATTTTACGCCAGCGCGCTGCATGAAATTTCGCACTGGTGTATTGCGGGCGACGCGCGTCGGCAGCAGGTTGATTTTGGCTACTGGTACTGCCCCGACGGGCGTGATGCGCAGACGCAGAGCCAGTTTGAAGCGGTTGAAGTAAAACCGCAGGCGCTGGAGTGGCTGTTCTGCGTTGCGGCGGGCTTCCCCTTTAATGTCAGCTGTGACAATCTCGAAGGCGATTGTGAACCCGATCGCATTGCGTTTCAGCGCCGGGTCCATGCCCAGGTGATGCACTATCTGGAGCAGGGGATCCCGGCTCGCCCGGCACAGTTTATTACGGCGCTGAACCGCTATTATGGTACGCCAGCGCTCACTGCAGCGCAGTTTCCGTGGCCGGAAACGCTTTAATTCGCCTGCTTAAAATGAAAGGAATGAGAGATGATCGTAGAATTTGAGTCCCGCATTCTGGCGCTGATTGACGATATGGTCGACCACGCCAGTGATGATGAGCTGTTTGCCAGCGGTTATCTGCGCGGCCATCTGACGCTGGCGGTTGCGGAGATTGAGCAGAGCGGCGAACACACGCCGGAAGCGCTGCAGATTGTCGTCTCCCGGAGCCTGCAGAATGCTATTGCCGCCGGTGAACTCTCACCACGCGATCAGGCGCTGGTCGTCGGCATGTGGGATAACCTGTTTAGCCAGGCACGTCAGACCGCCTGATGCGCGGGGCGACTTTTCGCCCCGGCTCTCAGCGTCCCGCTTTTTTTCCCTTCAGCAATTTACGCACCCAGTAGCGGTTCGGATTCAGCGCCGCCAGCGTTGCGGCATCAAGCGGCTGCGGCTCACCGCTCATTTGTGCCGCCAGCACTTCAGCTGCCAGCGGCGCGCTGCAGAGCCCGCGCGATCCCAGCGCGCCCAGCACAAACAGCCCGTTATAGTGCGGGGCTTCAGCAATCTTCTCTCCGCGGGCGCGCTGTCCCGGCAGGTCAGCATACTGCGCCAGCGTGGCAGTGTAGTCCGGCAGGCTGCCGCTCATCGGCAGATGATCGCGCGTGGCGCAGCGCACGCCCACCCGCGCCTCGTTATCACTGAGATCAACCTGCTGCGGCCAGGCGGCCTGCGGCAGGCACGCCATCAGACGCTGACGATTGCTCTGCTGATCGTCGGCACGGAAAGCAGTTGTGGTATCACCGCGATGATAGCTGGCGCCGATGCAGTGGGTGCCAAACGTCGGGCTGACGGGTGTCAGATAGCCATCGTAACAGAGCACGCTCTGCAGGTTTGCCAGCGCGGCGGAGGAGGGCGCATGGCTTACCTGGCCTGCGACCGGGTAGACCGGCAGATCCTGGCTCTGCTCCAGCGTCCGCAGCGCATGCCCGTTGGCCAGTACGACATTCTGATGCTGCACGGCGGCCCGGTCGGAAAAGTGCAGCGTCCAGCCGTTTTCATGCGGCGCCAGCTGCGTAACCCGGTGCAGCCAGTGCGGGTGCAGGCCCTGCGTCTGCGCCTGATCCAGCAGGTTGCTGGTAAGCTGGGAAGGAGAGATCCATCCGCCACGCGGATAGCAGATGCCGCCCATACCCAGCGCAACGCCCGCCAGCTGCTCCGCCTCGGCCGGTGAGACACCGTAAGCGATATCCGCCGGCAGCGCCAGGGCCAGCATCTGCGCAATCTTATCCGCGCTTTTTTCATCCCAGGCCAGCTGCAGCACCCCGCACCAGCTCTGTTCAGCACGCTCCGGCAGGCTATCGTAAAGACGACGCGCGAAGCTGAAAGCGGCGGGGAAAAACTGCGCCAGCGCGGGATCGTGCTGGTTCAGTAAGGGGTAGAGCGCTGCCTGACGATTGCCGGATGCACCCAGTGCCGGGGCCTCATCGGCGCAGTAGAGCGTCACGCGCCAGCCGCGGCGCAGTAATGCCAGCGCCAGCAGCGCACTGGCGACGCCGCCGCCAATGATGGCGACATCCTGCCCCGCTGCTGCAGGCCGCGCATACCACGGCTGCACGGCTGGCAGCGGCACCGCATGTGCCAGCGTGCCGGTCAGCATTTCGCGCTTATGCGCAAAGCCTTTACGTTTACTGATGGTGAATCCCGCTTCCTGCAGGCCACGCCTGACAAAGCCCGCAGCGGTAAAGGTCGCCAGCGTTCCTCCGGCGCGCGCCAGCCGCGCCAGAGCGCTGAACAGCGCCGGGGTCCACATATCCGGGTTTTTAGCCGGCGCAAACCCATCCAGAAACCAGGCGTCAACCTGGCCCTGCAGGCTCTCATCAAACTCTGTTATCAGCGTATTAATGTCGCCAAACCAGAGATCAAGCGTGACCCGGCCACCGTCAAACAGCAGCCGCTGACAGCCGGGCAGCGCCGACGGCCACTGCTGCTGCAGCTGCGTTGTCCACGGCGCCAGCTCCGGCCAGCGCGCCTGCGCGGCAGCGAGATCGGCCTGCGTCAGCGGATACTTTTCACAGCTGATAAAGTGCAGCCGCTGCAGCGCAGCCTCAGGCTGCTGCGCGCGAAACTGATCGAACGCCTGCCATAACGTGAGAAAGTTCAGACCGGTGCCAAAGCCGCTCTCCGCCACAATAAACAGATCGCGCGTATGCGTGCTGAAACGCTGCGGCAGCTGATTACCGCCGAGAAACACATAGCGGGTCTCTTCCAGTCCATTATCGTTAGAGAAGTAGACATCGTCGAACGCTCGGGAAACAGGTGTACCCTGATCGTTCCAGGTTAATTGCGCGTGTTCAACCGGGGATAATTTCACGGGAAAGGCTCATTTTTCAGGCAGTGGCGCGATTTTAGCGAGTGGCATCACATGACGCAAATTTACAAAAGGAAATGGCTGATCGGACTTGTTCGGCGTACAACTGTACGCTAGAGTGCACGTCAATCCAAAAAGATGTGGAATGAGGACTATTGAATGAAACGTGCAGTGATTACTGGCCTGGGTATCGTTTCCAGCATTGGTAATAACCAGCAGGAAGTGCTGGCTTCTCTGCGTGAAGGCCGTTCCGGTATCACTTTCTCCGAAGAGATGAAAGAAGCCGGTATGCGCAGCCACGTGTGGGGCAACGTCAAACTGGATACCAACGGGCTCATCGATCGCAAAATCGTGCGTTTCATGAGTGATGCCTCTATTTACGCCTATCTTTCTATGGCGGAAGCGGTTAAAGATTCAGGCCTGACTGACGAGCAGTATCAGAACAACCCGCGCGTGGGTCTGATCGCCGGTTCCGGCGGTGGTTCACCGCGCTATCAGGTGTTCGGTGCTGACGCTATGCGCGGCCCGCGCGGCCTGAAAGGCGTGGGTCCCTATGTTGTGACCAAAGCGATGGCCTCAGGTGTATCTGCCTGCCTCGCGACCCCGTTTAAAATTCACGGCGTGAACTACTCCATCAGCTCCGCCTGTGCTACCTCAGCACACTGCATCGGCAACGCCGTTGAGCAGATTCAGCTGGGCAAACAGGATGTGGTCTTTGCCGGTGGCGGTGAAGAGCTGACCTGGGAAATGTCCTGCGAGTTTGACGCGATGGGCGCACTCTCGACCAAATATAACGATGCGCCTGAGAAAGCATCACGCACCTATGATGCTAACCGTGACGGTTTTGTCATCGCCGGCGGCGGTGGCATGGTTGTGGTTGAAGAGCTGGAGCATGCGCTGGCACGTGGTGCGCATATCTATGCTGAGATTGTTGGCTACGGCGCAACGTCTGATGGCGCTGACATGGTTGCACCGTCAGGTGAAGGCGCGGTGCGCTGCATGAAGATGGCGATGCAGGGCCTCGATGCACCGATCGACTACCTGAACACGCACGGCACCTCCACGCCGGTTGGCGATGTGAAAGAGCTGGGCGCAATCCGTGAAGTGTTTGGTGACAACACCCCGTACATTTCAGCGACCAAAGCCATGACCGGTCACTCTCTGGGTGCTGCGGGCGTGCAGGAAGCGATCTACACCCTGCTGATGCTGGAGCACAGCTTTATCGCGCCGAGCATCAACATCGACGATCTGGATGAGGCCGCAGCAGGCATGAACATCGTGACGCAGCCAACGGAAAAAGCGCTGACCACGGTCATGTCCAACAGCTTCGGCTTTGGCGGTACCAACGCCACGCTGACCATGCGTAAATACCAGGGCTAAATCTGCCCGCGTCCCGTCATCCCCTGCCGGGATATTACAGGCTGCCGTTATGGCAGCCTGACTTTCTCTGCTCAGCCTGAGCCGTTTTGACAACCCCGCTTTTACCTGCATACACTCCTGAATAATTTTCCCTGCGCTATCGTCGCTGACAAGGAGTGCGCAAACATGACCGCTCACGCTCACGCGTCCGTATTGCCGCTCGCCTGCACCTCATTTGCCGTGTTTCTCAGCTATCTGACCGCCGGACTGGCACTGCCGGTGATCCCGCTGTATGTGCATCAGGAGCTGGGCATGAGTAACCTGATGGTGGGCATTGCAACCGGCAGTCAGTTTATTGCTACCCTGTTAACGCGCGGTTTTGCTGGCCGGCGTGCGGATCAGCAGGGAGCACGCGCTACCACCCGCTTCGGTATGCTGACGATTGCGCTGACAGGGGCTGCTTATGCCGCCGCCGTGCTGCTGCCGGTCGCACCCGGCGTGCGCTTTATGCTGCTGATAGTGGCGCGTCTGCTGCTGGGCGCAGGGGAAAGCCTGCTGCTGACCGGTAACCTCACCTGGGGGCTGGGGCTGGCGGGAGCCAGGCGATCGGGTCTGGTCATGTCCTGGAACGGAATGGCGATTTATGGCGCGCTGGCGGCAGGCGCTCTGCTGGGCGTGCTGATGTATCAGCATGGCGGGCTGCTGGCTATCAGCGGCGCGGCGCTGCTGCTGCCGCTGCTGGCTCTGCTGGTTAACGGCTGGATCCGCGCGGTGCCGGTTGCCGGCGGCACGCGGCCATCGCTGTGGAGCGTTATCAGCGCCATTTTCTCGCCTGGGCTGGTGCTGGCGCTGCAGGGCGCCGGTTTCGCCGTAATCGGCACCTTTACCTCGCTCTATTTTGCTGCGCAGGCGTGGGGACACGCCGGCTTTGCGCTCACCGCCTTTGGCTGCGCTTTTACCGGAGTGCGGATCCTCTTTGGTCATCTGCCGGATCGCTATGGCGGGAGCCGGGTCGCACTGGTATCACTGCTGGTGGAAGCGCTGGGTCTGCTGCTGCTTGCCGTTGCCACCTCAGGCTGGCTGGCGCTGGCGGGGGCGGCCCTCACCGGCTGTGGCTGCTCGCTGATCTTTCCGTCGCTGGGGGTTGAAGTGGTGCGTCGCGTCGCGCCACAGATACGCGGTACCGCACTGGGCGCATTTTCTGCCTTTCAGGATATCGCCTATGGGATCAGCGGCCCGCTAACCGGACTGCTGGCGACGGCGTCTGGCTATGGCGCCGTCTATCTGGCGGGCGCGCTCTGCGCCGTGGCCGGCTCCGTCATCACCTGGTGCTGCGTGCTTCGCGCGCCAGCAGCGTAACCAGCTTATCGCAGGCGCTGGCAATCTCAGCCGGCGTCAGCGCTGCAAAACCGAGCAGCCAGCCGGGCTGCGGTGCAGCCGCATGGCAGAGCGGTGAGAGAGGCGGCAGCAGCAGACCCGCAGCCGCGGCCCGCTGCGTCAGCGCTGCCTCGCTGCCCTGCAGCAGCGAGACGGCCAGCTGCAGACCACCGTTTGCCGGGAGCGGGCGCAGCCACGGCTGCATACGGCTATGAACCTCTTCCAGAAGCCGGTCGCGCCGGTAGTGATAGAGCTGCCGCATCAGCCGCAGATGGCTGGCAAAATGGCCCTGCTGCAGAAATTCAGCGGTGATAGCCTGCGGCAGCAGCGCGCTATGTCCATCCAGCACGCTGCGCGCCCGACCCAGCGGCTCAGTCAGCTGCGGTGGTACCACCATCCACGCCAGGCGCAGGGAAGGAAACAGGGTTTTGGAAAATGTCCCTATCGATATGACCCTGCTGTCGCGCGCCATGCCCTGCAGCGCCGGGGCAGGCCGCTCACCGTAATGAAATTCGCTGTCGTAATCATCTTCAATCAGCCAGCTGTTATGCTGCTGCGCCCACGCCAGCCACTGCAGCCGCCGCGCCAGGCTCATCGCTAAACCGGTTGGATAGTGATGCCCTGGCGTCAGGTAAACCAGCCGGGCGCGACCGGAGAGCGGCACCGCACCCTGTTCATCCAGCGGCATCGCACGGCAGTGCGCGCCTGCGGCAAGAAAGGCGTTACGCGCCCCCGGATAGCCGGGATCTTCCAGCCAGACCTCATCATCCGGATCCAGTAGCAGCAGCGCCAGCAGCTGCAGCGCCTGCTGAGAACTGGTCAGGATGATGACCTGTTCCGGACGACAGCGCATACCGCGCGACAGGCTCAGATACTCCGAGACCGCCTCGCGCAGCGGCAGGTAGCCGAGCGGATCGCCGTAGCCCATCACACGGCTGCCGAGCCGGCGCTGCACGCTGCTACTGATGCGCCGCCACTGTGTATGCGGAAAAGCCCGTAAATCGGGCGATCCGGCGGCAAACGCGGCGGGAAAGGGCGGATCCTGACAGCCGCCGGTCGCCAGCAGCTGCAGGCCACGCTGCGAGAAGTGCGGTGCCGGGCGGGTTGACGGCGTCTCTGGCGGCGGAGCCAGCGTAATCGCGACAAAAGTACCGCGTCCGGTATGGCGCTGCAGATAACCTTCGCTCTCCAGCTGCGCATAGGCTGCTTCCGCGGTTACGCGCGCGACTGACAGCTCTGCGGCCAGCTGACGGCTGGAGGGAAGCTTCTCACCGTGGCGCAGCTGACCGCTGACAATCGCCTGCCGCAGGGCGCGACAGAGGCGCTCGCGTCGTCCACCCTGCGCCTGCTGCTGAAAAAGCGTGGCCAGTTCCTGATACATAATGGTCTTATTACTCTGACAGAAAGGGTCTCATTACAGAGACCAATTTGCCGTAAAGTGGGTGTACATCGCAACAGGAGAAGAGTATGTCCGCTGTCTTACATTATCCCGCCGCCAGTGCGGAAGAGAGTCACGCCTATCTGCAGCATAAGCTGAGCTATTACACCGATGCCTGGGATCTGGCAGAAGACCTGGCACGCGGCGAATGTGCCATTGTCGTTTTTGATGCCCGCAGCCCCGAAAACTATGCTGCAGGACATATCTGCGGCGCGCGTTCGTTTCCGCACTCTACTATCAGTGCGCAGAGTACGGCGACGCTCGATCGCAGCAAGGTCTATATCACCTACTGCGATGGCATCGGCTGCAATGGTTCAACCAAAGCGGCGCTGAAACTGGCAGCGCTGGGGTTTCAGGTTAAGGAGCTTATTGGCGGGCTGGATTTCTGGAAGCGCGACGGGCATCCGCTGGCGTGGGGAACCGCTGCGGGAGAGTGGCCACAGCACAGCGCTGCGGCCGGGTGCGGCTGCTGACTCAGGCCAGCAGCCAGAGCAGAAACAGCACCACAAACACCGCGATTATCAGCGACAGCGCCGGACGCTGTGCCAGCGGGCGCGGCAGGATCTCTGTAAAGGGTGCCCAGATAGGTTGTGGCTGGCGCATGCTATCCGTCAGCGGCAGCGTTTCACCGCGCTCAGCCCGGCGGCTGAAAAGCTGATTCAGCAGATCCTGACACTGCGCAGCGGTCAGCACGGTTTGCGGCGTCGCCTGAAAACGCTGCTGGCTGTAATCCTGCAGCAGCAGCTGTTCATCACGATTCAGCGGCTGCTTCAGCGAGCTTTCCAGCAGCTGCAGCGTGGGTGCGGTGTGCTGTCCCAGCGTCTGACGCACCTGCAGATACTGCGTCAGCAGCGGGAAGTGCCGCGACGGCACCGGATCGCCGCTTTTAAGATTCACCAGTTTCAGCGCGTCGGTCAGCAGTTTTACCGGCGATTCGCCGGTCGTGGCCGCCAGCCGCGTCACCTGCTGATTTAGCGCCTGCTGCTCTGCCGGCAGCAGCGTGCGATCGGTACTGCGGCTCTGCTGCGGCTGCGGAATCGCCATCTGGCCGCTCTGCAGCATGGTCAGCACCTGACGCAGCTGATCCTGACTCAGCGCACTCAGCACCGTCTGGTTAAACTGCTGGCGGATAAAGTCGCTTACCGCCTGACGGTTGTTACCCTGCGGCAGCTTATCCTGCAGCTGCTGAAGCAGCTGGCGCGTGGCGTGGCTGTCCTGCACCTGACTCAGGCGACGATTGAGGTGCTGCTCGGCAGCCGGAAAATGGCGCGACTGAAAGTCAGCATCGCTCTTAACACCCACCTCATGACGTACGCCCGCCCAGAGCTCAGGCGCTTTCAGAGTGCTGAGAGACATAATGCGTACAATGAGCCGTTCCAGCGTAGTGCGCTGCGCCGGAGAGAGAGGCTGTTCGCCAGCCGGGCCGCCGGGGCGTGCCGGGCCGGAAGCACCGGTAAGCGCAGAACGATCGCCCGCGGGCACACCGGGACCGCTGAGAGGTTGCATGGCGGAATCCTTGAAAAACGAGTCAGATCCGGGTGCGCCGGAAAAAGAGGGGCATATGATAGCAAAAGCCCCCGGGAAATCCACGGGGGCTGGTATCAGAAAAGCGAGAAGATCCGGATTTATTCCGCCTCTGCCGCTCTGAAGCGGCTGCGACGCCAGCGTTTCCAGACGAATGGCACCACCAGCACCGCGACCGCCAGCACCAGCAGCACTTTGCAGATGAGACTCTCCCACAGAATAGGCAGATTGCCGTTACTGATTGAGAGCGCACGGCGCAGGTTCTGCTCCAGCATTTCGCCCAGTACAAAGCCGAGGATCAGCGGCGACATCGGGAAATCCATCTTGCGCAGGATATAGCCGAAGATGCCTAACCCCACCATCAGCAGCAGGTCGAAGGTTGTGCTGTGCACCGCATACACGCCGACGGCGGAAATGGCGGCGATCGCGGGCACCAGAAACCAGAGCGGGATGGTCAGCATACGGGCAAAGATATTGATCATCGGGATATTCATGATCAGCAGCATCACGTTGCCGATCAGCAGCGCGGCAATCAGTCCCCAGACAATATCAGGCTGTTCGATGAACATCGCCGGACCCGGCGTGATGTTATAGAGCGTCAGCGCGCCCACCATCACCGCCGTGGTACCAGAGCCCGGAATACCCAGCGTCAGCATCGGGATAAATGAGCCGCACGCCGAGGCGTTGTTCGCGGCTTCCGGCGCCGCCACGCCGCGGATATCACCCTTGCCGAACTGGTCGCTGCCGCTGATCTTCTTCTCGCTCATATAGGCGATGGCGCTGGCGATAGTGGCACCCGCACCCGGCAGTACGCCGACAAAAAAGCCGATGAAGGAGGAGCGCAGCGTGGCGCCGGTCGCCTGGGCTGCTTCTTTCATGTTGAACATCATGCGGCCACTGGCGCGTACGACTTTCTGACCGCCGCTGGTCGACTCCAGCATCAGTAAAATCTCACTGACCGAGAACAGGCCAATTACCACCACAACAAACTGAATGCCATCGGAGAGGTGTACGCTGTCGAAGGTAAAACGATAAACGCCGGTATTCGCATCCACGCCCACGGTAGCCATACTCAGACCTATCAGCGCGGCCAGGAACGATTTCAGCGGGTTGTGGCTCATCATGCTGCCGAGGCAGGCGATGGCAAATACCATCAGGGCAAAATATTCTGCCGGCCCAAACGCCAGCGACCAGTTAGCCAGAATCGGTGCGAACAGGATAATGCCGAGGATGGCGATGGTGGAGCCGACAAATGAGCTGACGGCCGAGATAGAGAGCGCCACGCCCGCTTTGCCCTGCTGCGCCATCGGATAGCCATCCAGCGCGGTCATAATCGCGCCAGCGTCACCCGGCACGTTCAGCAGGATAGAGGAGATACGTCCGCCATATTCGCAGCCGATATAGACGGTTGCCAGCAGGATCAGCGCTGATTCAGCCGGCAGGTGCAGAGCAAACGCCAGCGGCATCAGGATCGCCACGCCGTTGATCGGTCCCAGTCCCGGCAGCAAGCCGACAATGGTGCCGATAAAGCAGCCGATCAGGGCGATCATCAGGTTCTCCGGCGTCATAGCGACGGCGAAGCCCTGCATCAGAAAAGACCAGGTATCCATTATTGACTCCTGTTAACTCAGCCAGCTGCCCATCGGCAGCGTTACGTCAAGCAGCCGGTCGAAGGCGTAAAACAGCGCCACGCCCATCACCACGCCAGAGATCGCTGCTGCCCACCAGCGCGCGCCAAACAGCAGGCCGATGCCAAAGGTCAGCAGGGTGGTGCAGATTGGAAAGCCCAGGTTTTCAAACTGCCAGCCATACGCCATCAGCAAAATACACAGGACAACCAGTTTTTTTAACGTGGTGGCTGAGGGCCACTGTATGACGTCAGGCTTGCGCAGCAGCATCATGACGGCGCAGATTGCCATTAGCCCAAGCAGCAGCATCGGGAAAGGGCGCGGACCGACCGGCTCATAGCTATATTCACTCTGGATCTGCCAGCCGATAAACAGCCCGGCAATACAGAGCGCCAGCCAGACAACGGCAAAAATACGATCGCTCATCATTGCCTCCGCTATTTCGCCAGCCCGAACGATTTCGCTTTCTCACGATAGTCAGCAACCTGCTTTTTCACATAAGCATCCAGCTCGCTGCCAAACATGTTGAACTCAAACAGGCCGCGTGCGTCGCGCTGCTGCTGGAACTCTTTGGTGGTAACCAGTTTTTTAAACGAATCTTCCCACCACTGGTACTCCGCATCGCTGACTTTAGGACCCAGGTAATAGCCGCGAATCACCGGCCATTCGACGTTATACCCCTGCTCTTTAGCGGTGGGGATATCGGCCAGTTCGCCCGGCAGGCGCTTGTCGCTCATCACCGCCAGCACGCGCATTTTACCGCCCTGCAGGTGCGGCACCATTTCACTCATATCACCGGATACTACCTGGATATGGTTGCCAAGCAGCGCGGTCACCGGCTCGCCGCCGCCTTCAAACGCGACATAGCGCATTTTGCGCGGATCGATACCGGCTTCGCGCGCCAGCAGGGCGGTTTTCATCCAGTCCTGGCTGCCGATAGATGCCCCGGCGCCGACCACAACTTTATTAGGATCGTTTTTCATCGCCTCCATCAGCTCACCCAGCGTTTTCCACGGCGCGTCGGCACGTACCGCCACCATGCCGTAATCCGTGCCGACGGCGGCCAGCCACTTCACGTCGTCGACCGAATAGCGGCCAAACTTGCCCTGTGACAGATTAAGCAGCGACCCGCCGGAGAAGGCTACCAGCGTACCCGCTTCGGCCGGGCGCTGCGCGATGATGGCGTTATAGGCAACCGCGCCTACGCCGCCTGGCATGTAAGTCACGCGCATGGGTGAGGTGAGCTGGCCGGTCTCCTGCATGGAGACCTGAATCAGCTTGCAGGTGAGGTCAAAACCGCCGCCGGGTTTAGCCGGGGCGATACACTCAGGGCGCTTTGGCGCCTCTGCCAGCGCCGAAGACACTGAAAAAGCCAGCAGGGAGGTGGCGAGGATGAGAAAGCCTGTTTTTTTCATGGTTCGCTCCAGTCATTCTTCCAGATTGTGATTGCTACCGAACATTTTCGGTTGCTGAATTGTTAAACCGGTAACCTTTCATTTACCTTTCAGCCATCAGCAAAAATGACAGGATGTGATATGCGTCTCTTACTGGTGGAAGACACCACTGAACTGGCCACGTGGCTGCAAAAGGCGCTCACGCAAAAAGGGTTTGCCGTCGACTGGGTCGCCGACGGGCTGGCCGCCGATCATATACTGCAGAGTGAGGACTACGCGCTGGTGGTGCTTGATGTCTCGCTGCCGCGGCTGGATGGCCTGGCGGTACTGGCGCGGCTGCGCAAACGCGGACAGAACGTACCGGTGCTGCTGCTAACGGCGCAAAGTACCCTGGCGCAGCGGGTGCAGGGCTTAAACGGCGGCGCCGATGACTACCTGACCAAGCCGTTTGAGCTGGATGAACTGGATGCGCGGCTGCGCGCGCTGCTGCGCCGCAGCCACGGCCAGACGGCGCAGACCCAGCGGCTCGGACAGCTGGAGCGCGACAGCGAAGGCTATTTCCTGCTGAATCACAAGCCGCTGTCGCTGACGCCGCGCGAATCGAGCGTGCTCTCCACGCTGATGCAGCGGCCGGGACGACCGGTATCGCGCCAGCATCTTTATGAGCAGACGTTTACGCTGGCCGACGACGCCAGTCCGGAGAGCATTGAGCTCTATGTGCATCGGGTGCGTAAAAAGCTCTCCGGCAGCGATGTGGCGATTGTGACGCTGCGCGGGCTCGGCTACAGCCTGGAGCAGCAGCCGTGCGGCTGATGCACTCGCTGCGCGGTGAACTGCTGCTGTGGCTGGGCGCACCGCTGCTGCTGCTGTGGGCGCTGTCGGTCTATACCCATTATCAGAGCGCGCTGCAGGCAGCGAATCAGGCTTATGACCGCTCGCTGCTGGCGTCAGCGCGCACCGTGGCGGAAAGACTGGCGGTGCGCCAGCGCCATCTCGAAGTGGATGTGCCCTGGGTGGTGCTGGACAGCTTTGAACGCAATATGAACGATCAGCTCTTCTACCAGGTTATTTCCCCGCAGGGAAATACCCTCTCCGGCTATCCCGATTTGCCGCTGCTGCCGCGCAATGCGCCGCTCTCTGAGGCTTATCCGGCGCTGGTGCACTTTTATGACGCGCACTACCGCAGGCAGCCCATTCGCGTGGCGGCGCTGTGGCAGCCGGTGAATGAAGAGGGGGTAGAGGGCATGGCACTGGTGCTGGTGGCGGAGACGCTGAACTCCCGGCACGCCTTTGCCGACAGCCTGCTGCGTACCGCGCTGATAAGTCAGAGTTTCCTGGTGCTGATCACGCTGCTGCTGGCGGGGATGCTGCTGCGCCGGGTACTGCGGCCGCTGCGCCGGCTGTCGCGGATCATGCTGCGCCGCGCGCCGGGGGAACTGACGCCGCTGCCTTCGCTGGTGCCGTGGTCAGAGCTGCAGCCGCTGATTGTAGCGTTTAACCGTCATCTGGAACGGCTGCGCGGGCTGCTGGCGCGTCAGGAGCGCTTTAGCGCCGATGTGTCGCACCAGCTGCGCACGCCGCTGACAATTTTAAAAACTCAGGTCAGCGTGGCGCTCAGCAGCGACGATCCGCAGCAGTGGCGCGAGAGCCTGCAGGGTATGCGCCACACGCTCAACGATACCGTACAGCTTACCGACCGGCTGCTGCAGCTGGCGCAAATCAAGGCACGGCACGGCGAAGATAAACCCTTTACCCGCGTTGACCTCAGCCAGATTGTGCAGCAGGCGTGCCTGAGCGGCTATACCGCCGCGCGACACAAGCAGATCGATTTAGGCTTTGAAGGCGAAGAGACGTGTCGCGTACAAGGAGATGCGCTGCTGCTGGCTGAACTGTGCGCCAACCTGCTGGATAATGCGATTAAATATACGCCGGCGCAGGGAACGGTAACAGCGCGGCTGCAGGAGCGGCAGCTGGAAATTGAAGATAGCGGCCCCGGTATAGAGGCCGGGCAGCAGCAGCAGGCGCTCCAGCCGTTTACGCGTCTCGATCACAGCGGCCAGCCTGGCGCCGGAATCGGGCTGGCGCTGGTGAAGGATATCTGCGCCTGGCACGGTGCGCGGCTGCGGCTCGATCGCAGCCCGCAGCTGGGCGGGCTGCGGGTCACCGTCAGCTTTCCCTGATCGCCGTCCGGCGCAGCGGCGTTTTCAGCCGCTGCGCCAGCATCACGCCGGTAAGCGTAATACCGCCGCCAATCCAGTGGTAGCTGTGCAGCTGCTCATGCAGAAACAGCACCGCAATCAGCGCCGTGAATACCGGCACCACGTTCATAAAGATACTGGTAGTGCTGGCACCCAGCCGCTGCACGCCAAGGATCCACAAAAAGGGCGCTACGATCGAAGCAAACAGGCCGGCGAACAGCACCAGCGGCAGGTTCTGCTGCGTCAGCGCCACTTCCGGGGCCAGCAAAAAGCCCGGCAGCAGCAGCATGACGCCAAAGAAAATCTGCACATAAAGGCTCTGCCAGGTGGGGAGCGGGATCGCCCAGCGTTTGGTCAGCACGCCATAGAGCGCATAAGAGGTGGAGGCCGCCAGCATCATCACTTCGCCATTACCGGGACGCTGCGCCAGCAGCTGAGCCGGGTTGCCGCCGCTGACCAGCCAGACCAGACCGGTAAACGAGAGAATACCGCCCAGCAGAATACCGCGCGTGGGGGCCAGACGCAGCACCAGCAGGCTGAGCAGAATCGTCAGCAGCGGAATGGTGGCGCCGAGTATGCCCATCATCACCGCCGACACGCTATGCGCCGCATAGTAGGCAAGGCTCTGATAGAGCACCATGCCAAGCAGCCCCAGCAGCAGCAGCTGGCCGAGGTGGCCTTTTATAGTGCGCCGATGCCGCCATACACCGGGCAGGCAGAACGGTGTCAGCACCAGCAGCGCCAGCAGCCAGCGATAAAATGAGATAGCGGCGGGATCGATAGCGTCAGCCGAAAGTTTGCTGACGATGGTGTTGACTGACCAGATCAGCACCGCAATGAGGGGGAACAGCAGATTCATAACAGGCTCCGTAAAAAAGTGCCGCCAGCATACGTTTGACCGGTTTAAAGCAGATAGTTAAAATCGGACAAAATTTGTTAATGACCGGACAGAATGACTATTCAGGTTGCCTATTGCCCGCCCGCTGACGCGCCGCGCATCTTTATGCGTTATGAACAGACGCATGCGCGCACCGAATATCTGCCGCATCAGCATGCGTGGGGCCAGGCGATTTTTGTTACCCGCCACGTGCTGGAGCTGGACATCGAAGGCGAGCGCCTGCTGGCACCGGCTGAGATGCCGGTATGGATCCCTCCCGGCCAGCGACACAGCAGCTATAACCACTGCCAGGCACAGTTTCGTACCCTGAATCTGGCAGCAGAGCTTTGTCACGGTCTGCCAGCGCGCGCCTGCCTGCTGACGGCGGATGCGATAACGCATGCGATTATGAATGAGTTCGCGCAGCGCGCGCTGGCGCAGCCGCAGAGCGAGGCGGAGTGGCGCCTGTGCGACGTGCTGCTGGATCGCCTGCGCCAGGCACCCGCGCATACCAGCTATCTGCCCGCCTCAGATGATAAGTTTCTTGCACCGATACTGCGTGCGCTGGAGGCCAATCCCGGTGACAACACCACGCTGACGCAGTGGGCGCAGCGCGTGTTTACCACAGAACGTACGCTGGCGCGGCGCTGCCAGCAGCAGCTGAAAATGTCCTTTAGCGAGTGGCGGCAGCGGCTGCGTTTTCTGCGCACGCTTGCGCTGCTGGAGCAGGGCAAGAGCGTGCAGGCTATCGCTCATGAACTCGGCTATAGCTCCGCCTCGGCGCTGATTGTTATGTTTCAGCAACAGGCGGGCACCTCTCCGGAACGCTATCGCAACCGGTTAGGCTAACCGGCACCTTTGTGGCACACTAGCCGGCGTTCATTTCCCGCAGACAGGACCACCGCCGTGAAAATTCTCGTTGATGAAAACATGCCTTATGCCCGTGAACTCTTCAGCCGCACCGGTGAGGTGGTTGCCGTACCGGGCCGTCCGCTGCCTGAAGCGGAGCTGCGCGATGCCAGCGCGCTGATGGTGCGCTCGGTCACCCGGGTCAATGCGGCGCTGCTGGCGGATACGCCGGTAAAATTTGTCGGCACCGCCACAGCCGGCACCGATCATGTGGATCAGCCCTCGCTGCAGGCGGCCGGTATCGGCTTCTCTGCCGCACCCGGCTGTAACGCTATCGCGGTGGTGGAGTATGTCTTCTCTGCGCTGCTGCTGCTGGCTGAACGCGACGGGTTCGCGCTGCGCGATCGCACCGTGGGCATCGTGGGCGTCGGTAACGTTGGCAGCCGTCTGCAGGCGCGGCTGGAAGCCTGGGGCGTCAAAACGCTGCTGTGCGATCCGCCGCGTGCCGATCGCGGCGATACCGGACCGTTTCATTCGCTGGAAACCCTGGTGGCACAGGCGGATATTCTGACGTTTCATACGCCGCTCAACAAAGAGGGGCGTTATAAAAGCTGGCACCTGGCGGATGCGGCGCTGCTGATGGCGCTGCGGCCTGACACTATTTTGATCAACGCCTGCCGCGGTCCGGTGGTCGACAATATCGCGCTGCTGGAAGTGCTGAAAATGCGCGGCGATCTGCGCGTGGTGCTGGATGTATGGGAGCCCGAACCCGATCTCAGTCTTGACCTGCTGGCGCGCGTGGATATCGCCACCGCCCATATCGCGGGCTATACGCTGGAGGGCAAAGCGCGCGGCACAACGCAGGTCTTTGAAGCCTGGAGCGCCTTTATCGGTCAGCCGCAGCAGGTGGCGCTGGAGAGTCTGCTGCCCCAGCCGGAGTTCAGCAGCATTACGCTGCATGGCGAACTCGATCAGGCAACGCTGAAACGTCTGGCACACCTGGTGTATGATGTGCGCCGCGACGACGCGCCGCTGCGTAAAGCCGCAGGCCAGCCGGGCGAGTTTGATCGGCTGCGCCGGCAGTATGAGGAGCGCCGCGAGTGGTCTTCACTGGAGGTGATCTGCGACAGCGCCGCCAGTGCCAGCATGCTGAAGCAGCTGGGCTTTCGCGTCAGCCTGCTGCCAAAACCCTCTTCCTTCCCGGAATGATGCGTTACGGCGCACAGCGGGAACGAATCTGAATTATGAGGCGGTATCATTACCGCCTTCTGTTTTTATGTCATTGTCTGGAGTAAACCAACATGTCTGACGGCTGGAATATTGCGCTACTGGGCGCAACAGGCGCCACAGGAAACGCTGTACTGGAACTGCTGGCGGAGCGCCAGTTCCCGGTTGGTGAGATCCATCTGCTGGCAAGCGAAAACAGCGCGGGTGAAACGCTGCGTTTTGCCGGCCGCTCGCTGCGCGTAGAGGATGCGGCTGAGTTTGACTGGACCCAGGCGCAGCTGGCGTTTTTCGCCGCCGGTCGCGAGGCGTCAGCCCGCTACGCAGAAGAGGCGGCGAGCCAGGGATGCCTGGTGATCGACAGCAGCGATCTGTTCGCGCTGGAGCCGGATGTCCCGCTGGTGGTGCCGGATGTGAACCCGCAGGTCCTGGTGGACTACCGTAACCGTAATATCATCAGCGTGGCGGATGCGCTGGTAAGCCAGCTGTTATGCGCGATTAAGCCGCTGGTTGAAACCGCCGGGCTGAGCCGTATTCAGGTGACCAACCTGCTGTCGGTATCCAGCCAGGGCAAAGCCGCGGTGGATGGTCTGGCCGGTGAGAGCGCGCGTCTGCTGAATGGCATTCCCCCTGACGAGCACTATTTTGGTCGTCAGCTGGCGTTTAACCTGCTGCCGCAGCAGGCGGACAGCAGCGGCAGCGTGGCAAGCGAGCGTCGCGTCGTGGAGCAGGTTCGTAAAGTGCTGCAGGATGAGGGACTGCCGATTGCCGTCAGCAGCGTGCAGGCGCCGGTGTTTTATGGCAATGCGCAGATCGTCTATGTGGAAAATCTGCGTCCGCTCTCCGCCGAAGAGGCGCGTGACGAACTGGCGCGTGCGGAAGATATCAGCCTGAGTGAAGAGGGTGATTATCCGACGCAGGTGGGCGACGCCTCCGGTAATGAAGTGCTGAGCATCGGCAGTCTGCGTAACGACTACGGCATTCCGGAACTGCTGCAGTTCTGGTCGGTGGCGGATAACGTGCGCTTCGGTGGCGCGCTGATGGCAGTGAAAACGGCGGAGAAGCTGGTGCAGGAGTATTTCTACTGATGCAGGCGGAGGCGACAACCCTGAAGCTGGCGCTGGGCATTGAGTATGACGGCAGCCGCTATTATGGCTGGCAGCGGCAAAATGACGTTCGCAGCGTACAGGAAAAGCTGGAGAAAGCGCTGGCAAAAGTGGCGAACCATGACGTCAGCGTGTTTTGCGCCGGGCGAACAGACGCAGGCGTACACGGCACCGGTCAGGTGGTGCATTTTGAAACCACCTCCCGGCGCGCCGACAGCGCCTGGACGCTGGGCGTCAATGCCAATCTGCCGGACGATATCGCCGTACGCTGGGTAAAAGCAGTGCCGGAGAGCTTTCACGCGCGCTTCAGCGCGACCGCGCGGCGCTATCGCTACGTGATTTATAATCAGCGGCTGCGCCCGGCTATTCTCGGCAGCGGGCTGACGCACTACTACCATCCGCTGGACGCCGAAAAAATGCAGCGTGCCGGCCAGCATCTGCTGGGTGAGAACGATTTCACCTCATTTCGTGCCGTTCAGTGCCAGTCGCGTACGCCGTGGCGTAACGTGATCCATCTGAACGTCATACGTCAGGGGGCATTTGTCATTGTCGATATCAAAGCTAACGCCTTCGTGCATCATATGGTGCGTAACATCGTCGGCAGCCTGATAGAAGTCGGTAATGGCAATCAGCCGGAAAGCTGGATAGCGGATCTGCTGGCGGCGAAAGATCGCACGCTGGCAGCGGCAACCGCGAAAGCGGAAGGGTTATACCTGGTGGCGGTGGATTACCCGTCGCATTTTGCGTTACCTCAGCCTGCGCCGGGACCACTGTTCCTCGCAGATTAATTTTTAACCGTAGGGTGTCAGGGAGTTAGCTGGTATGGAGTTTATCCATTTTGTTGTCGATTTTATTCTGCACATTGATGTGCACCTGGCCGAACTGGTGGCGCAGTATGGCATCTGGATCTACGCCATCCTGTTCCTGATCCTGTTTTGCGAGACCGGTCTGGTGGTGACGCCATTCCTGCCGGGTGACTCGCTGCTGTTTGTGGCAGGCGCGCTTGCTGCTTTACCGGGCAACGACTTAAACGTGCATCTGATGGTCACGCTGCTGTTTATCGCTGCCATTCTCGGCGATGCGGTGAACTACACCATTGGCCGCCTGTTTGGTGAGAAGCTGTTCAGTAATCCGCAGTCTAAAATCTTCCGCCGCAGCTATCTCGATAAAACCCATGCGTTCTACGATCGCCACGGCGGTAAAACCATTATACTTGCGCGCTTTGTGCCAATCGTGCGAACCTTTGCCCCCTTCGTGGCGGGTATGGGGCACATGTCCTATCGCCACTTTGCGCTCTTCAACGTTACGGGCGCGCTGTTGTGGGTACTGCTGTTCTCCTATGCCGGCTATCTGTTTGGCGATCTGCCGGTGGTGCAGGAGAACCTCAAGCTGCTGATTGTCGGCATTATCGTGGTATCAATACTGCCAGGCGTGATTGAAGTATGGCGTCATCGCCGTCAGGCGCGTCAGCAGAAATCGCAGTAAGCCCGTCACCAGATTTTTATCCACAGCGTGAACAGGTTGTGGTTTAATGAGCGACATTTACGGCCTGCTGAAGGTGATTTCAGCAGTAACGAAAAGACTGGACCAGGTCAGCATTAAACAGAAAGGTCATCAATGAGCTGGATTGAACGCATACTGAATAAAAGCACCACGACGCCTACGCGCAAAGCCAGCATCCCGGAAGGGGTGTGGACCAAGTGCGACAGCTGTGGTCAGGTGCTCTACCGCGCCGAGCTGGAGCGCAACCTTGAGGTCTGCCCGAAGTGCGACCACCATATGCGTATGCACGCGCGCGAGCGTCTGCATAGCCTGATGGATGAAGGATCGATGGTTGAGCTGGGAAGCGAGCTGGAGCCAAAAGATCTGCTCAAGTTCCGCGACTCCAAAAAGTATAAGGATCGTCTGGTAGCGGCCCAGAAAGACACCGGCGAAAAAGATGCGCTGATCGTCATGAAAGGCCAGCTGCACGGCATGCCGGTTGTGGCGGCGGCGTTTGAGTTTGCCTTTATGGGCGGCTCGATGGGCTCAGTCGTGGGCGCGCGCTTTGTGCGTGCCGTAGAGCAGGCGCTGGAAGATAACTGCCCGCTGATCTGCTTCTCGGCCAGCGGCGGTGCGCGTATGCAGGAAGCGCTGCAGTCGCTGATGCAGATGGCAAAAACCAGTGCGGCACTGGCGAAAATGCAGGAGCGCGGTCTGCCTTATATCTCCGTGCTGACTGACCCGACCATGGGTGGCGTTTCTGCCAGCTTTGCGATGCTGGGCGATCTCAACGTGGCGGAGCCAAAAGCGCTGATCGGTTTTGCCGGTCCACGCGTGATTGAGCAGACGGTACGTGAAAAGCTGCCGCCGGGCTTCCAGCGCAGTGAGTTCCTGATTGAAAAAGGCGCGATCGACATGATCATCCGTCGTCCGGAAATGCGCTTTAAGCTGGCGAGCCTGCTGGCAAAAATGATGAACCTGCCGGCTCCGCAGCTGGATGGCGAGCCGCCGGTGGCGGTGGAACCAGAAAGCAACGACGCCTGACTGGCAACCGAAAGGCGCAGCGATGCGCCTTTTTACTTTCATTCCGTACATCCCATTTTCAGTGAGCAGCCGTGCCGGTTTCTGCCTGTTGATAGCCATCAGCCGCGCGCAGGCCCCTCTTTCCGCCGCTGCGCTGAACGATGAGCTGTACTACGCAACAGACGGGACTCATGAACACGCATCAGCCTCCTCAGGGCACGTCGCCGCTGGCCACGTGGCTTCACTATCTTGAGCATCTTCACTCACAGGCGATTGAACTGGGTCTGGATCGTATTCAGCGCGTTGCCGCGCAGCTTGACCTGCTGAAACCCGCTCCCTTTATCTTTACCGTCGCCGGCACCAACGGCAAAGGCACCACCTGCCGCACGCTGGAAACGCTGCTGATGGCAGCAGGCTACCGCACGGGCGTTTACAGTTCGCCGCATCTGGTACGCTACACCGAGCGCGTGCGCGTGCAGGGCGCGGAGCTGCCAGAGGCGCAGCACAGCGCCAGCTTTGCTGAAATTGAGGCGGGGCGTGGTGATACCTCGCTCACCTATTTTGAATTTGGCACGCTCTCTGCGCTTAATCTGTTCCGCCAGGCGAATCTTGACGTGGTGATCCTCGAAGTCGGACTGGGTGGCCGTCTTGATGCCACCAACATTGTTGACAGCGATGTGGCGGTGATCACCAGTATCGCACTCGATCACACAGACTGGCTTGGCCCCGACCGCGAGAGTATCGGGCGGGAAAAAGCGGGTATTTTCCGTGCCGGTAAACCTGCCGTAGTGGGCGAAGCGGAGATGCCGGCAAGCATCGCTGCGGTAGCCGCAGAGACCGGTGCCGTGCTGCATCAGGTCAATCGCGACTGGCAGTGGCAGGGCGGTAGTGATAGCTGGATGCTGCAGGATGCGCAGGGTGAGCTGCGCGATCTGCCGCTGCCGCAGGTGCCGCTGCCGAATGCGGCCACGGCGCTGGCTGCGTTACGCGTGTCGGGTCTGCAGGTGCCTGACGCCATTATCCGCGCGCATCTGCCGCAGGCGGTACTGGCAGGGCGTTTCCAGACCATAAGCCATGCACCGCAGGTGATCCTGGACGTCGCGCACAACCCGCACGCGGCTGCCTGGCTGGCGTCGCGCCTGGCGGCGTTGCCCGCGGGCGGAACGGTTCATGCGGTAGCGGGTATGCTGCACGACAAAGATATTGCCGGTACGCTCGCTGCGCTGGCGCCGCAGGTGACGCACTGGTACTGCGCGCCGCTGGCAGGTCCGCGTGGCGCATCAGCAGAGGAGCTGCTTACGCATCTGGAGAGCGGGACGGCATATGACAGCGTCGATGCGGCGTGGCGGGCGGCGCGTGCGCAGGCCAGTCAGCGGGATGTGATTCTGGTGTGTGGGTCATTTCACACCGTAGCACAGGTTATGGAATCGATGGCAGCGGAGAACGGCAGTGGCGAGTAAGTTTCAAAATCGGTTAGTGGGCACGGTGATCCTGGTGGCGATTGGCGTCATTGTGCTGCCGGGCCTGCTGGACGGTAAGAAAAAGCATTACAAGGAAGAGTTTGCAGCGATTCCGCTGGTGCCGAAGCCTGACGATCAGCAGGATAGCGAAATGGTGCCGCCGGTCACGCAGCCGCTGCCGTCGCAGCCGCCGGAAGGCGCCGGTGCTGCGCAGCAGTCAGCGACCAATCAGGCCGCGCAAAATCCGGCCGTCAGCGGCAGCGCCCAGCCGGTGCAGAACAGCCAGCCGAGCGTCGTCACGCCACCGGCGGTGCATCAGCAGACGCAGCCCAGAACCCAGCAGAAACCGGCTGAGCAGACGAAACCTAAAACCACCGAGCAGAGCAGGCCGAAGCCGGCAGAGCAACCGAAGCCGAAGCCGGTGGAGACGCCAAAACCCGCAGAGCAGCCAAAAGCAGCGGAGCAGAGCAAGCCGGCAGAAACGCCGAAGCCAGCCAGCGCGCCGGCCGGGCAGGCGTATGTGGTACAGCTTGGCGCACTGAAGAACGCTGCGAAAGTGGACGAGATTGTGGCGAAGCTGCGGCTCTCTGGCTACCGCGCCTTTACCGTGCCGTCATCGCCGGTACATGGACAAATTACCCGTATCTACGTCGGACCTGACGCCTCTAAAGCGAAGCTGCAGAGTTCGCTGAGCGAGCTGCAGAGCGTTTCCGGACTGGGCGGCGTGGTGAAACCCTATAGCGTGCGCTGAGAGGCTGATAAGCCACGCCGATAGCAGTAACAGGCGTGGCTTATAGCGCGTGAATGCCGGATTGAAGCCGTTAATTAATTTTAAAATCAGCTAGTTAAATATTGCTGATAGTAACGGGCGAAGGAATTATTTTTCCTCGCCCTTTTTCATCACCGCGAACGGGAAAAGGCTACGCAAACGTTTTCTTTTTCTGTTAGAATGCGCCCCGAACTGGATGCAGGGGTGCGAAGCACTGTACTGGAAGCGTTCATGATCTGGATTGATTACGTCATTATTGCGGTAGTTGGTTTTTCGGCTCTGGTCAGCCTGATTCGCGGGTTTGTCCGGGAAGCCTTATCTCTTGTTACCTGGGGATGCGCGTTTTTTGTCGCCAGTCATTACTACGCCTACCTGGCAGTCTGGTTTACAGGTTTTAACGACGAACTGGTTCGCAACGGCATCGCAATTGCGGTGTTGTTCGTTGCCACCCTGATTGTGGGTGCCATCGTGAACTATGTGATCGGCTCGCTGGTTGAGAAAACCGGCTTGTCGGGAACCGACAGGGTGTTGGGGGTCTGTTTCGGGGCGTTGCGTGGCGTGCTGATTGTTTCCGCCATTCTTTTCTTCCTTGATACATTCACCGGCTTTTCAAAAAGCCCGGACTGGCAACAGTCTCAGCTCATTCCCCAGTTCAGTTATATCATCAGGTGGTTTTTTGATTACCTGAAAAGCACGTCAAGTTTTTTACCCCGGTGACACCATCGGGAGTGCGGCTAATGAGGAAATGACAATATGTGCGGTATTGTTGGTATCACCGGTTTTATGCCAGTAAACCAGTCGATCTATGACGCGTTAACGGTGCTGCAGCACCGCGGACAGGATGCCGCCGGCATTTGTACTATCGATGCGCTGAACTGCTTCCGCCTGCGCAAAGCAAATGGTCTGGTCAGCGACGTGTTTGAAGCGCGTCACATGCAGCGTTTGCAGGGCAATATCGGTATCGGCCACGTGCGTTACCCTACCGCCGGCAGCTCCAGCGCCTCTGAAGCGCAGCCGTTTTACGTTAACTCCCCTTACGGTATTACGCTGGCGCATAACGGCAATCTCACCAATGCGCATGAGCTGCGCAAACAGCTGTTTGAGACCGGTCGCCGTCACGTTAATACCACCTCCGATTCAGAGATCCTGCTCAACATTTTTGCGCAGGAGCTGGATCGCTTTCAGCACTATCCGCTCGATGCGGAAACCATTTTTGCCGCGGTAGCGGCAGTGCATCAGCAGGTGCGTGGCGCTTACGCCGTGGTGGCGATGATTATCGGACACGGTATGGTGGCGTTTCGCGATCCCAACGGTATTCGTCCGCTGGTGCTCGGCAAGCGCGCTATGCAGGATGGCCGCACAGAGTATATGGTTGCCTCGGAGAGCGTGGCGCTGGATACGCTGGGGTTTGAGTTCATTCGTGACGTTGCGCCGGGTGAAGCGGTCTATATCACTGAACAGGGTCAGCTTTCGACCCGCCAGTGTGCAGAGGATCCGAAAAGCAATCCCTGCCTGTTTGAATATGTCTATTTTGCCCGCCCGGACTCTTTCCTGGATAAGATTTCCGTCTACAGCGCGCGCGTGCGCATGGGCACCAAGCTCGGTGAAAAAATTGCCCGGGAGTGGGAAGATCTCGATATCGACGTGGTGATTCCGATTCCGGAAACCTCCACCGATACCGCACTGGAGATTGCGCGCATTCTGAACAAGCCCTACCGTCAGGGATTTGTGAAAAACCGCTATGTGGGCCGCACCTTTATTATGCCGGGCCAGCATCTGCGCCGCAGCGCCGTACGCCGCAAACTCAACGCCAACCTTGCAGAGTTCCGCGATAAAAACGTGCTGCTGGTGGATGACTCTATTGTGCGCGGTACGACTTCTGAACAGATTATCGAGATGGCGCGCGAGGCGGGCGCTAAGCGGGTTTACCTCGCCTCAGCTGCACCAGAGATCCGTTTTCCGAACGTCTATGGCATCGACATGCCAAGCGCCACCGAGCTGATTGCCCATGGCCGTGAGGTGGAGGAGATTCGCAAGCTGATTAAGGCGGATGCGCTGATCTTCCAGGATCTGAACGATCTGATCGAAGCGGTACGCGAAGAGAATCCGGACATTGAGCAGTTTGAGTGCTCCGTTTTCAACGGCGTTTACGTCACTAAGGATGTGGATCAGCAATACCTCGAGTATCTGCAGTCGCTGCGTAACGACGATGCCAAAGCGCTGCAGCGTCAGAACGAAGTGGAAGGGCTGGAGATCCATAACGAAGGCTGACTGAGCTGTTATCCGGCACTCCCGACGGGGCAGGCGCAAGCCTGCCCCGTCTGTTTTGCGCTTTTTCACCGGGCGCCAGCGCATTTTTGCCTGTAGCAGGCTATCATTGCCGATTCTGAACAGAGTAAGGCAGAGTTATGAAACGTCTCATCGTGGGTATTTCCGGCGCCAGCGGCGCAATCTACGGCGTGCGGCTGCTGCAGGTGCTGCAATCGGTGCCGGAGGTGGAAACCCATCTGGTGATGAGCCCGGCAGCGCGCCAGACGCTGGCGCTGGAAACGGACTACAGCGTGCGGGATGTGCAGGCGCTTGCCAGCGTGGTGCATGACGTGCGGGATATCGGGGCAAGCATCTCTTCCGGCTCATTTAAAACGCTGGGTATGGTGATCCTGCCGTGCTCAATGAAAACGCTCTCCGGCATTGTACACAGCTACAGCGACAGCCTGCTGACGCGCGCCGCCGACGTCGTGCTGAAAGAGCAGCGCCGCCTGGTGCTCTGTGTACGCGAAACTCCGCTGCACGTCGGTCATCTGCGTATGATGACCACGGCGGCTGAACTGGGCGCGATGATAATGCCGCCGGTACCGGCGTTCTATCACCGGCCGCAGCGTATCGAGGATTTAGTCGACCAGACGGTTAACCGCGTGGTGGATCAATTTGATATCACGCTGCCGGAAGATCTGTTTATGCGCTGGAATGGCGCATAAACGTTGCGCGCTGCACAATGGATGTGCAAATTCGCGGTGTCGATCACTCTTCGTGCATAATCTGCACTAAAAGTTAGCAAACTCGCTTTTTCTTCTGCATCCCGCTGTTATATTCCCTTCATAACGAACTCTCTGCGTCCCGTTACGACGCTCTCGTTAACGCGCCTGCGTGCTGCATCGCCAGCTCTGAGACCTGGCATGAAAACTGCAATCCATTCAGCGCAAAACACACATCACACCACATAACAATAAGCACGTCACTTGAGGGTAAACTATGAAAAAGCGAGTTCTGGCTCTCTCCCTGCTGCTGGCAATGACCGGCACCGCCAGCGTTTTTGCCGCAGTACCGCAGTCGCTGCGTATCGGGACCGATCCAACTTACCCGCCGTTTGAGTCAAAAAATGCCCAGGGTCAGCTGGTGGGGTTTGATATCGACCTTGCCAATGAGATTTGCAAACGCATTCAGGCCAAATGCACCTATGTGGAAAGTGATTTCGATGCGCTCATTCCGTCGCTGAAAGCGAAAAAAATTGATGCCATTATTTCGTCGCTCTCTATCACCGAAAAGCGTCAGGAGGAGATTGGCTTCTCGGAAAAACTCTATGCGGCTAACGCTCGTCTGGTGGCGGCAAAAGGCTCTCCGCTGCAGCCAACCATCGAATCGCTGAAGGGCAAAAATATCGGTCTGCTGCAGGGCACCACGCAGGAAACCTATGCGAATCAATACTGGCGGCCGAAGGGCGTTACCGTGACGCCTTATGCAAATCAGGATCTGGTCTATCAGGACCTGAACGCCGGACGCATTGATGCCGCTTTCCAGGATGAAGTGCAGGCGAGCGAAGGCTTCCTGAAGCAGCCGGTAGGCAAAAACTATGCGTTTGCTGGCCCGGCGGTGAAAGATGACAAAATCTTTGGTGTAGGCACCGGTATGGGACTGCGCAAAGATGACAGCGATCTCAAAGCCGCTATCGATAAGGCGTTTAATGAGATGCGCAAAGATGGCACCTACGACAAGATTGCGAAAAAATATTTCGATTTCAACGTCTACGGTGACTGATCGACCTGTTTCCTGATACTGCGGGTTGAGTGACAGGAACCGGGGCCATAACTATTCACTCCGGGCGCTTACTTATGTAAACTCCCGGGGTTCATACGCTTGCCGCTATCCTTCCGTGATTCATATCCCTGGTCAGGACTGTCCGCTATTTCCCGGGCAGCGTGTGTTATTTTCCCCTCACGACAGGATCGAAATCATGTTGTACGGCTATTCTGAAGTCATTCTCAAAGGCACGCTGGTGACGCTGGAGCTGGCGCTGAGCGCCGTGCTGCTGGCGGTTATCCTTGGCCTGCTCGGGGCGGGTGCCAAACTGTCGCGCAGCCGGCCGCTGGCGATCATTGCGGAAGGGTACACCACCCTGATCCGCGGCGTGCCCGATCTGGTGCTGATGCTGCTGATCTTTTACGGGCTGCAGATTGCGCTCAACGCGGTAACTGACGCACTGGGCCTGGCGCAGTTTGATATCGACCCGATGGTGGCCGGTATCATTACCCTCGGGTTTATTTACGGCGCCTATTTTACTGAAACCTTTCGCGGCGCGTTTCTGGCGGTGCCGAAGGGACAGATTGAAGCCGCCACCGCCTTTGGGTTTACCGGCTCGCAGACGTTCCGGCGCATTCTGTTTCCGGCCATGATGCGTTTTGCGCTGCCCGGTATCGGAAACAACTGGCAGGTGATCCTCAAGGCTACCGCACTGGTGTCGCTGCTGGGGCTGGAAGATGTGGTCAAAGCGACGCAGCTGGCGGGCAAGAGCACCTGGCAGCCATTCTACTTTGCCATTGTGGCAGGGGTGATCTATCTGGTGTTTACCACGCTTTCCAATGGCGTGCTGTGGTGGCTTGAGCGCCGCTACTCGGTCGGGGTAAAAAGGGCAGAATTATGATCGAAATTATTCAGGAGTACTGGAAACAACTGCTCTGGACCGACGGCTATCGCTTCACCGGCGTGGCGATCACGCTGTGGCTGCTGATTCTTTCTGTCGTCCTCGGCGGCTGTCTGGCTGTGATCCTGGCCATCGCCCGCGTGTCACCCAACCGGTTTATCTCAACCCCGGTTTGGCTGTTTACCTATGTGTTTCGCGGCACGCCGCTCTACGTCCAGCTGCTGGTGTTCTACTCCGGCATGTATACGCTGGAAGTGGTGAAAGGATCTGAGCTGCTGAATGCCTTTTTTCGCAGCGGTCTGAACTGTACGCTGCTGGCATTTACGCTGAATACCTGCGCCTACACCACTGAAATCTTTGCGGGCGCCATCCGCGCCGTGCCACATGGCGAAATTGAAGCGGCGCGCGCCTACGGTTTTTCAACCGTAAAGCTTTACCGCTGCATCATTTTGCCCTCCGCGCTGCGTACCGCGCTGCCTGCATACAGCAATGAAGTGATCCTGATGCTGCACTCCACCGCGCTGGCGTTCACCGCGACCGTGCCGGATCTGCTGAAAATCGCGCGTGATATTAACTCGGCCACCTATCAGCCGTTTACCGCGTTTGGACTCGCTGCCGTGCTCTATCTGATTATCTCTTATGTGCTGATTAGCCTGTTCCGCCTTGCGGAACGCCGCTTTCTGGCACATGTGAAACCCTCTTCGTCGCACTGAGTATCACTATGGCTGAAAATAAATTACAGGTTGCCGAACTGCACAAACGTTACGGTGAACATGAAGTTCTGAAAGGCGTCTCACTGCGCGCCAACGCCGGCGATGTGATTAGCATCATTGGCTCTTCTGGCTCCGGGAAAAGTACGTTTTTACGCTGCATTAACTTCCTCGAAAAGCCGAGCGAAGGGGCTATCGCTGTTAATAACGAACAGATTGCGCTGGTGCGTGATACCGACGGCCAGCTGAAAGTGGCGAACAAGGAGCAGCTGCGCTCGCTGCGCACGCGCCTCACGATGGTGTTTCAGCACTTCAATCTCTGGAGTCATATGACGGTGCTGGATAATGTGACTGAAGCACCCATTCAGGTGCTTGGTCTGAGCAAGGCGGAAGCGCGCGAACGGGCGATTAAATATCTGGATAAAGTCGGGATTGATGCGCGCGCGCGGGCAAAATATCCGGTACATCTCTCTGGTGGCCAGCAACAGCGCGTCTCGATTGCCCGTGCGCTGGCAATGGAACCGGAAGTGCTGCTGTTTGATGAACCGACCTCAGCGCTCGATCCCGAGCTGGTAGGCGAAGTGCTGCGTATTATGCAGAAGCTGGCGGAAGAGGGAAAAACCATGGTCGTGGTCACGCACGAGATGGAGTTTGCCCGCCACGTCTCTAACCATGTGATTTTCCTGCATCAGGGAAAAATTGAGGAAGAGGGGACGCCCGATGAGCTGTTTGGCAATCCAAAGAGTCCGCGCCTGCAGCAGTTTTTAAAAGGCTCGTTAAAATAGGCTGCTGAGCCGTAGCGGCGCAATTCATGGCGCGCTTGTTTGCCATCTGGCGATCAACCCCGCGCGATAAATCGCGTCGCTACGTATCGCAAAAACGTTTTAATCACTCGCCAAGCAACTTCAGCGCCGTGTCTTCGTCGGTCACCAGCCCGGAGATCCACCCACCCAACAGCGCGGCGCGAATGGCCGGATATTTCCGTGCGCTGCCGGCAAAGCCGATAATCTTCCGCTGCGTCTGACTCTCCAGCAGCACGCTGGTGAGCAGCGCATCAGTTTCGCCCCACACCCGCTCGCCCTGCTGATTAAAGAAATGGCCAAGCATCTCACCCACCACGCCACGCGTGTTAAGCGCTCTGACCTGCACATCGGTTATAAAGCCTTCGGCATTTAGCGGACAGCCCGGCTGCACTTCACCAATGCCAACAAACGCAACGTCCGCCTGCAGGGCGCGCTGCGTCACGCGCTGGTAGACCTGATGCTGCACCCACATAGTTTTGTCTTCGGGCGTGTCGGCATAGAGCGGCGCGGGGATGAAAAAATATTTGCCCTGCATTTTCTCAGCCATCTTTAGCGGCACGTCGTAACGCGTACCGGAATCATCGCGCGCAATCGCACCAATCATCGACACGCACTGATGCTGTGGCCGTTCAATCCACGGCAGCGCGTCGATCATCGAACGCAGCGTTTTGCCGGAGCCAATGCCGAACACCTGCGGCTGCTCCTCGCTGATAAACTGGCTCATCACTGAGGCGCCTTCAACGGCCAGCATCTGCTGAATAGCGTCATCCTCCAGACGGGCAGAGGGCACCACCCGACACAGATCAAGACCAAATTTCGTCTGCACCTCGTGCGCCAGTTGCAGACAGTGGGTAACCGGATGATCGATTTTGACGCTGACCATGCCCATTTCCCGTGCGCTGGACACCAGCCGCTGCGCCACCTGACGCGATAAGCCGAGCGCGCGCGCAATCTCCTGCTGTGTTACGCCAGCGACGTAATACATCCATGCCGCCCGCGCCGCCAGCTCCTGCTTTTTCTCTTCTCTGCTCATCACGCGCTTCCGTCGAAAACTGAAGCGTCAGTTTATCGCGGAATCAGACACAAGTGCTAATCGGGCAAAAGCCCTAAGTTAGAGCAAATGTATTAATTGTGATGCATCTCGCAGAACAAAATGTTAGCCGACGGCTATGCTACGTCGTATCGGGCAAATGCCCTTCGCAATGGCAAAAGCTTACTTAGAGGCGATTATGACGACGAATTTAGTATGGATGCACATCGGTGCTGGATCCTTTCACCGTGCCCATCAGGCGTGGTATCTGCACAAGCTACGTGAGCAGGGTGATGAGAGCTGGAGCATTGCGCTGGGCAACATCCGCAATGATGCAGCGGTACTGCTCAATCAGCTGCAGGCGCAGAACGGCGAGTATGTGCTGGAGACTGTCACGCCAGAGGGTGAACGCGCGTATGAAACCATCACCTCGCTGCGCAAAATCCTGCCGTGGGACAGTGACATCAGTGCGCTGGTCGCCCAGGGCGCAGAGGCGCACACCCGCGTGATCAGCTTTACCGTGACCGAAGCCGGTTACTACCTGACGCCAGAGCATGAGCTGGATCTGGCGCAGCCGGACGTGCAGGCTGATATTCACGGTGAAATCCGCACGCTGTACGGCGCGCTGACGCGGATTCTGCAGCAGCGTATGGCCAGCGGCGGCGCAGCGGTTACGCTGCTGAGCTGCGATAACCTGCGCCACAACGGAGAGCGCTTCCGCCACGGGTTCCTCTCATTTCTGGCGGCGAAAGGCGATATGGCGCTGGCGGCCTGGGTGCGTGATAACACCACGTCGCCTGACACCATGGTAGACCGCATCACACCGCGCCCGACATCCGATGTGGCGGAACGCGTCAGGGCCGCTACCGGTAAGGAGGATGGCGCGGCCGTGATGGCTGAATCCTTCATTCAATGGGTAATCGAAGACAATTTTATCGCCGGTCGCCCGGCGCTGGAGAGAGTGGGCGTTGAGCTGGTGGACAGTGTGTTACCGTGGGAAGAGGCGAAAATCCGCATTCTCAACGCCACGCACGCGGCGATTGCCTGGGCGGGCACGCTTACCGGACTGAATTACATTGACGACAGCACGCGCCAGCCGGCGATTTATCAGCTGGCGCACGACTACATCACTCAGGATGTTATTCCGTCGCTCACGCCGTGTCCGCTCGATCTCGCCGATTACCGCGATGTGGTACTGGCGCGCTTCAGTAATCCCTATATCAAAGATACCAACCAGCGCGTCGGCGCGGATGGCCTGTCAAAAATCCCTGGCATGGTAACGCCGACGCTGCGTGAGACCTGGCAGCGCGGCGCGGAGCCCGCCGCTACGGCGGTATTGCCGGCGCTGTTCTTCCTGTTTCTGCAGCGCTGGGCCGCTGACGATCTGCCTTATACCTATCAGGATGGCGCGTTGCAGGCAGAGGCATTGCGTCAGCAATTTGCGGCTGCCGATGCGCTGGACGCGTTTATCCGCGACAAAGCGCTGTTTGCTGAACTGGCGGATGATGCCGCATTTCACGCGCTGATGCACCGTACGGTGGCGGATCTGCAGCGCTGGCTGAAACAGCCTGAACAGATGCTGGCAGCGGTATAAGGAGCGTGTGATGTATCTTGGCATTGATATTGGCACCTCCGAACTCAAAGCGCTGATCGTCAACGCGCAGGGCGACATTGTGGCCTCCAGCCATGCCACGCTTAGCGTGCAGCGTCCACATCCGCACTGGGCTGAGCAGGATCCGGAAAGCTGGTGGCAGGCGTGCGAACAGGTGCTGGCCGCACTGCGACAACAGGTGCCGGAGGCCTGGCACGCCATCCGCGCCATTGGCCTCTCCGGCCAGATGCACGGCGCAGTGCTGCTGGATGCCGACGGCCAGGTGTTGCGCCCGTGCATACTGTGGAACGACACGCGCAGCGCCGCCCAGTGCGAGACGCTGCGCACCCGACATCCGCAGATGATGCACATCAGCGGCAACATGATCATGCCGGGCTTTACTGCCCCCAAACTGCACTGGGTGGCTGAGCACGAACCCGCGATCTTCCGGCGCATCGCGAAAGTGCTGCTGCCGAAAGATTATCTGCGCTGGCGGCTCACCGGAGCATTCGTCAGCGAGCCGTCCGATGCGGCGGGCACGCTGTGGCTGGATGTGGCACAGCGCGACTGGTCAGATGAACTGCTGGCGATAAGCGGACTGACGCGCGCGCAACTGCCCACGCTGGTGGAGGGAAGTGCCGTCAGCGGCACGCTGCGTGAAGATGTTGCCCGTGCCTGGGGCTTGTCCGCCACGGTGAGCGTGGCAGGCGGCGGCGGTGATAACGCGGCCTCTGCGGTAGGCGTTGGCGCGGTTAATCCCGGCGATGCGTTTATCTCACTCGGCACATCCGGCGTGATCTTCGTGGTTAACGACCGTCTGCAGGCCGATCCACAATCCGGCGTGCACGCTTTTTGCCACGCGCTGCCGGGGCGCTGGCATCAGATGAGCGTGATGCTAAGTGCTGCCAGCTGTCTGCGCTGGCTGTGCCAGCTGTTATCGGTGAGCGAGAATCAGCTAATGGCTGAGATGGCAGAACTGAGCGCGGAGCAGTGCCGCCGCGCACCGCTGTTTTTGCCCTATCTCTCGGGTGAACGCACACCGCACAACGATCCTGATGCCTCAGGCGCTTTCTTCAATCTGCGCCACGAAACACCGCGTGCGCTGCTGGGTTATGCGGTGATTGAAGGCGTAGCGTTTGGCCTGGCGGACGGACTGGCGGTGCTGGGCGATGCGCAGCGACAAATTATCCAGTGCAGCCTGACCGGCGGCGGTGCGCGCAGCACGCTGTGGGCACAGCTGATTGCGGATGTGCTGCAGCTGCCGATCGTCACTCATCCAGCCAGCGCCTCGGGCGCTCTCGGGGCCGCGCGTCTGGCCTGGCTCAGTGCCGGCGGCAACGAGCAGCAGGTATGCCTGAAACCGCCGGTTCAGGCGCGTTACCAGCCCGATGCGGCGCGCGGTGCGGTGCTGCAGCAGCGCCTGCGCCTGTTCCGCGAACTCTACGCTCAACAACAGCAGGCACGCGCGCTGCTGCCTGCCTGATGGCTTACTGAACAGAGGAAGATGGTGATGCAAGCGAACGATTACTGGTTTGGCTTACCGAAAAAAATGTTCTGGGGCTTCCTCGCGATTGCCATTTTTATGGCGGGCGACGGCTTCGAAATGGCGTTTCTCTCCCGCCATATTACTGACATGGGCTTCACGCCGGGCCAGTCGGCGCTGGTGTTTACCTTTTACGGACTGGCGGCGGCGCTGGCGGCCTGGGCGTCCGGCGTGGTTGCGGAGTTGATTACCCCGCAACGTGCAATGCTGATTGGCTTTGTGCTATGGATAGTGATGCACACGCTGTTTATGTCACTCGGTCTTGGCCTGCGCAATTATCCGCTGATGGTGCTGTTTTACGGCATTCGCGGGCTGGCTTATCCGCTGTTCATCTACTCCTTCATGATGATGCTGGTGCAGGTACTGCCGCGCGAGAAACTGGCTGCCGCCACCGGATGGTTCTGGGCGATGTATTCAGTCGGCATTGGCGTGGTCGGCAGCTATCTGCCCAGCCTGACTATCCCGATGCTGGGTGAAACCGGCACGCTGTGGCTGGCGATTGGCTGGGTAGCGGCGGGCGGCGTACTGGCCTTCTTCAGCCTGCGCAATGTGCCGGTGGATCGTTCACGCGTGAATCTGCCGCTGCGCGACAAGATGACCGAAATGTCACGCGCAGTGACCATTCTGTTCACCAACCAGCACGTGTTTTACGCCTGCCTGATTCGCATCATCAATACGCTATCGCTGTTTGGTTTCGCAATTATCATGCCGCTGCTGTTTGTTGATCGTCTCGGCTTTACCATCTCTGAATGGTTGCAGATTTGGGCCGTGTTCTTTTTTGTCACCATTTTCACCAACATCTTCTGGGGCATCACCGGCGAGAAAATTGGCTGGATCCGCCAGGTGCGCTGGTTTGGCTGTCTCGGTATGGCGATCTCCAGCCTGGCGTTTTACTACCTGCCGCTGTATGCCGGCCACAATTTCTGGGTCGCGCTGATTCCGGCGGTGATGCTGGGGATTTTTGTCGCGGCATTTGTACCAATGACCGCCGTGTTCCCGACGCTTGAACCGCATCATAAAGGCGCAGCCGTTTCGATTTACAATCTGTCGGCAGGCCTCAGCAACTTTGTGGCACCGGCGATTGCTTCAGTTATGTTGCCGTTCTTCGATATCGTCGGCGTGGTATGGGTATATACCGGGCTGTATGTGTTTGCCGGCGTGCTGACGTTTATTATTCGCGTGCCGCAACCGGGACACACCCGGGAAGCATCCGCAGTGAAATCGCGTATCGCGCAGCAGCGCAGTTGAGCCTGTACGAAAAAGTGCACTATTTGAATATCCGCAGGTTATTGCCTCAACTAAAGAGACGAGGCGCTGCCTTAACGCTTTTATGATCGTATTCTGCAGCGCCGCGCCAGTGAGCCGTGAGATATCGCCAGCGCAATTGCTTTTATCGCCAGCGATGACGCACGTTATATCACCGGCGTTAACCTGCGGGTTGAGGGAGGTCTGACGGCGTCTAATGCCCAGCCGAAGCAGGCCTGAGCCGCTTCGATGGTTATGGACGGGACGGTGACCCCGCCACATCCTGCAGCGCCTGCTGTAAATCGTACCAGCGAAAGGTAAAGCCGGACGCCTCCAGCCGTTTAGGCAGCACATGCTGTCCGCCTAATACCAGCACCGCGGATTCCCCCATCATCAGTTTAATGGCGGCCGCCGGCGTGCGCATAAAAGCGGGGCGGTGCATGACCTGTCCCAGCGTCGCGGCAAACTGTTCGTTACGCACCGGATAGGGGGCAACCATGTTGAATGGACCGCGCAGCGACGGGTGATCCATCAGCCAGATGATGGCATCGATCATGTCATCAATATGGATCCACGGCAGATACTGTTTGCCGCTGCCAATCGGCCCGCCCACGCCAAGACGAAAAGGCAGTTTCATCTTTTCCAGCGCACCGCCTTCCGGCGCCAGTACCACACCGGTGCGCAGCAGGCAGACCCGCGTTTGCTCGCTCTCTGCTTTGAGCGCCAGCTGTTCCCAGCGCGCGCACAGCGTATGGGTAAACTCATCCTGACCGGGATCCTCTTCGGTCACAATGACCTCGCCGCTGTCGCCATAGAAGCCAGTGGCCGAACCGGAGATCAGAAACGCGGGAGGAGTACTGCTGGCGTGAATCAATGAAACCAGCTGTTCAGTGATTTGCCAGCGGCTTTCGCACAGCTGCTGCTTCTGGCTGGCGCTCCAGCGCTTATCGGCGATCGGTTCGCCAGCCAGATTTATGACGCCATCTATACCGTTCAGGTCCGTCTGCTGATTGATGCCTGACCATAACTTCACGCGCGCATCAAGTTTGTCGCGTGCTGCTGCCACGTCGCGCGTGACTACGCTCACCTGATGACCAATCTGTAACAGGCGCGGGATCAGATGGCGGCCAATCAGTCCGGTACCGCCGGTGATAAGCAGATGCATATTGAGTCTCCCTGGAATTTTTTTATTTGCGCTGAATTGAGCATAGATGAGAAGCGGAGAGTGAGTGTGACAGCGCCTGCAGCGTGAGGGAAAAAGCGGCCCTGAGGCTGCCGGAGAGGTAAAGATCCGACCAGCAGATTATTGCCTTAGGCGAAAAAAGCCGGTAAAGATGTGGCACCCCGGCTGCTTGTGCTGAGGCTGGCGGGATCGGGCAAAGCACGCTGAGCGCTTGCGACAGTGATAAGAACGCTTTACCTTACGCGCATTCTGATAAAGCAATAAAAAAAATCGACGCGTGCCGCGCACGCTAAAACGTCAAAAGGGTTACGGATGGTGGATCAAACGGCAGATGACGCTATTGAGTGGGTGGATATCGTCAGCGAAGAGAACGAAGTGATTGCGCAGGCCAGCCGGGCTCAGATGCGGGCACAGTGTCTGCGCCATCGCGCCACCTATATCGTGGTACATGATGGTATGGGCAAGATCCTGGTACAGCGTCGCACAGAAACCAAAGATTTCATGCCCGGCATGCTGGATGCCACCGCGGGTGGCGTGGTGCAGAGCGGTGAAGAGATGCTCGAATCTGCACGGCGCGAAGCGGAAGAGGAGCTGGGGATCGCGGCAGTACCCTTTGCTGAACACGGCAAGTTCTACTTTGAAGATCAGCACTGCCGCGTCTGGGGCGGGCTGTTCAGCTGTGTTTCCCACGGTCCGTTTGCGATGCAGGAGAGTGAAGTTGATGAGATTTTCTGGATGACGCCAGAAGAGATCACGGCGCGCTGCGATGAGTTTACCGATGATTCGCTGAAAGCGCTCTCGCTGTGGCTGAGCCGCAATAGCGATGCAGCACGCAGCAAGCAGAACAGCGAAAGCTGACCGCTGCATCTGCATGACGCGAAAAAAAAAGCATGCGCCTGGCGCATGCTTTTTTTATACCTGAGCAGGGGAGAGGAGCTTACCCTTCCGCCTGCTGCGACTGAATGGCCGTCAGGGCGATGGTGTAGACGATATCATCGACCAGCGCGCCGCGTGACAGGTCATTGACCGGTTTACGCATGCCCTGCAGCATCGGCCCGATAGAGATCAGATCGGCAGAGCGCTGCACCGCTTTGTACGTAGTGTTACCGGTATTGAGATCCGGGAAGATAAAGACCGTGGCGCGTCCGGCAACCGCCGAATTGGGCGCTTTCGACCGGGCAACATCTTCCATAATGGCCGCGTCATATTGCAGCGGACCATCAATAACCAGATCGGGGCGCTTCTCCTGCGCAATGCGGGTGGCTTCGCGCACTTTCTCAACGTCGCTGCCCGCACCGGAGTTGCCGGTTGAGTAAGAGATCATCGCTACGCGCGGATCGATACCAAAGGCGCTGGCGGAATCTGCAGACTGAATCGCGATTTCAGCCAGCTGCTCCGGGTTAGGATCGGGGTTGATGGCGCAGTCGCCGTAGACCAGTACCTGTTCCGGCAGCAGCATAAAGAACACGGATGAAACCAGCGAGCTGCCGGGCGCCGTTTTGATCAGCTGCAGCGGCGGACGAATGGTATTGGCAGTGGTGTGCACCGCGCCAGAGACCAGGCCATCCACTTCTCCGCTCTCCAGCATCATGGTCCCCAGCACCACATTGTCTTCCAGCTGCTCCTCCGCCACGACTTCCGTCATGCCTTTGCTTTTGCGCAGCTCAACCAGGCGCGGCACATAGTTTCCGCGCACAACTTTCGGATCGACAATCTCAATGCCGGTGCCCAGCTCCACGCCCTGAGCCGCCGCCACGCGCTGGATCTCATCCGGATCTCCCAGCAGGACGCAGGTGGCAATGCCGCGCTCGGCGCAGATTGCCGCCGCTTTAACCGTGCGCGGTTCGTCGCCTTCCGGCAGGACAATGCGTTTGCCCGCTTTACGTGCAAGTTCGGTCAGCTGATAGCGGAAAGCAGGAGGCGACAGGCGACGACTGCGTTCGGAAGTGGCGGTCAGCGACTCAACCCAGTCGGCGTTGATAAAGCCGGCAACATACTCCTGCACTTTTTCAATACGCTGCGTATCGTCAGCCGGTACTTCCAGGTTGAAGCTCTGCAGGCTCAGTGACGTCTGCCAGGTGTTGGTTTTCACCATAAACACCGGCAGGCCGGTCTGGAAAGCGCGCTCGCACAGGCGGGCAATAGGCGCTTCAATCTGATAGCCACCGGTCAGCAGAATGGCACCAATTTCAATACCGTTCATCGCTGCCAGACAGGCAGCAACCAGCACGTCAGGGCGATCGGCCGAGGTCACCAGCAGCGAGCCGGGACGGAAATGCTCCAGCATGTGCGGGATGCTGCGTGCGCAGAAGGTCACAGATTTGACGCGGCGCGTCTCGATTTCACCTTCGTTGATGATTTCCGCGTTGAGGTGGCGGCACATATCGATAGCGCGCGTGGCGATCAGGTCAAAGCTCCACGGCACACAGCCCAGCACCGGCAGCGGACTGTTGGCAAACAGCTGTTTCGGATCGATGTTGGCTACGCTGGCTTTAGAGGAGTCATCGAAGATCTCTGACAGATCGGGGCGGGTGCGCCCCTGCTCATCAACCGGCGCATTGAGTTTGTTGATAATAACGCCCGTGATGTTTTTATTTTTACTGCCGCCAAAGCTGCTCTGGCTTAGTTCAATACGCTCTTTCAGCTGAGCAGGGGAGTCGTTGCCTAGCGCCATTACAAAAACAATCTCTGCATTGAGCGTCTTGGCGATCTCGTAGTTGAGCGCAGAAGCGAACTGATGCTTGCGTGTCGGCACCAGGCCTTCGACCAGCACCACCTCTGCTTCTCTGGCCGTGGCGTGGTAGTTGGCAATGATCTCCTCCATCAGCACATCCTGCTGGTTTGAACCCAGCAGTGACTCAACGCGCGACATCTGCAGCGGTTCAGCAGCAGGAATGGCGGAGTTTTTACGGATAATGGTGGTTGTCTGGTCCGGTCGATCGCCCCCGGCACGCGGCTGTGCAATCGGCTTGAAGACGCTCAGGCGTACGCCTTTGCGCTCCATTGCGCGGATTACGCCAAGGCTGACGCTGGTCAGGCCGACGCTGGTGCCGGTGGGGATAAGCATAACTGTACGTGACACGTTAAAAACCTCGCGGTGTTACAGGGTGTCAAAAAGGCTCCGTCAGCCTGAGCCGACGGAGAAAAGGATCAGGCCGTCAGGCGCGCGGCGTCCTGCGCGATCACCAGCTCTTCGTTGGTCGGAATCACCACTGCCGGACGGGTGCCTTCTTTATTGATGAAGCCAGACTTGCCGAAGCGCGCCGCGAGGTTGCGGTCGTGATCAACTTCGAAGCCCAGCAGCGCCAGTTTGCCCAGCGCCAGCTCACGTACCAGAGCCGCATTTTCGCCAATGCCGCCGGTAAAGATCACGGCATCCAGACGGCCATCCATGAGCGCCGTATAGCTGCCGATATATTTGGCCAGCCGGTGGCAGAAGACATCCATCGCACGTTTTGCATCTTCTTTGGTCGCATAGTTATCTTCAACATAGCGGCAGTCGCTGGTCACTTCCGTCAGGCCCAGCAGTCCCGACTCTTTGGTCAGCAGCTTGTTGATTGCATCAACGCTCATACCCAGAGCGTCATGCAGGAAGAAAACAATGGCCGGATCGATGTCGCCGCTGCGGGTGCCCATAACTAATCCTTCCAGCGGCGTCAGGCCCATTGAGGTATCAACGCACTGGCCGTTACGAATAGCAGACACGGAGCCGCCGTTACCAAGGTGACAGGTGATGATGTTCAGCTCGCTGACTGGCTTGTTCAGCATTTTTGCCGTTTCCTGCGTTACATAGTAGTGGCTGGTGCCGTGAGCGCCGTAGCGGCGTACGCCATGCTCACGATAGAGATGATAAGGCAGGGCGTAGAGATACGATTCTTCAGGCATTGTCTGATGGAAAGCCGTATCAAAAACCGCCACATTCTTATCAGAGAGATGCGGGAAATTTTTCATCGCCTCATCAATACCGATTAAGTGCGCCGGATTGTGCAGCGGTGCAAAAGAAGAGGCATCTTTAATGCCCTGAATGACCGCCTCATCAATGATGACAGACTGGGTCAGTCGCTCACCGCCATGTACGATACGGTGGCCGATTGCAGCGATTTGTGCCGAAAGCTCTGGTTTTTGTGCCAGAATAGATTTAACGATGAAGTTCAGCGCTTCGCTGTGGGCTGCGCCTGCACCTAATGGTGCTTCCTGCTTGCTGCCTTCCAGCTTCCATTTAATCCGCGCTTCCGGCAGGTGGAAACATTCAGCCAGTCCCGACAGGTACTCATCGCCGGTAGCTGGATTGAGGATAGCAAATTTAAGAGAAGAACTGCCGCAGTTCAGAACCAGTACTAACTTCGTCGACATGGAAGTACCTATTTGTTAAATAGTGGCTAAAAATAACGCAATCAGACTAACAGCGTAGCCCATGAAAGCGGGGCGATTTATGATTAACATCATGCGCCAGCTAAAAAGAAAACGACACGCTAAAAAATTTCGGTAATTTTACGCAAATTTTTGAAAGCGCTGTAGCAATACCTGGCTCTGGCTGTGCTTTAATCAGGCGGCAGCTTCCGGTAATGTTACTGAAAACGGCGTCAGAATACCCACTGTCACCTGCAAAAACAAAATGTTTTGAAGGATGTCACGTAAAGTTGTGTAGTTACAAATTTATTTTAAATAATGCAGTATTAGTTGAGGTGCATAATGGCGAATGACGCAGGTAATCCGGGCTGGTTTGGCTTATTCCAGCGCGGACAACACTACATGAAAACCTGGCCTGCGGATAAACGTCTGGCGCCAGTGTTTCCGGAAAATCGGGTCGTTACGGCGACCCGCTTTGCCATCCGTTTTATGCCGCCGCTGGCCGTATTTACCCTGACGTGGCAGATAGCGCTGGGCGGGCAGCTGGGGCCAGCCATCGCCACCGCGCTGTTTGCCTGCAGCCTGCCGATGCAGGGATTGTGGTGGCTGGGTAAACGAGCCGGTACGCCGCTGCCGCCTGCGCTGCTGCAGTGGTTCAACGAAGTCCGCAGCAAACTGGAAGAGGCGGGGCAGGCGATTACACCGGTAGAGGGAAAGCCCACCTATCAGGCGCTGGCTGATGTGCTTAAACGGGCGTTCAGACAGCTGGATCGCACCTTTCTGGACGATCTTTAACTCTGCACAACCGGATAAGGAGCAGCAGGTGAATTTTAAAGGATTTCTGTTTGACCTGGATGGCACGCTGGTGGATTCACTGCCGGCAGTGAACCGCTGCTGGACGCAGTGGGGCGAACGTCACGCGCTCAGCGCTGATGTGGTACTCGATTATATTCACGGCAAACCCGCTATCGATTCGCTGCGCCATTTCATGCGCGGCGAGAGTGAGGCCGCCATCCAGGCGGAATTTCACTGGCTGGAGCAGCAGGAAGCCCGGGATACGCAGGGCATACGGGAAATAGCCGGCGCGCGTGCGCTGCTGACGCTGCTTAATGAGCAGAACATCCCCTGGGCGATTGTCACTTCCGGTTCGGTGCCGGTAGCCCACGCCCGGCATCGCGCAGCTGAGCTCCCTTTGCCAGCGGTGTTTATTACGGCCAATGATATCCGGCGCGGCAAGCCCGATCCGGAGCCCTATTTACTGGGTGCAGAGCGTCTGGGCCTGCATCCGTCTGAATGTGTGGTGGTTGAAGATGCGCCCGCAGGTATTGCGGCAGGCCTTGCGGCTGGCAGCGCAGTGATCGCCATCGATCCGGCGGCAGATACGCCCGGCCTGAACCAGGTGCTGTTTAATCTGCCCGATCTGAGCACGCTGGAAATTACGCAGAACGACACCGGCGCCTTTACGCTGAGCCTGCGCGCCTGAACGATACCCGCTCGCTCAGAGCGGGGTCTCCTGTGAAATCTCATCAAGCGACAGAGTAAAGCTCGGGACAAACACCTCCATAAAATAATCCATTTCAGGTGAACGCCGCTCGGTCAGGGTCTTCTCCAGCCGCGTTTTAGCCAGTGAAAATTCATGGTTGCCGGCAGAGAGCTCTTCAAGGCATTTCAGATAGGCGCAGAGAGCGTCAGCCTGTTTAACCACAGCCTGTTCAGCCGCGCTATAGTGGTGTTCATCAATCAGCGGACGATACGCTTCCTGCAGTTCCGGCGGCAGCATTTCGATCAGCTTTTGCTGGGCAATTTTCTCAATCTTTTTATATTCATGCGCAATTTGCGCGTTGTAGTACTTAACCGGCGTTGGCAGATCGCCGGTCAGCACTTCACTGGCATCATGATAGAGCGCCAGCATTGCAATACGATCGGGATTGAGTTCACCTGCAAATTTCAGATTTTTGATCACCGCCAGCGCATGCGCCACCATCGCGACCTGCAGGCTGTGTTCAGAGACATTTTCTGTACGCACATTGCGCATCAGCGGCCAGCGATTGATGAGTTTAAGGCGGGAGAGGTGAGCGAAAAAGTGGCTTTGAGTCATACAGCATCCTGTCAGCACAGCGGGGAGGAAACCCCTCCCCGGAATGCATACAGTATATACCTGACTGCAGCCAGGTACATGACAGGTTCAGCACCTGGCTGGCTGCAGCAGAAGGTGACTTACTGCCGGTAACCCTGCAGAAAACGTCCAAACTTGCCGATCGCCATCTCCAGATCGTCTACCCGCGGCAGAGTAACAATGCGCACGTGATCCGGATGTGGCCAGTTAAAGGCGGAGCCCTGTACCAGCAGCACTTTTTCCTGTAGCAGGAAATCGAGCACCATCTTCTGATCGTCATAAATATTAAATTTTTTCGGATCGATACGCGGGAACATGTAAAGCGCGCCCTGCGGTTTAACGCAGCTTACGCCGGGAATATCGTTAATCAGCTCCCAGGCACGCTGGCGCTGCTCGTAGAGCCGTCCGCCAGGGGCGATAAATTCGCTGATGCTCTGGTAGCCCCCGAGCGCGGTCTGAATCGCATGCTGAGCGGGCACGTTGGCACACAGGCGCATAGAGGCGAGCATTTCCAGGCCTTCAATATAGCCTTTGGCGTGTTTTTTCGGCCCGTTCAATACCATCCAGCCCTGACGAAAACCGGCCACGCGATAGGTTTTAGACAACCCGTTAAAGGTTACCGTCAGAAGATCGGGTGCCAGCGCCGCAATGGAGTGATGCTGCGCATCGTCGTAGAGGATCTTGTCATAAATTTCATCAGCAAAGATGATCAGGTTATGCTGACGCGCTATTTCCACCACCTCCAGCAGCAGCTCTTTACTGTAAACCGCGCCGGTCGGATTATTGGGGTTGATAATCACAATACCACGTGTGCGCGGTGTGATTTTGCTGCGGATATCATCCAGATCCGGAAACCAGCCGGCTGACTCATCGCATCGGTAATGGACAGCTTTGCCGCTGGAGAGTGAAACGGCTGCCGTCCACAGTGGGTAATCCGGTGCCGGCACCAGCATCTCATCACCGCTATTGAGCAGCGCCTGCATCGCCTGCACGATCAGCTCTGATACCCCATTACCGATATAGATATCTTCAACGGTAACGTCGCGCATATCACGCGCCTGATAATGCTGCATAATGGCTTTACGAGCAGAGTAGAGCCCCTTGGAGTCGCAGTATCCCTGCGCGCCCGGCAGATTACGTATCACGTCGACCAGAATTTCATCAGGTGCTTCAAAACCAAATGGCGCAGGGTTGCCAATATTCAGCTTGAGAACCTTGTTGCCTTCTTCTTCGAGTCGCTTTGCTTCTTTTAGTACCGGTCCGCGAATGTCGTAACAGACATTTTCCAGCTTACCGGATTTATCAATTTGGAAATTCATCGTTGCCGCCTTTTCGGGCAGAGTCCTTTAACCCGCCACCCAGTTAAAACCTGCCCAATTTACTCCTCTCCTGATAACAAAAGAAGGGCGGCTGCGGCTTTTGGCGTGATTGAGACAGATTCCCGGTCTGAGTAGCTAAATTATAGTCATATGCCGATTAAATTGGTTTTTATGACTACCTGTAGCTAATTTAACAGACTATTATTTTGGTAAATAGCCATATGGTTTGCCTGTAACGGCTATGCCAGCTGCAGCGCTGTCATAAGAAAACCGGGTTATGCTTTCCATGCTAATGATTAGCTGCGCAATGAAATAGTTAAGCGTATCTTGCTAAATGATGATGTTTTATTCAGCTGGCGTTAACTCATGCATGGCGCAGCGACAATATCTGCATTCTTATGCGCAGTCTCAGCATAGAAATTGCGCGAATAGCAACGGGTGCGATCGCAATACTGGCGGGCAATGAGCGTTTTTCTGTAACTTTATTGCTCCAAATAAGTTTACAAACCAGATGGTCAAAATTTAACCCTGCCGTTACCAAAGGGGCCAAATGGGCTTATTCAGCAAAAAATTTGATGTTTTGTACGAAAACATTTCCCTTTAATGCGTAAAAATGATTAAGTATAATTTATTATTTGAAGCACTTTATGGCTTCGTTTCGACATAACAACGTGTTATCTCTTTTTTTNAACCTTTTATGCAGGCAACCAGGCAACTACACAGCTTCCAGCACCGGTACGACTCTTGTCTTTGGCCCTGAAGTTGTTCTGTCTCTAATGACGCCGCCTCTCTGCTGCCAGAGAACGTATGCTCGTCATTACCCGCCTGAACTCGGTTTTAAGACGATCCCCTCTGGAGATTGTCAGTAAGCACCATTGCCCCTTATCTGTTTGATTTTGTGGCAATACACCAGGGTAGTAGTTCTAAAAATCTTATAAAGTGAAGAAAAAATCATGACTAATGCAAATCGTCCGATACTGAATCTCGACCTCGATCTGCTGCGTACATTTGTTGCTGTTGCAGACCTGAATACGTTTGCGGCGGCGGCAGCGGCTGTGTGCAGAACTCAGTCAGCGGTAAGCCAGCAGATGCAACGTCTGGAGCAACTGGTAGGTAAAGAGCTGTTTGCCCGACATGGACGTAACAAACTTCTGACGGAGCACGGTATCCAGCTGCTTGGCTATGCCAGGAAAATCCTGCGTTTTAATGACGAAGCCTGCACCTCACTTATGTACAGCAATATTCAGGGCGTTCTGACTATCGGAGCCTCTGATGACACGTCAGATACCATTCTGCCTTTCCTGCTGAACCGGGTGACGTCAGTCTATCCAAAGCTCGCCATCGATGTACGTGTAAAACGTAACCCGTTTATGATGGAGATGCTGAACCAGGGAGAAGTCGATCTGGTGGTGACCACGTCCAGCCCGGGTAACTTTACGCATCAGGTACTGCGTACTTCACCAACGCTCTGGTACTGTGCCGCTGACTATATTTTCCAGCGCGGCGAAGCGATTCCTCTGGTACTGCTGGATGAACCGAGCCCATATCGCGATATGGCGATAGATCATCTGAACGAAGCGGGCATTCCATGGCGTATCTCTTACGTGGCATCAACGCTGGCAGCAGTGCGCGCGGCCGTTAAAGCTGGTCTGGGTGTCACGGCACGTCCGGTTGAGATGATGAGTCCTGAGTTGCGCGTAATGGGCGCAGCCGAAGGTTTACCTGTGTTACCGGATACGCAATATCTGCTGTGCCGTAACGCTGACAGCGATAATGAACTGGCGCTGGCCATTTTCAACGCTATGCAGTCGACGAACGATCCTTACAATCTCAGTGCAAATCCGGATAGCTCACTGCTGCTGGATGATGAAGAGTAAGTCGTAGTGATACCGCGGTAATACGCGCGTTACGCACTGTATAATTGCTATAAAAAAGCCTTAGTCGGCGTAACAGCGACTAAGGCTTTTTTTATGCCTGTTGACCAGGGCCAGACACACGTTTTTTATGACCGATAATTATTGCGCTTTCCGAAAAGCGAGCGGTTGTTTCAATTTTACTCATTTTAGAAATTCTTTATCAAAAAATGCCTTCTTTACGGCCGTCGACCCTGCCACAGGCGCTGCTTTTTAGAGCTAGAAGCGCAAAAGTGTGTTCTGGATCAAAAAAATAACCCTGCCAGGGAGAGGGAAATCTGCGGAAGACCTGTCAAAATGTGAGTGTTAAACGCACGATCCATGCATGTAAAACCCCACTACATTGAAATTAACCGCACAAACTGAAGCGATTTAGCTGGCGCTGATGAGGGTATATGTTAATAATATGATGCGGGTGTAAAATAATGTTTGGATACTTTTGTCAAAGTTGACAAAAGGTTATAGAAAGGAGTAAAAAACCCCATAAAATTGCTGCCTAATCAGGAAAGACAGCAACGTTTATAAGGTTTTTATCCTTCCCTTGAATCGATGTGGTGTGTTTGCTGCAACCGTGCAGGATGCCATCGCCACTTTTGATGAGTAAGCAAAGCGTATGTCAACAACCACCGAAGTCATCGCTCATCACTGGGCGTTTATTGTATTTATTGTGATCGCATTTGGCCTCTGTGCCTTTATGTTAACCGGCGGCTGGCTGCTTGGTGGACGTGCTAAAGCGCGTTACAAAAACACCCCGTTTGAGTCTGGTATTGAATCGGTTGGCGATACCCACATCCGCCTCTCTGCAAAATTCTATCTGGTTGCCATGTTTTTCGTCATTTTCGACGTGGAAGCCCTCTATTTATACGCCTGGTCGACCTCCATTCGCGAAAGCGGCTGGGTCGGCTTTGTCGAAGCCGCAATTTTCATTTTGGTGCTCCTGGCAGGCCTGGTTTATCTGGTTCGCATCGGCGCGCTGGATTGGGCTCCTGCGCGTCGTCGCGTAGTGGTCAAATCAAGCCCGGTCAGCCACAGTCACACCAACCCTCATAAGCAGTAAAAGCGAGGCAATAAGATGGACTACACGCTGACACGCGTAGACCCGAACGGCGGGGATGGCGATCGTTATCCTCTGCAGAAACAGGAGATTGTTACCGATCCTCTGGAACAGCACGTTCACCGTAGCGTTTATATGGGCAAGCTGGAACACGCTCTGCATGACATGGTGAACTGGGGGCGTAAAAACTCTCTCTGGCCCTATAACTTTGGCCTCTCCTGCTGCTACGTAGAGATGACCACGTCATTTACTGCGGTGCATGACGTGGCACGCTTTGGCGCTGAAGTTATGCGCGCCTCGCCGCGCCAGGCTGACTTTATGGTTATTGCCGGTACGCCTTTTACCAAAATGGCACCCGTTATTCAGCGTTTATACGATCAGATGCTGGAACCCAAATGGGTGATCTCTATGGGTGCCTGCGCTAACTCAGGCGGGATGTATGACATATATTCTGTCGTGCAGGGTGTGGATAAATTTCTGCCGGTGGATGTTTACATTCCAGGCTGCCCGCCGCGTCCGGAAGCCTATATGCAGGCGCTGCTGCTGCTGCGTGAGTCGATCGGTAAAGAGCGCCGTCCACTCTCCTGGGTAGTCGGTGACCAGGGTGTATATCGCGCCAACATGCAGTCTGAACGTGAAAGGAAACGTGGCGAGCGCATTGCCGTCACTAACCTGAGAACCCCGGACGAAGTGTAAGTATCCCGTACACGGATGGAGTAACGGCCACATCAGAAAATGACAACGTAGTGTGTGCCGCCATCCTGACGCCTTCTTTTGAGTGCCTGATAACAGGCCGGAATGGTGAGTAACGTATGACAGATTTGACCACGCAAGATCTCGCTCAGCCAGCATGGCAAACCCGTGAGCACCTGGATGACCCGGTGATCGGCGAGCTGCGTAATCGTTTTGGGCCGGACGCCTTTACTGTTCAGGCAACCCGCACTGGCATTCCTGTAGTCTGGGTAAAGCGCGAACAGCTGCTGGAAATGATAACGTTCCTGCGCAAGCTGCCTAAGCCCTATGTCATGCTGTATGACCTGCATGGCTTTGATGAGCGTTTACGTACCCACCGCGCAGGCCTGCCTGCTGCGGACTTTTCCGTTTTCTATCATCTGCTTTCTATTGAACGCAACCGCGACATTATGCTCAAGGTGGCGTTATCTGAAAACGATCTGAATGTGCCAACCATCACCACTATTTTCGCCAACGCCAACTGGTATGAGCGCGAAACCTGGGAGATGTTTGGCATTACGTTTCAGGGGCATCCTCATCTGACGCGCATTATGATGCCGCAGACCTGGGAAGGGCACCCGCTGCGTAAAGATTATCCGGCGCGCGCGACTGAATTTGATCCCTTTACGCTGACTAAGCAGAAAGAAGATCTGGAAATGGAGTCGCTGACGTTCAAACCCGAAGAGTGGGGCATGAAGCGCAGCACGGCTAATGAGGACTTTATGTTCCTCAACCTTGGCCCGAACCACCCCTCTGCGCACGGTGCTTTCCGTATCATTCTGCAGCTTGACGGTGAAGAGATTGTCGACTGCGTACCTGACGTTGGCTATCACCATCGCGGTGCCGAGAAGATGGGCGAGCGGCAATCCTGGCACAGCTATATCCCTTATACCGATCGTATCGAGTATCTGGGCGGCTGTGTTAATGAAATGCCTTACGTACTCGCCGTAGAGAAACTGGCCGGGATCACGGTACCAGACCGCGTTAACGTCATTCGCGTGATGCTCTCTGAGCTGTTCCGTATTAACAGCCACCTGCTCTATATCTCAACCTTTATTCAGGACGTTGGCGCAATGACGCCGGTGTTCTTTGCGTTTACCGATCGTCAGAAAATTTATGATGTCGTGGAAGCGATTACCGGTTTCCGTATGCATCCCGCCTGGTTCCGTATCGGCGGTGTGGCGCACGATCTGCCGAAAGGCTGGGAGCGTCTGCTGCGTGAGTTCCTCGACTGGATGCCAAAACGCCTGAAAGAGTATGACAAAGCGGCACTGCGCAACACCGTGCTGATGGGGCGTTCGCAGGGCGTAGCCGCTTACAATATGGATGAAGCGCTGGCGTGGGGCACAACCGGTGCGGGTCTGCGTGCAACCGGCCTCGACTTTGACGTGCGTAAGTGGCGTCCTTATTCAGGCTACGAAAACTTCGATTTTGAAATTCCGGTTGGCGCAGGCATCAGCGATGCTTACACCCGCGTACAGCTGAAAATGGAAGAGATGTGGCAGTCGCTGCGTATTCTGGAGCAGTGCCTGAACAACATGCCGGAAGGGCCGTTCAAAGCGGACCATCCGCTGACCACGCCGCCGCCGAAAGAGCGTACGCTGCAGCACATTGAAACCCTGATCACCCACTTCCTGCAGGTCTCCTGGGGACCGGTGATGCCCGCCAATGAATCGTTCCAGATGATTGAGGCGACGAAAGGGATCAACAGCTACTACCTGACCAGCGACGGCAGCACCATGAGCTACCGCACCCGCGTGCGCACGCCAAGCTTCCCGCACCTGCAGCAGATCCCGTCAGTGATCCGCGGCAGCCTGGTATCCGATCTCATCGTCTACCTCGGTAGTATCGATTTTGTTATGTCAGACGTGGACCGCTAATTATGCACGATCAAAAAATTGCCATTCAAACCATCGACCCGAATGAGGTCTTTGTGCTGAGCGAGGCCGAGCACCACGCTATTGAGCATGAAAAACATCACTACGAGGATGCGCGTGCAGCCTCAATTGAAGCGCTGAAGATCGTGCAAAAACAGCGAGGCTGGGTGCCGGATGGCGCTATCCACGCGATTGCTAATGTGCTGGGTATTCCGGCCAGCGATGTCGAAGGTGTGGCAACGTTCTACAGCCAGATTTATCGTACGCCGGTTGGCCGTCACGTGATCCGCTACTGCGACAGCGTAGTGTGCCACATTACCGGTTACCAGGGTATTCAGGCGGCGCTGGAGCAGAATCTTCATATTAAACCCGGCCAGACCACGGCAGACGGCCGCTTTACGCTGCTGCCTACCTGCTGCCTCGGCAACTGCGATAAGGGGCCGACCATGATGGTGAATGACGATACGCACGTTCACCTGACGCCGGAAGGTATCGCCTCGCTACTGGAGCAGTATCAATGATGAAACCCATTATTCGTGCTGCGGAAACGCATCCGCTGACTTGGCGTCTGCGCGACGACAAACAGCCGGTCTGGCTGGAAGAGTACCGCAGCAAAAATGGCTACGCTGGCGCCGAAAAAGCGCTGAACGGCATGAGCCAGGATGAAATCGTTACGGCGGTCAAAGACTCGGGCCTGAAAGGGCGCGGCGGTGCAGGCTTCAGCACCGGCCTGAAGTGGAGCCTGATGCCAAAAGATGAGTCCATGAATATCCGTTACCTGCTGTGCAACGCGGATGAGATGGAGCCAGGCACCTATAAAGACCGCCTGCTGATGGAGCAGCTGCCGCATCAGCTGGTGGAAGGCATGCTGATCAGCGCTTTCGCGCTAAAAGCTTATCGCGGCTATATCTTCCTGCGCGGCGAATATGTCGAAGCAGCAGAGAACCTGCGTCGCGCCATCGCCGAAGCTACAGAAGCGGGCTATCTCGGTAAAAATATTCTCGGCACCGGTTTTGATTTTGAGCTGTTTGTTCACACCGGCGCGGGCCGCTATATCTGCGGTGAAGAGACGGCGCTGATCAACTCGCTGGAAGGGCGTCGCGCTAACCCGCGCTCCAAGCCACCGTTCCCGGCCAGCGCCGGCGTCTGGGGCAAGCCAACCTGCGTTAACAACGTTGAGACCCTCTCCAACGTGCCAGCTATCTTCCTGAACGGCGTGGAGTGGTACAAAGGGCTGTCTAAAAGCGAAGACGCCGGCACCAAAATGATGGGCTTCTCCGGCCGCGTTAAAAATCCTGGCGTCTGGGAACTGCCGTTTGGCATCACCGCCCGCGAGATTCTGGAGGATTATGCCGGCGGTATGCGCGATGGCCTGAAGTTTAAGGCGTGGCAGCCAGGCGGCGCGGGAACCGATTTTCTGACTGACCAGCATCTCGATCTGCCGATGGAGTTTGCCAGCATCGGTAAAGCGGGCAGCCGTCTGGGTACGGCGCTGGCGATGGCGGTGGATCACGAGATCAATATGGTGTCGCTGGTGCGTAACCTGGAAGAGTTTTTTGCCCGTGAGTCGTGCGGCTGGTGTACGCCGTGCCGCGACGGCCTGCCGTGGAGCGTTAAGATCCTGCGCGCGCTGGAGCAGAAGCAGGGGCAGCCGGGTGATATCGAAACGCTGCTGCAGCTTTGCCGCCAGCTGGGTCCGGGTAAAACCTTCTGTGCGCATGCACCGGGCGCGGTTGAGCCCCTGCAGAGCGCAATTAAATATTTCCGTGAAGAGTTTGAAGCCGGCATTGCGCCGCAGGTGTTTGGCAATACCCGTTCTATTGGCGGTATTCAGCCTAACCTGCTGAAAGCGCGCTGGTAAGCAGGCCACCGTAGACGGAAGGCGCCAGACGCCAGTCCGGCTGAAAAGCGGGATAACAGAATTTGATGTTTAACGCTCGTCCCCGGACGAGCCTTACGGAAGCATGTTCACTATGGCTACAATCCATGTAGACGGTAAAGAATATGATGTGAACGGAGCGGACAACCTGCTGCAGGCGTGTCTCTCTCTGGGCCTTGATATTCCCTATTTTTGCTGGCATCCGGCGCTCGGCAGCGTAGGCGCCTGCCGCCAGTGTGCGGTGAAGCAATTCCAGAATGCCGAAGATACCCGCGGTCGCCTCGTTATGTCCTGCATGACACCGGCATCGGATGGCACTTTTATCTCTATCGATGATGGCGAAGCAAAAGAGTTTCGTGAAAGCGTCGTAGAGTGGCTGATGACCAACCATCCGCACGACTGTCCGGTCTGCGAAGAGGGCGGTAACTGTCATCTGCAGGATATGACGGTAATGACGGGCCACAGCTTCCGTCGTTATCGCTTTACCAAGCGCACGCACCAGAATCAGGATCTCGGGCCGTTTATCTCCCATGAGATGAACCGCTGTATCGCCTGCTATCGCTGCGTACGCTATTACAAAGATTATGCTGACGGCAAAGATCTGGGCGTTTATGGCGCACACGATAATGTCTACTTTGGTCGTCCGGAAGATGGCACGCTGGAGAGCGAATTTTCGGGTAACCTGGTTGAGATCTGTCCGACCGGCGTGTTCACCGATAAAACGCACTCTGAGCGCTATAACCGTAAATGGGATATGCAGTTTGCGCCCAGCATCTGCCAGCAGTGCAGCGTCGGCTGTAACACCAGCCCTGGCGAGCGCTATGGCGAGCTGCGTCGTATTGAAAACCGTTATAACGGTACGGTAAACCACTATTTCCTCTGCGATCGCGGTCGTTTTGGCTATGGCTATGTCAACCGCAAAGATCGCCCGCGTCACCCGCATCAGCTGCGCGGCAGCGATACGATTACGCTGAACGCAGAGCAGGCGGTTAACGCTGCGGCTGACATGCTACGTCAGGCGAAACGCGTGATCGGTATCGGCTCGCCCCGCGCCAGCATCGAGAGCAACTTTGCCCTGCGTGAGCTGGTGGGCGCCGGCAACTTCTCAACCGGCATGCCGGCAGGAGAGCAGGCGCGCGTTGAACTGATGCTGAACGTGCTGCAGAACAGCGGTATCTATACGCCTTCACTGCGCGAAATGGAGAGCTACGATGCCGTGCTGGTGCTGGGCGAAGATCTGACGCAGGTGGGCGCGCGCGTCGCGCTGTCAGTGCGCCAGGCCGTAAAAGGCAAAGCGCGCGAGATGGCAGCCGCGCAGAAAGTTGCAGACTGGCAGATCGCCGCGATCCTGAATATCGGTCAGCATGCGAAACATCCGCTGTTTGTCACTAACGTCGATGAAACCCGTCTGGATGATATCGCGGCGTGGAGCTATCGCGCACCGGTAGAAGATCAGGCGCGCCTCGGGTTTGCCATCGCCAGCGCGCTGGATGAGAGCGCACCCGCGGTAAGTGATATCGATAAGTCACTCAGCAGCAAAATTGATGTGGTAGTGCAGGCGCTGGCAGGGGCGAAAAAGCCGCTGATTATCTCCGGCACCCACTCCGGCTCGACCGCAATGATTGAGGCGGCGGCAAACGTAGCGAAAGCGCTGAAAGCCCGCGGTGCCGACGTAGGGATCACCCTGCTGGCCGGCGCGGCTAACAGCATAGGCCTGGGCATGATGGGCGGTCACTCGCTGGATGCGGCGCTGGAGCAGCTGACAAACGGCGAAGCGGATGCGCTGGTAGTACTGGAGAACGATCTCTATCGCCACGCGCCGAAAGCCCGCGTCGACGCTGCGCTACAGAAAGCGTCAGGCGTGATTGTGGTTGACCACCAGCGGACCGCCACGCTGGAGAAAGCCAGCATGGTGCTCTCCGCGGCCAGCTTCGCTGAAAGTGATGGCACCTCAATCAACCATGAAGGCCGCGCGCAGCGCTTCTTCCAGGTTTACGATCCCGCTTACTATGACAACAGCATTGTGATGCTGGAAAGCTGGCGCTGGCTGCATTCGCTGCACAGCGCGCTGGAGAGCCGTCATATCGACTGGACGCAGCTGGATCACGTGATTGATGCAGCGATTATTGCGCTGCCGCAGCTGAAAGGCATCAAAGATGCGGCACCGGATGCCAGCTTCCGCATTCGCGGTCAGAAGCTGGCGCGTTCACCGCATCGCGCCAGTGGTCGTACTGCAGCCCGCGCTAATATCAGCGTACACGAGCCGCGTCAGCCGCAGGATAAAGACACCATGTTTGCCTTCTCAATGGAGGGGAACAACCAGCCTGAAGCACCGCGCTCGCAGATCCCATTTGCCTGGGCGCCGGGCTGGAACTCACCGCAGGCGTGGAACAAATTCCAGGATGAAGTTGGCGGCAAGCTGCGGAATGGCGATCCGGGTGTCCGGCTGTTTGAAGCGGGCGAAGGCTCACTGCCGTGGTTCAGCAACGTGCCGGAGCGGTTTGCCAGCGGCAGCCATTTCCGCGTTGCGCCTTACTACCGGCTGTTTGGCAGTGAAGAGATGACGCAGCGCTCTCCGACGTTCCATAAGCGTATGGTGCCTGCTGAGCTGGTGATTAACCCAGCGGATGCAGAGAAGCTTGGCGTCAATCACGGCGCTGCCGCAGAGCTGGTTTGCGCCGGCGAAACGCTGCGCCTGCCGGTACGCTTCTCCGCTTTCCTGCAGCCGGGGCAGATTGGTCTGCCGCTCGGCATGCCTGGTGTACCGCCGTTCCTTGCGCATGCGCAAATTGATCAACTGCAGGAGGCTGCGCAATGAGCTGGCTGACATCGGACGTTATCGACATCATTCTGCAGGTGGTTAAGGCGATTGTAATTTTGCTGGTGGTGGTAGCCTGCGGGGCGTTCATGAGCTTTGCCGAGCGTCGTTTGCTCGGCTTATGGCAGAACCGCTACGGCCCTAACCGTGTCGGCTGGGGCGGTTCACTCCAGCTGGCGGCGGATATGATCAAAATGTTCTTTAAAGAGGACTGGGTACCGCCGTTTACCGACCGCTTCATCTTTACTCTGGCACCGGTGATTGCCTTTGTATCGCTGCTGCTGGCGTTTGCGATTGTACCGGTTTCACCCACCTGGATGGTCACGGATCTGAACATCGGTCTGCTGTTCTTCCTGATGATGGCGGGTCTGGCCGTCTACGCCGTGCTGTTTGCCGGCTGGTCGAGTAACAACAAATACTCGCTGCTGGGTGCGATGCGTGCCTCTGCGCAGACGCTGAGCTATGAGGTGTTCCTTGGCCTGTCGCTGATGGGCGTAGTGGCGCAGGCGGGATCGTTTAACCTGAATGCGATCGTTGAAAACCAGACGCACCTGTGGAACATCATTCCGCAGTTCTTTGGCTTTGTGACCTTCTGTATTGCCGGGGTAGCGGTGTGCCACCGCCATCCGTTTGACCAGCCGGAAGCGGAACAGGAGCTGGCTGACGGTTACCATATTGAATATGCCGGTATGAAGTTCGGTCTGTTCTTTGTGGGTGAATATGTCGCCATTACCACGGTTTCCGCGCTGATTGTCACGCTGTTCTTTGGCGGCTGGCATGGGCCTTTCCTGCCGCCATTCATCTGGTTCGCCCTGAAAACGGCGTTCTTCATGGTGATGTTTATCCTGATCCGTGCTGCGCTGCCGCGTCCACGCTATGACCAGGTGCTGTCGTTCGGCTGGAAAGTTTGTCTGCCGTTGACGCTGTTGAACCTGCTGGCGACCGCCGCAGTGATTCTGTACAACGCGCAGTAAGGGGTATTGAGATGACATTAAAAGATATTGTCGTTGGCTTCGGCACGACAGTGCGCAGTATCTGGATGATCGGTATGCACGCCTTTGCCAAACGCGAAACGCAGATGTATCCGGAAGAGCCGGTCTATCTGCCGCCGCGCTATCGCGGCCGCATTGTGCTGACGCGCGATCCTGACGGCGAAGAGCGCTGCGTTGCCTGTAACCTCTGCGCAGTAGCCTGCCCGGTGGGCTGTATCTCGCTGCAGAAAGCAGAGACGCAGGATGGCCGCTGGTATCCGGAATTCTTCCGCATCAACTTTTCACGCTGCATTTTTTGTGGTTTGTGTGAAGAAGCCTGTCCGACCACTGCGATTCAGCTGACCCCTGATTTTGAGCTGGGTGAGTTTAAGCGTCAGGACCTGGTGTATGAGAAGCAGGATCTGCTGATCTCGGGACCCGGCAAATACCCGGAATACAATTTCTATCGTATGGCGGGTATGGCGATCGACGGAAAAGAGAAGGGCGACGCGGAAAACGAAGCCAAACCGATCGACGTCAAAGGGTTACTACCTTAAGGAGCCAGGTATGGAATTTGCGTTTTATCTTTGCGGACTGGTGGCGGTGCTGACGACGCTGCGCGTTATCACGCATACGAACCCGGTACACGCGCTGCTGTACCTGATTGTTTCGCTGCTGTCGATTGCCGGCGCGTTTTTTGCTATGGGCGCCTACTTTGCAGGCGCGCTGGAAATTATCGTATACGCCGGTGCCATTATGGTGCTGTTTGTGTTTGTGGTGATGATGCTTAATCTCGGCAAGCAGCAGCAGGAGCAGGAACGTGAGTGGCTTAAGCCTTCGCTCTGGGTGGGACCCGGCATCGTTTCTGCGCTGCTGCTGGTGGTGATGGTTTACGCTATTCTCACCGCCACCGATCAGGGTATTGATGGCACGGTTATCGATGCAAAAGCGGTCGGTATCAGCCTGTTTGGCCCATATGTTCTGGCAGTTGAGCTGGCTTCAATGCTGCTGCTGGCAGGCCTGGTGGTGGCCTTCCATATCGGTCGCGACGATCGTCACGCTGAAGTGATGAGCCATCGCGTCACGGATGCGGCATCCAATAAGGAGGGACAGGCATGATCCCATTACAACATGGTCTGATTCTGGCTGCGGTGCTCTTTGTTCTCGGCCTGACCTCGCTGGTGCTGCGCCGTAATCTGCTGTTTATGCTGATTGGTCTGGAGATCATGATTAACGCCGCCGCGCTGGCGCTGGTGGTAGCGGGCAGCTATTGGGGGCAGGCAGATGGTCAGGTGATGTATATCCTGGCAATCAGCCTTGCGGCAGCGGAAGCGAGTATTGGCCTGGCTCTGCTGCTGCAGCTCTATCGTCGTCGTCAGACGCTGAACATTGACACAGTGAGCGAGATGCGCGGATGAATCTTCTCTATTTAACTGTACTGTTTCCGCTAATTGGCTTTTTGCTGTTAGCGTTTTCCCGGGGTCGCTGGTCGGAGAACCTGTCAGCCGCTGTCGGAATGGGGTCGGTCGGTCTTTCAGCCCTGACCACGCTCTATGCGGGCATGGAATTTTTCAGTCAGGGGCAGCAGCCTTTTACGCAGGCATTGTGGACCTGGATGCAGGTTGGCAACTTCGACATTAAAGTGAACCTGGTGCTGGATGGCCTGTCGCTGACCATGCTCTCTGTTGTCACCGGCGTCGGCTTCTTTATTCATATGTTCGCCTCCTGGTATATGCGTGGTGAAGAGGGCTATTCGCGCTTCTTCGCCTATACCAACCTGTTTATCGCCAGCATGGTAGTACTGGTTCTGGCTGATAACCTGATGCTGATGTATCTCGGCTGGGAAGGGGTAGGGCTCTGCTCCTATCTGCTGATCGGTTTCTACTACAGCAATCCGGACAACGGCAAAGCGGCCATGAAAGCCTTTATCATCACCCGCGTGGGCGATGTGTTCCTGGCCTTTGCGCTGTTTATCCTTTACAACGAACTCGGCACGCTGAACTTCCGTGAGCTGATGGCGCTGGCACCGGCACACTTTGCCGCAGACAATAGCATGCTGCAGTGGGCGACCCTGATGCTGCTGGGTGGCGCGGTAGGTAAATCGGCTCAGCTGCCGCTGCAGACCTGGCTGGCGGATGCGATGGCGGGTCCGACGCCGGTTTCGGCGCTGATCCATGCGGCAACCATGGTCACGGCGGGTGTCTATCTGATCGCCCGTACGCACGGCCTGTTCCTGCTGACGCCTGACGTTCTGCACCTGGTGGGCATTGTCGGGGCTATCACGCTGGTACTGGCGGGTTTTGCTGCGCTGGTTCAGACCGATATCAAGCGCGTCCTGGCTTACTCAACCATGAGTCAGATTGGCTACATGTTTCTGGCGCTGGGCGTGCAGGCGTGGGATGCGGCGATTTTCCATCTGATGACGCACGCATTCTTTAAAGCGCTGCTGTTCCTCTCGTCTGGCTCCGTTATTCTGGCGTGCCATCATGAGCAGAACATCTTCAAAATGGGTGGCCTGCGCAAGAGCATTCCGCTGGTTTATGCCTGCTTCCTGGTGGGTGGTGCCGCGCTGGCTGCGCTGCCGCTTATTACCGCAGGCTTCTACAGTAAAGATGAGATCCTGTTTGGTGCGCTGGCTAATGGTCACATCAACCTGATGGTTGCCGGTCTGGTCGGGGCATTCCTTACCTCTATCTATACTTTCCGCATGATCTTTATCGTGTTCCACGGCGAAGAGAAGATCCACGCGCATGCCGGTAAAGGCATTACCCATCATCTGCCGCTGATTGTGCTGCTGATCCTCTCCACCTTCATTGGCGCGCTGATTACGCCTCCGCTGGCAGGTGTACTGCCGGAAAATGAATTTGGCGAAAACGGCAAAATGGCACTGGAGATCGCCTCCGGCTTAGTCGCTGTCAGCGGTATCCTGATTGCAGCCGCACTCTGGCTGGGCAAGCGTCAGCTGGTGACCCGCGTGGCCAACAGCGCACCGGGCCGCTTCTTCGGCACCTGGTGGTTTGCCGCCTGGGGCTTCGACTGGCTGTATGACAAAGTCTTTGTCAAACCCTATCTCGGTATCGCCTGGCTGCTGCAGCGCGATCCGCTGAACTCACTGATGAACCTGCCTGCGCTGCTGTCGCGTATTGGTAATAAAGGTCTGGTCGTCAGCGAGAACGGGTATCTGCGCTGGTATGTTGCTTCCATGAGTGTGGGTGCCGTTGTGGTGCTTGCCCTGATGCTGGTGATGTAAAGATTGATGGGCTTGGAAGAGAAGATGACAGAAAACGCTTCTCTTCCTGATAGCGAATGTGAAAATTGCCTGAATGACGAAGCGTAATCGGCGCAGCCCGTTTTGTTATCGCCAGCGCACAGCAACCGGAGCGTACTGATGTACGCAAGGATTGCAGGCACTGCCGGAAACGAAACGGGCAAGCAGGATAGCTCGAAACCAGGTTAAAAAAAGGGAAGTATGCCGTGCTATTACCTTGGCTAATAATAATACCTTTCGTCGGGGGCCTGCTCTGCTGGCTGGCTGAACGGCTTGGCGCAAAAGTACCGCGCTGGATCGCCCTGATCACCATGGGGCTCACGCTGGCTCTTGGCTTGCAGCTGTGGCTGCAGGGGGGCTATTCGCTGACGCAGGCGAGCGGTCTGCCGCAGTGGCAATCAAGCTTTGATGTTGCGTGGATCCCGCGCTTTGGTATTCGCTTCCATCTGGCTATTGATGGTTTGTCACTGCTGATGGTGGTACTGACCGGCCTGCTGGGCCTGATGGCAGTCCTCTGCTCATGGAACGAGATTGAGAAGTATCAGGGCTTTTTCCACCTCAATCTGATGTGGATCCTGGGCGGCGTTATCGGCGTATTCCTTGCCATCGACATGTTCCTGTTCTTCTTTTTCTGGGAGATGATGCTGGTGCCGATGTATTTCCTCATCGCGCTCTGGGGACATAAAGCGTCGGATGGTAAAACCCGTATCACAGCGGCGACCAAGTTCTTTATTTACACCCAGGCGTCTGGTCTGGTGATGCTGATTGCGATTCTGGCGCTGGTGTTTGTGCACTACAATGCGACCGGCGTCTGGACTTTCAGCTATGAAGAGCTGCTGAAAACGCCGATGTCACGCAATGTCGAATGGCTGCTGATGCTGGGCTTCTTCATCGCCTTTGCGGTGAAAATGCCGGTGGTGCCGCTGCACGGCTGGCTGCCTGATGCGCACAGTCAGGCGCCGACTGCCGGCTCCGTCGATCTGGCCGGTATTCTGCTGAAAACCGCAGCCTACGGTCTGCTGCGCTTTAGCCTGCCGCTGTTTCCGAACGCTTCAGCTGAATTTGCACCGATTGCGATGTGGCTCGGCATCATTGGTATCTTCTACGGCGCCTGGATGGCGTTCTCGCAGACCGATATCAAACGTCTGATCGCCTACACCTCGATTTCGCACATGGGTTTTGTGCTGATCGCGATCTATACCGGTAGCCAGCTGGCCTTCCAGGGTGCGGTTATCCAGATGATTGCTCACGGTCTTTCAGCCGCGGCACTGTTTATTCTGTGCGGTCAGCTGTATGAGCGTCTGCATACCCGTGATATGCGTCAGATGGGCGGTCTGTGGTCGCGAATCAAATGGATCCCGGGCCTGTCACTCTTTTTTGCGGTAGCGAATCTCGGCATGCCGGGCACCGGCAACTTCGTGGGCGAATTCATGATCCTGACCGGCAGCTTCCAGGTTGTGCCTGTGATCATCGTGATTGCCACCTTTGGGCTGGTGTTCGCCTCGGTCTACTCGCTGATCATGATGCAGCGTGCTTACTATGGCGAAGCGAAATCGAAAGAGCCGCTGCCGGGCATGTCAGTACGCGAATTTGCCACCATCGGCGTGCTGGTCGTGCTGCTGGTGCTGCTGGGTATCTACCCGCAGCCGATTCTCGATACGTCCCATGCTGCGATGAGTAATATTCAGCAGTGGTTTACCGCTTCAATTTCAACTACAAGGCCGTAATTCGCCATGACAATAACTCCTCAACAATTGATCGCGCTACTGCCGCTGTTGATCGTCGGACTGACGGTGGTGGTGGTGATGCTGTCCATTGCGTGGCGACGCAACCACTTCGTTAATGCCACGCTGACCGTCATTGGCCTGAACCTTGCGCTGGTGTCGCTGTGGTTTGTTGGTCAGGCGGGCGCAATGGATGTCACGCCGCTGCTGCGCGTTGACGGCTACTCCATGTTTTATACCGCGCTGGTGATGCTGGCGAGTCTGGCGACCTGTACTTTCGCCTATCCCTGGCTGGCGGGCTTCCCGGATAACAAGGATGAGTTTTACCTGCTGGTGCTGATTGCAGCGCTGGGTGGCGTGGTGCTGGCAAGTGCCAACCATCTCGCCGCGCTGTTTATCGGTATTGAGCTGCTCTCCCTGCCGCTGTTTGGCCTGATTGGTTACGCCTTCCGGCAGAAACGTTCGCTGGAAGCGGCGCTGAAATACACCATTCTTTCTGCGGCCGCCTCGTCGTTTCTGCTGTTTGGTATTGCGCTGGTTTACGCCGATTCCGGCAGCCTGAGCTTTGTTCAGCTGGGTAACAGTCTGACCGACAGCATGATCCAGCAGCCGCTGCTGCTGGTGGGGCTGGGGATGATGATCATCGGCCTGGGCTTTAAGCTGTCGCTGGTGCCGTTTCATCTCTGGACGCCGGACGTTTACCAGGGCGCGCCTGCACCGGTATCGACCTTCCTGGCAACCGCCAGCAAGATCGCTATCTTTGGTGTCATTATGCGCCTGTTTATGTACGCGCCGCTGACCGACAGCGAAGCGGTACGCACCGTGCTGGGGATTATCGCCTTTGTCTCTATCCTGGTGGGTAACCTGATGGCGATTTCGCAGAGCAACATTAAACGTCTGCTCGGCTACTCCTCTATCGCTCACCTCGGCTATCTGCTGGTCGCGCTGATTGCGGTGAAAACGCATCAGCTGTCGCTGGAAACGGCTGGCGTCTACCTGGCGGGTTATCTGTTCAGCAGCCTGGGTGCGTTTGGCGTGGTTAGTCTGATGTCCAGTCCGTATCGTGGTCCGGATGCCGATTCGCTCTATTCCTATCGCGGCCTGTTCTGGCATCGTCCGGTGCTCTCAGCGGTTATGACGGTGATGATGCTGTCGCTGGCGGGTATTCCGATGACGCTGGGCTTTATCGGTAAGTTTTACGTTATCGCATCCGGTGTGAATGCGCATCTCTGGTGGCTGACTGCTGCAGTCGTTGCCGGCAGCGCCATCGGCCTGTACTACTATCTGCGCGTCACGGTGAGTCTCTATCTCACCCCGCCAGAGCTGCATACGCGTGATACGCCTGCTAACTGGGCATTTACCGCGGGCGGTGTGGTTGTCCTGATCTCCGCCATCCTTGTGCTGCTGCTGGGTGTTTATCCGCAGCCGCTCATCAGGCTGGTGCAGATGGCGCAACCGCTGATGTAACGATGCTTTCTGCTGACGAAAATCAGGCCTCCGGGCCTGATTTTTTTTATCTCTATCCGCAGCCGCTATCGTCATGGTGTAACTGCAGCTGACAGAGTAGTCTCAGAATATTGTCATTTAAAGAGGAGGAGATCTGTTGAAATAGCATGGCTTGATTGCCACCATCAGGAACTGACGGCACAGCAACTCTATACGCTGCTGGCGCTGCGTAACCAGGTTTTTATTGTGGAGCAGCAGTGCCCCTATCAGGATCTGGACGGCCAGGATCTGGCCGCAGAAAACCGTCATATTCTCGGCTTTCTGGAGGGTAAGCTGCTGGCCTGCGCGCGCATACTGACACCTATGCAACCGGATAAGGCGGTCGTTGTGGGGCGGGTGATTGTCTCTGAAGAAGCGCGTGGACTGAAGCTGGGCTACCGGCTGATGGAACAGGTGCTGAACAGCTGCGAAACGTACTGGCCCGGGCAGGCCATTTATCTGTCGGCGCAGGCGCACCTTGAGGGATTTTATGGCCGGCTCGGTTTTCAGGCGGTCACTGCGGTTTACCTTGAAGATGAGATTCCGCATATCGGCATGCAGAAAATATAACGGCGAGGGAAGCCTCGCCGTTATCGTTATCAGCCCGGCGTCATCTGCCGGTCATCGGTATATTTACGCTGATCGGGCGGCGGCGGAAAATACTGGTAGAGCCAGGTTTCGCTCAGCGTCTCATCTTTGGTGCGCAGGAACAGGCGCATCTCCACAGGCGTGGTCGCATCGCTGTTCGGATACCAGTCAAACAGAATGCGATAACCGTTAATCGGTTCAACGTAGAGGATCTCTACCTGTTTGAATGTGCCTGATGAAACGGTAATGACCGGCTCAATGCCTCTGGCGGCGGCCGCTTTCAGGTCGCCATCAATGAAATCTACAGCAAAACGACGGCACCAGGTCTCCGGGAAATGTTCCCCCGGCGCCCAGCCTTCGGGAAAACCGCCAATGCCGGTGCGGGTCGCATCCACGCGTGCCAGATCGCTGCGCACCGGCGGCAGCTGGCTCCAGTAGAGCTTGTAGCCAAAGTTCAGCTCGCTGCCCGCCTGAATCGCCTCCTCTGGCTGCCAGAAGCAGACCACGTTATCCAGCGTTTCCCCGGTTGTGGGGATCTCCATCAGATTAATCGCGCCTTTACCCCATTTTCCGGTTGGCTCGACCCACAGGCTCGGGCGTTTGTCGTACCAGCCAATCACATCCTGATAATTTTTAAAGTCGTGATCCAGCTGCAGCAGACCAAAGCCGCGCGGGTTTTCATCTTTGTAGGCGTTGAACTGCAGGCGCTGCGGGTTATTCAGCGGACGGGCGATCCATTCACCGCTGCCGCTCCACATCGCCAGGCGATCGGAGTCGTGGATCTGCGGATGGTAGGTGTTGCACATGCGGCGTTCGTTGGTACCGCAGCTGAACATACTGGTCATCGGCGCAATGCCGAGCTGGCGAATTGCTTTACGGGTGTAGAGGTGGTTTTCCACTTCCATCACCACGCGCTTCTCTTCACAGTGAATGGTGAACTTATAGGCGCCGGTCAGGCTGGCACCATCCAGCAGGGCATAAACGACAAAGGTGGTGTCGTCTGCTTTTGGCGTTTCAAACCAGAACGCGGTGAAATCAGGAAACTCCTCCTGACCGTTACTGAACGTGTTAACAGCAACGCCGCGGGCGGAGAGGCCATACTGATAGGTTTCATCCACGGCGCGGAAGTAGCTGGCCCCGAGGAAAGAGACGATATCGCGTCGCGCCAGCTCCGGCTTTTTGAACGCGCGGAAACCGGCAAAGCCGAGATCGTTTTTACCCGCCAGCTGCTGGGTGTCGACACCGGCGTCATGATACTTAAACAGCTCCGGGCGAAAGTGGATCTCCCGCGCTTCGCGGCTGGCCGCATCAACGGAGAACATGCGGATACGCCGTTTAAACCCCATGCCGACGTGGAAAAACTGCACGTCCAGCTCGCGATCGGCGACGTTGTTCCACAGCGAGTGCTGAGCGTCATACTGAATTTCGTTATAGGCTTGCGGCGTAAGGGTCGCCAGCGTGTCAGGCAGCGCACCGGGCGCACCGCCCCAGGGCTTTTTCGCCAGCGCTGCGGCCTTCTGTTTCAATACATCAAAATCGAAGCGCACGGCTTTGCCATCGGCGATGCCGTCATCGGCCCATGCAGATTGCGCAAACAGCGAGGAGAGCCCGGTCATACCACTCAGGGCTGACAGAGCGACGGACGCTTTCACAAATTTTCTACGATTCATGCCGGAATTCTAATCCTTAGCTGCTCGGGTGTATTGTGTCTGTTTCCAGACGGTTAGCGTCGGGCTACAGGGGGTTACGACAGTGGCGCAATCAAAAAATTCACTCGCCGGAAAATTTATCAGATTAATCAAATAAACGAAGCAGATTCTCTGTCGCTCAGAGTTAACCGGCCTGTTTTTACAAAGTCGTCACGCTTTTCCGGAGCGTGCCAGCGTAATTTCGGCCAGCAAAGTTATGATTTGTGGCTATAGTTAATCGACACGTTATGAACACGGAGGAACCGCATAATGTCATCTTCAGACCAATTTGATAACCGTTATGAATCAGGTGTTGACGACGATCTGGCGCTGTTAACCGAAACGCTTGAAGAAGTGCTGCGCGCGTCCGGCGACCCGGCCGATCAGAAGTATATTGAACTCAAACAAAAAGCTGAGCAGGCGCTGGAAGATGTGAAGAGCCGCGTCAGCCAGGCTTCGGACAGCTACTACTATCGTGCCAAACAGGCGGCTTATCGTGCCGATGATTACGTGCATGAAAAACCGTGGCAGGGCGTGGGTATTGGCGCCGCTGCAGGCCTGTTTGTAGGTTTACTGCTGGCCCGTCGTTAATACGCTGCCGGGCGCACGCAACGCTGCGCCCGGCTTCGCCTGCCGCACTTTCTGCGCTGTTTACGATCTCTTTCCCGATTTCCCTTCCTGATGATTGTGTTTACCTCGCCTGCTTTCTACAGTAAAGCGTAACCAGGACAAGGAGAATGCAACGTGATACGTGTTGAGATGCTCGCCACGGGCGATGAAGTGCTGCATGGACAAATTGTGGATACCAACGCCGCCTGGCTGGCGGACGTGCTGTTTCAGCATGGCCTGCCAATGACCAGCCGCATGACCGTGGGCGATGCGCTGCCGTCGCTGATTGATGCATTACAGAGCCGCAGCCAGGTGGCGGATGTGCTGATTGTTAACGGGGGACTGGGGCCGACCTCTGATGATTTGAGTGCGCAGGCCGCCGCTGCCGCCAGCGGTTGCGAGCTGGTGCTGCAGACAGAATGGCTGGCAAAAATGGAAGCCTGGTTTGCCAGCCGCGGTCGCGTGATGGCCGCCAGCAATCGCAAGCAGGCTGAAATCCCGGCCAATGCCACGCTTATTGATAACCCGGTGGGCACCGCCTGTGGTTTCGCACTCCAGCTCAACCGCTGCTGGATTTTCTTTACGCCGGGCGTGCCGTCAGAATTTAAAGTGATGGTGGAGCAGGAGATTATTCCGCGCCTGAAAGCGCGCTTTACCCTGCCTGAACCCCCGCTCTGCCTGCGCCTGACGACCTTTGGTCGCGGCGAGAGTGATATTGCGGCTGAGCTGGAGCCGCTGGTGCTGCCCGAAGGGGTCGTAATGGGTTACCGCTCTTCAATGCCGATTATCGAAATCAAGCTTACCGGGCCTGCCAGTGCGCGCGTGGCGATGGAGCAGGTCTGGCAGCAGGTAAAGCTGCTGCTGGCCGAATGTACGATTTTTGAAGGCACTGAAGGGCTGCCCGCGCTGCTGGCACGTGAGCTGCAGCAGCGTGAGTTTCGCCTCGCCACCAGTGAGCAGTATACCGCGGGCTTTCTGCACTGGCAGCTGGCCGCCGCGGGCGTGCCGCTAAGTGCTGGCGAGATCCTGGCGCCGCAGGCAGAGACACTTGAAGCCCAGGTTGAGCGGACACGCGCGCTGGCGGCAGAGCAGGGCAGCGCTCTGGCGCTCTCTGTCGGTGAACTGGCCGAAGGAGAAATCGCGATTGCGCTGCAGACGCCGGAAGCGGGCTGGGGACAGCGGGTGAAGTTTTCACACGGTCGGCATAATCAGGAAACCCGGCAGAAAGTGGTGACGATGATGGCAATGAACATGCTGCGTCGCTGGCTGCACGGCAGTGAAGTTTCAACCGGACACGGCTGGATCGACATCCTGGAAACGGTAAAGCATTAAATATTTTATGCAGCAAGCATCAGCATGGGCAGAGGGGATGTTAAGCACGCCCGGATCGGCAAAACCCGCATCCCTGCGGGCCTCGGCACGCGGCATCCTTGCCGCGTGACGTCCGGCTTAGCTTAACATCCCCTCTGCCCCTCAGCGCTGGTGCTGCGGTAAGCTGAAGTTTGCTGGCAGCAGTAAATATGCCTCAGGGGCGTGAGAGACGTTGCCGCTTGCAGCAGCCTCCGCGCCAGGACGGCGCGGCGGCAGGCTCCAGGGATGGATTCATGCCGGTGCAGCAAGGGGTAACGTCTCTGACGACTTACCTGAAGCTAATAGCGGGGAGATCTATCAGCAGAAATGGCGGTTATAGCTCAATCTCAATCTCGCCGCGCGCTTTACAGCAGCAGGGCAGGATTTCACCCTGCTGAATAAAAGCCAGCGGGGTTTCAGCGTAATCGACCTCGCCCCGTACCAGGCGCATGCGGCAGGAGCCGCAGTAGCCTTCACGGCACTGAAACTCCACGCAGAGGTTATGAGCCTCCAGCGTGGTCAGCAGATTAGGATGCTCATCTGCGCACTCCAGGCGGGAGCCTGAACTGCGCAGGATAACAACAGCGCGGCTCATGCTCAGAGCTGGAAATCGTTGAAGTCGTCTTCACCTACTTCAGAGTCAATCTGACCCACCAGATAGGAGCTGACTTCCACTTCCTGCGGTGCAACCTGCACGTTATCAGACACCAGCCAGGAGTTGATCCATGGAATCGGGTTGGAGCGGGTCTGGAAAGGCAGATCGAGGCCCACCGCCTGCATACGGATATTGGTGATGTACTCAATGTACTGGCACAGAATATCTTTGTTCAGACCAATCATTGAGCCGCCGCTGAACAGATACTCTGCCCACTCTTTCTCCTGCAGCGCCGCCTTCTTAAACAGCTCGAAGCACTCTTCACGGCACTCCGCAGCAATCTCTTTCATCTCCGGATCGTCTTCACCGCTGCGCAGCAGATTCAGCATATGCTGGGTACCGGTCAGATGCAGCGCTTCATCACGCGCGATCAGCTTGATGATTTTGGCGTTGCCTTCCATCAGTTCACGTTCGGCGAACGCAAATGAACAGGCGAAGCTGACGTAAAAGCGAATCGCTTCCAGCGCGTTAACGCTCATCAGACAGATATAGAGCTGCTTTTTCAGCGCACGCAGGCTGACGGTAACTGATTTACCGGCAACCTGATGCGTGCCTTCGCCCAGCAGATGCCAGTAGTTGGTCATCTCAATCAAATCGTCGTAGTACTTTGAGATATCCTGTGCGCGCGCCAGAATCTGCTCGTTGGTGACGATATCATCAAACACCAGCGACGGATCGTTGACGATGTTGCGGATAATATGGGTGTAAGAGCGTGAGTGAATGGTCTCAGAAAACGCCCAGGTCTCGATCCAGGTTTCCAGCTCTGGAATAGAGATCAGCGGCAGCAGCGCGACGTTCGGGCTACGGCCCTGGATAGAGTCGAGCAGCGTCTGATACTTCAGGTTACTGATGAAGATATGCTTTTCGTGATCCGGCAGCGCCTGATAGTCGATACGATCGCGTGAGACGTCGACCTCTTCCGGACGCCAGAAGAAAGAGAGCTGCTTCTCAATCAGCTTTTCAAAAATGTCATATTTCTGCTGATCGAAACGCGCTACGTTCACGGACTGGCCGAAGAACATCGGCTCTTTCAGCTGATCGTTTTTATTCTGTGAAAAAGTAGTATAAGCCATGACTAAGTCCAAAAAGTGAAGCGGGCTGGCAGCGCCAGCCCTGACATAAGTACGCGTCGCCGGTTAGATTTTGCAGGCGCCGCTTTCGCAGCCATCATCCTGAATCGACGGGGCCAGATCGTCCTGTGCATCTTCTGCGCCGTCGCGGGTGTTTTGATAGTAGAGCGTCTTCACACCAAACTTATAGGCGGTAAGCAGATCTTTCAGCAGCTGTTTCATCGGTACTTTACCGTTGGCAAAGCGGCCCGGATCGTAGTTTGTGTTTGAGGAGATCGCCTGATCGATAAACTTCTGCATCACGCCGACCAGCTGCAGATAACCATCATTAGATGGCATTTCCCACAGCAGCTCATACTGATCTTTCAGACGCTCATACTCCGGCACGACCTGACGCAGGATGCCATCTTTAGACGCTTTAATGCTGATGTGGCCGCGCGGCGGTTCAATACCGTTAGTGGCGTTAGAGATCTGCGAAGAGGTCTCTGACGGCATCAGGGCAGAGAGCGTGGAGTTACGCAGGCCGTGTGTGGTGATCGATTCACGCAGCGCTTCCCAGTCGAGATGCAGCGGCTCATTGCAGACGGCGTCCAGATCCTTTTTATAGGTATCAATCGGCAGAATGCCCTGTGAATAGGTTGTCTCTTTAAACCACGGGCAGGCGCCTTGCTCTTTTGCCAGCTCATTTGATGCTTTCAGCAGATAGTACTGAATAGCCTCGAAGGTTTTGTGCGTCAGATTGTTGGCGCTGCCGTCAGAGTAGCGTACGCCGTGTTTCGCCAGGTAGTAAGCATAGTTAATGACGCCGATACCCAGCGTACGGCGACCCATGGCACCACGCTGTGCTGCCGGAATCGGATAGTCCTGGTAATCAAGCAGCGCATCGAGCGCACGCACCGCCAGCACCGCCAGCTCTTCGAGGTCGTCGAGGCTGTTGATGGCACCGAGGTTGAAGGCGGAAAGCGTACAGAGCGCAATTTCGCCATTTTCATCATTCACATCCTCAAGCGGCTTGGTAGGCAGCGCAATCTCAAGGCAGAGGTTAGACTGACGCACTGGCGCAATCGCCGGATCAAACGGGCTGTGGGTATTGCAGTGATCGACGTTCTGGATGTAGATACGACCGGTTGAGGCGCGCTCCTGCATCATCAGCGAGAAGAGATCGACCGCTTTTACGCGCTGCTTACGGATGCTCTCATCTTTCTCATATTTGGTGTAGAGACGTTCAAACTCCTCCTGATCGGCGAAGAACGCATCATACAGGCCCGGGACATCTGACGGGCTGAACAGGGTGATATCTTCGCCTTTCAGCAGGCGGGTATACATCAGCTTGTTGATCTGAACGCCGTAGTCCATGTGGCGCACGCGGTTACCTTCCACGCCACGGTTGTTTTTCAGCACCAGCAGGCTTTCCACTTCCAGATGCCACATCGGGTAGAACAGCGTCGCTGCACCGCCGCGCACGCCGCCCTGAGAGCACGATTTCACCGCCGTCTGGAAATGCTTATAGAACGGGATACAGCCGGTATGAAACGCTTCGCCGCCGCGAATCGGGCTGCCCAGCGCACGAATACGGCCTGCGTTAATACCGATGCCGGCGCGCTGTGACACATATTTCACGATAGCGCTGGAGGTGGCGTTGATAGAGTCCAGACTGTCGCCGCACTCAATCAGAACGCAGGAGCTGAACTGACGGGTCGGGGTGCGCACGCCAGACATGATTGGCGTCGGCAGTGAGATCTTAAAGGTGGAGATCGCGTCATAAAAGCGCTTGATGTAGCTCATGCGCGTATCGCGTGGATAGTTTGAGAACAGGCAGGCTGCGACCAGAATATACAGGAACTGCGCGCTCTCATAAATCTCGCCGCTGACGCGGTTCTGCACCAGATATTTTCCTTCCAGCTGCTTAACCGCAGCGTAAGAGAAGTTCATATCGCGCCAGTGATCGATGTAGCTGTCCATCAGCTCAAACTCTTCGGTGCTGTAATCTTCCAGCAGGTGGCGGTCATATTTGCCCAGCTCCACCATTTTCACGACCTGATCGTAAAGCTTTGGCGGCTCAAACTGGCCATAGGCTTTTTTACGCAGGTGGAAGATAGCCAGACGTGCTGCCAGATACTGGTAATCTGGCGCATCGCGCGAAATCAGATCGGCTGCGGCTTTGATGATGGTTTCATGGATATCAGAGGTTCTGATGCCATCATAAAACTGAATGTGGGAGCGCAGTTCAACCTGAGAAACTGAAACATTGTTCAGCCCTTCAGCCGCCCAGTCGAGTACACGGTGAATTTTATCGAGATCAATGCGTTCCTGACGGCCATCGCGTTTGGTGACGAGCAGACTTTGGTTCATGTCGCGTGTTTACCTGTCCATGAAATAGGAAATTATCCCCTAACTATTCACAAGGTCTATGCACAAGCCGCTCGCTGTGAGTAAGCCTGTGGATAAACACTATATATAGGGGGTTCGGGAAGTTTTACTAACTATATGGTGAGTATTTTAGTCAGCATTCTTTGCTTAACAAGAGTTGATTTTTGGCAAAGAATCAGTCCTGGTAGCCGGGAAAAATCCTGGAACCGCGTGGCATAAGGCCTGGGTTAGCTGTCAACGGCTTCATACTTTTTTTTAATAGTATGACTGAGCGCGTAAATCTCAATCAAAGGCGCGGAACCCGTCATTAAGGCAGAGACGAAACGGAGAAAATCGGCTAGCGGGGATGAAGAAAAGAGGCACGCTCCGCAGAGCGGGCCTCTGTTATCAGCGTGTTTCGCCTGCGGCATCATCCTGAGCGTGGGTATGAATCATGTAGTTCACGTCCACACCCGGCCCGAGACGGAACTTGTTGGTCAGCGGATTATAGTGCAGGCCAATCATGTGGCGTTCGCGCAGCGTGGTTTCGTCTACCCAGTCCAGTAATTCAGCCGGGCGGATAAACTTTTTGGCGTCATGCGTACCGCGCGGCAGCATGCGCAGCACATATTCGGCACCGAAAACCGCCAGCAGCCAGGCTTTAGGATTACGGTTTATCGTGGAGAAAAAGACCTCACCGCCTGGTTTTACCAGGCGGGCGCAGGCCATAACAACCGAGCGCGGATCGGGTACGTGCTCCAGCATCTCCATGCAGGTCACTACGTCATACTGGCCAGCATGGCTGTTCGCGTGATCCTCCACCGTCTGCTGAATATAATCGACGCTGACGCCGTTCTCTTCGGCATGCAGACGCGCCACTGCCAGCGGTTCCGCGCCCATATCCAGCCCGGTTACTTCTGCGCCTTCACGCGCCATGCTCTCTGCCAGAATGCCACCGCCGCAGCCGACATCGAGCACTTTTTTACCAAACAGGCCGTTGCTGTGCTGCGCAATCCAGCCCAGACGCAGCGGGTTAATACGGTGCAGCGGCTTAAATTCACCCTTCAGATCCCACCAGCGCGAAGCGACCGCTTCAAACTTGGCAATCTCGCTGTGATCGACGTTCTGACGGCTTTCCTGCGGTTGTTCACTCATTGAATAACGACTCCTGGCAAAATATCTCCTGAGTATAAACGCTTAAACGTCAGGTGGCATCTCTCAGCGTGAACGAAAAGCGCCAGAAAACCCCGCTTTACGTTCACCGTACGTAAGCAATGTGATATACTTTCGCACCTTTAAAATCCGGGATTAAGTAGAGGGATAGCGGCTCCATGAGCGACCTTGCGAGAGAAATTACACCGGTCAATATCGAAGAAGAGCTGAAAAACTCCTACCTCGATTACGCCATGTCGGTCATTGTTGGCCGAGCCTTACCCGATGTCCGTGATGGCCTGAAGCCGGTGCATCGCCGCGTGCTTTACGCCATGAGCGAACTGGGTAACGACTGGAATAAAGCCTATAAGAAATCTGCCCGTGTGGTAGGTGACGTTATCGGTAAGTATCACCCGCACGGTGACTCTGCTGTATACGAAAGTATTGTCCGTATGGCCCAGCCGTTCTCCCTGCGCTATATGCTGGTTGATGGTCAGGGTAACTTCGGTTCCGTTGATGGCGACTCTGCTGCAGCGATGCGTTATACCGAAGTCCGTATGGCGAAGATCTCCTCTGAGCTTCTGGCCGATCTGGAAAAAGAGACGGTCGACTTTGTGCCAAACTACGACGGCACCGAGCAGATCCCGGAAGTGCTGCCAACCAAAATTCCTAACCTGCTGGTAAACGGCTCCTCGGGTATCGCCGTGGGAATGGCAACCAACATTCCGCCGCATAACCTGACTGAAGTGATCAACGGCTGCCTCGCCTTTATCGATGATGAAAACATCAGCGTAGAAGGGCTGATGGAGCACATTACCGGTCCGGACTTCCCGACCGCAGCCTTTATCAATGGCCGTCGTGGTATTGAAGAGGCCTACCGTACCGGGCGCGGTAAAATCTATATTCGCGCGCGTGGCGAAATCGAAACCGATGCCAAAACCGGCCGCGAAACCATTATCGTTAATGAGATCCCGTATCAGGTTAACAAAGCGCGCCTGATTGAAAAAATTGCCGAGCTGGTGAAAGAGAAGCGCGTTGAAGGGATCAGCGGGCTGCGCGATGAGTCTGATAAAGACGGTATGCGCATTGTCATTGAAGTCAAACGCGACGCCGTGGGTGAAGTGGTTCTGAACAACCTCTATTCGCTGACGCAGCTGCAGGTCTCTTTCGGTATCAATATGGTGGCTCTGCATCAGGGTCAGCCGAAGATCATGTCACTGAAAGAGATCATCGAAGCCTTTGTGCGCCACCGTCGCGAAGTAGTGACGCGTCGCACCATCTTCGAACTGCGCAAAGCGCGCGATCGTGCCCATATCCTTGAAGGCCTGGCAATTGCGCTGGCGAATATCGATCCGATTATCGAGCAGATCCGTCGCGCGCCGACGCCGGCAGAAGCGAAGGGTGCTCTGCTGGCACAGGCGTGGGATCTCGGCAATGTTGCCGCCATGCTTGAGCGTGCCGGCGATGACGCTGCGCGGCCGGAGTGGCTGGAGCCTGAATTTGGTATTCGCGATGGCCGCTACTATCTTACCGAGCAGCAGGCTCAGGCGATTCTGGATCTGCGTCTGCAGAAACTGACCGGCCTTGAGCATGAGAAACTGCTTGATGAGTACAAAGAGCTGCTGGAGCAGATTGCCGGGCTGATTCACATTCTGCAGAGTGCTGACCGCCTGATGGAAGTGATCCGCGAAGAGCTGGAAGCGATGCGCGATCAGTTTGGCGATGCGCGCCGTACTGAGATCACCGCCAACAGCGCGGATATTAATATCGAAGATCTGATTAACCAGGAAGATGTGGTCGTCACCCTGTCGCATCAGGGCTACGTTAAGTATCAGCCGCTGTCAGATTATGAAGCGCAGCGCCGCGGCGGCAAGGGTAAATCAGCCGCACGTATCAAAGAAGAGGACTTCATTGATCGCCTGCTGGTGGCTAACACCCACGACACGATTCTCTGCTTCTCCAGCCGGGGTCGTCTCTACTGGATGAAGGTTTATCAGCTGCCGGAAGCGAGCCGTGGCGCACGCGGACGTCCCATCGTCAACCTGCTGCCGCTGGAAGCAAACGAGCGCATTACCGCTATTCTGCCGGTGCGTGAGTATACCGAAGGCTTCAATATCTTTATGGCGACAGCCAGCGGCACGGTGAAGAAAACCGCGCTGCAGGAGTTCAGTCGTCCGCGCAGCGCTGGCATCATCGCCATCAACCTGCGTGAAGATGATGAGCTGATTGGCGTGGCGCTGACCAACGGCAATGATGAAGCGATGCTCTTCTCCGCTGGCGGTAAAGTCGTGCGCTTTGCTGAGAGTGCAGTGCGTGCCATGGGGCGTTCAGCCTCAGGCGTGCGCGGTATCAGGCTGGCAGAGAACGATAAAGTGGTGTCGCTGATTATCCCGCGCGAAGAGGGCGCGATCCTCACCGTTACGCAGAATGGTTACGGTAAGCGTACGGCTAACAGCGAGTATCCGACGAAGTCACGTGCCACTCAGGGCGTTATCTCGATCAAAGTTACCGAGCGTAACGGACCGGTTATCGGTGCGGTACAGGTGGTAGACGGCGATCAGATTATGATGATCACCGACGCCGGCACGCTGGTACGTACCCGCGTATCGGAAGTCAGTGTGGTCGGCCGCAACACGCAGGGCGTGATCCTGATCCGCACCGCGGAAGATGAGAACGTGGTTGGCCTGCAGCGTGTGGCGGAGCCGGTTGAAGAAGAGGAGCTGGATGCCATCGACGGCAGCGTGGCGGAAGGCGAAGAGGATATTGCGCCGGAAGTCGACAGCGATGACGAGGCACCGGACGCAGAAGACGACGCATAATCGTCTGATGCACCTTATCAGCGGCAGGTCAGGGCAACCGACCTGCCGTTTTATTATCTGAGTTTTCGCCCCGCACCTCTGCACCAACTGGCTTTTTCGCAGCGATAAAGCTAGTGTATGTGCACCTTTTTGGGTCCTGTTAACCGTTACCGCCAGTGAGCCTCTCTTGAAATATCTCGTCTCCTTTCGCACCACGCTTCGTATCTCGCGCTATCTTTTCCGGGCGCTGGCGCTGCTGCTCTGGTCGCTGGGTGCATTGCTGACCACCTTCTACATCATCAATGTGCTGCATGAAAAAGAGAACGGAATACGCCAGGAGTTTGCGGCGAACTACGGTAAAGCAGAGTGGTACGTCCGGCACTCGGCTGACGTCATGCGGGAACTGAAGTACATCACGGAAAATCGTCTTAGCAGCAGCGCCAACGGGCTGGATATGCTCAACGGCCTGCCCGCCGGTAAAAGCACGCTGCCGCAGTTTACGCCGCTCTTTTCCGACGGTGACTGCACCTCAATGAGCAACACCTGGCGCAATTCGCTCGACTCGCTCAGCTACTATATCAACTACTGGAAAAGCAATTTTGCTGCGGCCTATGAGCTGAATCGCGTGTTTTTTATCGGCGGGGAGAGCCAGTGCCTGGCTGATTTCACCATCGGCAGCAGCAATCCGTTAGATCGGGAGCGCAGCATGAAGGCGCTGCGCGAACATGTGCTGCACTATCGCAACAGTAATGAGGAAGATCGGCGCAATCCGATGTACTGGATCACCGACAGCGCGCAGCCAGGAAGCGGCAATTTCTACATGGTCGTCTCGGTTTACGTCGCCAACAAACTTCAGGCGCTGCTGGGCGTTGAGCAGAATATCCGGCTGGATGAATTTTTACAGCCCGGCGGACTGCCGCTGGTGGCGACCATTACCGATGAAAATTACCGCCCGCTGCTGAGCAGCCGCCGCAGCGGACCCGGTTACGCGCTGGACGATCTGCCCGATGAGAGCACCTGGTTTGGCTACCTCGATAGCTACCGCCAGCTGGTGCTGAAAAAGCCGCTGCCGCCGTCAGATCTGAATATCATCTGGTCTCTGCCCACGTCGGTAATGGTGGATCAGCTGCGGCTGCTGCTGCTTAACGCGCTGCTGCTTAACATCTTCAGTGCGATTGTGCTTTTCACCCTGGCGTGGATATTCGAGCGCCGCATGTTCCTGCCGGCGGAAGATAACGCGCACCGGCTGGAGGAGCATGAGCAGTTCAACCGTAAAATTGTCGCGTCGGCACCGGTAGGGATCTGCATTCTGCGCACCAGCGATGGCACCAATATTCTGAGTAACGAACTGGCGCACAACTATCTTACGCTGCTGACGCAGGAGGATCGCCAGCGGCTTAATGAAATTATCAGCGGCCAGCAGGTGAATTTTGTGGATGTGCTGACCGGCAGCAATACCAACCTGCAGATCAGCTTTGTGCATTCGCGCTACCGCAATGAAAACGTGGCCATCTGCGTGCTGGTTGATGTCTCATCCCGCGTACGTATGGAGCAGTCGCTGCAGGAGATGGCGCACGCCGCTGAACAGGCGAGCCAGTCGAAATCGATGTTCCTCGCGACCGTCAGTCATGAACTGCGCACGCCACTTTACGGCATCATCGGTAACCTCGATCTGCTGCAGACCAAAAGCCTGCCCAAAGGGGTGGAGTCGCTGGTTACCGCCATGAACAACTCCTCCAGCCTGCTGCTGAAAATTATCAGCGACATTCTCGACTTCTCGAAGATAGAGTCAGAGCAGCTGAAAATTGAGCCGCGTCCCTTCTCACCGCGCGAAGTGATTAACCATATCACCAGCAACTATTTATCGCTGGTGGTGCGCAAGCGTCTTACGCTCTATGTATTCATGGAAAACAACGTGCCGCTGGCGCTGGATGGCGATCCGCTGCGGCTGCAGCAGGTGATCTCCAACCTGCTTAATAACGCCATCAAATTTACCCATACCGGCTGCATTATTCTGCACGCCTACGTTAAAGAGGGCTATCTTGCTTTCCGCGTGCGCGATACCGGCGTCGGCATTCCGGCCAGAGAGGTGACGCGGCTGTTCGATCCTTTCTTCCAGGTCGGCTCCGGCGTTCAGCGCAACTTCCAGGGCACCGGGCTGGGACTCGCGATCTGCGAAAAACTGATCAACATGATGGATGGCGATATTGAGGTCGATTCTGAACCGGGGATGGGCAGCCAGTTTATCGTACGTATTCCAATCTACGCCGGCCAGCAGCCGGCGCCGCCGCTGCTGGATGGCCTGCAGGAGAAAGCGATCTGGCTTGACCTGCGCAACGACTATCTCGCTGCGTTTCTGCTGCGCCTGCTGCAGCAGCAGGGACTGAAAGTGGCAGCCTGGCAGGGTCAGGCAGAAAGCGATGATGTGGTGATAAGCGATCACGACGATTTACTGACGCAGGCGGTGCGCGCGCGCATTCTGATCTGCGGTGAACATATCGATATGCCGCAGGAGCGCTCGCCGGGCGTCTGGGTGCAGAGCAGCGCAACGCTGCACGACCTGCCGCTGCTGCTGGGACGTATCTATCGCATCACGATTGACAGCGATACCACCACGCCGCTGCCGCCGCCTGCGGCAGAGAATGCGAGCAGCAATGAAGATATTACGATTCTGATTGTGGACGATCATCCCATCAACCGTATGCTGCTGTCGGAGCAGCTCGGTACGCTGGGCTACCAGACCAAAACGGCGCAGGATGGCGTTGATGCGCTTAACGTGCTGAGCCGCAATCATATCGACATCGTACTGAGCGACGTAAACATGCCAAACATGGATGGTTATCGCCTGACGCAGCGGCTGCGCCAGCTGGGGCACGTGTTCCCGGTGATTGGCGTAACGGCGAACGCGCTGGCGGAAGAGAAGCAGCGCTGTATGGATGCCGGTATGGATAACTGCCTGTCGAAACCCGTGACGCTGGATGAGCTGAAAGTCACCCTGGCGCGCTATGCTGTTCGCGTGCGTACCGGTCGTCAGGGGTAGTAGGGCAGGTGATTAAGCGAACGGGCGGCCCGCAGGCCGCCCGTAAAGATTAATCTTTGTCGATCTGCGTGGCACTGACCGATGAGAGGTAGTTCAGCAGTGCGATATCGTTATCCACGCCCAGTTTCATCATGGCTGATTTCTTCTGGCTGCTGATGGTTTTGATACTGCGGTTCAGCTTCTTGGCAATCTCAGTGACGAGGAAACCTTCCGCAAAGAGACGCAGTACTTCACTCTCTTTCGGCGACAGACGCTTGTCACCGTAGCCACCTGCGCTGATCTTCTCCAGCAGTTTGGCAACGCTTTCCGGCGTATATTTTTTGCCTTTCTGCAGGGCGGCCAGCGCTTTTGGCAGATCGGTCGGGGCGCCCTGTTTCAGCACAATCCCTTCGATATCGAGATCCAGAACGGCGCTCAGGATCGCCGGATTGTTGTTCATGGTCAGAACAATGATCGAAAGATCGGGATAGTGACGCTTGATGTACTTGATCAGGGTAATACCGTCGCCATACTTTTCGCCAGGCATTGAGAGATCGGTGATCAGAACATTCGCGTCCAGCTTAGAGAGGCTGTTGATCAGTGCTGTGGAGTCTTCAAACTCACCTACTACGTTAACCCATTCAATCTGTTCCAGAGACTTACGGATACCAAACAGAACAATGGGATGGTCGTCGGCAATAATTACGTTCAGGTTATTCATCTTATTGGTTACCTTGCTGCAGCAGTTGATTGACATAGGCGTCAATTTCACTGGTGGTATTTTTAATGGTTAAATCGTCGCACATTTTAATGTGCTGTTCTAACGCTTCACAAAGCTGTTTACCCGGCAGCAAATTGAGCATGGCAAAAACGCCTTTCAGGCGATGCGCTGTCTGAGCAAGAGAAGGATAGTCGCTATCCGACGCTTCAGTATACAGTCTCCTGACATCAGGCGGTACTGTCTCGGTAAACAGCTGGAAATAGCCGCCGCTTAACAGCGGTGTGGCAGCCTCATTTTCTTCACTCTCCTCCATCAAATCACTGGCCAGCTGCTTTTCAATCAGGGCCAGCAGTGCGTCAAGCAGGGCGTTGCTGAGGTTATAATTCACGCGATACTGTCTGTCGTTCAGGGCGTGATGCCCCAGCTCATCGCCCGCCAGCAGTAATGCCCAGCCGCTGAGACGCTCAGGGTCGTCCGTGATCAGAACATCGTGCTCCTGACCCGAAAGCCGTTCATCTGAGGTCAGGCACTTAGCGCCCCAGTTCTCCAGATGACGACAGACGATTTTCTGTACATCTTCAACTGCTATATCGACCAGAGCGGTCACGCCCTCCAGTAATTTTTCTTCCTGCTCATCCAGCAGCAGCTGCAGCGTCAGCGGCAGCTGGATGTTATAGCGCGTGCCGATGCCGGGTTTAGCGATAATGTCTAACTGACCACCCATCTGCTTGCAGAGCTGTTTACAGAGGAAAAAGGCCATTCCGGAGGCCTGACCAAAACGATCCTGCGATGTCTCACCAAGATAGGGGAAATCGGCATTGGTCAGTTCATCCGCCGTCAGCCCGGAACCGGTATCGACCAGCTGCAGCTGCAGCACGTCAGGCTTATCCGCTGGCGTTTTCACTTCCAGCGTGATTTTTCCCCATTGCGTGGTGGTCAGCGCATAATGCATCAGGGTGGTCAGCACCTTGCGCAGCGCGCGGCGGTCACCGCTGCGCATTTCATCATTCGCCAGCTGGTTATTTACGACCAGCGTCAGGCCCTTGCGTCGCAGCAGCGGCAGGCTCTCCAGCGCAATCTCATCCAGCAGATCCTGCAGATTAAACGGGCTGGTTTCCGGCGACCAGTCATGCGCTTCCAGCCGGTTCAGTAGCACGATGTCATCGACCAGGCGGGCCAGCCGCTGGCTCTCATCCAGCAGATCCAGCACGCTCTCATCGTCACCGCGCTGGCTGAGCTGTACCAGCCGCGTCACCATATCCTGCAGCGGGCGGTTCAGCGCATGGCCAAGCTGCTGCATCAGCTGCTGGCGCATCTGGTGATTGCGATCCAGTACCTGCTGTGCTTTCTGCAGCTTCTTATTCACCAGCAGTTCGCGATCCTGGTCGCGCATCATAAACAGCTGCGTGTGCGGCGACAGCACGCTGCGTGCATGACGGATCTCATAGACTTCGTTATTGATAGTCGCCTGCAGCACGCCCTGATGCTGATCGGACATGTTGATAATCTTCTGCAGGTTCAGGTGCGGCAGCAGGTGATCGGCAATCTTATTGCTCAGCAGGGTGCGGTTAGTGGCGAAGTCATACACCAGCAGCCCGACCGGCAGGCTGGCGACGATCTCTTCATTCAGCATACGCAGCGAATCGAGCTCTGCGCTCTGATTCTCATTCGGGCGCAGCGCCTGCTGACGCAGCAGGGTCACGCCGGCAATCGACAGCAGGAAGAGCAGCAGGTTGATAAGCAGCGGCCACATCAGGTTATGCAGCATATCAAGCGCAAGGCTAACCAGCGGTACGCGATAAACCAGCTGCAGCGGCGTGCTGGGCAGCGAGGCGGCGATCTCCAGATCCGGGTTAACCAGCGTAACGCTGGTCGTACCGTCGCTGCCATCATCCGTGCTGCTGCCCGGGGTCGCATCCTGACGCAGCTGGAAATTCTCCAGCGGCAGGTTCTGCGGCACCAGATCGTTAACCGGCAGATCGAAAGCCACCACCGTTGCCAGATGACCCGGCTGGTTGAAGGTGGTGCGCAGCGTAAAGTAGTGATCGTTCTGCCAGGTAAAATGACGCAGCGGCGAGAAGCTTTCGCGCTCATCCAGGGCGTTAGCCTGCTGCAGCATCTCCGCCCGGCGGCTGTCGACCAGCGTATTCAGCGCGCTCTCTTTATAGCGCGTTGCCATATCTTTCAGCGGCAGGGTAGAGATCATAATCAGGCTATTATCCTGACCGTTCAGAAAATACATCGACCACGCCGGGTTTTCCGCACCCCATAACGTATCGAGATAGCCGGACATACGCATGGTCATATCCAGCGTGCTGCCGTCGTGCGAACCGAAAATCAGCGCTTCCGTTTTGCGGCGTGTTTTTTCCAGATAGTAAACATCCGGGCGCAGCCGGGTCTCCTGCAGCGTGCTGTTAGGCGCAGAGCCGGCCGCACTGGTGGCGAGGTTTTCGTAAATCTGCCAGGTGGCGAAGCGGTAAGCGTCGATGCGTTTTTGCATATCACGCGCCAGGTCAGCCATGGCATAACGCTTTTCGGCAATCCAGGCGCTGACGCTGTTGTGCACCACGGCGCCCAGCGCCAGCAGCAGCACCAGGTTAAACACGACAACAAAACGCGTAACGTTACCGGAAGTCAGTGGAAATTTATAAAGCATAGTGAGTCTCAGGATCCTGCAATCAACGCGTAACCCGGCGTGCGCTGGCGGCGACAGCCAGCAGCATCAGAGCAATCAGCAGGAATGCACCGCTTAGTGTGAGCCACTGGGAAATAAAGCCGATTAACGCCGGGCCTGAGAGAATACCCGCATAGCCTAACGTTGTCATGGCCGAGATCGCCAGGTTGACAGGCATGGCCTGCTGGTTACCGGCGGCATTAAACAGCATCGGCACCGTATTCGCCAGCCCGAATCCGACCAGCAGAAACGCCAGCAGCGCGGTTTGCGGCCAGGGGACCAGCACGGCCAGCGTCATACCTGCACTGGCTGCCAGCGCGCCGGTAAGCATGACGCGATAGCGGCCAAAGCGCTGAATGATTTTGTCGCCGGTCAGCCGGCCAATCGTCATGGCAACCGAAAACACCGCATAGCCCAGTCCGGCATAGGCTACGCTGAGGCCCGGGCTCTGCAGCAGCAGCAGGGCGCTCCAGTCGAGCACGGCACCCTCGGCGAGGAACAGAATAAAGCAGAGGCAGCCGAGAAAAGCGACCCAGCCACGCGGGATCACCAGCCAGGGTTCATCAGCCTGACGCAGCCGCTCGCTCATCAGGGTTGGCAGACTGCAGCAGAGCAGCACGGCGATCAGCACCATCATAATCGCGATGGCCTGCAACGGCGTCAGCCCGGCACCCAGCAGCAGACTCACCGCACCGGCGCCGATAATGCCGCCGAGGCTGAAGAAGCCGTGAAAGCCTGACATCATCGGCCTGCTCGCCGCTTTTTCCACGTGAACCGCCTGCACGTTCATTGCCACATCCAGCATGCCGAGTCCGGCGCCGAATAGCATCAGCGTAAACGCCATCGCCCAGAGATGGTCCAGCGTGGCAAGCAGCGGCAACACTGCCAGAATCAGCAGCGCAGAGCAGGTCATAATCCGGCGGCAGCCAAAACGACCAATCAGCGCCCCCGTCACCGGCATAGCGGCCAGCGAACCGATGCCCAGGCACAGTAAAAGCCCGCCGAGGGAGGCTCCGCTCAGCTGCAGACGCTGGCTGGCGTAAGGCACAAGCGGCGCCCAGGCAGACATACTCAACCCGGCGATAAGGAAAACAGTACGCGTGCCGAAATTAACACGCTGATGCAGTTTGGCTGGCTGTGCGGCGTCCAGTGCAGTCATAGTCGTTATTTTGATCCGCTGTTAAAGCGTCGAAGTTTAGCATCAAAGCAGGCGGTGCAGCGGAATTAACGCGCAATTTGCGTTGCCTGATGCTGCACAGGAATCGGACATCTTACCGATATTTGGCCGGGCCTGAACTTTTTCCAGATATTTCCTGGTACTGCCTGAGAGGCATTAAGTGACTTAACGCAAATTAAGTCAGACAATTGATGACATATACTGATGCAATCAGCGAGAGGTCACCGACTGACTAAGGTTTTCGCTGGTTGCACGCTTTACGACGATTTCCGGATTTTTGCCACCAGACAGCAGCGGGTAAAGCGCGCTAAGATAAAGCAGGCCACCGCTAAAGGGGCCGCTTATAGCAAGATCGCCACGCGCGCCAGCCCGGCCGGGAGCGTGCATTTAACGTCATACCTTTAACCTTGTTACCTGCGGGTAACCCGTTTTCATCAGGTGAAACGGGCCATGCTGTTATGGCCTGTATGGCGCACCGATCTGCCTGAAACATTAATACAGGTAATCACTGGTGCAATGCATACTCTGTAACGAGGTTACCTATGTTTTCAGGTCAGTCCACTTCATCTTTCGCATCGTTATTTACCTCTGGCACTGAGCGTGTCGGCCCGATAATAGCCAGCCAGCAGCGCCGCGATACCACGCTACCGGCCGCGCTACACCCCTATGAGCCGCTGGCGCAGGATGGCGTTATCGCTGCCTGGGAGAGCAACCGCGCCATTCATCTGCGCGGACGCGCGGAGCAGGAGCCAGGCGCAACGGTCACACTCAGCTTTAATGGAGAAAGCTGGCACAGCACGGTCAACCACTGGGGCTACTGGCATGCAACCATGCCCCCTTCGGTATTACAGGGTGTCGCGGATGGCAACCACAGCCTGACGCTGACCATTACCGATAAAGCGGGTAACAGTACCGCCACCGAAGTAGGGTTTGGCGTCTATGTGGATAAAACGCTCCGTCCGGAGATCAGCGTGGCGCCCGTGAGTGGTGATAACGCGATTAGCGTAGCGGAAGGGATTTACGGCGTGGAGGTGAGCGGGCAGGTTACGCATATGCCGCTTAACAGCCATGTCACGCTGACGCTGGGAAATAAAAGCACCACTGCTCTCGTTGATGAGCACGGCGCATGGCAGGCAACGTTTACGCCGGAGGATCTGCACGCGCTGCCGGATGGCGTTTATCAGCTGCAGGTCAGCGCCCGCGATCCGAATGGCAAAACCAGCACGGTTCAGCATGAGCTGACGCTGGTAACCCATCCGGAAAGCCTGCCGCATATCAGTTTTGACAGCGTTACTGCTGATAACGTTATCAACTTTGCTGAGAGCCAGCAGGACCTGATGCTGAGCGGTACGCTCTCGGCGCTGGCTCCGGGCCAGAAACTGGAGCTCTGCGTCGGGGATAAAGTCTATCACGCCGCGATTGATGCGCAGGGCCACTGGCAGGCGATCGTTCCTGCCAGCGAGGTCAGCAACTTTATTTCGCTCGGTGAAGTCCGCGTCTACGCGCTCGACGCCGCCGGCAACAGCACCGACACCACGCTGGGGCTGAATGTCGTGACGACGTTGCCGGAGATCTACTGTGAAATGAATATCGGCGGCGATACCTTCCTTAACGCGCAGGAAGCGCAGCAGCCGCTGAGCTTTTATCTGGAGGGTGTGAACCAGCTTACGCTCAACGGTAAGGCCTATACGCCAGTCGATGGCATGGTAACGCTCAGCGTGGCCGACCTGCAGGCGCTGCCGGATGGACCGGTCAGCGCTATGGCCGAACGCTGGGACAGCTACGGTAATCACGACAGCCAGACGCTCAGCGATCTGTTCACCGTGGCGATTCACCAGCTGCCGTCGCTGACCCTGCAGCAGCCGTTTGGCGATGGCGTCATCGCGTCCGGCGACATGGATCACTGGCACCTTATCCAGGGCAGCTCTGACCATCTGACGCAGGGAAGCCTGGTCACCGTCACGCTGGGCGATCGGCACTACAGCGCCGCAGTGGATGAGAGCGGAGAGTGGTCGCTGACCATTCTGGCGGGTCAGCTGGCAACGCTGGAGCCGGGCAGCTATCAGATGAGCGTCAGCGCGCAGGATAAAGCGGGCAATCTGGCCAGCGCCGTCCGGACGGTAACGGTGGAGGACGCCGGCAGCACAGATTTCAGCGCGACCACCATCGATTCTCTGCTGGCGCACTATGGTGCCGGAGAGGCCATACCGGATGCCGCCGCGGCGGGCAGTGAGCCAGACCACCACTATGGCAGCAGCGACGCTGCCTGGACGCTGGCCGATCATCTGCAGCAGCAGCCGGTAGCGGCGCTGGTATAAATTATCTGCGACACACGCAGCACAATCACTCTTTTCTGAAAGGCGACCCAGGGATGCGTTCACCCTTGCATACGCGCGACGAAGCGATTGCCGCACTGAACCGGGCTGCGGCCGCGCTGGGGATCGCCATCGATCGCCGTCGCCTGCAGCTTCAGTGGCTGGCCGCGGCGTCACCGCAGGCGCAGCTGACAGACCTGGCGCAGCATATGGGGCTGACGCTGCAGTTTGTCAGCGCCCGCAAGCTGCGCTGGCGGCAGGCCGTAATGCCGCTGCTGCTGCGCCTTAACGACGGCACGCTGGCGCTTGCAGAAGCGGCAGATGACGAGGGAAGAGTGCATTACTGGCTGAGTGCAGGCGGTGACGGCCTGCGCTCAGCTCCGCTGAGTGACCTGCTGGCACAGGCGCAGCCGGAAGTGGGCGTCATTACGCCAGCGACCCGCGCACGCGATGCGCGCATGGATGAGTTTGTCCGTCCCTGGCAGCCACACTGGTTATGGCAGCATTTCCGGCCAATGAAGCGACGCCTGGTGGAAATCAGTCTCGCCTCGCTGGTCAGCAATATGCTGGCGCTGGCGGGGATCCTGTTCTCAATGCAGGTGTACGATCGGGTGATACCGGCCCAATCACAACCCACGCTATGGGTGCTGTTTGGCGGAGTGATGCTGGCGGCGCTGATGGAATATCTGATCCGGCTGGCGCGGACCCGGGTGGCTGACGGCATGGGAAAGCGGATCGATCTGGCCCTCTCTGCACAACTCTTTGCCCGCGCGCTGCGCATCCGCAATGAGGCGCGGCCGCGCTCCACCGGAGCTTTCATTGCTCAGCTGCGTGAGGTTGAGCAGGTACGCGAATTACTGACCTCTACGACGGTAAGTGCCGCAGCGGATATCCCTTTTGTGGTGCTGTTTCTGGTGATTTTATCCGCGATTGGCGGCTGGCTGGTGCTGGTGCCGCTGCTGGCGATCCCGCTGATCGTGATCCCGGGGCTGCTGGTACAGATCCCGATGGCGCGGCTGGCTAAGGAGGGGCAGCGTGAAAGTGCTCTGCGGCAGGCGCTGCTGGTGGAGACGCTGGAAGGAGTCGAGGATATCAAGGCGCTGCAGGCCGAGGCCGGGTTCCAGCGGCAGTGGGAACAGGCGCACGACGTCAGCGCCACGCTCGCCAGCCAGCAGCGGCTGTGGGGCGCGCGGCTTACCGGCTGGGCGGGCAGCGTGCAGCAGCTGACCTACGCGGGGATGCTGGTCGCCGGGGTCTATCTGATCCTGAACAATCAGATCACTACCGGTACGCTGGTGGCCAGCAGCCTGCTCTCCGCGCGTACGCTCGCTCCCCTGATGCAGCTGACGCTGGTATTTTCGCGCTGGCAGCATGCGCGCAGCGCCATGAACGGACTCAATGAACTGCTTAAAAAACCGGTTGATCGGCCGCAGAGTGGCGTGCCGGCTTATGCGGCGGTGCTCCGCGGACACTATGAGCTGCAGCAGGTGCGCTATCACTATGATGAAAGCAGCCTGCGTGCGGTTGCTATCGGGAGCCTGACAATCCGTCCCGGTGAGCGCATCGCGATTGTCGGCGGCGCGGGAGCCGGTAAATCGACCCTGCTGAAAATCCTGGCCGGGCAGGCGCTGCCCGGCAGCGGACGTATCATAATCGATGGCGTTAATATGCAGCAGCTCGATCCGGCTGATTTGCGGCGGCAGCTGGGCTGGCTGTCGCAGGATTCGCGCCTCTTTTTCGGTACGCTGCGGCAGAACCTGCTGCTTGGCAATCCGCACGCCACTGAACAGGAGATGCTGCAGGCGCTGCGCATAAGCGGTGCGTTATCGCTGCTGCAGCAGGATGCCGCCGCGCTTGACCGCCTCATTCATGAAGGCGGGCGCGGGCTCTCTGGTGGCCAGCGGCAGATGATTCTGCTCAGCAGAATGGTGCTGCGTCAGCCACAGATTGTGCTGCTGGATGAGCCGACGGCAGCGCTTGATGAACCGCTGGAGGCGCAGGTGATCCGTCAGCTGGCGCAGTGGCTGCCGGGGCGTACCCTGGTGCTGGTCACCCATCGTCCGGCGCTGCTGGGACTGGTCGATCGCATCATTGTGATGAAGAACGGCGAGATTGTGGCTGATGGCCCGCGCGATGCCATTCTGCAGCGTAGCGCTTTACGGCCGGAGGTGGCAGATGAGCACAGATAACGAGGCGGCGGCGTCGCGCATTATCTGGCTTTGCGCGCTCACGCTATTGCTGCTGCTGATCTGGGCGCGCGTTGCCGTGCTGGATGAGGTGACAACAGGCAGCGGCAAAGTCACGCCCTCCAGCCGGGCGCAGATTATCAATAATCTGGATGGCGGGATCCTCAAACAGCTCAGCGTGCACGAAGGCGATATTGTCCGTAAGGGTGAGCTGCTGGCGACGCTCGATCCCGCCCGCTATCAGTCCAGCTACGGTGAGGCGAGCGCCAGGGTACGGACACTGCGGGCGACGGCAGAGCGGCTGGATGCTGAGCTCAGCGAACGTCCCTTGCAGTTCAGCGCGGATATTCGCCGTTACCCGCAGCTGGTCGCCCGTGAAACTCAGCTCTATGAGTCGCGCCGGCAAAACCTGACGACAACGCTGCAAAACCTTCAGCAGTCGCTGAAGCTGGTAGAGGCAGAGCTCAATCTGACTGAACCGCTGGTGGCGCGCGGTGCGGCGGGTAAAGTTGAAGCGCTCCGGCTGCGGCGGCAGGTCAGCGACCTGCAGGGAAAAATCGACGAGGTGCATAATGACTACGCTGTGCGAACGCATGAGGAGCAGGTCAAAAACAGCGCAGAGCTGGATGCGCAGCTGCAGGTTGCGGCAGGCAGAGAAGATCAGCTGACGCGCACCGCGCTGCTCTCACCGGTGTATGGCATCGTCAAAGCCATCGCTATTACCACACCGGGCGGTGTGGTAGAACCGGGCGGTAAACTGATGGAGATTGTCCCGCTGGAGGATCGGTTGCTGATCGAGACACGCATTGCGCCACGCGATATCGCCTGGATCCGGGCCGGGTTGCCCGCAACGGTTAAAATCACCGCGTACGATACCGCTATTTATGGCGATCTGCCGGGCATCGTCGAGAGCGTTTCTCCGGATACGCTGCAGGATAGCGACCTGCGCGAGCCGCCCTATTTTCGGGTCTATGTGCGGACACAGACGGCGACGCTTACCAGCCGGCGCGGTCAGCGCTTTCCTGTGCTGCCGGGTATGCTGGCAGATGTGGAGATAAAAACCGGGCAAAAATCGGTGCTGGATTATCTGCTTAAGCCGCTGAATAAAGCGGCTGAAGCGCTGCGTGAGCGCTGAATGCGTTATTATATTGGCGGGAAAATAGCGCAGATAAAAAAATGCCGGACAAATATGTCCGGCGGGAATCAGGGTAAAACACTCATTCGGGATGAATGAAGATAATAATAAAATAAATGATGATAGCGCGGATAATTGTAGAGGCTGACAGCAACAAAGTTTTATCATTCAGTGCGGCATTAAATTAATGTATCTATCTGAATGAAAAGGAATTTAATCCGGTTTGTTTATTCGTGCTTTATTTTTTATCTATATGTGCTGATTATTAGTTCCGCGATATTTACATCTGGCAATAAATTTGCAATCAAATGAAACACTTTCGGAAATTCAGTATCATTTTCGTGATAGATTATTGCCCGCTATAAAACAACAATGAATTGCCGGCTGAATTTTTTAACATTCAGTTTGCAGTGGCATAACTATAAAGGCACATAACCGAGGGTAAATAAATGAATCGTCGCGTTCTCTCCCTGATGATCCCGGCGCTGCTGGTGGCGGGTTCAGCAAGCGCAGCCGAGATCTATAATAAAGATGGCAACAAACTCGACCTCTACGGCAAAGTAGATGGTCTGCACTACTTCTCTGACAACGATGGCTCAGACGGTGACCAGTCTTACCTGCGCTTTGGTTTTAAAGGTGAAACTCAGGTGACCGATCAGCTGACGGGTTACGGTCAGTGGGAATACCAGGCCGCGCTGAACACCGCTGAAAGCGAAGGCACTAAAAACAGCTATACCCGCGTCGGCTTTGCCGGTCTGCGTTTTGGTGACGCTGGCTCTTTCGATTACGGTCGCAACTATGGCATTGCGTATGATATTGGCGCATGGACTGACGTTCTGCCGGAGTTTGGTGGCGATACCTATGGCGCGGACAACTTTATGTTCCAGCGCGGCAACGGCATGGCAACCTACCGCAATAATAATTTCTTTGGTCTGGTGGATGGCTGGAACGTGGCCGTTCAGTACCAGGGCAAAAATGATAACCCGACCGAATCCACTTCTGGCCGTGATGTGCTGGGCGAAAACGGTGACGGCTGGGGCCTGAGCACCACCTATGATTTGGGTAATGGTCTGGCACTGGGCGGCGCCATGTTCCAGTCCGATCGCACCAATAACCAGAATGCTGCAGGTGTGCTGGGGCAGGGCGATAAAGCGGAAGCCTACACCGGCGGCCTGAAATATGACGCAAACAATGTCTATTTAGCTGCGATGTATACCCGTTCGTACAATGCGACGCGTTTTGGCTCAGTGGATTCTGACGCTTTCGGTTATGCAAACAAAGCGGACAACTGGGAAGTGGTCGCGCAGTATCAGTTTGACTTCGGCCTGCGTCCGTCACTGGCTTACGTCAATTCACGCGGTAAAGATATTGAAGGTTATGGCAGCCAGAACCTGAAGAAATATATCGACGTGGGCGCGACCTATTACTTCAATAAAAACATGTCGACCTATGTGGATTACCAGATCAATCTGCTGGATGACAACAACTTTACCAACAATACCGGTATCAACACCGATGATATTGTGGCGCTGGGTCTGGTTTACCAGTTCTGAGCCTCTGGCGCGCGGCCCAGCGGGCTGCGCGCCACCTTTCCTGCCCGCTTCTTATCTGCAGCACCCGCCTCAGGCAGGCACAGCATCTGAACTACTGCACACTGCGCCAGCGCCGGGCTTTTGCCGCCGGACGAGGTTCAGCCTGCACTGCCGCGGCCGGCTGGCTGCCCTCCAGCGCAATACCTGCCAGGGTGAAAGCAGAAAAGCTCAGCCACCGCTGCCACTTTTCACTCTGCGTTTTTGATATCGCCATGCTGCACCTCGCTGAGAATAAACCTGCTCTCAACAATGCAGCATTTATGCCATGCTGCCGCTCTCAGCGTCACACGCCCCCGGCGGGGTTTGTTACACTGCGTCAGCCCTGAAGCGGTGCAGAGTGGGTAATAATGGTGCAGTGCTTAACGTCGACGTGCGCTGTAGCTCTCCAGTGAACGCTGGCGTGCGTGCTGCCAGCTGCGATAGCTGCCGTACAGGAACAGCGCGGCGGAGAAGGCGGCGATTAATACATACATCATCTGTGCTCCTTAAAGGGGATGTCTGGAAGTAAAGCCTGCAGCATGGCAGGCGTTAATTCAATGAGATTTAGCGTAAATTACCCGCAGTTTATGCTTTGTAATACGCTGTATTTCCGTGTAACAGATGAGGAATCGATGCATTTCCGGAATATTTTTCTGACTACTCTGATCGTAGCCGGGCTGACGGGCTGCGACCGCGCACCGCAACATGAACCCCTGGTTCTGCAGGGCAAAACCATGGGCACCGTGTGGCGGGTCACTCTCGCCGGCGTTGACCCGCAGCGTAAAGGCGAGCTGCAGCAGGCGATTCAGCAGCAGCTCGATCGTGATGACGGTGAACTCTCTACCTGGAAAACCACCTCAGTGCTGTCGCGCTTCAACCAGTATCAGGGTACAGAGCCGAAGCCCGTTAGCGCAGATATGGCAGATATCGTGGCTCTCTCACTGCGCATTGGCGCCAAAACCGCAGGCGCCATGGATATTACGGCAGGCAGGCTGGTGAACTTATGGGGGTTTGGACCCGACGGACAGCCGGCGCATCAGCCTGACGAAGCAGCAATCGCGGCGGCTAAAGCTGAAACCGGCCTCTCGCATCTGCGGGTGATCCAGAGCGTAAGCGGGCAGTGGCTGCAGAAAGATCTGCCGGGTCTGTATGTGGATCTCTCAACCATGGGTGAGGGCTACGCTACCGATCATCTGGCGCGGCTGATGGAGCAGCAGGGAATAACTAACTATCTGGTGTCGGTCGGCGGAGCCGTGCTCAGCCGGGGTCGCAATGCCAGCCAGCAGCCGTGGCGGGTGGCGGTGCAGAAACCCACCGATCGCGAAAACGCGGTAGAGGCGCGCGTTGACCTGCAGGGGCACGGCATCAGCACCTCCGGCAGCTATCGCAACTATTATGAACTGGACGGGAAACGCATTTCACACGTCATCGATCCTGCAACCGGACGGCCCATTCAGCATAAACTGGTTTCTGCTACGGTGATTGCCACCACGGCATTGGAAGCGGATGGCTGGGACACCGGCCTGATGGTGCTGGGGACCGGGCGCGCAAAAGCGCTGGCGCTGAAAGAGCACCTGGCCGTTTATCTGATCACCAAAGAGGGTGACAGTTTCAGCCACTGGATGTCGCCCGGCTTCAAAGCATTTCTTATCGATAAATCGTAACCGGAGGCCATAATGCTGGATCTGTTTAGCGATGAAGCGCCGTGGCAGGAGCCACTGGCAGAAGGCGCGGTCATTCTGCGCCGCCGCGCCCGCGATGATGCACCTGCGCTACTGGCTGCGATTGAAACCGTTGCGGCGCAGCATCCGTTTACCCACCGCATCACGCCGGGAGGCTATCGTATGTCCGTGGCGATGACTAACTGCGGCGATGTTGGCTGGTTCAGCGACGCGCGCGGCTATCGCTACAGCGAACAGGATGTCAGCACTGGCCAGCGCTGGCCCGCGATGCCGCCGCTGTTTCGTCAGCTGGCGCAGCAGTGCGCGCAGGAAGCGGGTTTCAGTCACTTTACGCCAGACGCCTGCCTGATTAACCGCTATGCGCCGGGGGCAAAAATGTCGCTGCATCAGGACAAAGATGAGCGCGATCTGCATCAGCCGATCGTTTCCGTTTCGCTGGGTCTGCCGGCGGTATTCCAGTTTGGCGGTTTTGCGCGCGGTGATGCCACCCGGCGCGTGCTGCTGGAGCATGGTGATATCGTGGTGTGGGGCGGACCATCGCGGCTGCGCTATCACGGTATTCTGCCGCTTAAACCCGGCGTGCATCCCGCGGCGGGGGCCGTTCGCTACAATCTGACCTTCCGCCGGGCGCACTGACGCAACAGGGAATGAGAATTATTCTTGCTATCATCTGATGGGTCATTAAACTGCAGGCAGCATTTTTTTGACCTTTGGAACAGATTGATGGCATTGCTTCAGGTGGTTTTTCGTCAGTACTGCTGGCCGTTTACCGGCGTTCTTTTTCTTACCCTGCTGAGTGCCGCACTCGGTATTGGCCTGATCGCTTATATTAACAATGAGCTGATTGTGGCGATTAATAGTGATGCAACGGTGCTGCCGGCGTTTCTCGGTCAGCTGTTTCTGCTGATGGCAGTCACGCTCGCTTCGCAGCTGGCGCTGACGCAGCTGGGACATCATTTTGTCTGGCGACTGCGGGGCGAATTCATCAAGCGTATCCTCGATACTAACGTTGAGCGCATTGAACAGCTGGGCAGCGCACAGCTGCTGGCCGGGCTGACCAGCGACGTGCGGGCCATTACCATCGCTTTTGTCCGGCTGCCGGAGCTGATTCAGGGCATTATCATCACGCTGGGATCGGCGATTTACCTTGCCTGGCTCTCGCCGGAAATGCTGCTGGTCACTATGCTGTGGCTGGCGATCACGCTGGTGGGCGGCTGGCTGCTGGTTTCGCGCGTCTACCAGCATATGGCAAAGCTGCGCGATATCGAAGATGATCTCTATCGCGATTTCCAGACCATTATCGAGGGCCGCAAAGAGCTGCAGCTTAACCGCGATCGGGCGCGTCTGATCTACGACACGGTTTACCAGGCGAATGCGGGTCGCTATCGCCATCATATTGTGCGCGCCGACACCTTCCATCTCAGTGCCGTTAACTGGTCTAACATCATGATGCTGGGCGGCATCGGTATCGTGTTCTTTATGGCAAACGGTCTCGGCTGGGCCAACACGGCCGTGGCGGCCACCTATTCGCTGACGCTGCTGTTCCTGCGCACGCCGCTGATCTCAGCCGTCGGCGCGCTGCCCACGCTGCTCAGCGCTCAGGTCGCGTTTCGCAAACTCAACCGCTTCGATCTGGCGCCTTATGAGCCTGCCTTCAGCGCCCCGGCACCGGCCAGCGCATGGCAGACGCTGGAGCTGCGCGACGTCTGCTTTCACTATGGCGAACAGGGCTTTGCGGTGGGGCCGATCAATCTGACGCTGCGACGCGGCGAACTGCTGTTTCTTATTGGCGGCAACGGCAGCGGGAAATCCACGCTGGCGATGCTGCTGACCGGCCTCTATCAGCCGCACGCCGGCAGCCTGCTGCTGGATGGTAAAGAGATAAGCAGTCAGCAAACCGATCTGTGGCGACAGCACTTTTCAGCGGTATTTACCGATGTGCATCTGTTTGACCGCCTGATTGGCCACGGCGGCGAGCCGGCCGATCCGGCCCTGGTTCAGCGCTGGCTGGAGCGGCTGAAAATGAGTGAGAAACTGCAGCTGGATGGCAACCGGGTGCTGAATCTGCAGCTGTCGAAAGGGCAGAGCAAGCGCCTGGCGCTGCTGCTGGCGGCCGCGGAAGAGCGGGATATTTTGCTGCTGGATGAATGGGCCGCCGACCAGGATCCTCATTTCCGCCGGATATTCTACCGCGAGCTGCTGCCCTGGCTGCAGGCGTCAGGCAAAACGGTGTTTGCTATCAGTCATGACGATCACTACTTTACCCACGCCGATCGTCTGCTGGAGATGCGCAACGGACAGCTGGTGGAACTTAGCGGTCGCGAGCGCGATCTGGCCACGCTCGATGCGGTGGAGCGAACGGATACCGGTCGTTAACGTCAGCGGGTAACACTCCTCATAACCGGCCAAGGAGCCGGTCATGGGTCACAGGCGGGACGCGGCAGCGTCAGTGGTTAGGCGGGATGGCAAAGCTTTTCAGCTGGACAACAAAGTGCTGATGGCCGCGGGTGATGCGGGCGCCACGATCGCACCAGTGGGTCGCCAGACGAAAGAAGTCGTCGCTGCCGATATCATAGGCCAGCTCTACTTTGCTGATGCCTGAATGCAGCAGCTCCTCTGCATCCTGCAGGCTTTTTGCTTTGATGACCATAATGGATTTCCCATCAAATAAAAGAGAGCATCAGAGTAGGGGATCTTCATGACACTTTTGTTGCGTTTTGATGAAAGCACGCCAGGGCAGGCGCAAAATGTGATCGCGCTCAGTTGCAGGGACAACTGGCTGAAAAAATGAGAGTTTGAGAGGAAAGGGCACGCATCGATAGTACGCCCGACAGGCAATAAAAAAGCAGCCATAAAGGCTGCTTTTTCGGGATAATTTGGTCGGCACGAGAGGATTTGAACCTCCGACCCCTGACACCCCATGACAGTGCGCTACCAGGCTGCGCTACGTGCCGAACGTGGAAAACCATACTACTGATTCCCCAGCCGATTGCAAGATGCCTCAGCGTTAACTGCCTCATATTTAATCAGTTTGCCGTGAAGCGCTTCTCTTCCGTCAGCACCTGCAGCAGCAGCGCCAGCTGCGGCTTATGATCTTTCAGCTCGCGACCGCTGGCATCCCACGCGGTATAACTGCCGCTGTTATTCAGCACCAGCGTCACCGATGGCGTAGTGATGACCAGTTTGCCATCTTCACTGCTGGCTACCCAGTTATGGCTGCGCTGGGCGGCGAACAGATCTTCACCCTGCGAGTAGCTGACCGGGCTGGTGCGCACGTGCAGCAGACGCTGCATAAGCGTTGTCATCACATCCTGTTGATCGGTCAGGCGATCGATAGTCTGTGCTGGCGTATTGGGCCAGTGCACCACCAGCGGGATCTGCAGCGTCGCACGGTTGCCCGGGTTATCACTGTTATTAAAGGTCACCGCACGCTGGGCAGTGATCACCACCACCGTGTTTTTCAGCAGATCACGCTGCTGCAGCGTGCTCAGTACTGCAGCAATCTGCTCATCCACGCTGCCCGCCTGGCGCAGATAGCTGCGCTGACGCGCCTTCGTGCTGTCGCCGCTGGCGCTTATTCCGTTCAGCGCGACCCAGGAGAACCAGGGAGAGCGGCTGCTTTTCTGACCATTGAGCCAGTTCTGCCACTGCGTGACGGTCTGGCTGTTAGGCTGCGAGGTCGCTTCCGGCAGCGTATAGTCCGCCAGCAGCGCCTGCCGGTAGAGCGGCTGATTAAATCCATCAGAGGAGAACAGGCCAAACTGATAGCCCTGCGCGTTCAGCGCGTTCAGCAGCGCCGACGGCGTGCGCGATGCCAGCACGCCATCCATATAGCTGGAAGAGATGCCGTAAAACAGGCCAAACACTCCTTTTTCAGGCTGCACCCCGGCGCTGTAGTGCCGGGTAAAGCGCACATTCTCAGCAGCAAACTGCTTCAGCGACGGCAGTGCGCTGTCCAGCGTGGCGTTATTAACGCCATCGATCGTCAGCACCAGCAGGTTGTGACCTGTTCCGCCGTCACGGAAGGTGATATCGCTTAACGGATACTGGACCGACAGCGCTTCAGGATCGCCCTGCTGCACCAGACGGCGCTGATACTCCTGCGCATCCAGCAGCCCGTGACGCTCCAGAAAGCGGCGCGCGGTCATCGGATAGGAGAGCGGCAGATTGGCGCGCTGCATGGTGACAGGACGGTAGAAATTGGCATCAGCCCAGATATAGAGCAGATGACTGGCAAAAAAGGCGCTGATAAACAGCGCGGCGAGGGGCTTGCCAAATGAGCGCCGGTTAAGACTGCGCAGCTTCTGCCAGCTCCAGGTGGCAAACAGCATCTCCACCAGAAAAATGCCCGGCACGCTGATAAACATCAGCTGCCAGTCACGCGCCATCTCGCTTTGATCGGGGTTAACCACCAGCTCCCAGACCACCGGATTAAGGTGCAGATGAAAGCGGTTAAACACGGCGCCATCCACCATGATGAGCGTCAGCCCGGCGGTGGCAACAATGGCGGAGAGTATCCGCAGCAGACGCTGCGACATCACCACAAAGGTAAGCGGGAAGATAATCAGCAGATAGGCGGCAAAAACGATAAAGCTGAAATGGCCAATCCAGCTGGTAAAGGCGTAAATCCGGCCCGCCAGCGAGGAGGGCCAGTCAGCGACCAACAGGTAGCGGCTGCCGAGAGCCAGCGCAAACAGAATATTAAACAGCGCGAACCAGTGCCCCCAGCTAATCATCTGGGAGACTTTTTCACGGTAGCGCTGCCGGTTGGTTACCATATATAGGAGTCAGATCTGCAAATTAATGAGCGTTATCATCGCGCACGGAAGACTGCAACGCTTCCGCGAATGACCGGGCCAGGCTACGGCGCTGGGCTGGTGCGATATCTGTGTTAATTAAATTGGTGACCATGTTTCCCAGAACCATCAGGGAAAGATCGACAGGCGCTTTATCTTTTTCAAGAATCTGCGCCAGCTGTGCGAGAAGCTGCTCAACGCGCTCGTCGCTATAACGGGATGATTGTGGCATATCGTCGACTAATCAAGTGTGAAAAGGCGGTATAGTACCGTAACCATGCGATTTTTTCCGCACTTTTATCGCAAGCAAAGCGATCGGTTTGCGTACGCAGTTGAAAGCGACGGCGGGCAGTGATTGAATACGCGCCTGAGTTTAAAGGAGAGTCTATCATGAGTCTGGATATTGACCAGATTGCCCTGCATCAGTTAATCAAACGCGACGAGAATCAGCTGGAGCTGGTACTGCGTGATACGCTGCTGCCGGTGACGCAGGCGGTAAGCAGCATGGCCGAAGAGCTGCATCGCGTGTACAGCGCCAAAAGCAAAGCCTATGGCCTGTTTAATGAAGAGAGCGAGCTGGCCGACGCGCTGCGCAACTGTCGTCGCGGGCAGGATGACTTCCTGGCATTCAGCCGGGCTGCCACCGGACGCCTGCGCGACGAGCTGAGCAAATATCCGTTTGCTGACGGTGGCGTGGTGCTGTTTATGCACTACCGCTATCTGGCGGTAGAGTATCTGCTGGTTGCGGTGCTGAACAGCCAGTCGAGCATGCGCGTGAACGAACAGCTGGATATCAGCAGTACGCACTATCTTGACATCAATCACGCCGATATCGTCGCGCGTATCGATCTGACCGAATGGGAAACCAGCCCGGAGTCAACGCGCTATCTGACCTTTCTGCGGGGTCGCGTCGGACGTAAAGTGGCTGACTTCTTCATGGATTTCCTCGGAGCCAGCGTCGGTCTCGACACTAAAGCGCAGAACCGCGGCCTGCTGCAGGCGGTCGATGATTACTGCGCTGAGTCAAATCTGGATAAGAACGAGCGGCAGAACTACCGTCAGCAGGTCTACAGCTACTGTAACGAACAGCTGCAGGCGGGGGAGGAGATTGCGCTGGACGATCTCTCGCAGGAGCTGCCACCGCTGGGGGAGAAAAGCTTTCAGGCGTTTACGCAGGAGCAGGGCTATGAGCTGGAGGAGCACTTTCCGGCCGACCGCAGCACGCTGCGCCAGCTAACAAAATTCTCCGGCAGCGGTGGCGGATTAACGCTTAATTTTGACGCGCTACTGCTTGGCGAGCGTATCTTCTGGGATCCGGCAACCGATACCCTGACCATCAAAGGCACGCCGCCTAACCTGCGCGATCAGCTGCAGCGCCGCACCGGCGGGAAGTAAATTGCAGGCATAAAAAAACGCCGCAGAGGCGGCGTTTTTCACGATTTCGTCTGCGATTACGCGCGAACGAAGTCGATGTGGTGCAGTTTTGGCTTGAACGGGTGACGCTGAACAGCCTGAACTTTAACTTTCGTTTCTTTACCGTCAACAACCAGTGTCAGCACATCGGTGTAGAACTCAGGCTTAACCTGCATGTTCATCACGAAGTCGTGATCCAGTTCGATAGAAACTGCAGCTTCATTTCCGCCATAGATGATAGCCGGGAACTTGTTAGCTGTGCGCAGGCGGCGGCTCGCACCCTTACCCTGCTCTTTACGTACTTCTGCGTTGATAGTGAACATCATTATTTCTCTTCAATAATTCCTGCTACAGGCGACCCAGCAACAGGACGGTTATTCAAACGCTTATGCGGATGCAAAAGCGGGCGGGATTATAGCCGGATCGGGGCAGGGGGGCAAATGATTCTGCCATCTAGCGCAGCTCATTGGCGCGGCGGAAGCGCCCCTGGTAATCAAACACTTTCTCCCGCACCTGCCAGAACTGTCCCCGGGCACGCGCCACCACAAAGTCAGGATGCCGCAGCAGCGGCTGCAGCGCGACCACGTCGGCCGCCTGCTGCCAGCCCAGCTCCACGCCAGGCGCGCGCTGGTGCGGGCGCATAAACAGCTGCTCAAATGCTTTTCGCTGCGCGGGCGTCTGCAGCCGGAAGCGTTCGCTGACGTCGCTGCCATCTTCGTCGTAATAGGTCGCTTTCAGCCATTCGCCCTTGTCATCACGGCCATGCGCCAGCGTCATGCCGCTGCAGCGCAGCACCCGCGCATCTTTCAGCTTCAGCGCCGCTTTCAGCATATCATCGGGATCGACCAGAATTTTGTCGCACTGCTGGCAGCGCCGTGCGGCGATATCATTTTCAGCGCCGCAGTCAGGGCAGCTTTTAAAGCGAAAGCGGAAATCGCACTGCTCACGACCGCCCTCATCATCCTCCAGGATACCCTGACAGCGGCGACCAAAGTGTTCAATCACATGCCCGTCTTCGGTGGCTTTTCCCCAGAAGGTATTCGCAAAGCCGCAGGCAGGGCAGAACACCTGCACCGGCTGGTTGTCACTGGCGCCTTTTGGCGCACCCACTTCCGGCGTAAAGAGATCGTGCGGATTACCGGCGTAGTCGAGGATCAGGCAGTCGCGTTTATCCGGTGCCAGGCGCAGTCCGCGTCCGACTATCTGCTGATAGAGGCTGACGGATTCAGTCGGGCGCAGAATCGCGATCAGATCCACGTGCGGTGCGTCGAAGCCGGTGGTGAGTACCGCCACGTTAACCAGAAACTTCAGCTGCTGCGCTTTGAACTGCTGAATCAGCCGGTCACGCTCTTTCACCGCGGTTTCTGCCGAGACCAGCGCGCTGTTCTCCGGCAGCAGCGACAGGATTTCGCGCGCATGTTCAACCGTGGCGGCGAAGATCATTACGCCGCGCCGATCTTCGGCAAACTCAACGATCTGGCGGATAATCTGCGGCGTGACGCGCTGCTGCTGTTTCAGCTCACGGTTAAGATCCACTTCGCTGAAGAGGCCGCTGTTCTGCGGTACCAGCCGGCTGAAGTCATACTGCACCACCGGCATATCAAGACGTTCCGGCGGCACCAGAAAACCGTGTTTGATCATGTAGCGTAGCGGCAGCTCGTAGATGCAGTCGCGAAACAGCGCTTTTTCATCACCGCGTACCATGCCGTGATAGTGGAATTGATAGATCCAGCCTTTGCCCAGCCGGAACGGCGTGGCGGTCAGCCCCAGCAGGCGCAGCTGTGGATTATGCTGGCGCAGGTGGCTGAAGAGCTGCTGATACTGGCTCTCCTCATTGTCGCTGATGCGATGACACTCATCGACAATTACCAGTGAAAATGCGCTGTCGAAGCGGTCAAGGTTACGCGCCACGGACTGTACGCTGCCAAATACCACTTTGCCCTCGCTCTGCCTGCGCTGCAGCCCGGCCGCAAAAATATCCGCTTCCAGCCCGTAAGCCTGATACTTGCTGTGGTTCTGCTCGACCAGCTCTTTGACGTGTGCCAGCACCAGCACCCGGCCACGCGCCAGCCGCGCCAGTTCAGCAATTACCAGGCTCTTACCGGCACCGGTGGGCAGCACAATCATCGCCGGCGTAGTATGGCGCCGGAAGTGGGCAACGGTTGCATCAACCGCTTCCTGTTGATAAGGACGAAGTGTAAAGGCCATCAGCATAAACTTTTTTCTGGATCAGAGGCGTATTATGCCATGTAAGCGGATGAAACGCAGGATCGGCACTATTAGCAGTCAAAGCTTCAGGCTATACTGCCCGCACTTTTTTAACGGTTACCCTGGCCGACGTATTCTGCGCACAGGCACCGTTTCAGTTTTTCCCCCGCAGTAACAGGCAAAAGCGAATTCATGCGACTCGACAAATTCATATCTCAGCAACTGGAAGTTAGCCGTGCTATCGCTGGCCGCGAAATTCGCGCCAGAAAGATCACCATTAATGGCGAAATTGTGCGCGATACCGCATACAAAGTGATGCCGGAAGATGATATTGCCTACGATGGCAACCCGCTGGTGGTACAGCAGGGACCACGCTACTTTATGCTGAACAAGCCGCAGGGCTATGTCTGCTCCACAGACGATCCCGATCATCCCACTATCCTCTATTTTATCGAGGAGCCCTCAGCCTATAAGCTGCACGCCGCTGGCCGACTCGATATCGATACCACCGGTCTGGTGCTGCTGACGGATGATGGCCAGTGGTCGCATCGCATCACTTCACCACGTCATCATTTAGAAAAAACCTATCTGGTTGAGGTGGAGACACCGCTCGATCCGGCGCTGGTGGAGACGTTTGCTGCCGGTATCCAGCTGCACAATGAGAAGACGCTGACCAGGCCAGCCCGGCTGGAGATTCTCGATGAAAAAGCGGCGCGACTGACAATCGGCGAAGGGCGCTATCATCAGGTTAAGCGCATGTTTGCCGCGATGGGGAACCATGTGGTTGCGCTCCATCGTGAAAGTATCGGCTCGATTGTGCTGGATGAAGCGCTGGAAGAGGGGGAGTATCGCGAACTGACCCCCGAAGAGATTGACAGCATCGGTCTGCCAGACGAACTGAAACAGCACAAATAACGGAGTACAAGGTGCGCAAGGAGAAAAACTCCCCGGCAGGATTAGTGGTGATTCTGGGATTGCTGGCGATGCTGATGCCGCTCTCCATTGATATGTATCTGCCTGCCATGCCGCAGATTGCCCGCGAATTTGCCGTCTCCGCAGGCAGCGTGCAGATGACGCTGAACCTCTACATCCTGGGGTTCGCTATCGGGCAGCTGGTGTATGGTCCGCTGGCGGACAGCTATGGCCGCAAGCCGGTCATCGTGCTGGGTACGCTGATTTTCGCCTGTGCCGCTGCCGCCTGCGCACTCTCCGGCTCTATCGATCAGCTAATCCTGATGCGCTTTTTACACGGTCTCTCTGCCGCCGCCGCCAGCGTGGTGATCAACGCCCTGATGCGCGACAGTTATTCAAAAGAGGACTTCTCGCGCATGATGTCCTTTGTGTTGCTGATCACCACGATCGCGCCGCTGGTGGCCCCGGTGCTGGGCGGCTGGCTGCTGCTTATCTGGAGCTGGCACGCTATTTTCTGGGCGCTGGCGATTGCGGCACTGGTAACGACCGTGCTGGTAGTGACGCAGGTGCGTGAGACCCTGAAGCCGGAGCAGCGTCAGCGCTTTCATCTGCGTACGATGCTGGGCAATTTTGTGGCGCTGGTACGGCATAAGCGGGTGTTCGGCTATATGCTGGCCAGCGGCTTCTCGTTTGCCGGCTTATTTGCGTTTCTCAACGCTGGTCCCTTTGTTTATATCGAGGTCAACCACGTATCGCCGCAGGATTTTGGCTACTACTTCGGCCTGAATATCATCTTTCTTTTTGTGATGACGCTGATTAACAGCCGTGCGGTGCGCCGTTTTGGTCCGCTGAAGATGTTTCGCCTGGGGCTGACTATTCAGTTTGCTATGGGCATCTGGCTGCTGATTGTCAGCGCGCTGCAGCTCGGCTTTCTGCCGCTGGTGCTGGGCGTGGCGATGTTTATCGGCTGTGTTTCTATTGTCTCCTCTAACGCCATGGCAATTGTACTCGATGAGTTTCCGCACATGGCGGGGACCGCCTCGTCGCTGGCAGGCACGCTGCGCTTTGGCGTCGGCGGCCTGGTGGGCGCGCTGCTGTCGCTGGTCAGTATGAACAGCGCATGGCCAATGGTGGCCACCATCGCGCTGTGCGCCACCCTTTCCATTATCCTGTTCAGCTACGCTGCCCGCCCGCGTAAAACCATCTAATCCCGCAGGGGCCGCATAAATGCGGCGTTCCATACCGCCCTGGGCCGCATAAATGCGGCCCCTACGTATACGCGGTGCTCTATCTCATGTAGGGGCCGCATTTATGCGGCCCTTACGTATACGCGGTGCTTTACTCCCTGTAGGGGCCGCATTTATGCGGCCCGGGCAACAAATGTTGGTCTACCCCCCAGGGCCGCAAAAATGCGGCCCCTACGTATATGCGGTGCTTTACTCCCTGTAGGGGCCGCATTTATGCGGCCCGGGCAACAAATGTTGGTCCCCCTCCAGGGCCGCAAAAATGCGGCCCCTGCGTATATGCGGTGCTTTACTCCCCGTAGGGGCCGCATTTATGCGGCCCGGGCAACAAATGTTGGTCCCCCCTCCAGGGCCGCATAAATGCGGCCCCTGCGTATATGTGGTGCCCTATCCCCTGTAGGGGCCGCATTCATGCGGCCCTGGCGTATTTATGCGGCCCTGGCGTATTCATGCGGCCCTGGCGTACTTACGCGCCCGGGGATATTTACCCCCCCCACTCAGACAAAAAAAGAGAACCTGACTCGCTAAACGCCAGCTATTCGTTATGCTTAATGTTTCCGTGATGTGAAAATTTTTAGACAAAAAAGTAACGCTAATGCGTATAAACTGGTTGTCTGCGTTTGACGATCGCGGTAAACATAGGCTTAACTGCGAGAATGCTCGCAAATAACGTATTTTTTCTATGATTTTGTATTTAAAACGCGAAGGTCATCACTGACATCCGTTTTTTGATTTGAGGTGGGATTTCCGGCTGCGGGCACAGGGTTCAGGCCGGAAACAGGATTAACATCTTTGGGGAACACCATGCTGCAGCTCTCTGTTGTGCATCGTCTGCCACAGCTCTATCGCTGGTCTGCAGATCAGATAGGCGAAATTGAACTGCTGGAAACCACCAGCGGCATTAACGATGAAGATCTGGTTGCGTTGAGATTACTGAGTCATGAAGGCGCGCTGGCGCTGGATATTCTGCAGCAGCTGCGTGAAACGCTGGCGCAGATTCAGGTGGAGTGCAAAATCGCCCGTTGTGAAGGGCATCCCTGCCTGTTAATCCAGCGAATTAACGAAAGTGCTGCAAGCTGCTGCCTGAAAAACCAGGGCGTGGCCATTGCAGAAGATTTTAACGGACGCTGATCTCTGCCCCTTCATTTGCTCATTTGCGCCGAGGCCAGCAGCTGGCGTGTATAAGCTGTCGCTGGCGCAGTGAACAGCACCACGCTTTCTCCCTGTTCAACGACCTCTCCCTGCCGCAGTACCATCAGCTGATGACAGAGCGCGCGCACTACCTGCATATCATGACTGATAAAAATATAGGTCAGCTGACGATCCGCCTGCAGGCGTCGCAGCAGCGTCAGGATCTGCTGCTGGACCGGACGATCCAGTGAGGAGGTCGGCTCATCAAGTATCAGCAGCTGTGGCTCAAGGATCAGCGCACGCGCAATCGCAATACGCTGCCGCTGCCCGCCGGAGAAAGCTGCCGGATAGCGGCTGCGGCTGTCGGGATCGAGCCCGGTTTCCTGCATAACGGCAATAACACGGGCATCCTGCTGCGCTGCGCTAAGCTCCGGCCGGTGTACCGCCAGACCTTCAGCAATAATCTGCTGCACCGTCATGCGCGGATTGAGCGAAGAGTGGGGATCCTGAAAAACGACCTGAATGCGCTGGCGCAGCGGCAGCAGCTCTCTGGCCGTCAGCTGATGCAGCGGCTGGCCGGCAAACCAGATCTCACCGCGTGCGGCGATCAGACGCAGCAGGGCCAGGCCCGTACTGCTTTTGCCGGAGCCTGATTCACCTACCAGACCCAGGCTCTCACCCTGATGCAGCGAAAAACTCAGCTGCTTAAGTACCTGCTTCTCCTCTGTCTTACGCCTGAACCAGCCGCGTCGCAGCGGAAAACTTACCTGCAGATTGCGGACCTGAAGCAGCAGCGGTGTCGCTTTCAGCGGTACCGGTTCACCGGTGGGTTCAGCGGCAAGCAGTTCGCGCGTATAGGGGTGCCGGGGCTGCCGGAACAGCGCGGCGCAGCGATTTTGCTCTATCACGCGTCCGGCACGCATCACGGTAACGCTGTGTGCCAGCTGACGTACGATAGCGAGATTATGGGTAATAAACAGCATGCCCATATTCAGCTCGCGCTGCAGTTCGCGCAGCAGCTGTAAAATCTGCTGCTGCACGGTCACATCCAGTGCCGTGGTGGGCTCATCGGCAATCAGCAGCTGCGGCTGCGTCAGCAGCGCCATGGCGATCATCACGCGCTGGCGCTCGCCTCCGGAGAGCTGATGAGGAAAATCGCGCAGGCGGCTCACCGGCTGCCGGATACCGACGCGATCGAGGCAGGCAACGATCTCGCCGCGTGCAGCTTCACGCCGCATGCCCCGGTGCAGCGCCAGCACTTCGCTCAGCTGTTTTTCAATCGTATGCAGCGGATTGAGCGACACCATCGGCTCCTGAAAAATCATCGCCATATGGTTGCCGCGCAGGCCGCGCAGCGTGCGTTCGCTGGCCTGCAGCAGATCCTGACCCTGAAACAGAATTTCACCCTGCGGATAACTTACCGTCGGCTGCGGCAGCAGGCGCATCACCGACTGAGCGGTCACGCTTTTCCCGCAGCCTGACTCGCCGACCAGCGCCAGCGTCTCGCCCGCCTCAAGGCGCAGTGAAACATCATGTACGACCTGCCGTTGCTGAAAAGCCACCGCAAGATGATTAATGGTTAACAGATCCATTCAGCCTCCCCGCGCCGGATCAAATGCATCGCGCACCGCCTCGCCGATAAAAATCAGCAGCGACAGCAGCAGCGCCAGCGCAATAAAGCCGGACAGTCCGAGCCACGGCGCCTGCAGATTATTTTTGCCCTGCAGCAGCAGCTCGCCCAGGGAAGGCGCGCCCACCGGCAACCCGAAGCCGAGAAAATCGAGTGAGGTCAGGGTGGTAATGGCACCGCACAGAATAAAGGGCAGATAGGTCAGGGTCGCTACCAGCGCATTGGGCAGAATGTGGCGCAGCATAATACGGCTGTCGCTGACGCCAAGCGCACGCGCGGCACGCACATAGTCAAAATTACGCGTGCGCAGAAACTCGGCCCGCACCACGCCGGCCAGACTCATCCAGCCAGACAGCACCGTCAGCAGCAGCAGCCACCAGAAGCCGGGCTGTATCACGCTGGAAAGCAGGATCAGCATAAACAGCGTTGGCATGCCGGACCAGACTTCAATCAGCCGCTGGCCGGCTAAGTCGATGCGGCCGCCAAAATAGCCCTGCAGCGCCCCGGTAATAATACCGATAACGCTGGAGAAGAGCGTCAGCAGCAGGCCAAACAGCAGAGAGACGCGGGTGCCGTAGAGCAGGCGCGCCAGCACATCGCCTCCGCTGGCATCGGTACCGAGCCAGTTTTGTGCTGACGGAGGCGAAGGGAAGGGCGAACGGGTCGCAAAGTTAATTGTGCTGTCGCTAAAGCGAATCGGAGCCCAGAGTGCCCAGCCCTGCTGCGCAATCCGCTGCTGCAGCCACGGATCCTGATAGTCGGCGGCGGTAGCAAATACGCCGCCGTAATCCTGTTCGCTGTAATCAACCAGCAGCGGCACATACCAGCGCTGCTGGTAGCGCACCAGCAGCGGTTTTTCATTCGCCAGCAGCTCAGCGGCCAGTGAAAACAGGAAAATCAGCAGAAAAAGCCACAGCGACCAGTACCCCCGGCGGTTGTGACAGAAACGCTGCCAGCGCTGGCGATGAACCGCAGAGAGAGCCATCAGCGCGCCTCAAAATCGATGCGCGGATCGACCAGCGTGCAGGTTAAATCGCTCACAATATTCATCAGCAGGCCAATCAGCGTAAAGATGTAGAGCGTGCCAAACATCACCGGATAGTCACGCTGGATAGTGGCATCATAGCCCAGCAGCCCGAGGCCATTCAGAGAAAACATAACTTCGATTAATACTGAACTGGTAAAAAACAGGCTGATGAACGTGGCCGGAAAGCCGGCGATCACCAGCAGCATGGCGTTACGAAACACGTGACCATACAGGATACGTTTTTCATCCAGGCCTTTGGCGCGCGCGGTCATGACATACTGTTTGCGGATTTCATCCAGAAACGCATTTTTTGTCAGCATGGTAAGCGTGGCAAATCCGCCGATGACCGTGGCCAGTACCGGCAGCGCAATGTGCCAGAAGTAGTCGAGGAGTTTGCCATACCACGGCAGCGAGGCAAACTGCGGAGAGGTAAGACCGCGCAGCGGAAACCAGTCGAAATAGCTGCCGCCGGCAAACAGCACGATCAGCATGATGGCAAAAATAAAGGCCGGAATAGCGTAGCCAATAATAATCAGCAGGCTGCTCAGGCCGTCGAAACGGCTGCCGTGATGCACCGCTTTCCGGATCCCGAGCGGAATGGAGACCAGATAGATAATCAGCGTGCTCCAGAGTCCCAGGCTGACAGAAACCGGCAGGCTCTCTTTGATCAGCTGCAGCACCGGGGCGCTGCGAAACAGGCTATCGCCAAAATCAAAGCGCAGATAGTTCCACAGCATCTCGCCGTAGCGCTGCAGCAGCGGCTTATCAAAACCGTACCGCCGGGTGATCTCAGCAATCACTTCCGGATCCAGGCCGCGTGCACCGCGATACTGATTGTCACCCGGATTGTCGCGCAGCGACGCACCGTGCGCGCTGCTGTCGCTGCTGCCCGGCAGCCCGGTGGTATAGCCAAACTGGATAGTGGCCAGCGCCTGATCAACCGGGCCACCCGGCGCTACCTGCACAATAAAAAAGTTCAGCGTGATAATCGCCCAGAGGGTCGGGATCACCAGCAACACTCTGCGCAGCAGATAAGCACCCAAGCCAGCCTCCTTAACGTCGATCAGCCGGCAGCCGCCCGGCTTTGTTGACATCGTACCACCAGTTTTCCAGCCCGGTTGCGAAAGCGGGCCGGACGGCAGGGTAAGCATATTTGTTCCAGTAGGCCAGGCGCTGCTCAGCGCTAAACCACATCGGTATCATATACGCCTGCCAGAGCAGAATGCGATCCAGCGCCTGACCCAGCGGCAGCAGCGCCTGCTCATCGCCCTGATGCGCCACAATCTCTTTGATAAAGTGATCGACCACGGGATCCTTAACGCGCGCGCTGTTCCACGATGAGTCGATATACTCTGACTGCCAGTTCACGCGCAGGCTGGCAGCAGGCCACGGCGCAGCCGGGTAGAGCGTCTGAATCATATCGTAGTCGCCTTCGCGCAGCCGGCGCAGAAACTGTGAGTTGTCGACCTGGCGCAGGGTGGCCGTAATGCCCAGTCGGGCCAGACTCTGCTGCCAGGGCAGCGCCCACTCATTCTGCGCGCCGCTGCGCAGCAGGATCTCAAACCGGAACGGTTCACCGCTCTGGCGATTGACCAGCTTCCGGTTGCGGATCTCCCAGCCCGCTTCTTCCAGCAGCTGCATCGCCCGCAGCAAATTAGCCCGGTTATAGCCGCTGCCATCCGAGCGCGGTGGCGTATAGATTTCACTGAAGAGGGCAGGCGGCAGCTGCGCTTTCCACGGCGCCAGCAGCTGCAGCTGTGCCGCGTCGGGATAGCCGGCCGCCGCATATTCTGTGTTCTGAAAGTAGCTGCCGGGGCGGCGCCACGCGTGGTAAAACAGCGCCTTATTCATCCACTCAAAATCAAAGGCCAGCGTTAACGCCGCGCGCACCCGGCGGTCGGCAAACAGCGTTTTTTGATTATTAAAGGCGAGCCAGCGGGTATCCGTAGCGGCGTCCTGAGGCGTGGTCAGTTTTACGATGGTCTGTTCTGCAAATGGCCCGCCCTTATACTGCGTCGCCCACTTTTTTCCCGACAGCTCTTCGCGCAAATCGTAAGCGCCCGCCCTGAAAGCTTCAAAAGCGACGTTGTCATCGAGATAGTAGTCATAGCGCAGCGTATCCAGGTTAAAGCGTCCGCGATTGACCGGCAGATCGGCGGCCCAGTAATCCTTTACCCGACTGTACTGCACAAACTGGCCCGCCTTATAGGCAGAGATGCGGTAGGGTCCGCTGGAGAGCGGCGGGTAGCCAAGCGGCTCATTGAATTTGCGGCTCTGCCAGAACGTTTCCGGCAGCACGGGCAGCGTCAGCCAGCTCAGGATACGATCTTTATCCGGCCGCGGTGGCGTAATGCGCACCGTAAGGCGATTGAGCGCGGTGACTTCCGTGCCGCGGAACGCGACGCGAAACTGCGGAACGCCTTCGCGCATCAGCTTCTGAAAAGTAAATGCCACATCGCGGGCGGTGACGGGCGTGCCATCATGAAAGCGGGCGTGTGGATTGAGGGTAACCTCCATCCAGCGGAAATCCTGAGGATAGCGTGCCCGTTCAGCAATCAGCGGATAGTAGCTGGCGGGCTCATCATCTGAGGTGGTAAACAGTGAATCGTAGAGGGTTTCCGTGCCGGCGGCCGGATTTCCGCGTGAAGCAAAGCGGTTAAAGTTATCAAACGTACCGACCACCGCCAGCGTCATGCTGCCGCCTTTCGGGGCAGCGGGATTGGCATAAGCGTAGTGGGTAAAGTTGACCGCGTAGCGCGGCACCCCCAGCTTTGCAAACGCATAGCCTTCACGTACCGGCTCGGCGCGCAGCGGCATCAGTACGCCGCAGAGCAGCAGAGTTATCAGACGCAGCATAAGTGAGAGACTCTCCCGAATAGTCTGTGCTTCAGTTCAGCCGGTAAGCGTGTGAAGCCACCTTACCCGAAACGCGGAAAGTTTTGATAGTAGCTGATCAACTTTTCCGGCCGCAGCGGCCGGCTGAACAGGTAGCCCTGCAAATGCGTTACGCCGCGGCTGACCAGCCAGCTGGCCTGTTCGCGCGTCTCCACGCCCTCAGCCACCGTTTTGAGATTGAGTTTTCTGGCCAGCAGCAGCACGGCGTCCAGAACCGGTGAGGTCAGCGTCTCGGTGCCGATGCTCTGAACAAATCCCCGATCTATCTTCAGATAATCAAACGGATACTTTTCCAGATAGATCAGCGCGCTGTGGCCGGTGCCGAAATCATCGATGGCAATGCTGAACTGGTTAGCGCGCAGCCAGGCAAACACCTCTCCGGCATTGGCTTCTTTCACCATGGTGCGCTCGGTGATCTCAAACACATAGCTGAAGTGGTCAGCTGGCATTGCGGCAATCCACGTCTGAACGTCGTGACGAAAGCTGTCGGCGGCAAGATGCAGCGGAGAGAGGTTCAGGCTCAGACGCGTACCGCGCGGCAGCTGCTGGCTCAGGCTATGCGCATCGCGCGCGACCAGGCAAAACAGATGCCGGGTGAGCGGAATAATCAGGTTCTGCGCTTCGGCATAGCTGATGAACACATCGGGCGGGATCGTGCCCTCTATAGGATGCTCCCAGCGCAGCAGCGCTTCCACGCCGTAGGGTTCACCGTTATGTGCCATGATCAACGGCTGATATTCAACATAGAACTGCCCGCGCCGGATAGCCAGCATGATCTCGCGCGCCGGGCGCTGGTGGCGGTTAAGCAGCACGCCGGTCAGACAGCCGATCATCAGCGCAAACAGGATGCCGGTCAGCAGCGTCATTTGATAGTCGCGCGTTGCCAGCGTGCTGCCGTACAGAACAAAGCGGATATCACTGCGCGGCAGCGTAAGGGCGGTCAGGCCAGCTGGCAGATCGCGGCGCGGGATAGCGTGGCTGACGTCGCTCTTCAGCGCATTGTTGCCAATAACCAGCGCCATGCCGGTGATTTCAGGGTGATAAGAGGCGAGCAGCTGATAGGGCGCAAGGGAGAGGTTAACCGTTGTCAGAATGCCGCTCTCTGCGCTACCGGGATATTTGATCCACAGCACCAGCGCCGGGCGCGACGGCAGCAGCGGGGTACCCGGCAGCAGCCGTATATCGCGATCGCTTTCCAGATCGGTGGCGGGTGAAATCTCACTGGCAGGCAGCCTGAAAGCGCCAGTGGCCGATGAGCACCAGGCGAGGCCGTTCCGCACCAGCAGAATTGCGCGGATATTGTCTGTAAAGGCGGCACGCGAGGTGAGCTCACGGCTGATGCTGTTGCAATCCAGCAGCGTATACTGCTGCAGCGGACGCAGCGTGTCGGTCAGCGTCGCGAGCATCTGCTGCAGGTCGTCCGCGCTGTGCTGCAGCAGCAATTCATGCTGCTGCTGGCGTTTATGCCAGGTCAGCGTAAGCAATATGCTGATAAAAAGAGTAAATGAAACCATGCCTGCCAGCGCACTCTTCCAGAACAGGCGGCGCATGTGCGTAGCGTGCGGTTTCAGCGTCCGCGACAGTGGCATGGTGTCAATGTTCCTGATATTGCCATGTGAGTAAACCGTCTGAGGCTGCACCGGAGAGGGAGTGAGAATATAACGAGGATGCCTGGAAAGTCTTGTTATATTTCTGATTACCAACCGGATTTCAGCGGAGCATATATCCGCAATAAAAAAACGCTGCCGGGGCAGCGTTTCTGTTTTCTCTGGCTGAGAGAATCATCGGAGAGAGGGATCAGCTTGGATTTTTAGCCAGAACCCGTCGTGCTTCGCGGTAGCGCGTTTTCCAGTAGCTGTCGTTGAGATTTGAAATCATGACGCCGCTGCTGGTAGAGGCGTGAACAAAATTATCATTGCCCAGATAGATGCCGACGTGTCGCCCGGTTGAGCCGGCGCGGAACAGCACTAAATCACCCGGACGCAGTTTACCGCGCGAAATGCCTTTGCCCGTATCCTGCTGCTCATAGGTAGAGCGGGGCAGCTCCAGACCAAACTGGTCGCGAAAGGTGCGCTGAACAAAAGCAGAACAGTCGATGCCACGTTTGGTGTCACCGCCTAAGCGATAGCGGACACCTTTCCAGTCGCTGTACTGTTCCATGATGCGGGACTTGATGTCCACGTTCTGCACCATTTGTTCAAATTCGTCCTGAGACGCCTGAAGTAAAAAACCATTGTGGTTGTTAACTTCATGATTCTCGTTTTTCGCATTCTGGCCGTTATGGCTGCTGCTACATGCTGATAAAAGTGTGGCTAATGCTACCGCGGGAATGATCCGCCTGAGGTATCTCAGAATTGGTTGAGACTTGACCATTATACGTGTGTTCCTTCGATGTCCTTACGACAGAATGTCGCCAGCCAGATGACAAAACGGGTTGAGATTAATAAGTACAGCGGTCTAAGACAAATCCTTAATTACTAAAATGTGTTAATGCACACATTTTTCGCTCAGTTTGCCACCACATTTTATGCTGCACCAGGTTAATCGAGCTTGAGGTTAACTGATTACAGACCCCGTGGCGAGTGGTTTTATATAAATTTCTATAGGTTTTTTTGATGTAAATTAAAACATTCACTGAACGGCTACTTTATCACCAGTCGGGCGTAATTAATGCGCAAATAAGCGGCGGCTTAAGCAGGTAATTCCGGCGTTAGCGCTGATTTTCAGCGGGTTCTGACTGGACAGGGGATAACAAGAGAAAATGTTAAGGCTTGTTTGCCATCATGTTTTCTTTTGATGGCAAACTGTTAGGTTGCTAATAATTTTTTTAAACATTCAATAAGCGCAGGCGGGTCACTTTTCGCTCTCCAGTTACCTGCGCTAAACAATTACCCGCGTGGCTTATATTTGCCAGGCAGCGTGCGATATAGCCACGCCACCAGTTTGTCGCTGGCCGGCGTTAATAACCACCAGCTCAGTCCAACGAATATTACCGACAGCGAACCCACGGCAATATCGGTAAACCAGTGGGCGCCGGCCATTATGCGCGGCAGGGCAAACAGCACCACAATCAGCACGCCGGTTAAAAATGCCCGGAAGCCGAAATAGCGCCACATAAAACAGGCAAAAATAATCAGCATCATGCCGTGGTCGCCGGGGAAACTGTCGCGCGAGGCATCCTTCGCCGGAATACCGGTGAGTTCACTGACGCGATGGACGTTATCAAAAAACAGCGTCGGGCTGGCGTGTTTCACCGGCAGCAGATGTCCCAGCTGGTTAAGTAAAACTGCCGTCAGCAGCATAGTGATCCCGATAGCCAGCATACGACGACGGCCTTCAGGTGTTTCACGTCGCCAGAAGGCGAGGTAGAGCAGCCCCATCGCCAGCAGTGAAACCGCGTCAAAACCGCGATAGTTGGTTATCGCCACCAAAACGGCAAACGCGTGGTGATCGACCATCAGATCGTTAAAGCTGAAAAAGATCCCTTTATCGATAGTGAACCAGAAACCGTGATTGGCCGGCAGATACCATGAGAGAAATAGCATCATACCCAGCGCGTTAAGCAGCAGGATGGTGACAAGACGTGTTGCGCGCATAAAAAGTAACACCCAAAAAGTGAAATAACGGGCAAACCTATCGCAATTAATTTAAACGAATCTTCAACAGCGAGGTCTGCAGAGCATTCCAGTCGGCTGGCTGATGATGGATCAGTTCAATACGGCTATCGGGAGGCGCGACCGGACGGGTTTCAATAAACAGATCGTCCCCCTGGCGATTAACGTTCACCAGCCCATCTGGCGTACGCAGCACGCCTTTTACCCGGTCGACCGGCGCACGTCGCGCCCATTCCAGCAGCGGAATGGTATCAAACTGCGTCTCTTCATCGAAAATCCAGCCACATGAAGCATAGCCCTGACCTTCATTCAACGCACGCCGCCAGCGCGCCTGACCCTCCAGTTTCAGCGCCGCCAGTCCCTGCGGGCGGGTACTGTGAGCGTGGTGGAGTGCGTCCGGAACCGGACGATCGTTTCGTGCGGGGTGCGTTAGCAGCGCCGGGTCGATTTTCCCCCAGGCTGTCTCTGTCAGCAGGCGATCGCCCAGATTGTCCCGCTGCCACTCCGCCAGGCGCTGGCGATCTTCCGGCTGCCAGCGATCGCTTTTGCTGGCGACAATAATGTCAGCGGCAGTGAGCTGGTCGCGAAAATTTTCATTTGCGGTCACGCGCGTATCGGCAAGCTGGCGCGGATCGAGCAGGGTCAGTGTCGCATCTACCGTTATCCACGGCTGATAGACGGCGGCGCGCAGCATATTAAGTAACTGTTTGGGGTGGCCAAGGCCGGTGGGTTCGATAATCAGACGATCGGGTCTGGCCTGTTTCAGCAGCATATTGAGCCCAACCTGCAGCGGCAGACCGTTTACGCAGCACATGCAGCCGCCGGGGATCTCTTTTAGCTCAGCGCCGCGGTTGGCCAGCAGGGCGCCGTCTATACCGACTTCGCCAAACTCATTGACCAGAATGGCCCATTTTTCATCGGCCGGTTTATGCGCAAGCAGATGCAGCAGCGTGGTGGTTTTGCCGCTGCCGAGAAAGCCGGTTATGAGGTTGACGCGCGTCATAATTTCTCCCTGTAGCCTGCTGCTATCTGGCAGGCAGTGAACTGATCGCGCGGCCGGTAACGCGGGCCGCGCCTGATGTTGTTATAGTATAACAACCTGTCGGGCGCGGACAACGCAGCGATCAGTCGGCGCGACTCATATAGCGCCGTTCAGCTACATGAATGCGGATACGGTCGCCGTTGCTGAGGTATTCAGGCACCTGCACTGAGAGGCCGGTGCTCATCACCGCGGGTTTCGTGCGCGCGCTGGCAGATGCGCCTTTGATGCCGGGCGTGGTATCAGCAATCACCATATCCACCGTCTGCGGCAGCTCCAGCGCCAGAACCTGGCCCTCCATCGTCAGCACCTGCATACCGGGAATACCGCCCTCCGGGATAAACAGCAGCTCTTCGGCAATCTGCTCCTGCTTAAAGTTGTAGGGCGTGTAATCTTCATCATCCATAAAGACATATTCGTCGCCGTCGATATAAGAGAAGGTCACCGGGCGACGGCTGAGCTGAATGGCATCGATAATATCGTCGCCTTTAAACCGCTCTTCGACCTTGAGGCCGGTACGCACATCGGTAAACCGCATTTTATAGAGCGTGGCCGCCCCACGTGCGCTGGGACTCTGCACATCAATATCCTTCACCAGCAACAGCTTGCCGTTCCAGGTCACGGCCATTCCTTTTTTGATTTCGTTTGCCTTAGGCATGATGTTATTTACTCAGAAAAGAGAGGTGCGCGTCACGTTACGCGCGCGATCGGAAACAGGCAAGTAAGGCCCGGTAAAATTGTTATCTGCGCATAGCTTTCAGAGGGCGGGACTGCTATTGTCGCCGCGAAATCTCTGCCGGAGCGCCTCATGTTATGCCGCGATCGGTGCGGTGCCTGCTGCACCGCGCCCTCAATCTCTTCGCCTATTCCGGGTATGCCTCATGGCAAGCCCGCCAATACGCCCTGCGTTCAGCTTGACGCGCAGCAGCGCTGCCAGCTATTTGGTTCGCCGCTGCGTCCGGCGGTCTGTGCGGGCCTGCAGCCTGGACCGGAAATGTGTGGTCGCAACCGGGAAGATGCGATGATTTATCTGCTGCAGCTTGAGGCAGAAACGGCACCCTGAACAGCTGTAAGCGTGCTGAAAATCTTCCCTGGCCGCCGTCTTCACTTTCAGCAAACCCATCAGCGGCGACGTGCGAAAAATCTTAATTTCCCGATGAAGTGTGCGTAGCATCAAAGATCTGTTCTTTGGTTTACGCATTTTCTTGCCTCAAAGGTCCGCCTGTACCATATTCCCTGAAACGTTTCAGCGTTGTAGTTGCGGCTAAGTGGCTGTGATGCAGCGTGTTTTTTCGCCATTAAGCTGAAACGATTCAATTCAGCAAGCGAGGAGAGATATGTTCCAGCTCGAAGTTCAGGCCATCCATACTGGCGCCACGGCACAGACAAAAGAAGACGCTATTCGTCAGGTTGCCGCCGCGCTGACTGCAGCAGGCAACGTTGCTGAAGGCTATGTCAGCGGCATGCTGGCTCGCGAACAGCAGACCAGCACCTTTCTCGGCAACGGCATTGCTATTCCACACGGCACCACCGACACCCGCGACCTGGTACTGAAAACCGGCGTACAGGTTTTTCAGTTTCCCCAGGGCGTAGAGTGGGGCGAAGGGCAGATTGCCTATGTGGCTATCGGCATCGCCGCTAAATCAGATGAGCATCTGGCGCTGCTGCGTCAGCTGACGCATGTATTAAGCGATGACAGCGTGGCAGAGCAGCTAAAAACGGCCTCTGCTGACGATCTGCGCGCGCTGCTGATGGGTGAGAAGCAGGGAGCTGAATTTACCTTTGATACCTCGCTGATTGCGGTAGATGTGGCGGCGAGCGATCTGATCACGCTGCAGGCGCTGAATGCCGGTCGTCTGCAGGCGGCGGGTGCGGTTGACGCCGCATTTATCACCGACGTTATCTCCCGCACGCCGCTGAGTCTGGGGCAGGGGATCTGGCTGAACGACAGCGCGCAGGGCAACCTGGGCAGCGCAGTCGCGGTAAGCCGCCCGGCGGTGCCGTTTGACCGGCAGGGCGAGCGCGTGGCGCTGCTGCTGACGGTTGCCGCAGTGGATGAGCGTCCGCTGGAGGTGCTGGGCTACCTGAGCAACCTGCTGCAGAACAATAAAGCTGAACGTCTGCTGAAAGCGGATGCAGCCGGTGTACTGGCGCTGCTCACCAGCGAGGTGGATGAAGCCGCTGAAGTGCTGACCGCAGAATTTACCATTCGCAATGAGCATGGCCTGCATGCGCGTCCGGGAACGGCGCTGGTCAGCGTTATCAAGCAGTTTAACAGTGATGTCACGGTTACCAACCTTGACGGCAGCGGTAAGCCCGCTAACGGCCGCAGCCTGATGAAAGTGGTGGCGCTGGGCGTGAAGAAAGGCCATCGCCTGCGCTTTACCGCCAGCGGTGACGATGCGCCGCAGGCGATGCAGGCTATCGAAGAGGCCATTAATTCCGGTCTGGGCGAGGGGGCAGCATGAGCCGTCGTGTCGCCACCATTACGCTGAATCCGGCGTATGACCTGGTAGGCTTTACGCCGGAGATAGAGCGCGGTGAAGTCAATCTGGTCAAAACCACCGGCCTGCATGCGGCAGGCAAAGGGATCAACGTTGCCAAAGTGCTTAAAGATCTCGGCATCGACGTCACCGTTGGCGGCTTTCTCGGCCGGGAAAATCAGGATGGCTTCCAGCAGCTGTTTAGCGAGCTGGGAATAGCTAACCGCTTTCAGGTCGTGCAGGGACGTACCCGCATCAACGTAAAGCTTACGGAGAAAGATGGCGAGGTGACCGACCTCAACTTCTCCGGCTTTGAAGTAACCGCGCAGGACTGGGAGCGTTTTACCGCAGACTCACTGACCTGGCTCGGCCAGTTCGATATGGTCTGCGTCAGCGGCAGCCTGCCGGGCGGCGTAACGCCAGAGGCGTTTACCCGCTGGATGAGCGATCTGCGTACGCTCTGTCCGTGCATCATTTTTGACAGTAGCCGTGATGCGCTGGTTGCGGGTCTGAAAGCCGCCCCGTGGCTGGTTAAACCAAACCGGCGCGAGCTGGAAATCTGGGCTAACCGCAAGCTGCCTGAACTGCAGGATGTGATTAGCGCGGCGCATGAGCTGCGCGAACAGGGCATTGCCCACGTGGTGATCTCGCTCGGCGCAGAAGGTGCACTCTGGGTCAACGCATCTGGCGAATGGCTGGCAAAACCGCCGGTCTGTGAGGTTGTCAGCACGGTTGGTGCCGGTGACTCCATGGTTGGCGGCCTGATTTATGGCCTGCTGATGCGTGAATCCAGCGAACATACGCTGCGACTGGCTACCGCTGTGGCGGCAATGGCTGTCAGCCAGAGCAACGTCGGCGTAGCCGATCGTACCCGGTTGGCCGCGATGATGGCGCGCGTCGACTTACAACCCGTTAACTAACAGCAGGAGAGCGATGATAATGAAAACGCTGCTGATAAAAGATTCTTCACTGGGACTGGCCTCCGCACATCTGGCTATCGAACGTCTGCGTGCTGCAGCAGCACAGGCCGGACTGGAGCTGGTCAGCACTGCCGCTGAAGCCGAACTGATCCTGGTTGCCGGCGATAATATTCCGGAAGATGCGCAGCTGACGGGCAAATCCGTAGCGCGCGTTGATGTACAGCAGGCGCTGCGCGATCCGCAGGCGGCGATAGCACAGGCGCAGGCAAACGCGCAGCGCTGGCAGCCCGCAACCGCACCGGCAGCCGGCGCTGCGACAGCACCGGTTACGGCCAATGCACAAAAGCGCATCGTCGCTGTGACCGCCTGTCCGACCGGCGTCGCACATACCTTTATGGCGGCAGAAGCGATTGACGCGGAAGCGAAAAAACGCGGCTGGTGGGTAAAAGTAGAAACCCGCGGTTCCGTTGGCGCGGGCAACCCGATTACTCCGGAAGAGGTGGCCGCCGCCGATCTGGTGATCGTGGCAGCGGATATCGATGTGGACCTGGCGAAATTTGCCGGCAAGCCGATGTACCGCACCTCTACCGGCCTGGCGCTGAAGAAAACGGCGCAGGAGCTGGATAAAGCACAGGCGGAAGCGAAAGTTTATCAGCCCTCCGGCAGCCAGAGCGCCAGCGCACAGGGCGACAGCAAAGAGAAAGCGGGCGCCTATCGTCACCTGCTGACCGGTGTCTCTTACATGCTGCCGATGGTGGTTGCAGGCGGCCTGAGCATTGCGCTGTCGTTTGCGTTCGGGATCACCGCGTTTAAAGAGCCGGGCACGCTGGCAGCGGCGCTGATGCAGATCGGCGGCGGCAGCGCATTTGCGCTGATGGTACCGGTACTGGCAGGCTTTATTGCGTTCTCCATCGCCGATCGTCCCGGCCTGACGCCCGGTCTGATTGGCGGCATGATCGCCACCAGCATCAATGCCGGTTTCCTGGGCGGTATTATCGCCGGCTTTATCGCCGGTTATGCGGCGAAGTTCCTGAGCAGCAAAGTGAAGCTGCCGCAGAGTATGGAAGCGCTGAAGCCCATTCTCATTATTCCGCTGGTCGCGAGCCTGATCACCGGCCTGCTGATGATCTACGTGGTGGGTAAACCGGTTGCCGGTATCATGAGCGGCCTGACCAGCTGGCTGGCAAACATGGGCACCGCGAACGCCGTGCTGCTGGGCGCCATTCTCGGCGGTATGATGTGTACCGATATGGGCGGCCCGGTCAACAAAGTGGCCTACGCGTTTGGCGTCGGGCTGCTGAGTTCACAAACCTATGCGCCAATGGCCGCGATTATGGCCGCGGGCATGGTGCCACCGCTGGCGATGGGTTTGGCGACGCTGGTTGCACGCCGCAAGTTCAATAAAGGACAGCAGGAGGGCGGCAAAGCGGCGCTGGTGCTGGGTCTCTGCTTTATCTCTGAAGGGGCCATTCCGTTTGCGGCGCGCGATCCGATGCGCGTGCTGCCGTGCTGTATCATTGGCGGAGCCGTGACCGGCGCCATCTCAATGGCGATTGGCGCGAAGCTGATGGCACCTCACGGCGGTCTGTTTGTGCTGCTGATCCCGGGTGCGATTACGCCGGTGCTGGGCTATCTGCTGGCGATTATCATCGGTACCGCGATTGCCGGTCTCGGTTATGCCGTACTGAAGCGTCCGGAAGAGGAGCTGGCGAAAGCCGCGTAACCTGCGGATATAAAAAAAGGGAGCTGCGGCTCCCTTTTTTATTGTCGGCTATCCGGCGTGCTGCTCAGCTTTAAGCCAGGCGATCTCATCTTTCCAGATATCGGGATTAATGGTTTCCAGGATCAGCGGGATGTTATCGAAGCGCGCATCTTTCATCAGCCAGCTGAACACGGTTTTGCCGATGTTGCCTTCACCCAGACTGTGATGGCGATCGACGCGGCTGCCAAGTGCGCTTTTGGCATCGTTCAGATGCATACCGCGCAGATAGTTAAAGCCCACCACGCGCTCAAATTCGGCAAAGGTTGCGACGCAGTCAGCTTCGGTGCGCAGATCGTATCCGCCGGCGAAGGTGTGACAGGTATCAAGACAGACCCCCACGCGCGATTTATCCTCCACGTGCTCAATAATGGTTGCAAGATGTTCAAAGCGATAGCCGAGATTACTGCCCTGGCCGGCGGTATTTTCAATCACCGCGACGACATTCTGCGTTTTATCCAGCGTGATATTAATCGATTCGGCGATGCGCTTCAGGCATGTCTCTTCATCAAGCTTCTGCAGATGGCTGCCGGGATGGAAGTTCAGCAGCGTCAGGCCAAGCTGGTCAGCACGCTGCATCTCATCCAGAAAAGCGGCGCGTGATTTCTCCAGCGCTTCAGCCTCCGGATGACCCAGGTTAATCAGAAAGCTGTCGTGCGGCAGGATTTGCGCGGAAGAGTAGTTATACCGTGCGCAGGCGCTTTTGAACGCGTCAATGGTCTGCGCAGAGAGCGGTGCAGCTTTCCACTGACGCTGATTTTTTGTAAAGAGCGCAAAGGCGGTGGCCTCCAGCTCATGGGCGCGGATCACTGCCTGATCCACGCCGCCGGATGCGCTGACGTGTGCACCGATATATTTCATGCCGCTCTCCTGTATGGACGTTAACTAAAACAAGGCGCACATGATAGCGGAAGCGGCTATGCCATGAAATGTTGCACCAGCAAATTCAGGCCGCCGCCGCCGACGATGAGCCAGCAGAACATCATCAGCCCCAGCAGCAGCGGCTTCACGCCCGCCTGTTTCAGCGCGGAGAAACGCGTGGTCAGACCCAGCGCTGCCATCGCCATCGCCAGCAGCAGGTTAGCCAGCTGGTTCAGCGCGCTAACCACTCCGGCTGGCAGCAGCTGCAGTGAATTAACCAGCGCGACCGCGATAAACAGCAGTGCAAACCACGGAAAGCTGCGCGCAGACGTTGCCGTGCGCGGACCGCGCTGACGGAGCCAGCTACCCAGCAGCAGCAGGAAAGGGGCCAGCATCATGACGCGCAGCATCTTGGTGATCACCGCCATATTCTCTGCTTCAGCGCCTATGGCGTGCCCGGCCGCCACCACCTGTGCCACCTCATGCAGCGTGGAGCCGGTAAAGATGCCAAGCTGCGCGGCGCTGACAGCGGGCAGCAGTGCAAACAGCACGGGATAAAGCAGGATGCCGGCAGTACCAAACAGCACCACGGTTGCCACCGCCACCGCCACTTTCGAGGCGTCAGCTTTGACCACGGGTTCCGTCGCCAGCACCGCCGCCGCACCGCAGATGCTGCTGCCGGCACCAATCAGCCACACCGTTTCGCGATCCATCTTCAGCAGCCGGATGCCAGCCAGGCAGGTAAACAGGAACGTTGTGCCGATAATCAGCGTATCGATAATCACGCCGCGCAGGCCGACGTTGGCTATCTGCTGAACGGTGATGCGAAAACCAAAAAGAATAATGCCGAGGCGCAGCAGGCGCTGTTTTGCCAGCAGCACGCCGCTGTCGCAGTGGCTGGCGATACGCGGGTAAAAAGTATTGCCTGCAATAATGCCGCCAACGATCGCCAGCGTCAGCGCGCCCAGACCGATGTGAGACAACCACGGCAGCGTGGTAAGCCAGGCGGCGCAGCCTGCCAGCGCTGCCGTTAGTGCCAGACCCGCCACCACCCGGCAGGGCGGGATCGTCGGTTTTATTATGCTAAATTCAGCCATTAACCACCTCCTGAGTATGGCAATAGCCTGCGCCTCTCTGATATAAAAGTGAAATTGATAATATCTTTATAATCGACCGGAATAAGTGATAAGGAGAAGGGCTATGTTTGTGCGCCTGCGCCGCTGGGCAAAGCTGATTAAGCGGGATGTCCTGACGCTGTGGTTTGCCTGTCGCGACCCGCGTACAGCATGGTGGTTCAAACTGATGGCGTTTGGGCTGGTGGCCTATGCGCTCAGCCCGATTGACCTTATTCCGGACTTCATCCCGATTATTGGTCTGCTGGATGACGCCATCATTGTGCCGCTTGGCGTGATTATTCTGCTGCGCCTGCTGCCGCGCGATATTCGCATCAGCAGCGCTGAACGCGCGGAAGTACAGCGCGCACGCGGAGTAAAAATTGTCAGTCGCGCCGGATTTGGCCTGATCCTGCTGATCTGGATCGGCATTATCGTCTGGCTGATACAGCGCTATATGGCGTGAGGAGCAAGCATGCATATTACGCTACGCCAGATTGAAGTGTTTACTGAGGTGCTGAAGAGCGGTTCCACCACCCAGGCCTCGCAGGTGCTGTCACTGTCGCAGTCGGCGGTGAGCGCGGCACTGGCGGATCTCGAAAACCAGCTGGGAGTACAGCTGTTCGATCGCGTAGGCAAGCGGCTGGTGCTGAATGAGCATGGCCGGCTGCTCTATCCGCGCGCCGTCGGGCTGCTGGAGCAGGCGGGTGAAATAGAGCAGCTCTTCCGGGAAGATAGCGGGGCGATCCGGCTGTTTGCCAGCAGCACTATCGGTAACTATTTGCTGCCGGGCATGATTGCCGCCTACCGGCGCGATTTTCCCGCACTTCCGCTGGAGCTGAGCGTCGGCAACAGTCAGGATGCGATTCAGGCAGTGGCCGATTTTCGCGTGGATATCGGCCTGATCGAGGGGCCGTGTCACGAGCCGGATATCATCAGCACGCCGTGGCTGGAAGATGAGCTGGTGGTGTTTGCAGCACCCGACTCGGCGCTGCTGCAGCAGCCGGTGACGCTGGCAAGCCTTGCGGCGGCACCGTGGATCCTGCGTGAACGCGGCTCCGGCACGCGCGAAATTGTTGATTATCAGCTGCTGTCGCATCTGCCGCAGTTTCAGCTGGGTATGGAACTGGGTAACTCCGAAGCGATTAAACATGCGGTACGGCACGGCATGGGCATCAGCTGCCTGTCGCGCCGGGTGATTGCCGACCTGCTGGAAGCGGGCACGCTGGCAGAAGTGGCGGTTCCGCTGCCGCGCCTGACGCGCACGCTCTACCGCATTCACCACCGGCAAAAACATCTCTCGAATGCACTCAACCGCTTTCTCGCCTACTGCTGTGAATAGCCGGCGGCGGCGGGTGCTGCTAATAATCGCCCGCCGATCATGAAGGTAACTAATAACCCGAGGTGAATGCTATACAGCTCAGGGTTAGCTGCTACAATCGCGCCTTATTTTTATCCGGCATAGCGTTTACACATGCATAATGACTCAAAAACAACACAACAACCTGGGCTGCGCCGTGAATTAAAAGCGCGCCACCTCACGATGATCGCCATCGGCGGCTCCATTGGTACCGGCCTGTTTGTCGCTTCCGGCGCCACCATTTCACAGGCCGGACCCGGCGGCGCGCTGCTCTCCTATGCCCTGATCGGGCTGATGGTCTACTTTCTGATGACCAGCCTCGGCGAACTGGCTGCCTTTATGCCGGTTTCCGGCTCCTTTGCCACCTATGGCGCAAAATATGTTGAAGAGGGCTTTGGCTTCGCGCTGGGCTGGAACTACTGGTACAACTGGGCGGTGACCATCGCTGTTGATCTGGTCGCCTCGCAGCTGGTGATGAACTACTGGTTCCCCGATACGCCAGGCTGGATCTGGAGCGCGACTTTCCTCTGCCTGATGTTCCTGATTAACTTCATCTCGGTTAAAGGTTTTGGCGAAACAGAGTACTGGTTCTCGCTGATTAAAGTCGCCACCGTCGTTATTTTTATCGTAGTGGGGATTCTGATGATCACCGGCATTATGCGCGGTGCGGAACATGCAGGCTGGCACAACTGGACCGTGGGCGATGCGCCTTTTGCCGGCGGATTTTCTGCAATGATCGGCGTGGCGATGATTGTCGGTTTCTCATTCCAGGGTACCGAGCTTATCGGGATCGCTGCCGGTGAATCTGAAGATCCCGCCAAAAATATTCCGCGCGCGGTGCGGCAGGTGTTCTGGCGTATTCTGCTGTTTTACGTGTTTGCGATTCTGATCATCAGTCTGATCCTGCCCTATACCGATCCGCAGCTGCTGCATAATGACGTGACCGATATCAGCGTCAGCCCGTTTACGCTGGTGTTCCAGAATGCCGGTCTGCTCTCAGCGGCGGCGATCATGAACGCGGTGATCCTGACGTCGGTGCTTTCAGCAGGTAACTCCGGTATGTACGCCTCAACGCGCATGCTGTTTAATCTCGCCCGTGAGGGCAAAGCGCCGCGCATCTTTGCAAAACTCTCAAAAGGCGGCGTGCCGCGCAATGCGCTGATTGCGACGACCGTAGTCGCGGGCCTCTGCTTCCTGACGTCAAAGTTTGGTAATCAGGAAGTTTACCTGTGGCTGCTTAATACCTCAGGTATGACCGGTTTTATCGCCTGGCTGGGCATCGCCATCAGCCACTATCGTTTCCGTCGCGGCTATGAAGCGCAGGGACGCGATCTGGCCGATCTACCTTACCGCTCCGGCTTTTTCCCGCTGGGTCCTGTCTTCGCCTTTGTGCTCTGCCTGATTATTACGCTGGGGCAGAACTATCAGGCGTTCCTCGCCGATACCATCGACTGGTACGGCGTGGCGGCAACCTATATCGGTATCCCGTTATTCCTGATTATCTGGATGGGTTACAGGCTGACGCGCGGCAGTCGCGTAGTGAAATATAGCGAGATGGAATTCCCGGTTTTTAAACAGTAAAACCTGGCGCAGCGGCATTCCAGTCTAAACGTAGGGGACGCATTTATGCGTCCCTGGTTTCAGGCGATTCACCCGGCCCAGGGCGGCATAAATGCCGCCCCTACGGTTATATCAAATCCAGACGTAGGAGACGCATTTATGCGTCCCTGGTTTCAGGCGATTCACCCGACCCAACGGTTGCACCGAATCCAGACGTAGGGGACGCATTCATGCGTCCCTGGTTTCAGGCGATTCACCCGACCCAGGGCGGCATAAATGCCGCCCCAACGGTTGCACGGTACGTAGGGGACGCATTCATGCGTCCCTGGTTTCAAACGATTCACCCGGCCCAGGGCGGCATAAATGCCGCCTCAACGGTTGCACGGTACGTAGGGGACGCATTCATGCGCCCCTGGCGTATTTATGCATCCCTGCCGGGTTGAGCTTTGTTACAGAGATATAATTGATAATTATTATCACCTGCTCTATTGTGTCAGCCGTTATGATTACGGCTATACAGGTAGACTCATGCGTACGACGGATTCCGTGCTGATAGCGGAACACCCCCCTGAAGCTGACACCCTGACACGTTATCGTCAGGTGCTGCGTCAGCGACTGCTGCTGACTGGCATACTGGTTATTGCTATTCTCGCCTCGGTTATTCTCGATTTCACCCTCGGTCCGGCCGGGCTTACGCTGGAAACGCTCGGACAGACGCTGCTGCATCCGGATGCTATGGATGCTGGTACCCGCGTCATCGTCTGGGATATCCGTCTGCCCTATGCGCTGATGGCGGTGGTTGTCGGACTCTCTCTGGGGCTGGCGGGTGCTGAGATGCAAACCATTCTGAACAACCCGCTGGCGAGTCCCTTTACGCTGGGCGTCTCTTCCGCTGCAGCCTTTGGTGCCGCGCTGGCGATTATCCTCGGCGTGGGTTTTCCCGGCCTCTCCGATCAGTGGTTTATCTCCGCTAACGCCTTTGTGTTTGCGCTGTTTGCCGCGCTGATGCTGGATGGCATTACGCGCTGGAGTAAAGTCTCCACCTCCGGCGTGGTGCTGTTTGGTATTGCGCTGGTGTTTACCTTCAACGCGCTGGTTTCCATGATGCAGTTTATCGCCAGCGAAGATACGCTACAGGGGCTGGTGTTCTGGACCATGGGTAGCCTGGCGCGCGCGTCGTGGGAGAAGCTGGGCGTGCTCAGCGCCGCCTTTGCGCTGCTGGTACCGTTTTCCATGCTGAGCAGCTGGAAGCTGACCGCGCTGCGGCTGGGGGAAGATCGCGCCATTAGTTTTGGTATCGACGTGCGCCGTCTGCGACTGGCAACGCTGTTACGCATCAGCATTCTCTCGGCGCTGGCAGTGGCCTTTGTCGGGCCGATTGGCTTTATCGGCCTCGTCGCCCCGCACATCGCCCGCATGATGTTTGGCGAAGATCATCGTTACTATCTGCCCGCCAGCGCGCTGGTCGGCGCGCTGGTGCTGTCGCTGGCCTCGGTTGCGTCGAAAAACCTGATCCCGGGCGTGATTATTCCGGTGGGGATCGTGACCTCGCTGGTCGGCGTTCCCTTCTTCCTGAGTATTATTCTGCGTCACCGGGGGAGCGTGTAATGGATTCAGGCTTACGTATTGAGCAGTTCAGCGCCGGTTATCCTAAGCGTCAGGTGATCGACAATCTGGACGTTGCCACGCTGCCGCGCGGTAAAATCACCGTGCTGCTTGGCCCTAACGGCTGCGGTAAATCCACGCTGCTGCGCGCGCTGGCGGGCCTGGGTAAAGGTGAGGGCGCACTCTGGCTGAACGGCGTTGATTTAATGGCGCAGCCCTTCACGCAGCGTGCAAAGCGGGTGGTCTATCTGCCGCAGACGCTGCCTGCCGGGGTCCATCTGCACGTACTGGAGTCGATTATCGTGGCGCAGCGCGCCTCGGGCGGCCTTCATAGTGCGGACAGCGAAGCGGAGATTATGGCGCTGCTGGAGCAGCTGGGTATCGCTCATCTGGCGATGCGCTACCTCGATCAGCTCTCAGGCGGGCAGAAGCAGCTGGTAGGCCTGGCGCAGTCGCTGATCCGCCGGCCGGAGCTGCTGCTGCTGGATGAACCGCTGAGCGCGCTGGATCTCAACTATCAGTTTCACGTGATGGATCTGGTACGACGCGAAACCCGGCTGCGCAATATGGTCACGGTGGTGGTGGTGCACGATATCAATATCGCGCTGCGGCATGCTGACCATGCGCTGATGCTGAAGCAGGGCAGACGTCTGGCGGATGGCATACCCGCAGAGGTGATTACGCCGCAGACGCTGGCGCAGGTGTACGGCGTGCGCGGCCGTATTGAGCACTGCTCGCAGGGCATGCCGCAGGTAATGATTGACGGGCTGGTGGCAGAGTCGCTGATGTAAGGCAGGGCGCGCAGCCTGCGCGCCCTGTGCAGCCTCGCCCAGCAGGGCGAGGCGGTTATACCAGCAGATGTTTCGCGTGAAAGCGCAGGTGATCTTCCACAAAGGTGGCGATAAAGAAGTAGCTGTGGTCGTAACCCGGCTGAATGCGCAGCTCCAGCGGGAACCCCTGTTCGCGCGCAATCGCCTCAAGACGGTCCGGACGCAGCTGGTCCGCCAGAAACTGGTCGCCGTCACCCTGATCAATCAGCAGCGGCAGACGCTGTTCCGCCTCCTGCATCAGCAGGCAGCTGTCCCACTCACGCCACGCCTGGCGGTCGTCGCCGAGATAGGCAGTAAACGCTTTCTGCCCCCAGGGGACGTCGCAGGGATTCACAATGGGTGCAAAAGCTGAAGCGGAAGCAAAGCGTCCGCCGAGGCGCAGCGCCAGCACCAGCGCACCGTGTCCTCCCATTGAGTGGCCCATGATCGACTGCCGATCGCTCAGCTTGAAGTTATCCGCCAGCAGCGCCGGTAGCTCCTCGCTGAGGTAGTCAAACATACGATAGTGCGCCGCCCACGGCTGCTGCGTTGCGTTGAGATAGAAGCCGGCGCCCTGGCCGAGATCGTAACTCTCATCGTTAGCCACCGCGTCACCGCGCGGGCTGGTGTCCGGCATAATCAGCACCAGACCCAGCTCTGCGGCCACGCGCTGGGCACCCGCTTTGGTGGTAAAGTTTTCGTCGCTGCAGGTCAGTCCGGCGAGAAACCAGACTGCGGGCGGCGGCGTATCAGCTTTCGGCGGCGGTAAAAAAATGCTGAACGTCATCGGGCAGTTCAGCACCGCTGACGAATGTCGCCAGCGTTGTTGCCAGCCGCCAAAGATGCGGTGTTCTTCCAGTAGTTCCAGCGTGGATGCCATAACGCCTCCGGTTATTTGTTGAAGTGCACCACAGAGCGAATCGATTTCCCTTCGTGCATCAGATCAAAGGCGTCGTTGATCTCTTCCAGCGCCATGGTATGGGTGATGAAATCGTTCAGCGCAAACTTGCCATCCAGATAATCCTGCACGATACCCGGCAGCTGGCTGCGGCCTTTCACGCCGCCAAACGCGGAACCCCGCCAGACGCGGCCCGTGACCAGCTGGAACGGGCGGGTGGAGATCTCTTCACCGGCACCGGCCACGCCGATGATGACCGACTCACCCCAGCCTTTATGACAGCACTCCAGCGCCGAACGCATGACGTTGACGTTACCGATACACTCAAAGGAGAAATCGACGCCGCCATCGGTCAGCTCAACGATGACATCCTGAATAGGCTTATCGTAATCTTTCGGGTTGATCAGGTCGGTGGCACCCAGCTTGCGGGCCAAATCAAATTTGCTGGTATTGATATCGATAGCGATAATGCGGCCCGCTTTTGCCATCTGCGCACCGATGATCGCCGAGAGGCCAATACCGCCGAGACCAAAAATCGCTACGGTGTCGCCCGCTTTGACTTTGGCGGTATTCATCACCGCGCCCATACCGGTGGTCACGCCGCAGCCCAGCAGGCACACCTCTTCCAGCGGAGCTTCTTTGCTGATTTTCGCCAGCGAGATCTCCGGTACGACGGTGTACTCGGAAAAAGTAGAGGTGCCCATATAGTGGAAAATCGGCTGGCCATCTTTAAAGAAGCGCGTAGTGCCATCCGGCATCAGTCCTTTGCCCTGGGTGGCGCGGATCGCCTGGCAGAGGTTGGTTTTGCCGGAGAGGCAGAACTTACATTTGCCGCACTCCGGGGTGTAGAGCGGGATAACGTGATCGCCTACGGCGACGCTGGTAACGCCTTCGCCCACCGCTTCCACCACGCCGCCACCTTCATGACCGAGAATGGCCGGGAAAACGCCTTCCGGATCTTTGCCGGAGAGTGTATAGGCGTCGGTATGGCAAACGCCGGTAGCAACGATGCGTACTAACACTTCGCCTTTCTGCGGCGGCATCAGATCCACTTCTTCAATTTTCAGCGGCTCGCCAGGTGCCCAGGCAACGGCGGCACGGGTTTTAATCATGTTCATGCAATCCCTCTTGCGGTAGATGCGGGCCAGTGGCCCTGGTGGTCATTACTTATTTCAGCAGCGTCTGCTCGCTGTCCGGCAGCGGATGCAGCAGGCCGTCGTGCTGTGGCCGGTCATCAAACATATCGATAATCAGGTATTTCAGCGCCTCGACGTTCGGCGTAAACGCATCGCGTCGCCACATCAGCCAGGTAGCGGTATCGCGATAGAGCGGCGGCAGCGCGTGCTCCTGCACCCGCTCGCGCGCCGGCATCTGCGCCAGCACGGAGGCGGGCAGCATCGCCACGCCGCCGCCGCCCGCCACGCAGGCAACCATCGCGTGATAGGACTGAATCTCCATGACGTTGCGCGGCGCGCTCTGGCTGTCGCGGTACCAGCTCTCCAGCCGGGTGCGGTAGGAGCAGCTGTTGCCAAAGGCAAACAGCGTATCCTGCTGGGTATCGCGTGCGCTGAGGATCGGCGGGTGTTCGGGGCTGGAGATGAGCACCATCTCTTCGCTGAAGGCGATACAGCCGTTCAGGTCATCATAGGGAGCCGGACCATCAACCAGCGCCGCCGCCAGCGTGCCGGCGCGCACTTTGTCGATGATATCGCCTGAAGTGCCGGTCACCAGGGAGAGCGCCACCGCCGGATAGCGCTGATGATAGGCGGCCAGCAGCGCCGGCAGGCGGGTAGCTGCCGTGCTCTCCATAGAACCAAAAGCAAAATTGCCGCCCGGCTCACCGGCGCGGGCGATATTCAGCGCTTCATCGCTCAGCGCCAGAATACGACGGGCGTAGTTAAGAAAATTATGCCCCATCGGTGACAGACGCATGCGCTGCTTCTCGCGGATGAACAGATCAACCCCGATCTCCTCTTCCAGCTGGCGCAGGCGCGTGGTGAGATTAGAGGGCACGCGATGCAGCTGTTCAGCGGCGCGCGCCAGAGAACCGGTATCGGCTACACAACAGAACATCCGCAGCTGAACTAAATCCATCTTCTCATCCCGTAAACAACAAGTGTGATGTTATTCATATTTTGTGAGTCTAAACCGCCCGTCGCCGGCTGGCAAGTGCGTTATCGCCGCTTTTGCAGTTTAGCCAGGCGCGCTGCTGATAAGTGTAGTGATAGCGACAGCAACAGCCGCTTTTTTGCGCCTTTTGGTGCCGCGCACGCGCACGTGCTGATTGCCAATCAGATTGATTGCTGGATTAAGCCTGCGTTGTGTTTCACAATACGCGCTCAGAATTTCCCCCGCGGGCTATGTTCCGCGGGTGCATCACCTGCCGGAGAATGAGAACGATGAGCACCTTAAGTCAGGAAGCCGCCCTGGTTCATGAAGCGCTGCTGGCGCGCGGTCTGGAAACGCCGTTACGCGCCCCGGTGCGCGAAATGGATAGCGAAACGCGCAAGCGTGAAATTGCCGGTCACATGACGCAAATCATGCAGCTGCTGAATCTGGACCTGGAAGATGACAGCCTGATGGAGACGCCGCATCGCATCGCAAAAATGTATGTGGATGAGATTTTCTCAGGTCTCGATTACGCCAACTTCCCGAAAATCACCGTTATCGAAAACAAAATGAAAGTGGACGAGATGGTGACGGTGCGTGACATCACGCTGACCAGCACCTGCGAGCACCATTTTGTGATCATCGATGGCAAGGCAACGGTGGCCTACATTCCCAAAGACAAAGTGATCGGCCTGTCGAAAATCAACCGCATCGTGCAGTTTTTCGCCCAGCGCCCGCAGGTGCAGGAGCGACTGACGCAGCAGGTGCTGGTTGCGCTGCAGACGCTGCTTGGTACCACTAACGTGGCGGTGTCGATTGATGCAGTTCACTACTGCGTAAAAGCGCGCGGCGTGAAAGATGCGACCAGTGCCACCACGACCACGTCGCTGGGCGGACTGTTTAAATCGAGCCAGAATACGCGTCAGGAGTTCCTGCGCGCGGTACGTCATATCTGATCCCCCAGGCGGCCCCGGTGCCGCCTTTTTTGATGGCTGAGGGCCGCAATGCAACGCTACCAGGCGCTGGATTTTATTCGCGGATGCGCGGTTCTGGGCATTTTGCTGCTCAATATCACCGGCTTTGGCCTGCCCTCAGCCGCCTATCTTAATCCCGCCTGGCAGGGCAGCGTTACGCCGCAGGATGCCTGGACCTGGGCGATACTGGACGGGCTGGCGCAGCTGAAATTCCTCACGCTGTTTGCACTGCTGTTTGGCGCCGGGCTGGCGCTGCAGATCCCCCGCGGTAAGCGCTGGATCAGCACGCGCCTGACGCTGCTGGTGCTGCTCGGGTTTATCCACGGCGTCTTCTTCTGGGAAGGGGATATTCTCCTCGACTACGGGCTTATCGGCCTGATTATCTGGCGTCTGCTGCGTGAGGTGCCCTCTGAGCGTGCGCTGTTTCAGACCGGCGTGCTGCTCTATCTGGTGGGCTGTGCGGTGCTGCTTATCTTCGGGGCGATCTCCGGTAATCAGAGCAGCAGCGGCTGGCAGCCGGGCGCCGCTGCGCTGGAGTATGAAAGTTACTGGAAGCTGGTGGGCGGCTGGGAAGCGGTGCGCAACCGGCTCGATCTGCTCGCATCGGGGCTGATGGCGCTGGCATCGCAGTATGGCTGGCAGCTGGCGGGGCTGATGCTGATGGGTGCCGCGCTGCTGCGCTGCGGCTGGCTGACCGGTGAGTTCAGCCTGCAGCACTACCGGCGCGCCGCACTGCTGCTGCTGACGACCGGCTGGCTAATTGCGGTGCCGGGTATCGTTGCGCAGTGGCAGCTGCAGTGGGCACAGCGCTGGACCAGCTTTTATCTGCAGGTGCCGCGCGATCTTGCCTCTCCTTTTATCAGCCTCGGCTATGCGGCGCTCTGTCTCGGCTTCTGGCCTGCGCTGGCGCGTAACCGGGTGTGCGGCCTGATTCAGGGGGTGGGGCGCATGGCGCTGAGCAACTATCTGTTACAGACGCTGATCTGTACCACGCTTTTCTACCGGTTTGATCTCTTCCTGCATTTTAACCGGTTACAGCTGCTGACGCTGGTGCCCGTTATTTGGACAGTCAATCTTCTCTTCTCAGCGCTCTGGCTGCGCTATTTTCGTCAGGGGCCGCTGGAGTGGCTGTGGCGCTGGCTGACGCAGCGTCTCTCTGCAACCGGCACCGCAGTACCGCCTGTCAGATAATGACCTGCATCACAAAGATCGCATAAAGCAATGTAACCGTTTTCATTGATGTGAGCTGTTTCACGTAGCTGAAGTCTGCGGCCTGACACTATAGCGCTATTACGCGCCCGTCGCGTCTTTCAGCCTTTGTGGAACCGCTGCATGATAACGATTCGTGATGTCGCCCGACTGGCGGGAGTTTCTGTTGCCACCGTGTCGCGCGTGCTCAATAACAGCAGTGCAGTCACCTCTGATACCCGCGACGCCGTGCTGCAGGCGGTAGAATCGCTGGGCTATCGTCCGAACGCCAACGCACAGGCGCTCGCCACCCAGGTCAGCGACACTATCGGTGTCGTTGTCATGGATGTCTCCGATCCCTTTTTTGGCGCGCTGGTGAAAGCGGTGGATACCGTAGCACAGCGGGTGCACAAGCATGTTCTCATCAGTAATTCCTGGCATCAGGAAGATAAAGAGCGGCACGCCATTGAGGTGCTGATCCGTCAGCGCTGCAATGCGCTGGTGGTACATGCGAAAACGCTTTCAGACGCTGAACTCATGCAGTTTATGGATCAGGTGCCGGGAATGGTGCTGGTTAACCGGGTGATCCGCGGCTACGAGCATCGCTGCGTCTGTCTCGACAATGTAACCGGTGCGCAGGTCGCTACCCGCATGCTGCTGCAGCAGGGGCATCAGCGTATCGGCTATCTCAGCTCCAGCCACCCGATTGAAGATGTGGCCCAGCGCCGCGATGGCTGGCTGCAGGCGCTGGCAGAGCAGCGTATCCAGCCGGCAGAGGCGTGGATCGCTCATGCTGAACCTGACATGCAGGGCGGTGAAGCCGCGATGGTGGAGCTGCTCGGGCGCAATCTGCATCTGACTGCCGTGTTTTCCTATAACGATGGCATGGCGGCTGGCGCTCTGACGGCGCTGAAAGATAACGGCATTCAGGTGCCGCAGCATTTTTCTGTCATCGGTTTTGATGACATTCCCATTTCACGTTACACCGATCCCCAGCTGACAACCGTACGCTATCCCATTGTTTCTATGGCGAAACTGGCAACAGAGCTGGCGCTGAAAGGTGCAGCCGGCGAGCTGGATCCCCAGGCATCGCACTGTTTCATGCCTACGCTGGTGCGGCGTCACTCAGTGGCCCAGCGACAAATTGTGGAGTCGATCACTAATCCAGGCGATAGCGCCATGTAACCGTTTCCAATATGTGATTACATTCACAGTTAATTACCAGACCGCTCACTATGATGGCAGCGTCTTACCGGACTGAAACATCATGAAACGCCGGGTCACGCCTCTCCGGACAGGTTTCAGTAGCCGATTGAAATGGTTCACAACACTCTTCAGGAAGCGGTTACGTACAGGGAAGTCAGGATAGGGAGAGCGGTCCGGCTAACGCCCGCGCCTGCTCCAGAATGATAGCGTTTCAACCGACTGCGTTCGCTGCCCGCAGGCAGCAGGGCGCAATGAAATACCCTGCATAATTAAAACCGGAGATACCATGAATAAGAAGGTTTTCACGCTCACAGCACTGGTTGCCAGCATGATGTTTGGTGCAACTGCGCACGCCGCCGATACCCGCATTGGCGTGACCATTTACAAATATGATGACAATTTCATGTCAATGGTGCGCAAGGATATCGAGAAAGAGGCGAAAACGCTGGGCGGCATTCAGCTGCTGATGAATGACTCGCAGAATGACCAGTCCAAACAGAACGACCAGATTGACGTGCTGATGGCCAAGGGCGTGAAAGCGCTGGCGATTAACCTGGTAGATCCGGCAGCGGCAGCGGTAGTCATCGACAAAGCCAAAGCCAATGACGTACCGATTGTGTTCTTCAACAAAGAGCCGAACGCCAAAGTGCTGGCGAGCTATCCGAAAGCCTATTATGTCGGTACAGACTCGAAAGAGTCAGGTATCAAACAGGGCGAGCTGATTGAGAAGCACTGGAAATCGACGCCAGCCTGGGATTTGAACAAAGATGGCCAGATTCAGTTTGTCCTGCTGAAAGGCGAGCCAGGCCACCCGGATGCTGAAGCGCGCACCAAATATGTTATCGACACCCTGAACAAAGATGGCATCAAAACGCAGCAGCTGGCGATGGATACCGCAATGTGGGATACCGCTCAGGCGAAAGATAAAGTCGATGCGTGGCTCTCCGGTCCGAACGCTAACAAAATTGAAGTGATCATTGCCAACAACGATGCAATGGCAATGGGCGCGGTTGAAGCGCTGAAAGCACACAACAAATCAAGCATTCCGGTGTTTGGCGTCGATGCGCTGCCAGAAGCGCTGGCGCTGGTGAAATCGGGCGCGATGGCGGGTACCGTGCTGAACGATGCGGAAAACCAGGCGAAAGCCACGCTGGATATCGCGAAGAACCTGGCAGATGGCAAAGAGCCGACCGCGGGCACTAACTTCAAGATGGAAGATAAAGTGGTTCGCGTGCCTTATGTCGCCGTAGATAAAGAGAACCTCTCTCAGTTTGCGAAGTAATCTATTCCGGGCGCGGCAATTTGCCGCGCCTTATTGCATCTGCATACGCTTTTTTTAGCCAGGTAAATTATGGCCAGTGAGAATCCGACCACACAGCGTGAATATCTGCTGGAGATGACGAATGTCTCGAAATCATTTCCAGGGGTGAAAGCCTTAGATAATGTGAATTTGAAAGTGCGGCCGCACTCCGTCCATGCCTTAATGGGTGAAAACGGCGCCGGAAAATCGACATTATTAAAGTGCTTATTTGGCATCTATAAAAAAGATACGGGGAGTATTCTTTTTCAGGGCCAGGAGATTGACTATAAAAGCTCCAAAGAAGCGCTGGAAAATGGCGTCTCAATGGTGCATCAGGAATTAAACCTCGTGCTGCAGCGCAGCGTGATGGATAATATGTGGCTGGGTCGCTACCCGCGTAAAGGGCCATTTGTCGATCAGGACAAAATGTATCGCGATACCAAAGCGATCTTTGATGAACTCGATATTGATATCGATCCGCGCGATAAAGTGGCGAATCTTTCTGTATCGCAGATGCAGATGATTGAAATTGCCAAAGCGTTCTCCTATGACGCCAAAATAGTCATTATGGATGAACCGACCTCTTCGCTGACGGAAAAAGAAGTTAACCACCTGTTTACGATTATTCGTAAATTAAAAGATCGCGGCTGCGGTATTGTCTATATCTCGCATAAGATGGAAGAGATCTTTCAGCTGTGCGACGAGATCACCATTCTGCGCGACGGACAGTGGATCGCCACTCAGTCGCTGGAAGGGCTGGATATGGATAAGATCATCGCCATGATGGTGGGCCGTTCGCTTAATCAGCGCTTCCCGGATAAGAGCAACGTGCCGGGTGAGGTGATTCTGGAAGTCCGCAACCTGACGTCACTGCGTCAGCCCTCAATTCGCGATATCTCATTTGACCTGCATAAAGGGGAGATCCTCGGTATCGCCGGGCTGGTGGGTGCCAAGCGTACCGATATCGTTGAGACGCTGTTCGGCATTCGCGAGAAGTCGGGCGGAACTATCCGGCTGCACGGCAAAGCGATCAACAACCACAGTGCAAACGAGGCGATCAACCACGGTTTTGCGCTGGTTACAGAAGAGCGTCGCTCCACCGGGATCTACGCCTATCTCGATATCGGCTTTAACTCGCTTATCTCCAATATTAAAAAATATAAATCCAGCATCGGCCTGCTCGATAATAAACGTATGAAGAGCGATACCCAGTGGGTTATTGACTCGATGCGGGTAAAAACGCCAGGTCACCATACGCAGATTGGCTCGCTTTCAGGCGGTAACCAGCAGAAAGTCATTATTGGCCGCTGGCTGCTGACCCAGCCGGAAATATTAATGCTTGATGAACCCACGCGCGGTATTGACGTGGGGGCTAAATTTGAAATTTATCAGCTGATTTCAGAACTGGCCAAAAAAGAGAAGGGCATTATTATTATCTCCTCAGAAATGCCAGAGCTGCTGGGTATAACCGATCGTATTCTGGTCATGAGTAACGGTCAGGTAGCCGGTATTGTCGATACAAAAACGACCTCGCAGAATGAAATCCTGCGTTTAGCGTCATTACACCTTTAATGAAGCAAGGGCTTTAAAATGAAAGCGACTACTAAAAAGAATGCGCTAACCTGGTTAAAAGAGGGCGGTATTTACGTCGTCCTGTTTGTTCTGCTGGCGATTATTATTTTCCAGGATCCGACATTTTTAAGTTTAATGAACCTGAGTAACATCCTGACGCAATCGTCGGTGCGTATTATTATCGCGCTGGGCGTGGCCGGGCTGATTGTGACTCAGGGTACTGACCTCTCCGCCGGGCGGCAGGTAGGACTGGCGGCGGTAGTGGCGGCGACGCTGCTGCAGTCAATGGATAACGCGAACAAGGTTTTCCCGCATCTGGAAACCATGCCGATTCCGCTGGTTATTCTGGTGGTGTGCATTATCGGTGGCGTGATTGGCCTGGTAAACGGCGTAATCATCGCGTACCTCAAGGTAACGCCGTTTATTACCACGCTGGGTACGATGATCATCGTGTATGGTATTAACTCACTCTACTACGATTTTGTCGGTGCCTCGCCGATTGCCGGCTTCGACGCGGGCTTCTCCACCTTTACCCAGGGTTTCCTGCGCTTTGGTGACTTCAAGCTCTCGTTTATCACCTTTTACGCCATTATCGCTATCGTGTTTGTCTGGATTCTGTGGAACAAAACCCGCTTCGGTAAAAACATTTTTGCGATTGGCGGTAACCCGGAAGCGGCGAAAGTCTCAGGCGTTAACGTGCCGTTCAACCTGATTCTGGTCTATGCCCTGTCAGGGGTGTTCTATGCGTTTGGCGGTCTGCTGGAAGCGGGCCGTATCGGCAGCGCCACCAACAACCTCGGCTTTATGTATGAGCTGGATGCGATTGCGGCCTGCGTGGTGGGCGGCGTCTCCTTCGCCGGCGGTGTGGGTACGGTCGCAGGCGTCGTGACCGGGGTAATTATCTTTACCGTAATCAACTACGGTCTGACTTACATCGGCGTGAACCCTTACTGGCAGTACATCATCAAGGGCGGCATCATTATCTTCGCCGTGGCGCTGGATTCACTGAAATACTCGCGCAAGAAATAAGATTGAGGTAACGGAAAAAGGCTGCGCTGGCGCAGCCTTTTTTTATGGCTGCCGGCCGCAGCAAAGGCTATTTACGCAGCTTCTCTTCCAGCTCCAGCAGCTGTTCAGGCGTGACCGCCGGATAGCTCTGCGCATCTTCCGGCACCGTATGCACTGCCGGAATCGGCACCAGCGGTCCGAGAAAACGCGGCTCGCGCTTCATCAGATAGAGATCGGCCATGGCACCCAGCCGGGCACCGACTTCGCGTGCGCGCACCGACAGCATATTTTTCGGCGAGGGCACGGCATAGCACTGTGCCTGAATGCCAAGGTGCAGCGCAATGTAGAGCGCCCGCTCGCAGTGAAAGCGCTGGGTGATAATAATGAAGTCGTTGGTGTCAAACACCTTGCGCGTGCGCACAATGGAATCGAGCGTGCGAAAACCAGCATAATCCAGCACGATATCGGCCGGATCGACACCTGCTTTAATCAGATCGCGTCGCATGGTGGCAGGCTCGTTATAGCTCTGCTGGGCGTTGTCGCCGCTCAGCAGCAGATAGTTAACTTTACCGCTGTTGTAGGCGTTGAGCGCGCCCTGCATGCGATAGAGGTAATACTGATTAATGACGCCGGCACGATAATATTTCGCGGTGCCCAGTACCACGCCAACCTGGCGATGCGGCAGCGAAGCGACATCTTCATAGATAAACGGCGCGGTTTTCCAGCTGATCCAGCGATCAAGGCCGAGCGCGGTCGCTACCATCGCTAAGATGATGATGATCAGAGCAAAGAAAACGCGTTTCAGCATGCGCGCGGCAACTCAACAGGCAGGATTCAGGGTGCTTCAAGGCTACTTGAGCCGGGGCGGCTAAGCAAGCTCACCCCGGCTGGCTGATGTTTTTTTCAGCAGCGTCGGATCGAAATCCGGCGCTGAGGCGATCAGATAGAGGTACGGCGGTAGTGACGATACTGCGGCAGCCAGAAGTTGTTGTGAACCGCTTTGGAGAGCACATCCTCCGACGTTACCACGGCAACGCCAGCCAGCTGCGCCGCTTTGCCCACTTCCATCGCGATCAGTTTGGAGACGCCCTGAATATCTTTGATCTCCGGCAGGACCGGACCTTCGCCGTCGTTAACCAGCGGCGAGCAGTCAGCCAGCGCGCGGCTGGCGGTCATCAGCATGGAATCGGTCACGCGCGTTGCGCCCGCGGCAATCACGCCGAGTCCGATGCCCGGAAAGATATAGGAGTTATTGCACTGGGCAATCGGATAGGTTTTGCCTTTCCAGGTCACCGGTGAGAACGGGCTGCCGGTGGCAACCAGCGCGGCACCGTCGGTCCAGGCGATAATATCCGCCGGCGTCGCTTCCACGCGTGACGTCGGGTTAGAGAGCGGCATCACGATAGGGCGTTTGCAGTGCTTGTGCATCTCGCGAATGATCTCTTCGGTAAACAGGCCTGGCTGGCCCGATACGCCGATCAGAATATCGGGCTGCGCGTTGCGCACCACATCCAGCAGCGAAATCGTGTCGCTGGTGACGTCCCAGGCTTTCAGGTTGTCACTTTTCTGCACCAGCTTGCTCTGGAAGTCGAGCAGGTTTGGCAGCTTGTCGGTAAGCAGACCAAAGCGGTCAACCATCATGACGCGCGAACGCGCTTCATCATCGCTCAGCCCTTCCGATTTCATCTGCGCAATAATCTGTTCAGCAATACCGCAGCCTGCAGAACCGGCGCCGAGGAAAACCACTTTCTGCTCGCACAGGCGGCTGCCTGCGGCGCGGCTGGCGGCAATCAGGGTACCAACGGTAACAGCTGCAGTGCCCTGAATATCGTCATTGAAGCAGCAGATCTCATCGCGATAGCGCTGCAGCAGCGGCATGGCGTTCTTCTGCGCAAAATCTTCGAACTGCAGCAGGACGTTTGGCCAGCGACGTTTCACCGCCTGAATAAATTCATTCACAAACGACTCATACTCTTCGCCGGTAATGCGCGGATGGCGCCAGCCCATATAGAGCGGGTCGTTGAGCAGCTGCGGGTTATTGGTTCCGACATCCAGTACCACCGGCAGGGTGTAAGCCGGACTGATGCCGCCGCAGGCGGTATAGAGCGACAGTTTACCAATCGGAATACCCATGCCGCCGATGCCGAGGTCGCCCAGACCCAGAATGCGCTCGCCATCCGTGACCACAATAACCTTAACATTCTGCTTGGTGGCGTTCTGCAGCATGTCTTCGATGCGATCGCGATTGTTGTAGGAGATGAATACGCCGCGCGCGCGACGGTAAATTTCAGAGAAGTGCTCGCATGCCGCGCCCACGGTCGGGGTGTAGATAATCGGCATCATCTCTTCCAGATGATTATCCAGCAGGCGGTAGAACAGGGTTTCGTTGGTATCCTGGATATTGCGCAGATAGACGTGCTTGTCGTTGTTGTTTTTGAAATCCAGGAACTGACGCCAGGCGCGCTCCGCCTGCTCTTCAATGGTCTCAACCGCATCCGGCAGCAGACCATTAAGATTAAATTCGTTTCGCTCTTCCAGAGAGAAGGCGCTGCCTTTATTCAGCAGCGGAAATTCCAGCAGAATCGGACCCGCATAGGGGATATAGAGCGGGCGTTTACTTTCGTACTCGAGTTCCATGCAATGTTTGCTCCGGTTGCAGTGTTTGCTGACGTATCGCTACGAAAAGGTCACGCCAGATCTGATTATTGTAAAGGTCTGGCGCCCGATCCTATGAAAATTCCGGCAGATGTACAGCTTTTGTTAACAGCAGGTCACAAAAGCGGTAAAAGGATCACTAAACGGATGTTTTTGAAACTAAAGTAATCGTCAGCTCGCGGCAGCCGAGCGCGGCCAGCGTCGCCCGCGTGGCGTCCGCCTGCGTCAGCGTACCCTCTGCAGACTCAGCCAGCGCCGCGCGGCGGATAGCTTCCAGCGGTTCATGATGCATATTCATCAGGATCAGCGCGGCCTGCAGCGGCGGCAGGCTCGGATTGAAGGCGGCATTCTCTGCATAGCGGCCGCTGTAAATGGCGCCGCTGCGGCTCTCCAGTGCCACGCCGCTGTAGCTGAAGCTGTAAGGCGCATGGCTCTGGCTGGCAGCCCGGATCGCCGCCTGCTGCAGGGCATCGCCGGCAGGGGTAAAGGCGTGGTCAACCGGCGTCATCAGCCGTTCGGTAATATTGAGGTCAGCAGGACCAAATGCATCGGGCAGGTAGTGGGCCAGCGTGTTCACGTCACGGCCCGGCAGACTGATGCGGATCGCCGTGCCGCTGTTCAGCTCATTCATAAACTGACGACAGTGGCCGCACGGCGTGTAGTTAACCGTAATGGCCTCGAGCCCGTTTTCACCGCGCAGCCAGGCGTGGGTAATCGCGCTCTGCTCAGCGTGCACCGTCTGCTGCATTGTGGCACCGCGAAACTCCATATTCGCCCCAAAATACCAGTGGCCGCTGACGCCGCGTGCGATAGCGCCAACGTTAAAGCGGGAGAGCGGGGCAACCGCACAGCAGGCGGCAAGCGGCAGGAGCGCCAGCGCCAGCGCATCCTCTTCCAGTCCGGTCGCCTGCTGCAGCGCTATCCGCTCATCGGGGCGGAGAACGCCGTGAAAATCGGGCGCGTCCAGCAGCGGCTGCAGCGCCTGCTGCAGGGGTAACGGCAGGTCGGAGAAAGCGGAGGAGAATCGTGGGTGCATGGTATCAGGCCTCATTAACTCATCAGCGGCGGTGCGCCGCCTGCTGAGTTATATGTGATCCATGTCGCTATGACAATGTAAGCTCATTGAGTTGTTTCAACTTTGCGAGATCTCTCGCAAACTTTCAGCCAAACCACGCCAGCAGCAGCGGAAAGATAAACGGCGCCAGCAAAGAGGTGATGATGCCGCAGATCACCAGCGCCAGCGAACTGAACGCCCCTTCCTGATAGTCGAGTTCCGCTGCGCGCGCCGTGCCCAGCGCGTGTGACGCGTTGCCAATTGCCAGGCCACGCGCTGCTTTGCTACGGATGCGCAGCAGGTTCAGCAGCATGTGCCCGAATACGGCACCAAATACACCGGCGATCAGCACGCAGATAGCGCTGATAGCCGGAATGCCGTGCAGTGAGGCGGAGACCGCCATGGCGATCGGTGTGGTGACCGACTTAGGCAGCAGCGTCGCGGCGATTTCCGGTGTGGCGCCCAGCCACAGCGCCATTGCGGTACCAGAAACCATAGCCGTCATGCTGCCGATAAAGCAGACGCTGATGATCGTTTTCCAGCGCGCGCGGATTTGATGCATCTGCTCATAGAGCGGCAGCGCCAGCGCCACGACCGCCGGCTGCAGCAGCTGATTCAGCAGAGCGCTGCCGGCAAAATAGCGCGTGTAAGGCGTATGCGTCAGCAGCAGCAGCGGGATAATGATCGCCATGGCCACCAGCAGCGGATTAATCAGCGAGATTTTGAGCTTTGCGGCCAGCCAGCGTGCCGCAAACCAGGCCGCCAGCGTCAGCGGCAGGGACCACCAGACGTCACTCATGCGGCTGCTCCGGTTGCGGGCGCTGCAGGCGTTCAGCGCTGAACCCCACTACCACCAGTACCATCAGCGTACTGGTCAGGCAGGAGACCACAATCGGGCCAAACTGCGCGGAGAGCACATCGGTATAGCTGATAACGCCGACGCTTATCGGCACAAACAGCAGCGCCATATAGCGGATCAGCAGCTGGCAGCCGGGCTTGACCCAGTGGACCGGCAGGATCTGCAGTCCGAGCAGTAAAAACAGCAGCAGCATACCGATAATACTGCCAGGGATAGTAAACGGAAGCAGGGCGGCGAGCGCGATACCGGCATAGAGCGCGGCATAGATAATCGTAAAGGCGCGCAGATAGCGCCAGCAGGCAGTTAACACGTCAGGCATCTCCGGCGTCTGTTATCGGTTTACATCATACGCATTACGTGCTTAGCGTGCCAGACGTCACAAAAGCTGGCGCTGAACCAGAAGCTCAAAAAAAGGAGCCCGGGTCCGCAGCGGTATGCAAACGGTGTCCGGATCCGTTGTCAGAAGCGATAGCTGACGCTGATGGCCGCGTGAGTATCAGACCAGCCGTTGTTACCCACCTGCTGACCAACAGTGCCTTTCAGGCCGAGACCACCGCCCAGCGCACCATCCACGCCCACGCGCGCTTCGGCAATATTGCGACTGCCCTGTTGTGAGACCACGACATCATCCATGCGCACCGCGTATTCACGACTGTTGTGGATCCAGTTGGCTTCGGTGAACAGGCTGAAGCGGCGGCCGTTGCGATCGTCCTGCGCGGCATGGCTCTTCATAAAGGCTTTAATGCCCAGGCTGCTGCTGACGTTATCCTGACCGCTGCCTTGCACCAGCGTGCCGTTGCGCTCGGTATGGTCATCAGCTTTAATACCCGACCAGCCGATGCGCGCCTGCGGCTGCAGAAAGAAAGCACGACGTTCGCTCTGGGCCAGCCGAATAACGTAGCCGGAAGAGAGCGAGGCGCTAAACCCTTTAGAGCGATAAGATTCACCCGCTTCATCCTCCCCCTCTACCTGATTGTTAAACCAGCTATACTGCAGCGTGCTGTCCGCCCACAGGCCTTTTTCATCGGTCCTTTCTGCAAACCAGGTACCATATATACCGGTGGTATAGCCATTGATCTGGCCGCGGGCGCGGTAGCCGGTGATCCCGGATGCACTATTGCTTTTGCTGTTGCCATAGCCCGCCATCAGGCCGACGCGGGCAGCGTCAGTAGCGGCAATATCGCCGCCGAGCAGGGTCACTACGCTGTTGGCGCGGGTACGTAGCTGGCCGTCACCGGCGTGCTGACGATTATGATCGCCGGAGACGCGCAGCCAGAGTGACGTGTACTGCTGTTCGCCGGTCAGCGGATCGAGGTACCAGGTGCCCTGACGTTCGCTCATACGGGTATCGAACAGCGTAGATGCAGTGGCGAGGTTAGCAGCATAAGCGCCGCCTTCCGGGCGTAGTACTGCCACGCTTTCCCCGCCGCCGCCGTTATCACCGCCACCGCCGTTGTCACCGCCGCCGCCGTTGTCACCGCCGCCGCCGTTATCACCGCCGCCGCCGTTATCACCGCCGCCGCCGTTGTCACCACCACCGTTGTCGCCACCGTCGCCGATAATCGGCAGGCCCGTTTCCAGATTAACGCGATTGGTCAGGTACCAGTTTTTATTACCGCGCAGCAGGCGATATTCATAGGCGCCCGCTACAATGCGTCCCTGCTGACGGAATGCGCTGCTGTCGGCGCTGCCCTGCACTTCAATCAGCTCAATGCCGTTATAGGTTTGCGCGCCACGTCCGCCAAGGTTATTCACGGCGATATTGGTGGTACCGCTGGCATCGCCGGTGACCACCAGCCGATCGGTACGGGCATTGTCATCATCAAGCTCGGTGCCGAATATCAGAGTGCCGTCGTTACCGGTGTAATTACCATCGACGGTAAGGACATTACCGGCAGCGGCGCCGGCAAGCCGGATAGTACCGGCATTGGTGGTGTCGCCCAGCGTCTGACGGTAGCCGTTCAGATCCAGCTCACCGTTGCTGCCAATATTCCATGCGGAGGCTGTGCTAAAGGTATTGTCTCCACCTGCCCGCAGAGTCCCCCCCGTTACGGTAGTGCTCCCTGAGTAGCTATTGAGGCCAGAGAGTGTCGTTACCCCGGATGTCACCACGACATCCCCTGTACCGGTTACAGGCGAAGCAAAATTATAATTCGCATCGGTGTGGTTAAAATTCACCAGTGCGCGCGAGGTGGGTGAGGAGGCGAGCGTAATCTGCCTGGCATTGACGCGCCCGGCGCTATCGGCAACATAACCGTTGATATTGCCTACAGAGAGCATTGAGGGCGCAGTGGTACTATTACCGCTTATTAAAAGGCTATCAGCTGCCAGCGTGGCCCCGTTCTGTACCAGTACTATGCCGGTACTCGCCAGCTGTCTGGCCACCGCTAGCGTGGTGCCGTTCAGTAACAGGTTACCGCTATTATTCACGCTGCCTGCCGACACGGTTGCGTCGTTCAGAATTTGTAATGTTCGAAGGTTAGTAAGCTGATTAGTGATCCGCAGAGCAGTATTATTACCACTGACGCTAAACACCGGGCCATTATTATATACCGTACCTGCTGTAACACTGGCGCCGTCGGTAAACCGAATCTGACCGTTATTATTACTGAGCGTATCAGCACGGAGCGTTGCGCCTGACGCAACCGCCAGCGTGCCCCGGTTAACCAGCCCGTTTATCACATTCAGTGTGACACCGCGCCCGGTAACGGTCAGTGCGCCGCTGCCATCATAGCCATTCGCGATATTAACCCGGGTGCCGGCAGCCGCACCCTAAACAATAACCTTACCGCCATTATTCGTTATTGATCCAATCTGCTGGCTGTAACCATTGGTATCCAGCGTGCCTTTAGAGCGAATTTCAAATGTGGCATTCTGCCCCAGTGCATTTGGCGCGCCGGCAAGCAGCGTCGCATAGTTTTGTGTCCAGCCATTATCGATCAGGTAGGAGCCTGAGAAGTTACCGCTCTTTGCCAGCGTGGTCGTGCCTTCCCGGGCAAAAATGGCTCCCTGCCCGGACGCGTTGCTAAGAATACTGGCATCGAAAATATAGTTACTGCTGTTATGTACAAAGAAAATTTTTGATGTATCCGCCAGCGTCAGGGTTGGAATAGCGACTGTTCCAGGTGCGATAGCATCTCCAATAATATTATTATTGCCAATCACCATAATTGATGCCAGGCGCAGCAAAATGTTGTTTGCATTTAACACCGCACCGTTACTGACGCCAATCGACACATCGGTATCTGTGATGATTGTGCCAAGCGTTGCGCGCGTACCGGTTCCTGACAGTACCAGATCTCCTTCACCTGCAAACCTCAGGCTGTTAGCCGTAAGCTGGCTGCCGCTGGTGATAAACATACCGCCAACGCCGGGTGACGTTTCAGTTGCGGTGATATCGTTGCGGGCATCAATCCAGTCAGCACCGTTAGCGGGCGGGGATGAGGTGGTGCCCGTAACGTTACCCTGATAAATAATGGCGGCAAATACGGTGCCCGGAGTGGTTACAGCCCCGGCAATAGCAAGCGCCAGTACAGAGAGGTTAAACGATTTATGGCTCATGATTCCGGGTCCTCTAATGTCGATACGTTATGAGCTCCAGTCTGAGCCGGGATATTTTGCTGCGAGGGTTAATGCTGCTGACAGGAAAACGGTATTCAATAGTAATTCCCTGTTAAAATATAGCAGGAAATAAAATAGTTAAAACGTTTCATTATATTAAAATAAAAACAGAGGCTTGGAATGGAATTATTATTTTTTTGCACTTTCAGCTAAATTTTTTCGTGTAGAGGATGTTCGGTTTTCGGTACGACAGATATATTCTTACTTTGTTTTCAAATCAGATAATCAGCATGTCATAATAAAACAGAATAGTTATATGATTTTATCTTCAGAAACAATCTTGTATTTGCAAGGCAGTTCACAGGCTTATGCTATAACTGGCGTTAGCGCAAACAGGTTGTTCTTAGGCTGCATTGCAGAAAATTGATTATCTGGCTGTATCGCGTTGTCTGAGTAATGGGATTAAAAAAAAGCCCTCTCAGAGGAGAGGGCTGAAAAGCGATTACTTAACCGGCATGCCTGGCTGTGCGCCGCTGTCCACCGAGAGCACAAACAGATCGCTGCCGCCTGAGCCGGCTGAGAGTACCATCCCTTCCGATACGCCAAAGCGCATCTTACGCGGTGCCAGGTTAGCCACGATAATGGTCATCTTACCCACCAGTACCGAAGGATCGGGGTAGGCAGCACGAATGCCGGAGAAGATTTGACGCTTCTCACCGCCGAGATCGAGCTGCAGGCGCAGCAGCTTGTCTGAACCCTCAACCAGCTCCGCCTGCTCAATCAGCGCCACGCGCATATCGACTTTGGCGAAATCATCAATGGTGATGGTGTCGCCAATCGGCGCATCAGCAAGCGGGCCGCTTACCGCAGGCTGACTGGCCGCCGCCGCATCCTCTTTCGATGCCTCAATCAGCGCCTCCACTTTTGCCATCTCAATGCGGCCATAGAGCGCTTTGAAGGGCGCCACGCTGTGATTCAGCAGCGGCTGTGCGATGCCATCCCAGCTCAGTTCGCTCTGCAGAAACGCCTCGGCGCGCTCGCTCAGCGATGGCAGTACCGGCTTCAGCCAGGTCATCAGCACGCGGAACAGGTTGATGCCCATCGAGCAGATCGCCTGCAGATCAGCGTCGCGGCCTTCCTGTTTCGCCACCACCCACGGTGCCTGCTCATCAACATAACGGTTCGCCAGATCGGCCAGCGTCATGATCTCACGGATAGCGCGGTTATATTCACGGTTTTCCCACGCCTCGCCAATCTTCTCTGATGCGTCCACAAACGTCTGATACAGCGCCGGATCGGCGAGTTCAGCGGCCAGCTCACCGTTAAAGCGTTTGGTGATAAAACCGGCGTTGCGCGAAGCCAGGTTAACGACTTTGTTCACCACGTCAGCGTTAACGCGCTGCACGAAATCTTCCAGATTCAGGTCGATGTCATCAATGCGCGAAGAGAGCTTGGCCGCGTAGTAGTAGCGCAGGCTGTCGGCATCAAGATGCTTCAGCCAGGTGCTGGCTTTGATAAAAGTACCGCGCGATTTTGACATCTTCGCGCCGTTTACCGTGACATAGCCATGCACAAACAGGTTGGTCGGCTTGCGGAAACCGCTGCCTTCCAGCATTGCCGGCCAGAACAGGCTGTGGAAATAGACGATATCTTTACCGATAAAGTGATAAAGCTCGGTCGCAGAATCTTTCTGCCAGAACTCGCTGAAGTCGATATCGCCGCGCTTGTCGCACAGATTCTTAAACGAGCCCATGTAGCCGATTGGCGCATCCAGCCAGACGTAGAAATATTTGCCCGGTGCATCCGGGATCTCAAAGCCAAAGTAGGGCGCATCACGGGAGATATCCCACTGCTGCAGTCCCGACTCAAACCACTCCTGCATCTTATTGGCGACCTGCTCCTGCAGCGCGCCGGAACGCGTCCACGCCTGCAGCATTTCGCTGAACGCCGGCAGATCAAAGAAGAAGTGTTCAGAATCACGCAGTACCGGCGTAGCGCCGGATACCACTGACTTTGGCTCAATCAGCTCGGTCGGGCTGTAGGTGGCGCTGCACACTTCGCAGTTATCGCCATACTGATCGGCCGCTTTACATTTCGGGCAGGTGCCTTTCACAAAGCGATCGGGCAGAAACATCCCTTTTTCCGGATCGTAGAGCTGCGAAATGGTGCGCTTCTTAATAAAGCCATTTTCATTCAGACGCGTGTAGATCACCTCAGCCAGCTGACGATTCTCTTCGGCATGCGTTGAGTGATAGTTGTCATAGCTGATATTAAAGCCGGTGAAGTCAGTTTCATGCTCCTGCTTCATATCGGCGATCATCTGCTCCGGCGTGATGCCCAGCTGCTGTGCTTTCAGCATAATCGGCGTGCCGTGCGCATCGTCTGCGCAGATGAAGTAAACCTGGTTGCCACGCATTCGCTGGTAACGGACCCATACATCAGCCTGGATATGTTCCAGCATGTGACCAAGATGGATAGAGCCGTTTGCGTACGGCAGGGCGCACGTTACCAGTAATTTTTTAGCGACTTGAGTCATAATTTGCGTAGCTTTCCGTTAATGAAAAATCGGGGTTAGATGTTAACCGAAGCACCCTCCGGCGTAAACACAGGAGGCGCGTCGCGCTCTTTTTCGCGCTGCTCTGATATGATTGACCTTATACCGCTACATTCTGGCGTCATGATGAAATAAGGAGAGGGGATGAGTACACAATCCCGGGATTATCATTCACCTGAAGCGTTGCGTGCCGTGGTCAGCGGCGTGCTGAGCGCATTTACGCACCCTACGCTGCAGCAAAATCTCACTACGCTGAAAGCGCTGCGGCACGTGGCGCTGCTGGATGAAAAACTGCATATCGAGCTGGTTATGCCGTTTATCTGGCGCAGCGCGTTTGAGGATCTCAAAGCGCAGGTGAGCGCGGAGCTGCTGCGGCTGACGCAGGCGCGCGCGATCGACTGGCGTCTGCGTCACGATATCGCCACCCTGAAGCGGGTAAAAAATCAGCCGGGCGTGAACGGCGTGAAGAATATTATTGCGGTCAGCTCCGGCAAAGGCGGCGTCGGCAAGTCGAGCACGGCGGTTAACATGGCGCTGGCGCTGGCCGCCGAAGGGGCGCGCGTGGGGCTGCTGGATGCGGATATTTATGGTCCCTCCATTCCAGACATGCTGGGAACGGAAGCGGAGCGTCCGACATCGCCTGACGGCACGCACATGGCACCGATTATGGCGCATGGGCTCGCGACCAACTCAATTGGCTATCTGGTTACGGATGATAATGCGATGGTGTGGCGCGGACCGATGGCGAGCAAGGCGCTGCTGCAGCTGCTCAATGAGACGTTGTGGCCCGACCTCGACTATCTGGTTCTCGATATGCCGCCCGGCACCGGCGATATCCAGCTGACACTGGCGCAGAGCGTACCGGTCACCGGCGCCGTGGTAGTGACCACGCCGCAGGATATCGCGCTGCTGGACGCGCGCAAAGGCATTGTGATGTTTGAAAAAGTGGCGGTGCCGGTGCTGGGGGTGGTGGAGAACATGAGCATGCATATCTGCAGTGAGTGTGGCCACCATGAGCCTATTTTCGGCACCGGCGGCGCTGAGCGGCTGGTGCAGGATTATCACACCCGCCTGCTGGCACAGCTGCCGCTGCATATTCACCTGCGGGAAGACCTGGATGACGGGACGCCTACGGTGATCCGCCGGCCAGAGAGCGAGTTTACCACCCTCTATCGCCAGCTGGCGGGGCGCGTAGCCGCTCAGCTCTACTGGCAGGGCGAGGTGATCCCGGGCGATATCGCCTTTCGGGCGGTATAACTCACGCCGTTTCGCTGGCGCGCCCCGCCAGCGGATAGTGCATCAGCACATAGGTACCCTGTTCGCCTTCGCCGCTGGCGACGCGCTGCCAGCCGTGATGCTGGTAGAACGCCAGCGCAGCCCGGTTCGCAGCCAGACATTTCAGCGCGCCGGTTGAGGTAAAGCGTGCCGTAACCTGCTGCAGCAGCGCGCTGCCCACACCCTGACCCTGATACGCCGGGTCAACATAGAGGCTGTGCAGGAAATTGTCGTTGTCCAGAATACCGGCAAAGCCCGCGCGTTCGCCGTTTATCTCCGCTACCAGCACCGTTTCGCCCAGGATCACCGCATCAAAATCCTCCAGCTGCCACGCATCACCGTTAAGCCACGTCCAGCTGTGCCGGCGCGCGGCGAGAAACAGCGTGCGCAGAAACGGGCGATCGCTCTCCTGAAAAGATCGGATATTCACCTACGGGGTCTCCTGAATCGCAAGCATCGCTTACGGCACGCGGTCATGCGTACCAGCCTGTAAAAAAAATAGCAGTTTTGCCGCATTCTGAGAAAGCCTGTTATCGCCGCCGCTTTTCTGTGTAGAATGCCGCGGCAAGCCGCACCGGATCTGGTCTCGCTGCATTGATAGCTTTTGTTTATCTGAGTGATAACGTCTGCGTATTAGCACCTGGCCTGAAAAAACTGTAGCCTGCATCACATCTTTTTAACGGAGGTCACTATGTCAATCATTAACACCAAAATTAAACCGTTCAAAAACGCAGCGTTCAAAAACGGCGAATTCATCGACGTAACCGAGAAAGACGTTGAAGGTAAATGGAGTGTTTTCTTCTTCTACCCGGCTGACTTCACCTTCGTATGCCCGACCGAACTGGGTGACGTTGCAGACCACTACGAAGAGTTCCAGAAACTGGGCGTAGATATCTACTCCGTTTCTACTGACACGCACTTTACCCACAAAGCCTGGCACGGTTCTTCCGAGACCATCGGCAAGATTCAGTATGCCATGATCGGCGATCCAACCGGCGCGCTGACCCGCAACTTTGAAATTATGCGTGAGGCAGAAGGTCTGGCCGATCGCGGTACGTTCATCGTTGACCCGGAAGGCATCATCCAGGCGATCGAAATCACCGCTGAAGGCATTGGCCGCGACGCCTCTGACCTGCTGCGCAAAGTGAAAGCTGCACAGTACGTGGCTTCTCACCCAGGCGAAGTTTGCCCGGCTAAATGGAAAGAGGGCGACGCCACGCTGGCTCCGTCACTGGACCTGGTCGGTAAAATCTAAGTTACCTGACGCCATTCGGTCTCTTTTTTATCGGGTGCTGCGGCACCCGATTTTCTTCACAGGAACTCACTATGCTCGACACCAATTTAAAAACCCAGCTTAAGGCTTACCTTGAGAAACTAACGAAACCGGTTGAGTTGATTGCTACCCTGGATGAGGGCACAAAATCTGCTGAGATCCGTACGCTGTTAGCAGATATTGCCGCGCTCTCTGACAAAGTCAGCTTCCGTGAAGAGAACGATCGTCCGGTACGCAAACCGTCGTTTCTGATCACTAACCCAGGCAGCCAGAGCGGTCCGCGCTTTGCCGGCTCGCCGATGGGCCATGAATTTACGTCACTGGTGCTGGCGCTGCTCCAGACCGGTGGGCACCCCTCTAAAGAGGCGCAGAGTCTGCTGGATCAGGTGATGTCACTTGATACCGATCTGCACTTTGAAACCTACTACTCGCTCTCCTGCCACAACTGTCCGGATGTGGTGCAGGCGCTGAACCTGATGGCGGTACTGAATCCGCGTATCAGCCACACCGCTATTGATGGTGGCGTGTTCCAGAATGAAATTACCGAGCGCAACGTCATGGGCGTGCCGGCCGTCTATCTGAACGGCAAAGAGTTTGGGCAGGGCCGCATGAGCCTGGCCGAAATCGTCGGAAAAGTTGATACCAACGCTGATAAGCGTGCGGCAGAAGAGCTGAACAAGCGTGACGCGTATGAAGTCCTGATTATCGGCAGTGGTCCGGCAGGCGCCGCAGCGGCTATCTACTCCGCGCGTAAAGGTATTCGTACCGGCCTGATGGGCGAGCGTTTTGGTGGTCAGGTACTGGATACGGTAGATATTGAAAACTACATCTCTGTACCAAAAACGGAAGGGGCGAAGCTGGCGGGATCACTGCGCGCGCACGTTGATGATTACGCAGTAGATGTGATTGACACTCAGAGCGCCATTAAACTGATCCCCGCCGCGCAGGAAGGAGGATTGCACGCCATTGAAACCGCTTCCGGCGCGGTGCTGAAATCACGCAGCATCATCATCGCCACCGGCGCGCGCTGGCGCAACATGGGCGTACCGGGCGAAGATCAGTATCGCACCAAAGGCGTGACCTACTGCCCGCACTGCGACGGCCCGCTGTTTAAAGGCAAGCGCACCGCGGTTATCGGCGGCGGTAACTCTGGCGTGGAAGCGGCCATCGATCTGGCCGGTATTGTTGAGCACGTTACCCTGCTGGAGTTTGCCGGCGAGATGCGCGCTGACAAAGTGCTGCAGGATAAACTGCGCAGCCTGAAAAATGTCGACGTGATCCTCAACGCCCAGACCACCGAAGTTAAAGGCGACGGCAGCAAAGTCACCGGGCTGGCGTATCTGGATCGCACCACCCAGACCACGCACGAGCTGGCGCTGAGCGGCATCTTTGTTCAGATTGGTCTGCTGCCTAATACTGGCTTCCTTGAAGGCGCGGTCGAGCGCAACCGCATGGGTGAAGTGATTATCGATGCGAAGTGCGAAACCAGCCTGAAAGGCGTATTTGCCGCCGGCGACTGCACCACGGTGCCGTATAAGCAGATTATCATCGCCAGCGGCGAGGGCGCTAAAGCGTCACTCAGCGCCTTTGATTATCTGATCCGCACCCAGCCTGCACAGTAAAATCCGCTGTCCGGCCCGCGCCCCGCACCTTGCTGCGGGGCTTTTTTTGCGCTGAATCAGCCGAGCCAGCGGCGCGCTTCGCTATCGCTGAGGTCGCGGTAGTAGAGCTTATGCAGCTGTACACCACAGCTGCGGCAGCGCGCGGTGATAAAGGTAGCCTGACAGTGACGTCCGGCAGGATTCAGGACGCCGTGGCGGCTGATCTCAATCTGATACCAGCGGTGAGCGTGCGGAATAAGGTGGCGCAGCAGGTTAAGCATGATGATATCCGGCAGGGTGATCCGGCAGCAGATTAAGCATGCAGCCGCGTTGCCGCGGCTTGCGCTATATCAATAAACCGGTCACTCCAGCGCACTGTCTGCTTCTGCTACCGCGCAGATCAAGCTTTCTGCTCGCTGCGGCTTGCGTCAGGCGATCGCTTCCCCTAAGCTGCCGGTGTGTCGTAACAGACACCATGACTCGGGGTGCCCTTCTTTGTGAAGGCTGAGAAATACCCGTATTACCTGATCTGGATAATGCCAGCGTAGGGAAGTCAGATGCCTGCGCGCATTCGCCTTCCTGTACGCCTGACAGGAGCGCTATGATGACCCATCCTTCCTCTGTTTTACCGCGCGGCTTGCCCCGTATAAATGCCCTGACCATTGCCGGCACCGATCCCAGCGGCGGCGCGGGCATTCAGGCCGATCTCAAAACCTTTTCCGCACTCAGCGCCTACGGCACCAGCGTTATTACCGCGCTGGTGGCGCAAAACACCTGTGGCGTACAGTCGGTCTGTTACATTTCACCGGCGTTTGTCGCCGCCCAGCTGGATTCGGTGCTGAGCGATATCCGTATCGATACGGCAAAAATCGGCATGCTGGCAGAGAGCGCTATCGTGGAAGTGGTGGCAGAGAAACTGGCGCGCGCGCGGCTGCCGTTTGTGGTGCTGGATACGGTAATGATTGCCAAAAGCGGCGATGCGCTGCTGGCGCCGGAGGCGGTGGCGGCGATGCGTGAGCGGTTGCTGCCGCAGGTTTCGCTGATCACGCCTAATCTGCCGGAAGCCGCGGCGCTGCTGGAAACAACACCTGCCCGCGATGAGCGCGCCATGCAGCAGCAGGGGGAGGGGCTGCTCGATCTCGGCTGTGCCGCGGTGCTGATGAAAGGGGGACATCTGGAGGATGCGGAAAGCCCGGACTGGCTGATTACCCGCAGCGGACGCTTCCGCTTTACGGCCCCGCGCGTAGCGACGCGTCACACTCACGGCACCGGCTGTACCCTTTCGGCGGCGCTGGCAGCGCTGCGGCCGCGGCATGAGAGCTGGGCTGATACGGTGACGGCGGCAAAAGGCTGGCTGCAGCAGGCGCTGCTGCAGGCCGATTCGCTGGAGGCAGGAAAGGGCATCGGGCCGGTACACCACTTTCATCACTGGTGGTAGGGCGGGTGCAGCGGGCGGATAACACGCAGGCATAAAAAAAGCAGCCTTACAGGCTGCTCTTTTTAAGAATCTGGCTCCTCTGACTGGACTCGAACCAGTGACATACGGATTAACAGTCCGCCGTTCTACCGACTGAACTACAGAGGAATTGTGTGGAACGGGGCGCATAATATCGGGCAGCCTGCTGCGTGTCAAAGCCCTTTTGCAAANGCAGCGGGCGGATAACACGCAGGCATAAAAAAAGCAGCCTTACAGGCTGCTCTTTTTAAGAATCTGGCTCCTCTGACTGGACTCGAACCAGTGACATACGGATTAACAGTCCGCCGTTCTACCGACTGAACTACAGAGGAATTGTGTGGAACGGGGCGCATAATATCGGGCAGCCTGCTGCGTGTCAAAGCCCTTTTGCAAAATTTTTACTGACTGCTGAATAAACCGCCACCGCCTGACTTAATGTGAGGAATATCACCAAAGTACTGCAAGATTACAGCGGGATTTGTTGATTTTGTCGTGTGCTCCACATCAATGATCACAGATATTTCATTTCGCCATTGTGGCGCCAAAAAATGAAACATATATTCCGCGAAACCTCCTCCACTTTTTACGGGTGCAGCATGAACAGAGTCAGAATCGGAATGATCGGCAGCGGATATATCGGGCGGTGTCACGCTATCGCCTATGCGCAGGCACCCACGGTGTTTGCCCTGAAAGGTGAGATCGTGCGGGAGATGCTGGCTGAAGTCGATCCGGCACTGGCGGCAAAGCAGGCGGCCACGTTTGGCTTTGCCCGCTCCACCGGCGACTGGCGCGAGCTGGTCAGCGATCCGCAGATCGACGTTGTCGATATCTGTGCGCCCAACTTCCTGCATAAAGAGATGGCGCTGGAGGCGATCCGCCACGGCAAACATGTCTACTCGGAAAAGCCGCTGTCGCTGAGCGTGGCGGATGCAGAGGAGATGGTGCAGGCGGCAGAGCGGGCGGGTGTAAAAACGCTGGTGGGTTTTAATTACATGAAAAATCCGACCAGCCAGCTGGCGCGGGAGATCATTGCGCGCGGCGAGATTGGTGAAGTGGTGCATTTTTACGGCACGCATAATGAAGATTACCTCGCCAGCCCGCAGACGCCGCTGGACTGGCACTGTCAGAAAAAACTGGCAGGGCTGGGCGCGCTCGGCGATCTGGCCGCGCATATCGTCAATATGGCGCACTATCTGGTGGGCGACATTGAGGAGGTCAGCGGCGATATGATGACGGTAATCGCGCAGCGCCCCGATCCTAAAGATCCTGCGCGTCTGCTGCCGGTCGAGAATGAGGATCAGGCCAGCGCGCTGCTGCGCTTCAGCAATGGCGCGCACGGCGTGATTGAAACCTCACGCATTGCCTGTGGCAGCAAGATGGGGCTGACCTATGTGGTCACCGGCACCCGGGGTACGCTGCGCTATACCCAGGAGCGCATGGCCGAGCTGGCGCTCTATATCCACGATGAACCTGCCGGACGACAGGGCTTTAAAACGCTGCTCACCGGACCGGCGCATCCCGACTACGCCAGCTTCTGCGTCTCCGCCGGGCACGGTATCGGGTTTAACGATCAGAAAACCGTGGAGATCCGCGATCTGATCAATGGCATTGCGGCAGGCGATCGCATGTGGCCAGACTTTGCCGAAGGGCTACAGGTACAGAAGGTGCTGGAAGCCATTGCGATTTCGGCGGCCGAGCGGCGCTGGATGAAGGTATAATCCGGAAGGTTAAGCGGTTTGCCCGGTAAACCACCGGGTGCGCATCAGTGCGCACCCGGTGATACGTGCGTTGTCAGGCCAGCAGCGCGCACTGTGGCGGCAGGCGACAGCTGAGCGCGCCTGGCAGCACATCAATGGTAAATTCGCTGCCGCTGAGCGGCTCACCGTCCAGATTAAACGTCATCTCATGCGGCGAACGAATAGTCAGCGAGTCGAGCTGAGCCGACACAATATTAGGGTTTTCATCATCGCGCGTCAGCGAATGCAGCAGCGTGGGCAGCAGCTCCTGCGCGGTAACGATGCTGAGGTTAAGCTGACCATCGTTTATCAGCGCATCGGGGCAGAGGCGCTGCCCGCCACCCGCCTGGCGACCGTTACCGATACCGATAACCAGCGCATCACCCTGCCAGCTGAAGCCAGGACCGCTGATTTCGCAGCTGTCAGGTTTCAGCGCATCCACGCGCATCAGGCCGTGAATAAAGTAGGAGACGCCACCCAGCGCGGACTTCAGTTTCTCCGGCGTTTCAGTGGTAATACGCGTACCAAAGCCGCCGGTCGCCATATTGATAAAGTAGCGGTCGCCATTCACCCGCGCCAGATCGATAGCGGTGGCTTTGCCCACCACGGCAAGGCGCAGCGCCGGCTCCATCTCCGCCGGAATGCCCACGCTGGTGGCAAAATCGTTGGCGGTGCCCAGCGGCAGAATGCCGAGTACCGGACGGGAGGCCTCAGGTATCGCGGCCAGCGCGGTGGCAATCTCATTTATGGTGCCGTCGCCGCCGCCTGCAACAACGGTTTCCGCCTGCAGAGCAACCGCTTCCTGTACATAGCGATCGCCATCACCTTTTTCCCAGGTGACGCGCACGGCCAGATTAAAGCCCTCTTCGCGCAGCGTATCAACGGCCGCGCGCAGATCTTCATTGCCGGCGCCTTTTCCATTCAGGATCAGCAGCGTGAGCGGTGTAGTGTGCATCTTCAGTTCCTTGAAACGTGAGACAGGGATGTGGTTATAGCATAGCTGCGGCGGGAACTTTATCGGCAGGCGCTGAAAAAAGAAAACCCGCGCGGGGGAGCCGGGCGGGTAAATGAGGTGGTTCCTGGTCGTGCACGCTGGATATTGTTACTCATTAGCAGCAGGCGGGATTCTAAAGCGCGGCGCTGTGACCGTCTGTGATCCTGTTCTAACTTCGCCGCCTTTTTTTCATTTTGTGCGATTTTTGCCGTGCGGATCGCTAGTGGTATTGCCTTCAGGAAGATTACGCAGCAGCAGCGCAAAGCGAAGATCCACCTCTGCCGGCACCGGGATCCAGACCCGATGACCGTCGCCGGGCGCGACAGTGACCGCCTCGCCGCGATCGTTTTCCATCGCCTCCAGCGTGCAGGTCAGATTGCCCTGGGGCGTCATAATCTCTGCCGCATCGCCCTGCAGGAACTTGTTTTTCACCGCAATCTGCGCCCGGTCGCCGCGCCGCTCGCCGGTGAATTCGCCCACAAACTGCTGACGTTCAGAAACGGAAAAGCCCTGCTCATAGTTCTGGTAGCTGTCGTGGGTGTGACGCCGCAGGAAACCCTCGGTATAGCCACGGTGCGCCAGACCTTCCAGCGTAGCGAGCAGTGAAGTATCAAAAGGTTTACCCGCTGCGGCGTCGTCAATCGCGCGGCGATAGACCTGCGCGGTGCGCGCACAGTAGTAGAACGATTTGGTACGCCCTTCAATTTTCAGCGAATGCACGCCCATTGCGCTCAGCCGTTCCACATGCGCCACCGCACGCAAATCTTTTGAGTTCATGATGTAGGTGCCGTGCTCATCCTCAAACGCGCTCATCACTTCGCCCGGTTTCATCTTCTCTTCCAGCAGAAACAGCCGGTCGGTTGGCGCAGGGTGGTCAGGCACCGCAGCGGGCTGTTCTGCCGGTTCATGGATACCGGTAATATTGCCGACCTCATCCTGCTGGCCTTCGGAGACCTTATACGCCCAGCGGCAGGCGTTGGTGCAGGTGCCCTGGTTTGGATCGCGCTTGTTGAGATAGCCGGAGAGCAGGCAGCGACCGGAGTAGGCCATGCAGAGCGCGCCGTGGACAAAAATCTCCAGCTCTATCTCTGGCACCTGCGTGCGGATCTCCGCAATCTCCTCCAGCGACAGCTCGCGTGACAGAATGACGCGCGTCAGCCCCATCTGTTGCCAGAATTTCACCGTGGCCCAGTTGACGGCGTTGGCCTGCACGGAAAGGTGGATCGGCATCGCCGGAAACGCCTCGCGCACCAGCATAATCAGTCCCGGATCGGACATGATCAGCGCGTCGGGCTGCATCGCCACCACCGGTGTAAGGTCGCGAATAAAGGTTTTCAGTTTGGCGTTATGCGGCGCGATATTGACCACCACATAGAACTTTTTACCCAGCGCGTGCGCTTCGGCGATCCCCTGCGCCAGGTTGTCGTGCGTAAATTCATTATTGCGGACGCGCAGACTATAGCGCGGCTGGCCGGCATAAACGGCGTCAGCGCCATAGGCAAAGGCGTAGCGCATATTTTTCAGCGTTCCCGCCGGGGAGAGCAGTTCAGGTTTAAACATGGAAGACTCACTGATGTCAGGTCAGCTGACCATCGCGGATGGCCACAGCAGAAGCCGCGGCGTGCGGCTCTGCAAAAGAGGCGGAAATTGTAGGCAGGGTGCGAAGTGAAGTAAATTGATCGGGATCAATAACAGGCTACGCCAGCCGGCACATATCCGCTTCCCAGCGATAGCCGATGCCATATACCGCACGGATAAACGGCTGATCGGCGTCCTGCGCCTCAAGCTTGCGGCGCAGGTTCTTGATATGGCTGTCTATGGTGCGGTCAGTTACCACGCGGTAATCATCATAAAGCTGATTGAGCAGCTGCTCGCGGGAAAAGACTTTGCCTGGCTCCAGCGACAATGTTTTCAGCAGGCGGAACTCCGCCGGCGTCAGCTCCAGCGGCGCAGTTCGCCAGCTGGCCTGAAAGCGGCCCTCATCAATCAGCAGCAGCGACGCCTGCTGCGCCTCTTCCGGCGATTTACGCACGCGCCGCAGAATCGTTTTCACCCGCGCCACCACTTCGCGCGGGCTGAATGGCTTACAGATATAGTCATCCGCGCCGGTTTCCAGCCCCAGCAGGCGATCAATCTCTTCGGTTCGGGCGGTGACCATAATAATCGGCAGATCGGAGTGACGGCGTATCTCGCGGCACAGCGTCATGCCGTCGCAGCCAGGCAGCATCAGATCGAGCAGCATCAGCGCTGGCGTAGTGTGCTGCAGCCAGGCCTGTACCTCGCCGCCATTGGCAATATGGTGCGTGCGGTAGTTTGACGCCTGCAGATAATCGATCATCAGCTGCGCCAGTTTGGGTTCATCTTCAACAACAAGAATTAGTGGATCGCTATTTTCCGGGCTCATACGGGCTTTCTACTGGGGAACATAGGGCAAGTTTAGCCTGATTTGCACGCCACCTAAATCAGAGTGCTCCGCAGAAATCGTGCCGCCGTGCGCCTCGACGATATTTTTACAGATAGCCAGCCCCAGACCGGACCCTCCGCTGGCGCGATTGCGGGAGTTTTCCGCACGGAAAAAGCGCTCAAACAGCTGCGCCTGCTGCGCTGCCGCCACGCCAGGCGCGCTGTCATCAATGCAGAGCAGCCACTGATTCTCCTGCTGTCGCATGGTGATGCGGACCTCGCCACCGGGATGGGTATAGCGCAGGCTGTTTTCCAGCAGATTCGTAAACAGCTGCATCAGGCGGTCAGGGTCGCCAAAGCTGCTGGCTTCAGCAGGCAGCTGCAGCTGCAGCGTCAGCTGGTGCGTGCGATAACGTCCGGCAAAGCTGCCGGCGATCACCTCCAGCAGGTTAACCAGATCCAGCGGCTGTTTGCGGTAGGCGAGGGCGCCCGCATCGGAGAGCGAAAGCTGATGCAGGTCATCCACCAGCTTGGTCAGCACCACGACTTCACTCTGCAGCGAGCTTATCGCCTCAGGCGTGACCGGCCGGACGCCATCCTGAATCGCTTCCAGTTCACCGCGCAGGATCGCCAGCGGCGTGCGCAGCTCATGGGAGATATCCGCCATGAACGCGCGGCGGTTACTCTCATTTTTCTCCAGCGACTGCGCCAGCTGATTAAAGTCGCGCGCCAGCTGACCAATTTCATCACCGCTATCCACCTCAACCCGGGTAGCAAATTTTCCCGCCGCCAGCTGATGGGTGCCCTCTACCAGCCGTTTAACCGGCGCCAGCAGGCCGCGTGCCAGCAGCCAGGTGACCAGCGCCGCCAGCAGAGTGGAGAGTGTGACGATCATCCAGTTGGTCTGGCGCTGCTGCCGGTCAAAATTGATGTCGGTGCTGCGCGTCAGGTTTTCCGCCGGCGAGGCAATCACCCAGCCGACAATTTTGCCGCTGCTGGTGGTAATGTTGCGCCGCGATCCTTTTGGCGGGATCGGGGCGCGCGGGCCTGACAGCACCTTATATTGCTGATCGATGATCCAGAACTGCGTGCGCCAGCCGTGCGGCGGCAGCGGGTTGTGGCTGCCTGGATTCTGCTCCAGCGAGCGCAGAATAGTGAAGATCAGCCGATCGTTCTGGCGCAGAAAATCCCAGCTGCCGTGCTGCTCATACTGATCTGCCAGCGCATCACTCAGCAGCGTCAGCCGCTGTTCGTTGCCTTTTTTAATGTAGTCAACAAAGCCATGCTCAAAGCTGAGCCGTACGCCCCAGTGCATCGTGATGATGACCAGCATGCAGGTGCCAAAAATCGCCATAAAGAGTTTGGCGCCAATGCCGGGCCGGAAGCGCGCCATCACTTTTTACTCCTGGTTCTGAGATCAACATTTTTACTGAGTGCTTCCGGTACCCGCCAGAACACCAGCGCCGGTAGAGCGATGACCACCACCATGCAGAGCCAGGTCCAGGCAAAGGTCTGCTGCGCCATGTCGCTGCCCGCGGCAGCCTGCTGGCCAAACGCGCCGAGCAGCAGACCCGCCAGCGTGACGCCGATACTCATCGACAATTGCATAATCATCGACAGCAAGCTGTTGCCGCCGGAGGCGAGATCGTCCGGCAGATCTTTCAGCGTCAGGGTATTCATAGCGGAAAAACGCAGGGCATTGACCATGCCGAGCAGCAGTAATACCAGCGGCAGGAGCCAGATCCAGCCAGCCAGCGCGACCACGGCAAACAGCGCCACCACCAGCGCCAGCGCCAGCGTGCTTCCCACCAGCACGCGGCGATAGCCAAACAGGTTAACAATGCGCACCACCACCCGCTTGATGCCCATATTTCCCAGCACCATCGGGATCATCATTAACCCGGCGTGAAACGGCGTAAAGCCAAGACCCACCTGCAGAAATACCGGCGTCATAAACGGCAGCATGCCGCTGCCGATGCGCCCGGTAAAGCTGCCCAGCAGACCAACCGAATAGAGACGGTTATCAAACAGGCGCAGGCTGAACAGCGCGTTGTCATTATGGCGGCCATGCATCAGATAAAACAGCAGCGACAGCACGCCCGCCAGAATCAGGATGCCGGGCAGCAGCGCGCCGCTACCGCCGCCATCCAGCGCCAGCGTCAGCGCCGCCATGCCGGCCGCCAGCAGCAGAAAACCGGCAAAATCAAACCGGCGCGTCTGCATGGTGTAGTTCGGCATCAGCATCAGCGTGGCGACAGCACCAATAATGCCGACCGGAATATTGATAAGGAAAATCCAGTGCCAGCTGGCGTACTCAACCAGCACGCCGCCGAGGGCCGGACCGAGCAGCGGGCCAATCTGGCCCGGCAGGGTCACAAAGGTCATGGCGGACATATATTGCTCGCGCGGCACAATTTTCATGACCGTTAAGCGGCCCACCGGCACCATCATTGCGCCACCGATGCCCTGAACCACGCGCGCCGCTACCAGCTGGTTAAGCGTGGCAGACAGGGCGCAGAACAGCGATCCGATGCTGAACAGCACAATCGCGCTGAAAAAGATGTTACGCACGCCAAAGCGGTCAGCCAGCCAGCCGCTCAGCGGCAGCATCACCGCAACCGTCAGAACGTAAGAGACGATAACGGAATGCATATGCAGCGGGCTGACGCCAAGATCGCGCGCCATGGAGGGCAGCGCAGTGTTGACAATAGTGGTATCCAGCGTTTGCATAAAAAAGCCAAACGCCACAATCCACAGCTGCCAGCGTACCGTAGTGGCAGGTTTGTTCATCTTCTCTCCTCCAGCATAAGGCGCGTTCAGTTGCCAGGGGCGCATAAATGCGCCCCCTACAAAACCCCCACAGGGCGCCATTAATGGCGCCCTGGTTTCGTACGCGTTCGGTTGCTCCGGGGCGCATAAATGCGCCCCCTGCAAAACCCCCGCAGGGACGCCATTAATGGCGCCCTGGTTTCGTGCGCGTTCGGTTGCCAGAGGCGCATAAATGTGCCCCCTGCAAAACCCCCGTAGGGGCGCCATTAATGGCGCCCTGGTTTCGCACGCGTTCGGTTGCCCGGGGCGCATAAATGCGCCCCCAAAACCCCCACAGGGGCGCCATTAATGGCGCCCTGGTTTCGCATGCGTTCGGTTGCCAGGGGCGCATAAATGCGCCCCCTACGAAACCGGGTGGGGCGCCCCCTACGAAATCCGCGTGGCTGCCGGCTCTTTGACGGCTTTGCGGCGGCGTAATTTATCCATCAGCAGATAGACCACCGGCGTGGTGTAGAGCGTCAGCAGCTGGCTGACCACCAGGCCGCCGGCGATGGTGATGCCCAGCGGCTGCCGCAGTTCGGCACCGTCGCCGCTGGTCAGCACCAGCGGCAGGGCGCCAAACAGCGCGGCCAGCGTGGTCATCAGAATCGGGCGAAAACGCAGCTGACACGCCTGGAAAATCGCCTCGCGCGGACTCAGCTGCTGCTGTCGCTCCGCCTCCAGCGCAAAATCGACCATCATGATGGCGTTCTTTTTCACAATCCCTATCAGCAGCAAAATGCCAATCAGCGCAATCAGGCTGAACGGCGTATCAAACAGCTTAAGCGCCAGCAGCGCGCCGGTTCCGGCCGACGGCAGCGTCGACAGAATCGTGAGCGGATGCACATAACTCTCATACAGAATGCCGAGCACGATATAGACCGCTGCGATAGCTGCCAGCATCAGCCAGAGCTGGCTGGACTGCGACTGCTGAAATACCTGCGCGGTACCGGCAAAGCTGCCGCGCACGCTGGAGGGCACCCCCAGCGCCGTCATGGCACGATCGATCGCCGCGGAGGCCTGCGACAGGGACACGCCTTCCGGCAAATTAAACGAAATGGTTGTCGCCGCAGAAAGCCCCTCATGGTTGACGGAGAGCGGTGCGTTAGCGGGCTGCCAGCGGGCAAAGCCGCTCAGCGGAATCGCTTTGCCGTCGCTATTGACCACAAACATCTGGTCGAGCGCGCTGATATCCTGGGTATAGCGCGGATCCACCTCCATCACCACTTTGTACTGATTCAGCGGCTGATAAATGGTTGAGATCTGACGCTGGCCAAAGGCGTTGTTCAGCAGATCGTTGGCGGCTGAAACGTCTATGCCGAGGCGCGCCATGCTTTCACGATCGTATGTGATGGCCATTTCGCTGCCTTTATCCTGCTGGTCGGAGTTAACGTCAGTGAGCTGCGGCAGGGCAGAGAAGGCCTTACGGATTTTGGGTTCCCACTCACGCAGATCGGCAAGGTTGTCCGACAGCAGGCTGTACTGATAGCTGGCGTTCGACTCCCGTCCGCCGACGCGGATGTCCTGCACGGCGTTGAGATAGAGGCTGGCGCCCGGCTCTTTAGCCAGTTTGGTACGCAGGCGGGCGATCACCTGCTGGGCGCTTTCGCTGCGCTCAGAGAGAGGCTTCAGCGCCACAAACATCAGGCCGCTGTTGGTGCCGAGGCCGCCGGTAAAGCCGGTGACGTTATCTACCGCCGGGTCCATTTTGATGATATTCATAAAATCTTCCAGCTTGCCGCGCATCGCCTGAAACGAGATGCTCTGATCGGCAGACAGAAAGCCGCTCAGGCGACCGGTATCCTGTTCCGGCATAAAGGTTTTGGGTATCGTAATAAACAGCCAGACGGTCATCGCTACCGTGCCGCCCAGCAGCAGCAGTACCCAGATGGCGTGGCGCAACACCCAGCGCAGCGAGCGGGCATAGCCATCCTGCGTCCGCTGCAGCAGACGGCTGAACAGCCCGGGCGCGGCAGGCTGTGCCGGCTGCGGCTTCAGCAGATACGCGCACATCATCGGCGTCAGCGTAACGGAGATAAACAGCGAGATCAGGATCGCCACCGACAGCGTAATGGCAAATTCCGAAAAGAAGCGTCCGATAATGCCGCCAATCATCAGCAGCGGCAGAAACACCGCAATCAGCGACAGGCTCATCGACAGCACGGTAAAGCCCACTTCGCGGACGCCGGTCAGCGCCGCCTGCAGCGGCTTCATGCCGGCCTCCACGTGACGGGCAATGTTCTCCAGCACCACAATCGCATCATCCACCACAAACCCGGTGGCGATAGTCAGCGCCATCAGCGACAGGTTGTTAAGACTGAAGCCACACAGATACATGGCAGCAAAGGTGCCAATCAGTGAGACCGGCACTGCCGCAGCAGGAATAAGTGTGGCCCGGCCGTCGCGCAGGAACAGAAACACCACCAGAATCACCAGCACCACGGCAATCACCAGCGACTGCTCGACTTCATGCAGCGAAGCGCGGATAGTCGGCGAGCGATCCTGGGCAATCTGCAGATCGATCGCCGCCGGAATGAAATCGTGCAGCACCGGCAGTTCAGCGCGAATGCGATCCACGGTATCGATGATATTGGCGTCCGGCGACTTACGGATCACCAGCAGCACCGCCGGCTTGCCGTTGGTCATCCCGGCGTTACGCACATCCTGCACCGAATCCTGCACGCTGGCGACATCGCTCAGGCGAACCGCCGCACCGTTGTTATAGTGCACTACCAGCGGCTGATAGGCGCTGGCGCTCTGCAGTTCATCATTGGTGCGCAGCTGCCAGCGCTGCTGGCGATCGTCGATTGCGCCCTGCGGTCGTCGCTGGTTAGCGTTACTGATGGCGCTGCGTACCGCATCCAGCGACACGCCCTGATTAAACAGCGCCTGCGGATTGAGATCGACGCGCACGGCGGGCAGCGAACTGCCGCCTACCGTGACGTCGCCGACGCCCTCAATCTGCGACAGTTTTTGTGCCAGCTGCGTCGAGGCGTAATCATAGAGCTGACCCGGATTATAGTCGTCCGAAGTCACCGTCAGGATCATAATCGGCGCATCCGAGGGGTTCGCTTTTCGATAAGAAGGCCGGCTCGGCATGCCTGACGGCAGCAGGCTCTGCGCCGCATTAATCGCAGCCTGCACATCGCGCGCGGCACCATTAATATCACGGTCAAAATCAAACACCAGAATAATGCGCGTGCTGCCCAGCGAGTTCGTCGAGGTCATTTCACTGACGCCGGCAATGCGACCCAGCGAGCGTTCCAGCGGCGTGGCCACCGAGGCGGCCATGGTTTCCGGTGAGGCACCCGGCAGCGAGGCCGAAATCATAATCACCGGAAAGTCGAGCTGCGGCAGCGGAGCCACCGGCAGCAGACGAAAACCAAGCATTCCCGCCAGCGCAATCGCCAGCGTCAGCAGGATGGTGGCGACCGGCCGGTGAATGAAGAGGGCAAAAAACTTCACGACTGCGCCTCCGGACGACCGAAGCGCCTGCGGGTAGCGTGCGCCAGGCGATCAAACAGCAGATAGATGACCGGCGTGGTAAACAGCGTCAGGATCTGGCTGAGGATCAGGCCGCCCACCATAGCGATGCCGAGCGGATGGCGCAGCTCAGCGCCGACGCCGGTACTGAGCATCAGCGGCAGCGCGCCCAGCAGCGCCGCCAGCGTGGTCATCAGGATCGGGCGAAAGCGCAGCAGGCAGGCCTGATAGATCGCATCACGCGGCGCCATGCCCTGTTCACGCTCCGCCGCCAGCGCAAAGTCAATCATCATAATGGCGTTTTTCTTTACAATACCGATCAGCAGGATGATGCCGATAATGGCGATGATATCGAGCTCGTTGCCGCTCAGCATCAGCGCCAGCAGCGCGCCGACGCCCGCGGTGGGCAGGGTAGAGAGAATAGTAATCGGGTGAATAAAACTCTCATACAGCACGCCAAGGACGATATACATTGCGACCACGGCCGCCACAATCAGCCAGACGGTGCTGCTCAGCGCGGCTTCAAACGCCAGCGTACTGCCCTGGAACTGCGTGACGATATCTGCCGGCATACCCAGCGCCCCTTCTGCGGCGGTAATGGCCTGCAGCGCCTCCTCCAGTGAATAGCCATCGGCCACGTCAAAAGAGAAGGTCGCGGACGGGAACTGATCGAGATGATTAATGCTGAGGGCGGTATGCCGCTCCTCTGTGCTGGCGATAGCGCTGAGCGGTACGCTGCCGCCGTCGCTGCTTTTAAGCCGGATCCCCTCCAGGCTCGCCAGTCCCGGCGTCTGCGCGTTATGCTGCTCCAGAACCACGCGATACTGGTTCGCCTGCGTGTAAATCGTTGAGATCAGCCGCTGACCAAACGCGTTATACAGCGCATTATCGACGTCAGCCATGGTGATCCCGAGCCGGCTGGCGCTGTCGCGATCGACGCGCACATACGCTTCCAGCCCCTGATCCTGCCAGTCGCTGCTGACGTTGCGCAGCTGTGGCGCCTTTTCCAGCTGGCCGATCAGCGCCGGGACCCAGCTGCTCAGGGCGTCAAGCGAGCCAGACTGCAGCGTAAACTGATAGGGGGTACGGCTGCTCTGCGTCTCAATGGTGAGATCCTGCACCGGCTGCAGCCAGAGTGAGACGCCCGGGATCTGCGCCACCGCCTGCTGCAGCCGCGCCTGCACCGCCGGAATGCGGTCGTCGCGCTCGCTCAGCGGCTTGAGGTTGATCTGCAGCCGGGCGCTGTTAAGCGCAGGATTGGTGCCATCCACCCCGACAAAAGAGGTCAGGCTTTCAACCGCCGGATCCTTCATCACCGCTGAGGCAACATCGCGCGTGCGCTGCGCCATACTGGCGTAAGAGACCGACTGCGGCGCCTGCAGGGTGCCCTGAATAATGCCGTTATCCTGCTGCGGGAAGAAGCCTTTCGGGATCATCACCCACAGCAGCACCGTCATCAGCAGCGTGCCGAGCGCCACGCTGAGCGTCAGCCACGGATGCTGCAGCACGCGCGTCAGTCCACGTCCGTAACCGGCAATGACCCGCTCAAACAGCGCCTCGCTGGCGCGCGAGAAGCGGTTCTGCCGGCGCAGTGACTCCGCGCTCAGCATGCGCGCACACATCATCGGCGTCAGCGTCAGAGACACCACGGCTGAAATCAGAATGGCGATAGCCAGCGTAACGGCGAACTCGCGAAACAGCCGGCCAATCACATCGCCCATAAACAGCAGCGGGATCAGCACCGCAATCAGCGAAAAGGTGAGCGAGATAATGGTAAAACCGATCTCTCCCGCCCCTTTCAGCGCGGCGGTGAGCGGCTTCTCGCCTTTCTCGATATAGCGTGAAATATTCTCAATCACCACAATGGCGTCATCCACCACAAAGCCGGTGGCGATAGTCAGCGCCATCAGCGTGAGGTTGTTGATCGAGAAGCCCATAAAATAGATGGCGGCAAACGTACCAATCAGCGAAAGCGGTACCGCCACGGCCGGAATGATCGTAGCCGGTACGTTGCGCAGAAACAGATAGATGATCATGACTACGAGCGCCATGGCCAGCATCAGCTCATGCTGCGTATCAGATACCGAGGCGCGAATATTGGTCGTGCGATCGGTCAGCAGTTTCATGTCGACCGATTTAGGCAGCGTGGCGGTAAGCGATGGCAGCAGCGCCCGGATATTATCAGCGGTATCGATAATATTGGCGCCGGGCTGACGCTGGACGTTGAGCACAATCGCCTGCTGGCGGTTAGCCCAGGCACCCAGCCAGCTGTTCTCTGCGCCCGATTCAATGGTCGCAACGTCGCCCAGCCGCACCGGCGCGCCGTTGTTGTAGCTGATAATCAGGCGGCGGTAATCCTCAGCCGATGTCATCTGATCGTTTGCTGACAGCGTGATAGATCGCGCCGGGCCATCAAGGCTGCCTTTCGCTGAGTTGACGTTGGCGTTGCTAATAGCCGTGCGCACATCTTCGCTGGTCAGTCCTAACGCTGCCAGCGCCTGCGCATTCATTTTTACCCGCACCGCCGGACGCTGTCCGCCGGAAAGGGTGACCAGGCCTACGCCGGAGACCTGCGCAATCTTCTGCGCCACGCGCGTTTCCACCATATCCTGCACCTGCGTCAGCGGCAGGCTGGTCGTGGTGACCGCCAGCGTCATAATAGGCGGATCGGCCGGGTTGACTTTGCTGTAGGCGGGCGGATTAGGCAGATCGCCAGGCAGCAGGTTAGTGGCGGAGTTAATCGCCGCCTGAACCTCCTGCTCCGCCACATCCAGCGCCAGCGACAGCTGAAACTGCAGCGTGATCACCGAGGCGCCGCCGGAACTTTGCGACGCCATCTGTTTCAGCCCGGACATCTGGCCAAACTGGCGTTCCAGCGGTGCGGTAATCGACGAGGTGACCACATCCGGACTGGCTCCGGGATAGAGCGTGACAACCTGAATCGTGGGGTAGTCCACTTCCGGCAGGGCGGAGACCGGCAGAAAGCGGTAGCCAAGCAGGCCAGCCAGCAGGATCGCAATCATCAGCAGCGTGGTGGCGACCGGGCGTAAAATGAACTGACGTGACGGACCGCCGCCAGCGTCAGGAGGCAGCACCTGCATTATTGACGCTCTCCCCGGGCTGGCTGCGCGGCACGCGTGGTCTCTGTTGCCGTACTCTGCGGCGCCACGACGTCAACCGTTGCGCCGTCGGTGAGGCGATCGATGCCGTCGGTAATGACCCGCTCACCCGCCTCCAGTCCGGCACTGATTACCACTTTCTGGCTATCCTGCAGTCCGGCGGTAACGCGTTTCTTGCTGACTTTGTTCTCGCTGTTAACCACCCAGACAAAGTGGCCCTCATTGCTCATCTGCAGCGCGGCGGCCGGAATAGTCACCGCATTCTGCAGCGTATCCGCTTTCAGCCGTGCGTTAACAAACTGGTTGGGAAACAGGGTGTCATCTTCATTGCTGAAGCGTGCTTTCAGCTTAATGGTGCCGGTAGTGGTATCGATCTGGTTATCCAGGCTCAGCAGCGTGCCCTGCGTCAGCAGCGTGGTGTTGCTGCGATCCCAGGCCTCCACCACCAGCGGCTGACCGCTTTTCTGCGCTTTCAGGATCTGGCTGATATAGCTCTCAGCCACGCTGAATACCACATCAATCGGGTGCGTCTGGGTGATCACGACCAGGCCATCGGTGTCGCCGGCGGTAATGTAGTTGCCGATGTCGACCTTGCGTAACCCGATACGTCCGGCAATCGGCGCGGTGATGCGGCTGTAGGTCAGATTCAGCTGCGCACTCGCAACGTTGCCCTCATCAGCTTTAATGGTGCCCAGCGTTTCGCTCACCAGCGCGCGCTGGGTATCGAGATCCTGTTGTGAGACCAGGGACGTTTTCGACAGCTTCTCATAGCGGCTGAGATCGCGGCGGGCATTCGCCAGCGTGGCCTGATCCCGGGCCAGCTGGCCCTGCGCCTGCGTGAGAGCAACCTGATACGGGCGCGGATCGATCTCAGCCAGCAGCGTGCCGGCAGCCACCTGCTCACCTTCCGTAAAATGCAGCGCCATCAGCTGCCCCTCAACGCGGCTGCGCACCGTAACCGTATTTGCAGCGGTAACGGTGCCGAGGCCGTTCAGATAGTAGGGCACGCTTTGCAGTTCAGCCGTTGCCGCCTGTACCGGTGCGGCTGGCCGGTTTGCGGCACCGCGCTTCTCTTTAGCCTGCGCCGGCTGTGCTGGCGTGGCGCGCGAGTGCCAGGCGTAATAACCGCCAGCCGCTACCGCCAGCGCGATAAGAATTAACAGACCTGTTTTGGTTCGACTCTTCATTACTCTGCGTGCTCTCCAGCCATGTCGTCTTCCTGATATGCCTGCCCACATCCGGACAGCGCAAACGAAAATAAGTGTAGCCGCCTGCGCCAGGCGAAAATTGAAGGAATTAAGAATATCTGCTCAGCGCGGCGTAAAGGATTTCCCGGTGCTGACACTATTCTGGCATGAATAGACCCCGGTGCGACTTTTTCATTTGCTACGCTTAAAGACAAACCTATCTTGTTTAATCAGGGAGAGCGCAATGAAACAACCTGCAACCCGTCAGCTGGGCGACAGCGGTATTACCGTTCCGCGCCTGACTTTTGGTGGTAATGTTTTTGGCTGGACAGTCGATGAGAAGACCTCCTTTTCACTGCTGGATGCGCTGGTCGAAAATGGCCTGTTTTTTATTGATACCGCGGATGTCTATTCCCGCTGGGTGCCGGGCAATCAGGGAGGTGAATCGGAAACTATCATCGGCAAATGGTTAAAGCAGAGCGGCAAGCGCGATCGGATCGTGCTGGCGACCAAAGTCGGCATGGAGCTGTCGCCGGAAAAAACCGGGCTGAAGCCCGCGTATATCCGTCAGGCGATAGAGGATTCCCTGCGCCGGCTGCAGACGGATGTGATCGATCTCTATCAGGCGCATCGCGATGATGAGCAGACGCCGCTGGCAGATACCCTGAAGGCGTTTGATTCCCTGATCAAAGAGGGCAAGGTGCGCGCTATCGGCGCCTCAAACTACTCCGCAGCGCGTCTGCAGGAGGCGCTGGATGTCAGCAGTAAAGAGGGGCTGGCGCGCTATGAAACGCTGCAGCCGGAATATAACCTTTACGATCGCGAAGGGTATGAGAACGGCCTGGAGCAGGTGGCGGTGAAAAACGGTCTTGGCGTGATCAACTACTACTCGCTGGCGAGCGGCTTTCTCAGCGGTAAATATAAAAAGCCGCAGGATGCGGGTAAGAGCCCGCGCGGACAGGCGATAGTGGAAAAGTATCTCAATGAGCGCGGCAGCCGCATTATCGAGGCGCTGGAGGATATCGCTGCCTCACACGATGCGTCAGCCACGCAGGTGGCGCTGGCGTGGCAGATTGCGCGTCCCAGCATCACCGCGCCGATTGTCAGCGCAACATCGCTGGCACAGCTGGATGAGCTGGTAAAAGCTACCCAGCTGGAGCTGAGCAAACAGGAAATTGAGGAGCTGGCGCGCGCCAGCCACCTCTGATCCCGGTCGGGGTGCTGCGGCACCCCGTATATTGATACAGAGCAATCAATAGTCACTGTCACACTTTGAATGTTTAAATCTTAGATATTCATCACAAATACGTTAATCCACTGTCTGATCGGGCGTAAATCCACACGAAATTGCAAAACCCTGCTGCTGCCCGGCACTATCCTCTGCGCGGTTTTCCTTATAACTTTGCAGAAGATAACAACGATGAAAACAATTTTTGCTTTGCACCCGCTGCCGCAACTGGCTGCGGGCACGCTGATGCTGGCTGTGTTCAGCTCTGCCGCCGGCACGGCAGAGGCGTTCAGCTACGATTCGCCCTGGATGCTGGGCGACTGGGACGGCAGCCGCACGCAGCTGGAGAGTGCCGGCGTGAAATTTGACGTAAATTACACCATGGAGAGCGCCGCTAATCTCGGCGGCGGAGCGGACAGCCACACCTCAATGCGCTACAGCGATCAGTGGGCGTTTGGTGCGAACCTCGATCTGCAAAAGCTGCTCGACTGGCAGGATGCGCAGTTCCAGGTCACCGTCACTAATCGCGACGGGCGCAACATCTCCGATCAGGTAGCCGATCGCCGTACCGGCATGCTCTCCTCCGTGCAGGAGGTCTATGGCCGCGGCCAGACGTGGCGTCTGACGCAGTTCTGGCTGAGCAAAGGGCTGTTTGACAATCGGGTTAATCTCAAGGCCGGACGGGTCACCGTGGGTGAAGATTTTGACAGCCTTGACAGCAAGTTTCAGAACCTTGCCTTTGGCAGCGGTCAGGCAGGCAACTGGCGCGGCGATCGCTGGTTTAACTGGCCGGTTTCACAGTGGGGCGGACGCCTGAAAGCGAACATTACGCCCGAGCTCTTCTTCCAGGTCGGTTTTTACAACCAGAATCGCGCCAACTACGATCGCGGCGACGGTTTCCGCCTGGATACCCGTCATTCAGAAGGTAATCTGGTGCCGGTCGAGCTGGGCTGGAAACCGACCCTGGGCGCAGCGGGGCTGCCGGGCAACTATCGACTCGGCTATTACTACTCATCCGTAAACGGGGATAATTACGGCAGCTGGCGGGACGGGAGCTATCAGCGCCAGGATCACGCTTATGGCGGCTACCTGCTGCTGCAGCAGCAGCTGACCGCGCAGGGTGGAGATGCCAGCCGCGGAGTGGGGGTAACGGTGCAGGCGGTCATGAACGATCGCAAGACGTCGAAAACCGATAATTATCAGTCCATCAGTTTTACCTGGAAAGGGCCGTTTGATGCGCGTCCGCAGGATGAAATTGGTATCGGTGCCGCGCGTATTCACGTTAACAGCGCTTACAGCCGCGCCCTGCGCCAGCAGAACGCAGCCAGTGGTGAAACGCGCTTTGACAGCCCGGCTTATCTGCTGCTGCAGGCGGGATCGGAATACAACTATGAGATTTACTACAATGCGCAGCTGGCGAAGTGGCTGCAGCTGCGGCCTAACCTGCAGTATGTGGTGGCGCCGGGCGCGGTCGGAGAGGTGAAAGATGCCTTTGTCGGCGGCATCTCAGCCAATATCAACTTCTGACGGGCGGGGGAGGAGGCGCAGGCTGCGCCTCCTGTTACGATCCGCTAGCGGAACATCACCTCTGCCCAGCGCGCCAGACCGGCGGTTACCGAACCAAAGTCGTTGCCGCCGGCAATCGGGGTATCGGGCAGCGCCTGCTGCAGCGCCGCACGCAGCAGCGGCGAGCGTGCGCTGCCGCCAGTGAGATAGATCACGTCCGGTCGGGTTTCGCTGGTGGTCAGCGCCAGCTGTACCTGCTCCAGCATCCGCTCAAGCGGCTGGCTGATCGCCTCTTCCAGCTGCGCCGTGCTGATCTCCGCCTGCAGCGACTGCGCAATAAACGCCAGCGACGCATCCGTTTCCGCCTGCGCTGAGAGCGCAATTTTGCTCTCTTCAGCCGCGCGCACCAGCCGGTAGCTTAGCTTCTGCTGCCATACTTTGAGCAGATGCGCCACGCGGTTTCCCTCTTCTGCATCGCGTACCAGATCCTGCAGCAGCTTACCGCAGGCGGCAGAGTAGAACTCGCTCTGTGCCGGGACGTCGTTGATGGCCACCGCGTTCCACCACGGCAGGGCGGGGAGCGCCGTGCCCTTGCGGGTGCTGCCGCCCAGACCCAGCAGCGGCATCAGCGTTTTAAACGCCAGCATGATATCGAGATCGTTACCGCCGACGCGGCAGCCGCTGTGCCCCAGCAGGCTGGCATGGCGGTCAGCTTTCTGGCGCCACTCCGGCCCCATCAGCAGCATCGAGCAGTCGGTGGTGCCGCCGCCGATATCGACCACCAGCACGCGCGTCTCTTTGTCCAGCGTGGCTTCAAAGTCCAGCCCGGCGGCCACCGGCTCAAACTGAAACTCAACGTCACGAAAGCCGGCGCGCTGTGCCGCACGCAGCAGGATCCCCTGCGCCTGCTGGTTGGCATCGTCACCGCCCAGCCCCTGAAAGTTGACCGGGCGACCGATAACCGCCTGGTCAATCTGCTCTCCGAGCTGCGCTTCACCCTGCTGGCGGATATGCAGCATCATGGCGCACACCAGATCTTCAAAAAAAGCGATCTGCTGCGGCTTCAGGCCAGAGGCGCCTAAAAAGGATTTCGGTGATTTGACGAACCAGACATCTTCCGGCTCCGTCATATATTGCTGCAGCGCGGTCAGGCCAAACTGCACGCTGCCGGGCGTTATCTCGATATCTTCTTCGCGGTTGTAGCGCAGTGCGCGCTGCAGCAGGGCGGTATTTTCGCTCGCGGGCGTAGGCACCTGATGGTGGCGATGCAGCCATTCGCTGATCGCCTCGCGCACCGGCGCGCAGATCATTGAGGGCAGCAGCGGCTGGTCATTTTCCAGCGCCAGCATCCGTGGCGTGCCGTTATCGCTTACTGCGATAGCGCAGTTCGCTGTGCCGTAGTCAAAACCGATATACATCCTATGCCCCATGCCAGAAAAAAAGGGGGCGACTTTAGCGCAGGCTGGTCATGCTGGCAATATGCAGTGCGCTGCTTTATCTCTCCGCATCCTGATAAACCTGATACTGACCGCGCCCGGCATGCTTGGCGCTGTAACAGGCGACATCGGCCTGCGACATCACCACATTGCTGAGGCAGTTGCGCGCATTAATCTGCGTAATGCCGGCGCTGGCACCCACCTGATAAGGATGCGTTTTCCAGTAAAAAGTATAGTTATTGACGACATCAACGATGCCCTGCACCAGATCGCGGATCTGATCGACCTCGCAATGCGGCAGCAGAATACCAAACTCATCGCCGCCGAGGCGCGCCAGCATATCGCTGCTGCGCAGCTGCTGCTGCATCAGCACCGCCAGCTCGCGCAGCAGCGCATCCCCCGCCGCGTGACCGGCGGTATCGTTGACCGCTTTGAATTTATCCAGATCGATAAACACCAGCACATGCGGCGTGCCGGTGACGGCCGCATCATTCACCAGCCGTTTCAGCTGATCTTCAAAACTGGGTCGGTTAGGCAGCTGCGTCAGCATATCGTGTGATGCGCTATAGCTCAGGCGCTTCATGATCTGGCGCGACTCGCTGACATCCTGAATGACCATCACCACCCCAATGGTGCTGCCGGTCAGGGTTTTCAGCGGCGTAATACTGTAGTGGATCTCTATCTGCGCGCCTGCCAGCGTATGCAGCACCAGCCCCTCATCCAGTGCCGGAGAGATTTTTTCGTCCGGCAGCGTGCAGAGCAGCAAATTGTCGATGCGCGGGCCGTCAGCGCCGCGCGTGATATTCAGCAGCTCGCTAAGCGGCGTGCCGGCCGCCTGCTCCTGCGGCCAGCCGCTCAGGCTCTCAGCAACCGGATTCATAAAGGTCACGCACATCTCATCGTCGGTGCTGATCACCGCTTCGCCAATCGAATCCAGGGTGATCGCCATACGCTCTTTTTCCTGGAACAGCGCTTCATTAAGGGTTCGCAGTGAGGTGATATCCTGGCAGATCCCGAGCATACGTTCGATCTGTCCATCCTGGCTCAGGATACGATTCGCTTCTGAGCGAATAAACTGTACGCCGTGCGGCAGGTTGAGACGATACTCAAGATGAAACGCCGAGCGGCGCTCAATCGCCTGCTGCACAATCAGCGCCAGGCTTTCGCGCTCGGCCGGGTCGACCAGGTGCAGCCAGAGGTCATAAGTGGGTTTCTGCTGCGGATCCAGTGCAAACAGCTCATACATGCGCTTGTCCCAGAGCATCTCCCCGGTTTTCAGGTTCCACTCCCAGACGCCGATGCCGCCCGCTTCATTCGCCAGCGTAATGCGCTCCATCAGCTGGCGGTTGCGCTGCTCGCTCTGCCGCAGCTCGGAGATATCGACAATCTGCGCGATAAAATAGAGCGGCTGCTGCTGGGCGTCGCGCACCATAGAGACGGTCAGACGCGACCAGACGATTTCGCCATCTTTGCGGAAATAGCGTTTTTCAAAGGTATAGGACATCAGGTCGCCCGCCAGCAGACGCTCCATCAGCTGCAGATCGCTGTGCAGATCGTCCGGATGCGTGATCTCCTGAAAGGTCAGCTGCGTCAGTTCATAGGCGCGGTAACCCAGCGTACGGCAAAGTGACTGGTTAACCTGCTGCCACTTCCCGTTGGTGCCGACCAGCGCCATACCGATAGCAGAGTACTCCATCGCATTGCGGAAGCGCGCTTCGCTCTCGGTGATATGATTTTTCTCACGCCGGAAAGCGTCCATGATCAGCGCCATGACATGGCTGGGCAGCAGCACCAGCAGAAAGGGGAGCCAGGCAGAGACCGGACCAGGCGCAGCGCCGCTCTGTACCGGGTTGACCCAGTCCAGTGCCAGCAGCAGCGAGATGAAACTGGCATTGATAAAGCAGAGCAGGAACGCTTCAAATTTTGGCAGCCGGACTGCACACCAGAACAGGATCACCACGATAAAGGTAAACGGCCACGGCAGAAAGCGCAGGGAGAGATAGCTGGCGAGCAGGGTAACCAGCAGCGTCAGCAGGGTCTCCAGCTGACGGCCCGGCGCGATCAGTTCACGCAGCGGCTTAGCGGGCCACAGCAGTACCACCGGACCAAAAGCCAGCACGCCGATCACTTCCGAAATCACCCAGGTCGAGAAGAAGGGGAGCAGCGCCTGCTTCTCCACCTGCAGCAGCCAGAGCGCAATCACTCCGCCCAGCAGGGGAGCCAGCAGGCCGGCGCAGAGGGCAAAGCGGATCCAGTCGGGCAGGGCGTTAAGCGGCGCGCGGCGATTCAGCAGCAGACGCAGCATGCCGCCGGCCAGCAGCGCCTGTATCAGATTCAGAAGGGCAAATTTAGCATTACTGAGCGCAGGACCAATAACCAGCAGATTCGCCAGCGCCGTGCCCGCGACGCAGCCCGCCAGCAGCAGCGGAATATGTTTCAGCGGCGCGCGGAAAACGACGCCGGTCATCAGCGCCGTTGAATACCACAGCGGCGAAATACGACCGCTGACCACAATCAGCTCCAGACAAAACAGCGTAAGCAGAAAAGCCAGTATGCTCAGCGTAACGGCAGTCAGCCAGCGGCCTGGCGATTTATCCTGCGCGGTGCCTATCTTAACAATCATGTACCAGTCCAGCAGCGCGCAACCCGGTATGGGGAAAATACGCCAGTCAGTTTCTGCCCTGCATGCTAGCACATTCAGACAGGATCTTTACGCTGAATTGGCTTAAGTCATGACGCTTTCAGCGAAAGAGGTCGGCACGCTTAAACGGTTTTTCCAGTCCGGCGAGCTTGACCGACAAACGTTCCAGAAACTGCTGCGTGGTGGCGACGCGCCCGTGGCTCATCAGCAGCAGCGGCACCAGGAAGGCGACGCCAACCTGCAGGGCGCTGAAGCCTTTCAATACCGTGCGGCGCTGGCTGATGAGAAACGCGCTGCTCAGGGTAAAACCGAGCAGCAGGCCCGCCAGCACTTCACTGACGGAGTGCGCATGAATAACCAGGCGGGAGAACCCCACCATGAGCGGGATCGCGTACCCGATAGCGATCGTTACGGCGCGCCAGAAAGTGGACCAGCGCCCGGAGATCAGCCACATCATTACCGGCCAGAGCGTGGAGGACATCGCACTGTGGCCGCTGAAGCCGGTGAAGTTAAAGCGTGCGCTGCCGATGCCAAAGCCAAGAAACATAATTTTAGACAGGCTGACCAGCAGACCGGCGAGACCAAACGCCAGCAGCCAGTACCAGACGGTACGCTGGCTGCTGCTTTTCCACGGCAGCACCAGGGCGATGATCACCGCGGTGGGGATCAGCAGCATGCTGTCGCCAAAATAGGTCAGTGTTCTCCAGCTCATATTTTTCCTTGCAGGGCTAACGGGCGACCCGCACAAACCGGGCGCGGGCAGCCCGACAGTCTATCGGTTCAGCGGCTGCCTGCCAAAAGGAGATTTTCTGAAAAAGGGCACCGCCGCATTTGCTCTGGCGTCAAACCGGCGAAATACCTATAATTGCCGCCACCAAACCCTCTCATTTGGCCCGTTGCTGCTTCGGCAGAGGCGAGCTCCCAGTTATCAGGTCTTAAAAAAGTATGACTGACAAGTCCCATCAGTGCGTGATCGTTGGCATCGCAGGTGCATCTGCATCCGGAAAAAGCCTTATTGCCAGCACGCTCTTTCGTGAAATCCGTGACCAGGTCGGTGACGAGCATATCGGTGTGATCCCCGAAGATGCCTACTATAAAGATCAAAGCCACCTCACCATGGAAGAGAGGGTAAAAACCAACTATGACCATCCAAGCGCGATGGATCACGATCTGCTGCTGCAGCATCTGCGCGCGATCAAGTCAGGACAGGATATCGATCTGCCGGTTTACAGCTACGTTGAACATACCCGCACCAGCGAGAGCATTCATCTGAAGCCAAAAAAGGTAATTATCCTTGAGGGCATTCTGCTGCTCACCGACGCGCGCCTGCGTCAGGAGATGAACTTCTCTATTTTTGTCGACACCCCGCTGGATATCTGTCTGATGCGCCGCATGAAGCGCGATGTAAATGAACGCGGTCGCTCTATGGATTCCGTCATGAATCAGTATCAGAAAACGGTCCGTCCGATGTTCCTGCAGTTTATCGAGCCTTCCAAACAGTACGCCGACATTATTGTGCCGCGCGGCGGTAAGAACCGTATCGCTATCGATATTCTCAAAGCGAAAATTAATCAGTATCTTTGATACGCTGCTTCGGCATGGATCGAATGCGTCAGGGCTGTCACCGTGCTGGCGGCCTTTCGCTACACTTAATTAGGGAGTTACTGCGATGAGATTATGCGATCGCGATATTGAAGCCTGGCTCGACAGCGGCAAGCTGGCCATTGAGCCGCGTCCGCCGGTGGAACGCATCAATGGCGCCACGGTAGATGTGCGGCTGGGTAACGGGTTTCGTACCTTCAGCGGTCATACTGCCGCCTTTATCGATCTGAGCGGACCCAAACAGGCGGTAAGCGCCGCGCTGGATCGGGTAATGAGTGACGAGATTGTGTTACCGGATGGCGAAGCGTTTTTCCTGCATCCGGGCGAGCTGGCGCTGGCGGTGACGCTGGAGTCGGTGACCATTCCGGACGATCTGGTTGGCTGGCTGGATGGACGTTCTTCCCTGGCACGACTAGGGTTAATGGTTCACGTTACGGCACACCGCATCGATCCGGGCTGGCAGGGGCGTATCGTGCTGGAGTTTTACAACTCCGGCAAGCTGCCGCTGGCGCTGCGTCCCGGCATGCTGATTGGAGCGCTGAGCTTTGAACCGCTATCGGGCCCGGCTGCACGTCCCTATAACCGGCGTGAAGATGCAAAATATCGCGGTCAGCAGGGTGCTGACGCCAGCCGTATCGATAAAGATTAATCGCTGTACCCGCGCCCGGGCAGGGCTGACGAGGCGCGGATCATCACATTGAGGATGCAATGAGAAGATTGATAACCACGCTGGCCATCCTGTTAGTGGTAGTGGTGGCAGGGATGGCCGCACTGGTACTACTGGTTAACCCCAACGACTTTCGCGCCTACATGGTAAAACAGGTAGAGCAGCGCAGTGGTTATCAGCTGGTCACGGGCAGCGATTTGCGCTGGCACGTCTGGCCTCAGCTCAGCATTCTTTCCGGACGTATGAGCCTTACCGCACCTGGTGCCAGCCAGCCGCTGGTGACCGCCGAAAACATGCGGCTGGATGTCGATCTCTGGCCGCTGCTCACGCATCAGCTCAGCGTCAGTCAGGTGATGCTGAAAAACGCGATTATCCGCGCCACGCCGGAGAGCGCGCCGCAGAAACCTGGTGGTGCTCCCATCGGCCCTGGCGACAGCGAGCCGACATTAGCCGCCTCACAGAGCTGGAGTCTGGCCATTGCGAAACTGCGCGTGGCTGACAGCCTGCTTATCTGGCAGCAGCCAGGCGGGGAGGAGTACAACTTCCGCAATCTTAATCTGAGCCTGGATCAGGACAGCCGCAAACAGAACCACATTGAGCTGAGCACGCGCCTGTCGCGTAACCAGCGCAACCTCAGCGTTACCCTGCAGGGCGAGATGGATGTCTCACGCTATCCGCATCAGATCAGCGGCGAGCTGGCGCAGCTTGATTATGCGCTGGATGGCGCGAACCTGCCGGTACAGGGCATTAAAGGCGCGCTGAGCGGAAAAGCGATATGGAACGCTGATAAACAGCAGTTCTCGCTGGCTGATATGCAGCTTACCGCCAATGACAGTACGCTGCAGGGCAGTGCGGAAGGGCGCATTGCGATGCCGCAGCAGCTGCGCCTGGCGCTGCATGCAACCTCGCTGAATATCGATAACCTCGCCGTCAGTACCCCGGTCAGCAGCGGCAGCGGGACCGTGCAGGCCGCGCCGGTACAGCCCCCGGTTATTGCGGAACCGGTACTGCGCAATAACGCCGATTCGCCGCTCAATACGCTCGATCTGCAGCTTGCCCTGAAGGCAGACCAGAGCCAGTGGCGCGGGCTGACGCTCAGTAACCTGCAGATCGACGCCAGCAATCAGCAGGGGCTGATGACGCTCAGCCGGTTACAGGGGCGGCTGGGTGACGGTCATTTCTCGCTGCCGGGTCAGATTGATATCCGGCAGCCGGTTACCCGGGCTGCGTTTCAGCCTGAACTGGAGAATATTGCGATTGCCCCCCTGCTGAAAGCGCTGGCGCTGCCCGCCGCGCTTGAGGGGACGCTATCGCTGCAGGGTAAGGTGAGCGGAGCCGGGCTGAGTGTAGAAGAGGCGAAGCAGAACTGGCAGGGCAGTGCCGATCTTGAGGCCACCAATCTGCAGCTCACGCAGCTTAATCTGCAACAGATGGTGCGCCGCGCCGTCGCGCGCGCCAGCAGTCAGGTCACCAACGACCAGCCTGATAGCCAGGGCATACAGCAGCTGGCGGGCCATATCAGCCTGCAGCAGGGGAAAGTGGCGTTTACCGATCTGCAGGGCGGCAGCAGCCAGCTGGCGCTTCAGACGCGCGGAACCGTTGACGTTGTGCAACAGCAGCTGGATGTCACCATCAATATGATGCTGCGTGGCTGGAAAGGGGATGAGCGTCTGGCAAAAGTGCTGAATCAGCAGCCCATTCCGCTCCGTATGTATGGTCGCTGGGACAAACTGCAATATTCGCTGCCGATAGATGATGTTGTGCGCCAGCAGCTGCAGAGCGAAGCGAAATCGCGTCTTAATCAGTGGCTCGATCGCCATCCGTCACGGGCGCATTGATTCGCCAGGTGCGCGAACGACCGGGGGCGCATTAACATACCAGGGACGCATCAATACGCCAGGGGCGCATAAACGCGCCCCCTACGTTTTGTAGGGGCGCCGTTTACGGCGCCCGGATGCCGGGGTGTGGATTCTGACCGGGACGCGAACATGCCAGGGGCACATAAATGCGCCCCCTAAGTTTGTAGGGGCGCCGTTTACGGCGCCCGGATGCCGGGTTATGGATTCTGACTGGGGCGCGAACATGCCAGGAGCACATCAACACACCAGGGGCGCATAAATGCGCCCCCTACGGTTTTGTAGGGGCGCCGTTTACGGCGCCCGGATGCCGGGTTGCGGATTCTGACTGGGACGCGAACACACCAGGGGCGCATAAATGCGCCCCCTACGGTTTTGTAGGGGCGCCGCGTTGTGGATCCCGAATGGGGCGCTGTCTACGGCGCTTCTGATAAAGGATGCGGCATAATTTCCACTTTCTGCACCCGATGATTCTCCACCTGCAGCGCGCGCAGCAGGTAATCTCCTATCCGCAACTCTTCACCCTCTTCGGGAACATGCTGCAGCGTGTCCATCAGCAGGCCGGCCAGCGTGTGATAATCGCGTTTATCATTTACCGGCAGCGCGACATAGAGCGCCAGATCGTCCAGCGGCATATGCCCGTTTGCGATCCAGCCTCCCTGCGGGCCGGGTTCAATATCGTAGCGCGCATCCAGCTCCTCTCCTTCATTAGGCAAATTACCGGCGATAGTCTCCATCACGTCGCTCAGCGTCACTACGCCTTCGACGGAGCCAAACTCATCGACAATAAAGGCGAAATGCGTGCGCGCCTGGCGAAACTGCTCCAGCGCCTGCAGCAGCGTTACCCGCTCCGGAAACACCAGCGGCTGACGGATCAGCGCGCGCAGGTCAAGGGAATCACTGTGCAGCGACTGATGCAGCAGATCGATAACGTGTATTACCCCCAGCGGATCGCGGCTATTTTCTGTCACCAGAATACGCGTGTGCTGATTGCGATCGAGCTTCGCCATAATCTCTTCAGGCGCTTCACTTAAATCAACCGATTCCACATCGTGCCGGGAGGTCATAATGGTGTTGATCTGCCGCTGCGCCAGCCCCAGCACCCGGGCGATCATCAGCCGCTCCTGACGATTAAACAGAGCGCCTTCATCGCTGTGACTCAGCAGCGAGGCCGTATCCGCATCCAGTTCAGCACGCTGCGCCTCTCCGCGCAGAATGCGCAGGACCGCTTCGGCCGTACGCTGGCGTAGCGGCCGGCCGGCTGACAAAAAGCGGCGGCGATTAAAGCTCGCCAGCTGATTGAGCATTTCAATCAGAATAGAGAAACCGATAGCGGCGTAGAGATACCCTTTAGGAATAACGAAGCCAAAACCCTCTGCAACCAGGCTGAAGCCAATCATCAGCAGAAAGCTCAGGCAGAGGATCACAATCGTGGGATGACTGTTCACAAAACGCGTCAGCGGCTTGCTGGCGAGTAGCATAAGCAGAATAGCGATAGTGACCGCGGCCATCATTACCGGCAGCTCATTGACCATGCCTACTGCTGTGATGACGGCGTCGAGGGAGAAAATGGCATCCAGCACCACAATCTGCGCCACTACCGGCCAGAATTTAGCGCCGTTCTTATTTTGACCGCCTTCATCGTCACCTCCTTCCAGCCGCGCATTCAGCTCGGTAGTCGCTTTATAGAGCAGGAAAATACCGCCCAGCAGCAGCAGCAGATCGCGTGCGCTAAAGCTATGCTGCCAGATTGTGAGCAGAGGCTGCGTCAGCGTGACCAGCCATGAAAGCGAGGCCAGCAGCCCGAGGCGGGTCAGCAGCGCCAGCATCAGGCCGATCACGCGCGCCCGATCGCGCAGCAGCGGCGGCAGCTTTTCGACCAGAATGGCAATAAACACCAGGTTATCAATGCCCAGCACCAGCTCCAGAATGATTAGCGTCACTAATCCCGCCCAGAGCGACGGATCCACGATCCACTCCCACATACTCATGTCACCGTAATGTCTCAAAATGGGTTTAATCTGATGATAGTGAACGGCCGGAAACAGGGCAAAACTCTGCCGGCCCTGCGGATATAAGGTTACAGGCGCTCACCAGGAAAATGTTCAGCGCGCAGCAGGCAAAATAAGCAAAATGTATGGATTAAGAATGCAGGAGGAGGGGCGTCACGCACAATTAATTGTTATGCCACATGGCAAGGTTTGCCGCGTACATTTTACCAATCGTATATCCGAATAATTCTGAATTTTCACCGCTGATTGCGCGGCAGATGTGGCGTCATTACTAATGGCTGGTAGTCTTTTTCCTAAAATAGCACAGGGGGCACGGGCCCTACTTGTAAACAAGCCAGTAATAACTAGTATAGCAACGTGTTAGTAAATGTCCGCGCCAATCTGGTTAATCGCGCAGGGTAATGCATTTTAAAGTTGTGAATTGTGAACCTGCACGATCCTGCCAGGAGTTATCCTGGAAAAATGGTTAAAAAAGCGCAAAACAGGATGAGCAGGCGGTATTGGCAGCGACAGCCAGGGGCGGTAGCGTGCCTGAACCGGCTTAAACAGGAAATGAACTGTCTGGTGTAGCGGCAATGGAACTCAGACTAATCCGTTGGTATTTATCACAATTTTCTGGCGAAAAGCAATAGAGAATTGACCTAAATACCGGGGAGTTCGCCGCAGTTTGCTCAACAGGCTCCGACTGAGTATCGCTCATTTATTACACAGGCCTGTAGCGTTAGGGATTAGGGAAATAAAATAAAAGAGTTAAATATGCGCGATAACGAATTTACATATAAAAGTCTTCTGACCAAATTTTTACTGGCGTGCTCAGATTTAATTTGTTTTAACGCGGCGTTGTTTATTGCACTCGCCCTGATTAATTCATTATCTGACTCGCCACTGGCTGATATCTCTGAAAAAGATCTCAATTTAAAAATTGCTACTCACATCTGTCTGTCAATTATCTGTACGGGCTGGTTCTGGGTCCGTCTGCGCCATTACACTTACCGCAAACCTTTCTGGTTTGAGCTGAAAGAGATATTCCGTACCGTGTTTATTTTCTCGGTTATCGATTTGTCTATTTCTGCATTATCGCAGTGGCAGATGTCGCGTTTTGTCTGGGTGCTTACCTGGATTCTGGCGCTGATCCTGATCCCGGTGGCGCGTGCCGTTTCCAAACGGGTACTGAACCATTTTGGTATGTGGAAAAAACAGACCATCATCATTGGCAGCAGCCGTAACGCACAGGAAGCCTGGCAGGCGCTGCAGAGTGAAGAGGTGATGGGCTTTGACGTTATCGCTTTCTTTGATGTCGACGGCAGCTGTCCGCAGGCCAGCATTTCCGGCGTACCGGTGCTGCATAACGAAGCTGAGCTCTGGCAGTTAACCAACAGCGAAACGCAGTTTATCGTTGCGGTTGAGTCTGAGCAGAGTCAGCATCGCGATCTGTGGCTGAAAAACCTGGCTATGCATAATTGCCGTTCAGTCTCCGTTATTCCGACGCTGCGTGGTGTGCCGCTGTACGGCACGGATATGGCCTATATCTTCAGCCACGAAGTGATGATCCTGCGCGTGAACAATAACCTGGCGAAGCGCACCTCTCGCTTCCTCAAGCGCACGTTCGATATCGTCGGTGCGCTCGGCATTATCGTGGCGCTGTCGCCGGCGCTGCTGGTCCTCGGCTTTATGGTTGGCCGCGATGGCGGACCGCCGATTTACGGTCACGAACGCGTCGGTATGAATGGACGTAAGTTTAAATGCCTGAAGTTCCGCTCAATGGTGATCAACTCCAAAGAAGTGCTGGAGGAGGTACTGCGCACCGATCCGGTTGCGCGAGCGGAGTGGGATAAAGATTTCAAACTGAAGAACGACCCGCGTATTACCAAAGTAGGCCATTTCATCCGTAAAACCAGTCTGGATGAGCTGCCGCAGCTGTGGAACGTGGTGCGTGGTGACATGAGCCTTGTGGGGCCGCGTCCGGTGATTGAAGATGAACTCTGCCGTTATGCCGGGGATGTAGATTACTACCTGATGGCGAAGCCAGGCATGACGGGATTGTGGCAGGTCAGCGGTCGTAACGACGTTGACTACGAAACACGCGTCTATTTCGACTCGTGGTATGTCAAAAACTGGTCGCTGTGGAATGACATCGCGATTCTGTTTAAGACAGTCGGCGTAGTGCTTAAGCGCGACGGCGCATATTGATAGACAGCGAAGGCGGGAGAGGGTGCCTCTCTCGCTGAATAACTGCCGGTGCTGGGAGTCTTGTTATCTGAACACTGCCATTATCGAGCCTGATTAAAGCGGAGAGGTTGTTGAGCTGCACTATTCCGCTTTAATTGATGTCGTCCGGGGGCACGGTGACAACATAAAAACCAAGGGAGCAATGATAATGACCCACAGTTTCAGTGTTTAACCCGTTAAATTAAATTTTTGTAAGACGCTTACACAGCGGCGTTTTCGCCTCTATCAATCATTAACTGATAGCGAATAACCAGATGATAATGAAAACTAAATTGATACCTTTACTGGTATCCGCAACTTTTCTCTCCGGGTGCACCATTGAACCAGGTTCGCACCTTACGACCAGCGGAAAAGATGTCATTGAGCAACAGGATAGCAACTTTGACATCGATAAATACGTAAACGTCTTCCCGATGACTCCTCGTCTGGTTGAACAGATGCGTCCTAAGCCACTGGTTGCACAGGCTAACCCACAGCTGCAGAACGAGATTCAGAGCTACGAATACCGCATCGGCGTGGGCGACGTGCTGAATGTCACCGTCTGGGATCACCCGGAGCTGACGACCCCGGCCGGCCAGTACCGCAGCGCCAGCGACACCGGTAACTGGGTACAGGCTGACGGCACGATTTTCTATCCGTACATCGGCAAGGTACGCGTTGCGGGTCGCACCGTAACGGAAGTGCGTGCTGAGATTGCGCGCCGTCTGGCGCAGTACATTGAAAGCCCGCAGGTAGATGTTAACCTGGCGGCTTTCCGCTCGCAGAAAGCCTATATCACCGGTTCAGTGACCACTTCCGGCCAGCAGCCTATCACCAACGTGCCGCTGACCGTGCTGGATGCGGTTAACGCCGCGGGTGGCCTGGCTGCTGATGCTGACTGGCGCAATGTCGTGCTGACCCACAACGGCCGCGAGCAGCGTATCTCGCTGCAGGCGCTGATGCAAAATGGCGACCTCAGCCAGAACCATCTGCTCTATCCGGGCGACATTCTTTACGTTCCGCGTAATGACGACCTGAAAGTCTTTGTGATGGGTGAAGTGCGTCAGCAGGCCACGCTGAAGATGGATCGCAGCGGCATGACGCTGGCAGAAGCGCTGGGCAACGCGCAGGGTATGGATCAGACCACCTCTGATGCAACCGGCGTGTTCGTTATCCGTCCGATTCGCGGCGCGAACCGCACCAAAATCGCCAACATCTATCAGTTGAATACCAAGGATGCGGCGTCGATGGTGATGGGTACGGAGTTCCAGCTGGAACCGTATGACATCGTCTACGTCACCGCGACACCGATTACCCGCTGGAACCGCGTTATCTCCGGACTGCTGCCGACCATCGTAGGTATCGACGATGCGAGCTCGTCAGCGCTGCGCTTCCGCAACTGGTCGAACTAAGGTTTTACCATGATTAAGTCAGTGTTAGTGGTCTGTGTGGGTAACATCTGCCGTTCGCCAACCGCCGAGCGGCTGCTGAAGCGTGCACTGCCGCAAACGCGCGTGGCCTCGGCGGGCCTGGGTGCCCTGGAAGGGTACCCGGCCGATAAGATGGCCAGTGAGGTTGCCGCTGAACATGGCCTCTCGCTCGACGGACATCAGGCGCAGCAGTTAACGGCAGAGATGTGCCGTGACTTCGACCTGATTCTGGTGATGGAGAAGCGTCACATTGAGCAGGTCAACCGCATCGATCCCGCCGCGCGCGGAAAAACGATGCTGCTGGGGCACTGGCTTAATCAACAGGAAATTGCGGACCCGTACCGAAAGAGCCGTGAGGCATTCGACGCTGTGTACGGGTTACTGGACAACGCAACCCAGAAATGGGTCAACGTATTAAGCCGATAGTTGGGATTATCCATGAATATTAAAAACAAGGTCATGACCGCGCCAAAAGAAGATTCGAATGGATGGGATCTGGCGCATCTTGTGGGACAGCTGGTTGATCACCGCTGGATCATTGTTGCCGTTACCGCTTTCTTTATGCTGGTGGCAACGCTCTACACACTGTTTGCGACGCCAATCTATAGCGCAGACGCCATGGTTCAGGTTGAGCAGAAGAACACCGCTTCGGTGCTGAATGACCTGACCGACGTTCTGCCAGCCATGCCGGCATCCGATACCGAGATTCAGATCCTTGAATCGCGTATGGTTATCGGCAAAACCGTTCAGGACCTGGGCCTGGACAGCGTGGTGCAGCAGCACTACTTCCCGGTTATCGGTAAGGGCCTGTCGCGTCTGATGGGTAACAAGCCAGGCCAGATCGCTATCTCACGCCTGGAAATCCCGCGCAGCATCGATAAGCGTACCGTTGAGCTGGAAGTAACCGGTGCAGATACCTATACCGTGAGCAGCGACGGCGACGAGCTGTTCAAGGGCCGCGTGGGTCAGCTGGAGCAGCATGGCGAAGTCACTATGCTGGTCAGCGGTATTCAGGCGGATGAAGGCACGACCTTCAGCGTCACGAAACTGACCGATCTGCAGGCGATCAAAACCGTCCTGGGCGCGCTGACCGTGGCCGATAAAGGCAAAAGCACCGGCGTACTGGGTCTTGAGTATCGTGATGAAGATCCGGAGCAGGCGAGTCGTGTCCTGAACCAGATCGTCAACAACTACCTGCTGCAGAACGTTGAGCGTAAATCTGAACAGGCGGAAAAGAGCCTGCAGTTCCTGCGCAATCAGCTGCCTCAGGTACGTGCCAAGCTGGATGATGCGGAAGATAAGCTGAACACCTTCCGTCGTCAGAACGCGTCAGTGGATATGTCGCTGGAAGCGAAATCCGCGCTGGATACCTCTGTCAGCGTGCAGAGCCAGCTGAACGAGCTGACCTTCCGTGAAGCGGAAGTATCGCAGCTGTTCACCAAAGATCACCCGACCTACCGCGCGCTGCTGGATAAACGCAAAACGCTGGAAGCGGAGCAGGCTCAGCTGAACAAGCGCATCTCCTCTATGCCGCAGACGCAGCAGGAGATCCTGCGACTGACGCGTGACGTACAGTCCGGTCAGGAGATCTACATGCAGCTGCTGAACCGTCAGCAGGAGCTGGGGATCAGCAAGGCGAGCACCGTAGGTGATGTGCGTATCATCGATAACGCTGAAACAGCCGGTAGCCCGGTTGCACCGAAGAAAACGCTGATTGTACTGGCTGGCCTGATTCTGGGTCTGGTGCTCTCGGTTGGTCTGGTGCTGCTGAAAGCGCTGTTCCATCACGGTATCGACAATCCTGAGCAGCTGGAAGAGCTGGGCATGAACGTCTACGCCAGCGTCCCGCTTTCTGAGTGGCAGCGCAAGAAAGATACCGAAGCTCTGGCGCGTCGTGGTCACAAAGAGAAGAGCGATCCGCACAATACCCTGCTGGCGCTGGGTAACCCGACTGACCTCTCTATCGAAGCGATTCGCAGCCTGCGTACCAGCCTGCACTTTGCGATGATGGAAGCGAAGAACAACATCCTGATGATCACCGGTGCCAGCCCGGGCATTGGTAAAACCTTTGTCTGTGCCAACCTGGCAACTCTGGTCGCCAAAGCGGGTCAGCGCGTACTGTTTATCGATGGTGATATGCGTCGCGGCTATACCCATGAGCTGCTGGGTGCGGATAACAAGCAGGGCCTCTCTAACGTCCTTTCCGGTAAGACTGAGTTCTCCCCGGCGATGATTCAGCGCGGCGTCTACGGCTTTGATTTCCTGCCACGCGGTCAGGTGCCACCTAACCCGTCTGAGCTGCTGATGCATCGTCGCATGGGTGAGCTGCTGGAGTGGGCGAGCAAGAACTATGACCTGGTGCTGATCGATACCCCACCAATTCTGGCGGTTACCGATGCATCCATCATCGGTAAGCTGGCTGGAACGTCGCTGATGGTTGCACGCTTTGAGACCAATACCACCAAAGAACTGGATGTCAGCTACAAGCGCTTTGCGCAGAACGGCATCGAGATCAAGGGCGTGATCCTCAACGCCGTGGTACGCAAAGCGTCAAACGCCTACGGTTATGGCTACGACTACTACAACTACGAGTACGGCAAAGAAGCCAAAAGCTAAATAACACCTTCACGGGGCGGTTTATCCGCCCCGTTTTTATGGTGAAGAATAGCGGCTTACCGCAGGGCAGGGGCTTTTCCGGCTCACCCCCTTTTTGGTGCATTTTGCACCGCAAAAAAGACACACAGCACAATCTTTGGTATTTCCGTAATGGTACGCGGCAGTGTCAGAAGAAAGAGTAATAACGGTATGATTTTTCGGAATAAAACCGATTTCTTTCTATGGCCTGCTCGCGCTACCGTTGGATCTGGAACAGCTGTTTAAGAGGTGCTGGCAATGCAGGACATTCGCTTCTCAATCGTTATTCCGGCGTATAACGCCTCGGAATCGATTATCACCACGCTCGACTGCGTTAAAGCGCAAAGCTATCGTAATTTTGAAGTCATCATTGTGGATGACAAATCAGCTGATGCCGCCGAGCTGGCGCAGGTGGTGCGGGGTGAACGCTATCAGGAGCTGACAATTAAGCTGGAGCTTTCTGAGGTCAAACTCAACGGCGCCGGCGCCCGTAACAAAGGTATTGAACTGGCTGAAGGCGACTTTATCAGCTTCCTCGATGCGGATGACGAATGGCACCCGAACAAACTCGCAGAGGTACGCGACACCATTGCGCGTCTGGAAGCGCAGGGGCGGTCACGCTACGTCATTTTCAGCCAGGTCAATATCCACCAGGATAGCCACTTTCTGAAAGTGATGCCGATGCAGGCACCGGGCAAAAATGAGACCGTCGCTGAATATCTGTTTGGCTGCTACGGCTTTATTCAGACCAGTACCATCGTGCTGAAGCGCGAGGATGCGCTGAAAATTCAGTTTGATACGCGCTACATCCGCCATCAGGATTACGATTTCTGTATCCGCGCCGATCGCATGGGCTATGAGTTTGTGATGATTGCCAAACCGCTGGCGACCTATCACCTGGTGACCAAATTTGGCTCTAAGCATAAAGGGGAGTCGGTAAAATACTCCTACTTCTGGCTGGATAGCATGAAGCCGCATCTGACCACGCGAGACGTCCACACTTATAAGGCATTCAAACTGCCGCTGCGCTACAAGATGGACGGTAAATCGCTGCAGGCGAGCCTGAGCTTTGCCCGCTACTTTTTCCTGACCAACCGCGACAACCGCGCCTACTTTATGAATCGCCTGAAAGATAAGGTGAAATCGCGGTTTGGCGGCAGAAAAGCGGTCTCCTGACACACATTCACTTGCTCCCTGCGCGGGAGCAATTTTTTTGGTTCCTGACACTCCGGGCAATAAAATGACAAATCATGTTGGCACCATCGGTATTGTGATGCCGATGTATAATGCACGTAAAACGGTACTGCGCGCGGTAGAGTCGATTGTTAAACAGACCTACAGCGACTGGCATCTCTATCTGGTTAACGACACCTCCACGGATGACTCTCTGGCTCTGGTGCGTGAGCACTGCCAGGATCCGCGCATTACTATCCTCAGCAATGAGGTTAATCAGGGCGCTGCAGAGACGCGCAACGTCGGACTGCGTGCTGCCAGCGAAGAGATCATCGCGTTTCTCGACAGCGATGATGAGTGGCACGCTGAGAAACTGGCTGAGCAGGCTGCGGCCATTGCCGCCGGTGATGACTTCGTTATCACCCACTACCACTATAAAACGCAGAGCGCCGAACACGATATCACCTGGGGCAAACCCTACCTGCAGCAGGATAATTTCGTGAAGAAGCAGTATCGCGTCTGCTTTTCATCCGTCTGCTTCCGTCGTCCGCCGCAGGGGATCTTTTTCCAGCGTAAAGGGCATGAAGACTTTCTTTTCCTGTACGAGCTCTTCTCTCGTTACAAACAGGCGCGGGTGATCCGCAAAACGCTGGTGAACTATTACGAGCTGGGTGATTCGCTGTCGCGCAACAAAAACAAGGCGGCGAAATGGCACCTTGAATTATTAAGAATTATCTACAAAAACAACCCATTAAAAGTCTATTACTATTACACCTGGTATATGGTGAATGGCGTCCTTTTCGCCCTGAAGCATCGCTGAAATCCGCATGTTTGCGTGCAGTGATGCAGCCAGTAGGGGTTTTACGTTCACTATTTTTGAGGTGGAAAGCGTTAAATGAAAAAAGTCGTTTTGGTGATCAAAGATGCCTACTCCTATGCGGGCACCGAGAACATCTGTAACTTCATGTCAGAGTGCCTGGGTGAAGAGCACGCCGTTACTGTTTATTCCCTTGAGGGCCATGGCGAAACCTTTTACCCCTTTAAACACGTAAAAGAGATCGTCAGTTTTGAAGGCCACAGCAACCCGATCAAAAGTGCCGTAGCACGTATCCATCAGGAAGGTTTCGACAGCGTTTTTCTCATCAGTATGGGCCGTCTGAGCGTCATGTTTGCGTTCTGGAACCTGATGATGCTGAAGAAAAAAACCTTTAAAGCCTACGCCTGTGAGCATATCGCTATCAACTCCTTCAGTAAGCCGATCAAGCTCATGAAGTGGCTGCTGCTGCGCTACTACGATCGCGTGATTGTTCTGACAGATAAAGATCAGCAGGTCTTCAGCCGCTGGCATATCCGCAGCCAGCAGATCCCCAATCCGGTGGTGTACAAAGGCTTTGAGCGGCGTCAGCGCAGCCGCCAGGCGCTGGCGGTCGGGCGGCTTGATCACCAGAAAGGGTTCGATCTGCTGCTGGATATCTGGGCAGATTTCAGCAAAAAGCATCCGGAGTGGACGCTGGCGATTGCCGGTGATGGCGAGCTGCGCCAGCAGCTGCATGAGCAGGCGGCCGCGCTTGGCATTACCAACAGCGTGAACTTTGTCGGTAAGGTCAGCAATATCAATGACTACTATCGCGACAGCGATATGGCGCTGATGACGTCACGCTATGAAGGGCTGCCGCTGGTGCTGCTGGAGGCGAAATCCTGGTCCCTGCCGGTGGTAGCCTATGACTGTCCGACCGGCCCGCAGGAGATCATCAATCACGGCAAAGATGGTTTCCTGGTGCCGATGAACGATAAAGCCACTTTTCTGGCGCGGATGGAACAGCTTGCCAGCGATGACGCTCTGTTCTTTGCCCTGAGCGATAACACAAAAGAGACCGCACTCAAGTTTGACGGTAATCAGATCAAACAGAGCTGGCTGGCGCTGGTATAAGCGTCACGCCTTTTTATGCCTGCCGGGACACACTGACTTTGACCACGGGATTATCAGCATGAAAAGAAGAGAAGTGTTGCAGGCAGCCGCCTCCTCCATTGTCACCGCGCTTTCCGTAAGCGCGTTTTCCAGCTATGCGGCGAAAAGCGGCCAGCCCGCGCTTAAGCCGATCGACCCGGCCAGCGTGCCGCAGGGCGATGTGCCCATCCTCACGCCGGAAAATGTTTACACCATGCCGCCGCAGTTCTGGCAGAACTTTGAAGGCAGGCTGTGGATCGGTAAAGCGGGCAGTGACGCCAGCCAGAAAGGCAATCAGATACCGGTATATCTGCGCGACGCCAGCGGTAAAGTCGCGCAAATCACTCAGCCCATCGCGCTGAACAAAGGCAATTTTGCGCAGTTTATCCATGATAACGCTGCGCTGATCGCCAATCCGGCCCACTCCATGGCGGTGGAAGATAGCGAAGGCAACACGCTCTTCTCCATCACCGATGTCTCACGCCCCGGCCAGAATAATTTCAGCCAGCGCCTGGCCCAGCCAAATGGCTACCAGCTGATTGGCGAGATCCCCTCCGTTGAGGAGCTGCGTAAAACCCGCCCGCTGTTTGCCGGTGCCAAGATCAAACTCAAGAGCTGGCATGAAGGGCTGGAAGTGGGTGGCGGCGAGTTTGTCGGGACGTATGGCGACGCGCGCGATGATGATGGCGTTATCTTCAGCGGCAGCGGTTTTTACTGGCGGCGCGTGGTAGAGGATTTTAACCGCCTGACGCTGTTTGAATTCGGCGCTATTGCCGACGGCAAAACGGATGCGGCGCCGGCTATCAAAGCGATGTATCAGTGGTCGCTCGATAACAGTCAGCCAATCTGCGTGCAGTTTCCGGCCGGGAAGTTCTTTGTCACCGGCTGTGATTTCGGCGAGGAGGAGCAGCGCTTTTTCCGCATCTCCGGGGCGATGGTTAACTTTGGCTATTTTCCGGCGACTACGCTGGTCTCTGATGGCCGCTCCGACTTTGTGTTCAAAGTCAAAGCGCGCTGGACTGAGATCTCCAACCTCAACTTCAACGGCCAGAATGACAAGCGGCCCAACCGGCAGGGACTGTTCAGCAACACCTGTCCGGGCGGCCAGTTCTTTCGCGGCGCCTGCCTGCGCTTTAACCGCGTGGGAGGCACCTCAATCAGCCTGCTCGATACGCTCGACTGCAAAATTGACCAATGGTATGCCGACACCTGTACCGGCGATGTTATCAAAGCGGGCTGGTCAGGTCAGAAAGCGGGCGCCTGGGATCACAGCACGGCGATAGAGCTCTCTAACTTTAACGCCCAGCGCTGTACCGGCGGGATGGTGCTGAACCTGCCGCGCTGCAGTCAGTCGATTATTCATAACGGCTGGATTGAGCACAGCGAGCATCCCGGCGATATCTCTAACGGACAGTGGATCGTCGACGCGCTGAGCCTGGAAGATTGTAAAAACCCGCTTAATGCGCGCAACTCACGCCTCAATATGCGCCAGACGAATCTGCAGTCAGGCAGCTGGATCGACAACTCGCTGCAGGGTGAGCGCTGGCTGAGCATCTGGGAGATGGGCTCCACCCGCGTGGAGTCTTATGGCGTCGCCATCGACGGCAGCCTTAAATATAACTACATCACCTCGCGCTTCCGCCTGAGCAATAACACCAACCAGGCGACGTGGTTTGAGCTGGGCAATTTCTACTCGCCGGACGTGGGCGACAGCTGGGAGATTGAGCTGTTTGGCCAGTCGCAGTTCAGCACGGGCACTGATAATGCGCCGATGATGGAGGTGACCGGCGGCAAGCAGACCGGCGGACGGGCGGTAATCCATCTGCAGCGCAAAACGCAGAAAGCGGAGGCGAGCTGGTCAGCCGAAGGCAGCTCCCCGGTGCTGGAGGTACGGCTGGTGGCGCGTTCCGATACCGATACCAAAGTCTGGGTCAGGCTGGCAGGCTGGACGCCGGCCACCGTGGTGCTGATAAAAAGCACCGCCAAAGATCGCTTTATGACCGGACGCTGCGCGCGCGTTGACGCCACGATGGTCAAAGGCACGCCAGGCAACGGCAGCCAGCAGGCGCCGCAGCGCTTTAGTCTGCATAACGGTAAAGCGGGCATCGGCGGTAATGAGCAGGGCGATCTGCTGATGGCGTCACGCGAGCTGAAACCGGAGCAGGTCGATACGCGTCAGCCAAAAGGGTTTGTGTCGGTAGTGATCAACGGCGAGCAGGTTGCGATGCCTTATTTTGCCCTGAAAGGGTAAATAAACGCTGCAGGGGGCGCATTTATGCGCCCCTGGATGCGGGATCGGCTGACCCAGGGCGGCATCAATGCCGCCCCTACGGACTGATATAGGGGCGCATTTATGCGCCCCTGGATGCGGGATCGGCTGACCCAGGGCGGCATCAATGCCGCCCCTATGGGCTGATGTAGGGGGCGCATTCATGCGCCCCTGGATGCGGAATCGGCTGACCCAGGGCGGCATGCATGCCGCCCCTGCGGGCTGATGTAGGCCGCGCATTTATGCGCCCCTGAAATCGCGTAAGAAGCTTTAGGTTAGATAACAGGCAGTTGGCATTACTTTTCGGGCGTTGTCCCATTGCAGTTTTTTTTGCCAGAGTTCACTTTGCTGCTCAGGACAGAAGCGGCGGCTTGTAAGAATTACAAAAAATACATCTGGAGTTTGTATGAGGATTTTATTGGCGGGTAATCACACCTGCGGGAATGGCGGTGATGGCGCAATTTTGCACGGGATGACTGACTCACTGCAGGCTGCGCACGCAGAGTGGGATAGTGATGTTGATCCGGCCGGCTGTTATCAGCAGCAGAAAACGCCCTGGAGCCTGATGGCTCGCGTAAAGCGTAAGAGCGTGCTGGCTGACGACGGCAATGTAAAACTGAACGTAAATACCGCGGTCGCGCAGGCGCGTGAAACAGGCAACCGCATCACCGAAGAACTTCTGACTGTACTGGGGTAAGTGATGAAGTTAACCTTTTTCACCATGCGTTTTCCGGTTGCCTCTGAGACCTTTGTCCTCAACCAGGTAACTCACTTTATCGATGCCGGCTATGACGTTGAAATCATCTCGGTGTTTCCGGGTGATATGATCAACCGCCACGCCGCGTTCGACGACTATAACCTGGCGGCAAAAACACACTATCTGCTGCCGGAAGAGAAGGTATCGAACCTCGACAAGCTCACGCAGCGTATCGGCCTGATGCTGCCGAAAATCGCCAAACCGGCGCTGATCAAATCGCTTAACGTGGGCCGCTACGGTGCACAGGCGAAAAAGCTGCTGCTGCCGGCGATTGTCGCTAACGCGAAACAGACCTTCACCGCCGATGTTTTTCTGGTGCATTTCGGCTACGCCGGCGCGCTGGCTAACAAGCTGCGCGAACTGGGCGTGCTGAAAGGCAAACAGGCGACCGTATTCCACGGCGCTGATATCTCACGTCGCCATATTCTGGAAGAGCACAAGCAGGATTACGTCAATCTGTTTAAGCAGAGCGAGCTGATGCTGCCTATCAGTCATCTGTGGGAGAACAAGCTGATTGAGATGGGCTGTCCGCGCGAAAAAGTGCACGTGACGCGGATGGGCATCGAACCGGAGAAATTCAACTTCCGGCCGCGCGAAGCGTTTCATCAGCCGCTGCGCATCGTCTCTGTGGCGCGCCTGACCGAGAAAAAAGGGCTGGACGTTGCCGTCAAAGCCAGTGAAATTCTGCGCGACAAAGGCGGCCAGTTTGAATTCACCATTATCGGCAATGGCGAGCAGGAAGGGATGATGCGCGAACATATCGCCCGTGCCGGTCTGAAAGAGATGGTCAGCATGCCGGGCTTTAAGCCGCAGGAGGAGATCCGCCAGGCGCTCAACGACGCTGACATTTTTCTCCTGCCCTCAAAAACGGCCGCAGACGGTGATATGGAAGGGATCCCTGTGGCGCTGATGGAGGCCATGGCGGTAGGACTGCCGGTGGTATCCACCTACCACAGCGGCATCCCGGAGCTGATCCAGAACAACATCAGCGGCTGGCTGGTCTCTGAGAACGATGCTGATGAGCTGGCTGCCACGCTGCTGCGTTTGTCGCGCGGGGATATAGATGTGGCACCGGTAGTCGCTGCCGCGCGTCATAAAGTGGAAACAGAGTTTAACCAGCACATTGCCTACGGGGAACTGGCGAAAATTCTGGAGCAGATGGTGTAAGCAGAATGAACGCCCGGGCAGGCTATCGGCAGGGTCATGTGTGTGACAATGCCGGGTACCTGCGCGCTGGCTCAGAATCCAACCGGCAGGGGCGCGCTTCACGACGCCCCTGTTTTTTGTCTGACAATCCTATGCACGTCGTATCATTCTGAAAAAGGCCGGTCTCAACCCCATGCCCGAATGTTATTTACGTCACGCTTTTCACCGCCTTTAGCGCTTGAATTTGCCCGAAAAATTACCGCTGCGCATCGCCTCAAATAACTAATTTTTGATGTTGTGACAGAGAGTTAGTGTCGCCTTTTCAGATAAAGATTATACTTGCCCGAGCGGCCATTCCTGCATAATCGATGCATGTCTACACTTCATAAAATGGAACAAATATGACCAAGCTTAAAGCAGTAATCCCGGTTGCGGGCCTCGGTATGCATATGCTCCCTGCGACTAAAGCCATTCCAAAAGAGATGCTGCCTATCGTCGACAAACCAATGATCCAGTATATCGTTGACGAGTGCGTGGCGGCAGGCATCAAGGAGATTGTGCTGGTCACCCATGCTTCCAAAAATGCGGTGGAAAACCACTTCGATACAACCTACGAGCTGGAAGCCCTGCTGGAAGCGCGCGTTAAGCGTCAGCTGCTGAGCGAAGTGCAGTCTATCTGCCCGCCAGGCGTTACCATCATGAACGTTCGTCAGGCCGATCCGCTGGGTCTGGGTCACTCCGTACTCTGCGCGCGTCCGATGATTGGCGACAACCCGTTTGTAGTTGTGCTGCCAGACGTACTGCTGGATGACTCTACCGCCGATCACCTGCGCTATAACCTGGCCGCCATGGTCGCGCGTTTTGAAGAGACCGGCCGCAGCCAGGTTCTGGCAAAACATATGCCGAATGAAGATCTCTCTGAGTATGGCGTGCTGACCACCGAGCAGCCTATCGACAACCCGGGCGATATCAGTACGATCACCAGCATCGTTGAAAAGCCGGAGCATGCCGCTGAGCTGAACTCTGACCTGACGGCAGTGGGTCGCTATGTTCTGTCTGCAGATATCTGGGCTGAGCTTGAGAAAACCGAGCCAGGCGCATGGGGCCGTATTCAGCTGACTGACGCCATCGCCTCGCTGAGCAAAACCAAACCGGTTGATGCGCAGCTGCTGACCGGTACCAGTTTCGACTGCGGCCGTAAACTCGGCTACATGCAGGCGTTTGTCTCCTATGGCCTGCGCAGCAACGCACAGGGCCGCGACTTCCGCGAAGCGATTCATAAGATTCTGGACAAGTAAGCATTCCCATACCGCGCAGCCTGCGCGGTTTCCAAGGAGTAGACATGGCTATTTTGGTAACGGGCGGGGCAGGGTATATCGGATCCCATACGGTACTGGCGCTGCTGGAGCGCGGTGACGACGTGGTGGTTCTGGATAACCTCTGCAATGCATCACGCGAAGCGATTAACCGCGTTGAAAAACTGGCGGGTAAAAAAGCGGTATTCGTTGAAGGTGATATCCGCGACCGCGCCTGCCTGCGCGATCTGTTTGCCAGTCACAGCATCTCTGCTGTGATCCACTTCGCTGCGCTGAAAGCCGTTGGGGAATCCACGCGTAAACCGCTGGAATACTACGAAAACAACGTAGCTGGCACCGTGGTCCTGCTTGAAGAGATGCGTGACGCGGGCGTCTGGAACTTTATCTTCAGTTCATCAGCCACCGTATATGGTGCTGACGCCCCGGTTCCGTATGTGGAAACCACGCCGATTGGTGGCACCACCAGTCCTTATGGCACCTCCAAGCTGATGACCGAACTCGTGATGCGCGATTTCGCCAAAGCGGAACCCAAATTCAAAGCCATCGCGCTGCGCTACTTTAATCCGGTAGGCGCGCATGAGTCTGGCGAGATTGGCGAAGACCCGACCGGTATCCCGAACAACCTGCTGCCGTACATTGCGCAGGTGGCGATTGGCCGTCTCGACAAGCTTGGCGTATTCGGTAACGACTATGAGACGCCAGACGGTACCGCACAGCGCGACTATATTCATGTTGTCGATCTGGCAGAAGGGCACCTGAAAGCGCTGGATCACCTTAGCAAGGTTGAGGGCTATAAAGCCTACAACCTCGGCGGTGGCGTCGGCTTCTCCGTGCTGGAGATGATCAAAGCGTTCGAAGCAGCTTCCGGCAAAGCGATCCCGTTTGAGTTCAAACCGCGCCGTGACGGCGACCTGCCCGCCTTCTGGGCAGATGCAACGCTGGCGAACAAGGAACTCGACTGGCGCGTCACACGCGGCATCGACGCGATGATGCGCGATACGTGGAACTGGCAGTCGAAGAATCCGAATGGTTATAATTAAATCAAACTAATAAATAAACCCTTCAAACGCTGTAACACTCATACAGTAGTTTGAGGGGTTTTTTTATATCGCACAGCTTAATTGTTTAAAATTGAAGCAATGTCTGATTAAATTTGGTTGTTTATTGAAAGCTTAGCAATTATCCTTGCTAGTAATAATTTGCATTATGGATGCTTAACAAATTGAATGATCTGAGCTTTTGGCAGCTAAGCTAAGGGCGGTAGCATTGCATTTTCTTAAAAATCCTTTAAATCATAGGTAAAACACAATTTTTCTTTGGGTTTTAATACCGGTCAACAGGCTTTATTTTCATTTGTCTTAAGGAGATTCGGGTTGAAGAAAGTTATAACATTCGGAACTTTTGATGTTTTTCATGTAGGACATATCAATATTCTGGAAAGAGCCGCTAAGCAAGGGGACTATCTGATTGTAGGAGTTAGTTCTGATGAGTTGAATTTCAGCAAGAAAGGGCGTTACCCTATATATAACGAAAATGACAGATGTAAAATAATCAGCTCTTTAAAGTATGTAGATGAAGTGTTCATAGAAGAATCTTTGGAAAAAAAGAAAGAATATATAATCAATTATGATGCTAATATTTTGGTCATGGGTGATGATTGGGCTGGACGATTTGATTGGGTAAATGATGTATGTGACGTAATCTATCTGCCAAGAACACCTTCAATATCCACCACAGAAATCATTGAAGTTGTGAAGTCGAGTAAAAGATGATAATAAAAAAAGCAATTGTCAAATTTTTGAAAGCTTTGTTTTGTGCGATTAATTCGGTCATACCTAAAAAAAGCAATTTAATTCTGTTCAAAAGTAGACCTGATTTTAGTGGCAATGCTAGAGCATTTTATGAGTTTATAATAATAAATCATCCAGAGTTTGACCCTGTCTGGGTAATTGAAAATCAAAGCACACGTCCTGATCTTAAAACGGTCAAGCCAAAATCAGTTAAATGGTTTTTTTGTTTTATACGTTCGAGATATATCGTTACAACACATAACGAAATGATTGGTGTCAAAGGCAATAATCAGGTTTATATTAGCTTATGGCACGGCATGCCACTGAAAAAGATATGCTATCTGGGGGATTACGACTATAAAGGAATGGAAGATTACTCAGCCTACCGAATAGCTTCTTCAGAGATAATGCGCTCAATCATTTCGGCAAGCTTTAGAGAAAAAGCAAACAATGTATATATCACTGGACAACCCAGGAACGATTATCTCTTCGAAGGAGATAAAGCAAATAGCTTATTATCAGGAAGGCAGGAAAATAAAAAAATTATACTTTACATGCCTACCTTTAGAGAGAATCAAGAAGCTGAAAGGTATTCGGACGGTAAAAAAATTGAAAAAGATAATTTTTTCAGAGTAACAGATTTCTCTTTGAATGATTTAAATTGTTTTTTAAAGGAAAATAATTACCACCTTGTTATTAAGCTACATCCATACGAAGAAAAATCACTGATTGATATAAATCTCGGCGAGAATATAACGCTTATAACAACTGCCACTCTAAGAGAACATGACGTTGATGTTAATCATTTAATGGCAAAGGCGGATATTTTAATAAGCGATTATTCTTCCGCTTATTTTGATTTTATGATATTAAATAGACCGATTTGTTTTTTAATTCCTGATTTAAATTCTTATTCTGAAAGCAGGAGTGGATTTACATTAGAGCCAGTAGAATCCTGGATGCCTGGAGCTAAAATTCATACGCAAAAAGAACTTCTTATAGAACTCGAAGAATTGGCGCAAGGGAATGATAAATTTTCAGGTAAGAGGAACGAAATATCAGAAATGATAAATAAACATAAGGATAATAAAAATAGTGAGCGAGTGTTCAGGCAATTTATTAGATAAAGAAAATGAAATACATCTGTTTTTAGGTGATGTTTCAGCAAAAGGTGGAATAGAACGCGTAACAATATCTCTGGCAAACGCATTGAGCTCATTGTATCGTGTAAAAATAATTTCTTTATATAAAGAAAATTTAGACGTAAGCTTTAATATCAATAGAGAAGTTGAGTTGATAATCCTAAGTGATGGGTTAGAAAAAAGCATGTACAACAGGAAAATGGGCCTGTTGAAAGGTGCATTTTTTGATGTTTACTACATAATAAAAAAATCCCGTAAGTTAAGAAATATAATCAACCCTGAAACAGCTGTGGCAATTAGTTGTGATGTAAAAATGACGGCACTCATTAAAAAGTCAGGGTATGAAAAAATTATAGCAATTGAGCACTTTGAGTATGATGTAATAAATAATCTTTTAAAGAAGGCAAGAATAAAGCTTTATAAAAAAATAAGTGCTGTTGTATCCCTTACCCTGGAAGATGAAATTAAATATAAATGGCTTCCGAAAGATAAACATTTCGTAATTAATAATATGGTTGAAGATCCTGTTATTATTTTACCTCCTGATGCCCGACAAAATGTTGTTTTAGCAGTTGGCAGATTAACTCATCAAAAAGGATTTGATTTATTATTGCGTGCCTGGGAAAAGATTGACAGCTCTGATTGGCAATTGTTAATAGTGGGGGATGGGGAAGAAAGAATCAATCTTCTCAATTTCATTAAAGAGAAATCGTTAAAAAACGCAAACATAATACCGTTCGAAAAGAATATTGCAGACTATTATAACAAAGCAAAAGTTTTTGTATTGAGTTCGCGTTATGAAGGACTTGGTATGGTTTTGGTCGAAGCGTTATCATTTGGTCTGGCATGTATTAGTTTTGATTGCCCAGCCGGGCCTAAATCAATTCTTAATAAAAATAATGGAGTTTTAGTAAAAGCTAATGATGTCTCAGCTCTTGCTATAGAGTTAGAAAAAATGATTTCTAATCCAGACAAAATCGAACAATTAAATAAAATAGCTCCTGAGAGCATTGATGATTTTCGAGCTAATACTGTGCTGAAGCAATGGAAGCATTTGATAGATTGGGTGATAAATGAAGAGATTTGACATTGTTTTTATAACAAACCTACCTGCTTTTTATAAAGTAAATCTTTTCAATGGCTTATCTAAATATCTTAATATAAAAGTTATATTTGTATCTAATAAATCAAGCATTAGAAATAACGATTTCTTTAATTTTGATATGAATTTTGAGCATGTATTTTTATCTGATGGAAATTATGAGTCCAGAAATAAATTTTTATGCTCCTTTAGGCTTGCTAAAGAGCTAGCCAGTATCAAATATGGAAGGTTAATTTACCCAGGCTGGGAAATAAAAGAGTTTTTCTTTAACTCATTATTGACAAATAAAAATAAAAATGCTGTCGCTATAGAAAGCAGTGTCATAGAGAGTGACTTTACTGGATTAAAAGGTAAAGTAAAATCTCTTTATATAAAAAGAATGTCATCAGCATATCCAGCAGGCTTCTTACAAAATGAGATCTTGAAGAATGTTAGTTTTAAAGGTGATGTACACATAACTCATGGTGTAGGGATTATCAATCATAAATTAAAAGCTAATAAAAATGAAATAACAGCGAATTGTGAAGCATTAAGATATATATATATTGGAAGGTTATCTCACGAAAAAAACTTAAAATTATTAATTGAGGTTTTCAACCAAACAGGAATCCCTTTAAAAGTTGTTGGCGAAGGTCCGCAATCTAACGAATTAAAACAGCTAGCGGAAAAAAATATAGAATTTACGGGCTATATAAAAAATGAAGCGCTTAGCGATTTACTACTTGAATCTGATGTTTTCATTCTGCCATCGATTGTAGAACCTTGGGGGCTTGTAGTAGAAGAGGCGCTTGCTGCAGGATTACCTGTAATAGTCAGTGATAAGGTTGGTTGCAATAAGGACATTGTTAAAAGCAATAATGGAATTGTCTTTAACAGTGATAGCGCGGCTGACTTGAAACGTGCAATCAATGATATGAGCAATTTATATCTATANAAAAAAGAATTGCAGAGTATGGATATCAATGAAAATAGCAAGATTCAAATCGACTCCTATACAAAGTCACTAAGTAAATAATTATGAAAAGTAAAATGATTCGCGACTTTAGAAACTATTTTCTAGGAGACGTATTCGTTAAGGGTTTTTTGTTTATTTCGCTGCCTCTCTTATCGCGAATAATGGATCCGCAACAATATGGAAAGCTATCCATTATAAATACCGCAATAATGATAATGTATGTATTTGTGAGTTTGAATCTTCAAAACGCAGTTACTAACAGATATATGCTAAAATCCGAAGGATTCAATAACTATCTAAAATCCATCTTTTCATTTTTAATACCATTCCAGGTGTTTTTAATTTGTATTTCACCAATCATAGCAAAATATATGGCTGTGATTTTGGGCATTAGTGAAAGTGATTTTTTATGGGTTATGCTAATTTGCGTGTTATTAAGTTATATATATATATATACCAGTTATCTTCAGGCATCCCGTCAAAGTGGAGTCTATGTAAAAATAAATGTTTTATCTAAAATAAGCGAGATTGTATTAATATTCGCTTTCGCATATTTTATGACCAGCGAACAGTATCTTTCAAAAATATATGCTCAGCTAATCATCAGTACGTTTATGATTTTTTTCTTGTTCAAGAAGCTAAAATCTATTTCCAATGGTTCATTTAATTCAAGTGAGTTAAAAGACGCATTGTATTTTTCTGTGCCGCTAATTATACACGTTCTTTCTAACTCGCTTTTATCACAAGCCGACAGAATTATCATAAACAATATGGTAGGTCCAGGAGAGGCTGGTATTTACTCATTTGCCTATAATATCGCTATGGGAATGGTGGTTTTGATTATGGCATGGAACTCTTCATGGCAACCAAGATTATTTAAACATATTGAGATGGATTCAGGGATAAAAATCACTGATACGACTAAAGCCAGTGCTTATCTTATTCTTGCTATAGGTATTATTGGTATCTTTTTTTCAAAAGAAGTCATTCTCTTAGTTGCAGATAAAAACTACTATTCAAGCATTGAAATATTACCTATTATAATAATTGCCAATGCTTTTACGCATCTTTACTTGTGTTATGCCAACTTTGTCTTTTATAAAAAGAAAGCTTTTTTTATATCGTTTGCTACCATGTTGGCTATGGCGATAAATGTAGGCCTTAATATATTATTAATACCTAAATACGGAATAATTGGTTCTGCCTGGGCTACGGCGTTTGCTTACGTGATGTTAACGATATTTCACTATCTTTCATCAACCTTCCTTACAAAAAATAACAGTATTAGTTTTATTTATATTGTCATATATTTGTTTGTCCTTATGGCTGCTTATTATTTTTCTGAATTTGTAAACAATAGCTTTACTTTATGGATTGCAATTACAATAAAAACAATTTTGTCTGGTTTAATAACAGCGTTTCTCCTCAAAGTTAATTTGCATAAAAAGCTGAGCGATTAGAATGACATCTTATTTTATTTTTATTATTGCTATGGCATCTTTTGCTTTGCTTGATGTAGTATCAATCAGCCATAAAAATAAACTATTGTTAATAGCTTCTTTTTTTATTTTCACTTTTATTGGTCTTAGATATGAAGTTGGTGTTGACTGGTTATTTTATCAGGAGAGTTATGAAGGGCTGGAGAAAAAACTTACAATTGAGCCCGGGTATCTTTTTCTAACTTCGCTCAGCTCGTTTATATTCAATTTCTGGTTTTTTTCAGCATGTGTTACCGGCATACTAATCTTAGCGTTAAACCGCTTTTTTTATAGTTACTCTCCCTATCCAGTTTTTTCACTATGTGGTTATTTTATTATCTCTTTCGGCTTTAACGTCGAGGCATTGAGACAGATAATTGCCGTTGCCTTGTTTTTTATTGCACTTAAATTTTTTATTGAAGGGCGAAAATTAAATTACTATATTTTGTGTTTGGTGGGATCCTCCTTACATATCTCATTATTGCCTTTTATATTTATGCCATTAATATTTAGAGCTAATGCTTTTAACACTATAAAAGTATTCGCTTTTTGTGGGTTTGCTCTTGCTATTGCAAAAGTTTTCCCTGTAGTTGAAATGATGAAATTTTTGAGTAGCGCCTTTAGTAATCCTTATTTAGCTAAAATAGTTTGGTATGCTACAAACGCTAGCGAAGAAACAGCTATAACTTTTAATTATTTATTTAAATTATTGCTATTTACTTTGTATTGCTTAAATAGGCGTAAAATAAAAGAAAGTTTAGCCAAAGATCGCATTCTTACATCGATGATTAATATTGTTGAAATACTATTTGCAGTTATGTTGCTAATAGACGTATATTTTATGCCGTTTTCAACTATAACCTCCAGATATGATGAGTATTTTATTCCAGCAATGTTAATATCATTTGCATATGTAATCAGAGTGAAATATTTCATATTTAATAGAATTGTTTTTTCTTTTGCTTTTATAGTTGCAATATTTTTGAGTTGGCTCAAGTTTTCAGATAACGAATACTTTACCAAGCAATACTTACCATACTCTAATTCATTGCTTCAAATGATTGATGCGCAGACAGATGATGCTGAACGAGCAAAGTCTGTCTATGAACATTGGAAAAAAAGCGATAAATGATATTGATCAATGCAAGTAATCTTTATGTAGGTGGTGGAATGCAGGTAGGCATTTCTGTGATTGAAGAACTCGCTAAAATTGAAGATGAGTTCATAGCTGCAGTATCACCACCTGTTTTCGAGCAATTAAGCCACAATGCCAGAAAAAAATGCTTTGTTATAAGTAAAAGTCCTTCCGGATTATTTAACTTTGCAGCGCGCAGACAGCTTGATAAATTGGTGGCAGATTATAAAATATTGCGTGTATTTACTGTATTTGGACCCAGTTATTGGAGCCCTAAAGTAGGTAACCNAAAAAAATGCTTTGTTATAAGTAAAAGTCCTTCCGGATTATTTAACTTTGCAGCGCGCAGACAGCTTGATAAATTGGTGGCAGATTATAAAATATTGCGTGTATTTACTGTATTTGGACCCAGTTATTGGAGCCCTAAAGTAGGTAACCATACGGTTGGTTTTGCCCTCCCATGGCTTATATATGATACGAAGCTGGTTTTCAGAAAGCTATCATTTTTGCAGAAAGCTAAAAAATTGCTTTTGCTGCAGCTTCAGCCTTATTTTTACAAAAAAAATGCACATAAAATTATTGTAGAAACTGATGATGCTAAAATTTTATTGAGCAAGAAGGTTGGGTTTGCAGAAGATAATATATTTGTTGTTCCTAATACAATAAGTTCTTATTTTAACCGTAAGAGAGATTACTTATTATCTAAAGAGTTTGACTTAAAAAAAGCGCCGGGTGATATATGGCTTTTAACTATATCCCATAATTACCCTCATAAGAATTTAGAAATCATTCATCAACTAATAAAAATACTGCCAGAAAATTATAAGTTTGTTTTAACTTTAGATGATTCATTTTTAAAAAATGTTGATAAGAAGTTTTGGCACAGATTTATTCTGCTTGGGAAAATTACAAATTCACAATGTCCTGAAGTCTATTCGCATGCAGATGGAATGTTCCTTCCTACTTTACTTGAATGCTTTAGCGCTTCATATCCCGAAGCAGGATTCATGAAAGTACCAATCTTTACTTCAGATCTTAGTTTCGCGAAAACAATATGCGGAGATGGTGCTTTTTATTTTGATCCTATGGATTGCATAAATATTGCATCAGTGATAACCAGTGCATACAAAAATCCTGACAAGATAAAAGAAAAAATTGAAATTATGTATAACATTCAATCCCGGCTGCCCACCGCAGTTGATCGGGCAGTGGCTTATAGAAATATTCTTTTTAAGAAAACTCATTAAGTAAAGTAAATATGTTTAATTAAGGGTACAGCTTATGTTCAACTCTAAAACTCTTTTGATTACTGGTGGTACAGGCTCTTTCGGCAATGCAGTTCTCAAAAGATTTCTTGACACCGATATTGGTGAAATTCGCATTTTTAGTCGTGATGAAAAAAAGCAAGATGACATGCGCAAAAAATTCAACAGCGATAAGTTGAAATTTTATCTGGGAGATGTGCGTGACGAAAACAGCATTGCTGCTGCAATGCGTGGTGTGGACTATGTTTTTCATGCGGCAGCGCTAAAACAGGTGCCTTCCTGCGAGTTCCACCCGATGCAGGCTGTGCGCACTAACGTTCTCGGCACCGAAAACGTGCTGAACTGCGCAATCAATGCTGGCGTAAAACGTGTCGTTTGTCTGAGCACCGATAAAGCGGTGTATCCAATCAACGCTATGGGCATCAGTAAAGCGATGATGGAAAAAGTCATGGTAGCGGCCAGTCGTAATCTTGAAGGCACTGGCACCGTCATCTGTGGCACGCGCTACGGTAACGTAATGGCATCACGCGGTTCTGTTATCCCGCTATTTGTTCAGCAGGTACAGCAGGACAAAACCATTACTATCACTGAACCCAGCATGACGCGTTTTATGATGACCCTGGCGGATGCGGTTGATCTGGTGCTGTATGCATTTGAGCACGGTAACAATGGTGATATCTTCGTTCAGAAAGCGCCGGCGGCTACTGTTGAAACCCTGACCAAAGCCATCCTGAAAGTGATGAATAAGCCTGAGCACCAGGTCAGCGTCATCGGTTCCCGTCACGGTGAAAAGTTGTATGAATCTCTGCTCAGCAAAGAAGAACGTGCCTGTGCTGAAGATATGGGTGATTATTTCCGTATTCCGGCAGATACCCGCGATCTGAATTATGCGAAGTTTGTAGAAGAGGGTGAGAAAAAAATTACGGATGCTCTATGCGGTGAAGAATATAATTCCCATAATACAGTTCGTCTTGACGTTGAAGGGATGATTAAGCTCCTTATGAAACTCGAGTTTATGCATAAAATTGCAAATGGCGAGTATGCTGACGCGGAGGAGTAAGCCTTGAAAGTCCTGATAACGGGGTCTGATGGTTTTATAGCAAAAAACCTGGCTTTAAGCCTGCAACAACGTCAGAACATCCAGGTAATATCTTTCAATCGTGAAAGCAAAACTGAAGATCTTTCTGCTTTGATTGAAAAAGCGGATTTTATATTCCATCTGGCGGGAATCAATCGACCTCAGGACCCCGCTGAATTTACGCGTGGCAATGTTGATTTATCCTCTCTTGTCTGCGACGCGATTAAAAAATGTGTTAACGAAACCGGACGTTATATTCCGGTTGTATTTAGTTCTTCAATTCACGCGTCTGCCGACAATGAGTATGGCCGGACAAAATTAGCAGCAGAAAATGTTTTCGCTACTTTAGCCAGCGAAACGGGTAACCCGGTGTTTATCAGCCGGCTTCCGGGCGTCTTTGGTAAGTGGGCTAAACCGAACTATAATTCTGTGGTTGCAACGTTTTGCTACAATATAGCGCATGAACTTCCTGTCACCGTCAACGATCCGCAATATCTCCTCAGGCTCGTATACATAGACGATGTTGTGAAGGTGTTCACGGATTTACTGGAGCAGGAAATAAAACCTGGTAATAAGCAGCATTTTATCAAGGTTGTTCCTGAATATAATGTTGCGTTAGGTGAGATCGCCGAAAGCATCACCGGTTTTCGTGAGGGCCGTAATTCTCTGGAACTCGAGCGCGTCGGTACTGGTTTTTTGAGAGCGCTTTATTCGACCTACGTCAGCTATCTACCTGAGCAGGACTTCTCATATCCGGTAAAACAACATACCGATCCGCGTGGCAGCTTTGTCGAGTTATTCAAGAGTAAAGATTCCGGACAGGTTTCTTATTTTACCGCTCACCCTGGCATCACACGTGGCGGGCACTACCATCACACCAAAACTGAAAAATTTATGGTCATAAGTGGTACGGCTCGTTTTAGGTTTCGCCATATGTTAACTGATGAATATTATGAAACGGTTACCAGCGGTGATAAACCGGTGATGGTAGAGACAATTCCTGGATGGGCTCACGATGTGACTAATATCGGTGATGAAGAGCTTATAGCTATTGTCTGGGCTAATGAAGTCTTCGACCCTTCTCATCCGGATACTATTTTCTCTAAATTAGATAAGTAATTTATGAAAAAACTAAAAATTGTTTCAGTTGTAGGAACGCGTCCGGAAATTATCCGCCTGTCGCGCGTGCTGGATAAACTTGACCAGTACTGTGAGCATATTCTGGTTCACACCGGTCAGAACTACGACTATGAGCTTAACGAAGTCTTTTTCAACGACCTGAATGTGCGTAAGCCGGACTTCTTTCTGGATGCTGCGGGAAAAAACGCGGCAGAAACGATTGGCCAGGTGATCATTAAGATTGACCAAGTGTTTGCCGAAATCCAGCCGGAAGCGATGCTGGTCTTAGGGGACACCAACTCCTGCATCTCTGCTATCGCGGCTAAACGTCGCAAAATCCCCATTTTCCATATGGAAGCGGGTAACCGCTGCTTTGATCAGCGGGTACCTGAAGAAACCAACCGCCGTATCGTTGATCATACCGCAGATGTTAACCTCACCTACAGCGATATTGCGCGTGAATATCTGCTGGCTGAAGGCCTGCCGGCAGATCGGGTTATCAAAACCGGTAGTCCGATGTATGAAGTGTTAACGCACTACATGCCGCAGATTGATGGCTCTGATGTGCTTGAGCGTCTGCAGCTTCAGGCAAATCAGTTCTTCGTTGTCAGCGCTCACCGGGAAGAGAATGTCGATTCGCCGAAGCAATTAGCTAAGCTGGCGGATATTCTGAATACTATTGCTGAGAAGTATCAGCTGCCGGTTATTGTCTCTACGCATCCGCGTACCCGTAACCGCATCGAAGCCAACGGCATTGTATTTCACGAAAAAATTCAGCTGCTGAAACCTCTCGGATTCCACGACTATAATCACCTGCAGAAACATGCCCGTGCAGTGCTTTCTGACAGCGGAACCATCACTGAAGAGTCGTCAATCATGAACTTCCCGGCGCTGAATATTCGCGAAGCGCATGAACGTCCGGAAGGGTTTGAAGAAGCTTCGGTCATGATGACGGGTCTGGAGCGCGATCGCGTACTGCAGGCGCTTACCGTGCTTGAGACTCAGCCGCGCGGCGAAGAGCGCTTGCTGCGCCAGGTCTATGACTACAGCATGCCGAATGTATCAGACAAAGTCGTCCGGATTATTCACTCCTACACTGACTACATTAAACGGGTTGTCTGGAAAGAGTACTGATGAAATTTGCTTTTATAATTGACGATTATCTTCCGCACAGTACCCGCGTCGGCGCAAAAATGTTCCATGAGCTGGCGCAGGAGTTCATTCAGCGTGGTCATAGCGTTACGGTTATTACTCCGGATGCAAATCTGCAGCACGCGTTGCAGGAGGATATGTTAGAGGGCGTTACCGTCTGGCGTTTCAGAACGGGCCCCATAAAAGATATCAGTCATATTCAGCGGGCAGTGAATGAAAGCCTGCTGTCAGTGCGTGCGTGGAGAGCGGTACGTCATAAGATAAAAGCAAACTCATTCGATGGCGTCGTGTACTACTCTCCCTCTGTTTTCTGGGGATATTTAGTCAGGAAGATCAAACAGCGTTGTGCATGCAAATCCTACCTGATTCTGCGTGACTTTTTTCCACAGTGGGCCATTGATGCGGGCATGATTAAGCAGGGCTCGCTAACCGAAAAGTATTTTCGCCATTTTGAGAAAAGCCTTTACGATGAAGCCAGCGATATAGGCCTGATGTCGGAAAACAACCTCAGGCTGTTTATGCAGCATAATCCGCAGAGAAGGGCCGGAGTGCTACGCAACTGGGCCAGCATTGAACCTGCTCATGCAGGGGATAGTGAATACAATTCGATTATCAACGCATCCGGCCTGCAGAATAAAACGGTGTTTTTCTACGGCGGCAACATTGGCCATGCGCAGGATATGGCGAACCTGATGCGGCTGGTAAAGAGCATGCAGGCTTTTCCGCAGGCGCATTTTTTGTTTGTCGGGCAGGGTGATGAAGTCACTCTTGTTAACAAACTCGCTCAGGAATGGGCGTTGACAAACTTCACTTATTTGCCGTCGGTGGATCAGAAAACGTTTAAATATCTGCTGACTGAAGTTGATGTCGGTCTGTTTTCTCTGGCAGCGAACCATACCTCACATAACTTCCCGGGAAAACTGCTGGGTTACATGGTGCAAAGTATCCCTATCCTCGGTAGCGTCAACAAAGGTAACGATCTAGCCGATATCGTTAATGCTAACAAAGCCGGAACGATTTTCATCAACGGTGAAGATGAGCGTCTGCTGCAGGCGGCAATAAACTTTACGCAGGATGAGACATTGAGAAAAGAGATGGGCGCGGCTGCTTATCAGCTGCTACTGGATCAATTTTCAGTGGGCGCTGCTGCAGGTCAGATAGAAAACGCGTTTGGGGTGAATAATGAGAGTCATTGATAAGGCCGTTACCGAGCAGCTCTACCGGGATGCAGAGCTGTCAGTGCGCAAACGCGCGCATCTTCTTATGCATGCTTCCCATGATGACAAAGTTCAGCGTCTGCTGATTGGTTTAGTCAGCGGAAGCTTCGTTGAGCCTCACTACCATGAGCTTTCGCATCAGTGGGAGCTGTTCACGGTGCTGGAAGGAGAGCTGGATATCCGGCTCTATGATGAACAGGGTGCTGTGGTACGTCAGTTTGTTGCGGGGCCACGCTCGGGTATCACGCTGGTTGAATTCAGTCCTGGTGATATTCATAGCGTTGAATGCCTTTCAGAACGCGCCCTGATGCTTGAGGTCAAAGAAGGACCGTTTGACCCTGCGTTTGCAAAAGCCTCTCCGGCATGGGCAGATAACTAAGCCATTCATTTTTTGGGTTATCTGATTTCATGCCTGGCATTTACGCAAATGAGCCGGGTGAAGCATCTTAGGCTATCTAAATCTGAGATGAGTGAGTTAACATCGAAGTACTTTTGTGCTGCTAATCACATCAGCAGTAAATACATCTGACAGGAGTATGTAATGTCTAAGCAACAGATCGGCGTAGTAGGGATGGCAGTAATGGGCCGTAACCTGGCTCTCAATATCGAAAGCCGTGGTTACACCGTTTCTATCTTTAACCGCTCACGCGAAAAGACTAATGAAGTCATTGCTGAAAATCCGGGTAAGAAGCTTGCTCCATTTTACACCGTAGAAGAGTTCGTTGAGTCACTGGAAAAGCCGCGCCGTATTCTGCTGATGGTGCAGGCGGGTGAAGCGACGGACAAAACCATCGCATCGCTGACGCCGCATCTGGATAAAGGCGACATTCTGATTGATGGCGGTAACACCTTCTATAAAGATACTATCCGTCGTAATCAGGAGCTCAGCGAGCAGGGCTTTAACTTCATCGGTACCGGCGTCTCCGGCGGTGAAGAGGGCGCGCTGAAAGGCCCTTCTATCATGCCTGGCGGTCAGAAAGAAGCTTATGAGCTGGTTGCCCCTATCTTCGATAAGATTGCTGCCCGTGCAGAAGATGGCGACGCCTGCGTGGCGTACATCGGCCCGAACGGCGCGGGTCACTATGTGAAGATGGTGCATAACGGTATCGAATATGGCGATATGCAGCTGATTGCTGAAGCTTATGCGCTGCTGAAAGGTGCGCTGGGTCTGAGCAATGAAGAGCTGGCTGAAACCTTCACCGACTGGAACAACGGCGAGCTGAGCAGCTACCTGATCGACATCACCAAAGATATCTTCACTAAAAAAGATGAAGAGGGTAACTACCTGGTTGATGTGATTCTGGATGAAGCAGCAAACAAAGGCACCGGTAAGTGGACCAGCCAGAGCTCGCTGGATCTGGGTGAGCCGCTGTCGCTGATCACTGAATCTGTCTTTGCCCGCTACCTCTCTTCACTGAAAACGCAGCGCGTTGCTGCCTCTAAAGTCCTGAGCGGTCCGCAGGCGCAGGCAGTAAGCGGTGATAAAGCTGAGTTCGTTGAGAAAGTGCGTCGCGCGCTTTATCTGGGCAAAATTGTCTCCTATGCGCAGGGCTTCTCACAGCTGCGTGCGGCATCAGAGCAGTACAGCTGGGATCTGCAGTATGGTGAGATCGCGAAAATCTTCCGTGCCGGCTGCATCATTCGTGCACAGTTCCTGCAGAAAATCACCGACGCCTATGCTGCCGATGCCAATATCGCCAACCTGCTGTTAGCGCCATACTTCAAAGATATCGCTGACCAGTATCAGCAGGCGCTGCGCGATGTGGTGGCTTATGCAGTACAGAACGGCATCCCGACCCCGACCTTCTCCGCAGCTATCGCGTACTATGACAGCTACCGTTCAGCGGTGCTGCCTGCTAACCTGATCCAGGCGCAGCGCGACTACTTTGGTGCGCATACTTACAAGCGTACCGATAAAGAAGGCGTATTCCACACCGAGTGGTTAGAGTAACTGTTCTTAACACCTCCCGTCCGGGAGGTGTTTTTTTATGCTGATAATGATTGGCGAGTACTGAATTTATGAATGCAAACAATAAGCCCGGACTGAATAACGATCCGGGCGTTCTGGCTTCAAACAATAATGATGAAATAGATTTGCTCGACATAATTGTCCAGCTGTGGAAAGGCAAGTGGATAATTATTGCGACGATGGTAGTGATGATGTTGTTAAGCATTGTCTATTTAAGCNAAAAATGGACGTCTGAGGCCATTGTTACGCAGCCTTCAGCGGGACAGGTTGCCAGCTATAACGCTACGCTGAGCGTGCTCTATGCGCAAAATATCCAGGAAAAACCGTCAGTTACCGATCTGCAAAACCAGCTGTTTGGCCGCTTCAGCGCCTCAATGAATGCGCTCGCTGGCGCTCTGGCAAATCAGGAAGAGCCTGAAACATTAAAAATCAGCCAGGTGAATAAAGGCAGTAATGATGCGCTGACTATCTCTTTTGTCGCGCAGAGTGCAAAAGAAGCGCAGGCGCAGCTGAAAAAGTATCTTACGACTGTGAATAACGAAGTCGTCAGCGATTATGGTCAGGATATAAAACATAGCCTGGGCGTGAAAGCTAAAGAGCTGAAAGAAATTCTGGATGCGCACAAGCAGATCGCCATTAACAAAAAACAGCATCGTCTTGATGTGATTACTCAGGCGCTGAAGGTAGCGGAAGCGGCTGGTCTTGAAAAATCGCAGCTGAGTCAGGCAGAGTATCTCTCTGATGACACACTCTATCTGCTGGGCAGTGAAGCGTTACGCGCGATGGTAACCAATGAAGCGACCAAGCCGCTCGATTTTGATGATGACTATTATAGTGCCGAGCGCGCGCTGCTCTCAATTACGCACGTCACCATCCAGGCAGACAACCTGCAGTCGTTCCGCTACATCGCTGAAGCTGACCTGCCGATTCGCCGCGACAGTCCGAAAAAGGCCCTTACCCTACTGTTAGCCCTGATCCTGGGCGGCGTGCTGGGTTCGGCTATCGTGATTGGCCGCAGCATCGTCAGCAACTACCGCAGTCGTCACTAAAATAAAAAAACCGGCCTCTGAGCCGGTTTTTTTATGCCATCACATCACCAGCAGCTCACCGCTGCGTCCTGCACTTTCCCCCGCCAGCCGCACCGCCAGCATCCCGGACGTGACAAACTTGGTGAGGTTTCTGGCGTAGAGCACGCCGCCATACTCAGCCACCAGCGGCGTAATGTGGTCGCTGACCGGATCGATCACTTCTGCCACCACTTCCCCCGGTTTAATCCACTCACCCAGCTTACGCCGGTTCAGCAGCAGACCGGAGTAGGGCGCATGAATATATTCACAGCCCGCCAGCGGCGTGGGGGGATGGCGCAGGGCAGGAGAGACGCCCGGATCGCCGCTGATATAGCCACTTTCGGTGAGCGCATTAATGATCGCATCGGCATCTTTTTCCGCCTGTTCCGCAGAGACGTCGGCGACGCCACGCAGCTCCAGCGTCACCGGCAGCAGACCGCGCGGCATCGGATAGTCATCGCCAAAGCGTTTTGCCAGCGTCAGCCAGGGTTCGCAGCACGCTTCGTCGAACGGCTCTCCGCCGGAAATCTGCGCCAGCAGCTGCACCTCGCTGCCGAGCCAGCGCGCCAGCGGTTCCACCTCAGACCAGGCGTGAGGCGTTGTATAGAGGTGCGGCAGCGCATCCCAGTCGCAGTGCAGGTCAATCATCAGATCGGCCTGACTTGCCATACGCATCAGGGTATAGCGCTGCGACTCCAGCTCGGTTCTGGCTATCTGATCGCGGTAGTAACGATCGATAGCATCGCGGATCAGGCGTCTGTTTTCATATTCACTCTGCGTCAAAGACCCCGCCAGTTCAGCGGCCAGCTTCTCACCCAGCGCCGGAAAGCGCCGGTTAAAATCCTGGCCAGAGAGAGTATGAAAACGTCCCAGATGCGTGCCGTGCCAGTGCTGACCCAGCGCCAGCGGATTGGCTACCGGGACCAGCGTGATTTTGGCTTTCAGCTTGCCGGCGGACTCCAGCGCCAGCAGCTTCTGTTTGAGATACCAGGCAACCGCCATACCCGGCAGCTCATCGCCGTGCAGAGCGGCCTGAATATAGACGCGCTTTTGCGAGTCGGTACCGAAATGAAAGCTGACTATCTCTCGCTGGGTGCCCAGCGAGGCGCTCAGTAATGGATGATGTTGTTGTTGCATAGGGCGGCCGGTGTCCTGTTTCTGAGGCTGCAGTAGCGCGCAGGCCTGTTAGGGTGACTGAACAGAGTATAGTTCCGTCAAAAAAGCGGCGGCAAACGCGCCGCCAGAGATTCACGGCTGGACAGAGATATCTGTCGCGAAGTAGCGCTTCTGAATAGTGTCAAACGTGCCGTTTTTCTTCAGCTCATCAAACGCGCCGTTGAGCGCCGCTTTCAGTTCAGTGTCGCCTTTACGCAGGCCGATAGCGGTGCCAGGGCCAATCAGCGGGTCCTGCACAATCGGGCCGGCCAGCGCAAAATCTTTCCCCTGCGGATGCTTCAGAAAACCGATAGCCGCCTGCGCAGCGTCGGTAAACACCGCGTCCAGACGGCCGGATATCAGGTCGCTTTCTACCTGGGCCTGGTCGCCATACGGCACCACATTGACGCCGTGCGGCTGCCATTTAGCGCGCGCATAACGCTCCTGCACCGTACCCTGTTCCACGCCCACGCTTTTGCCCTTCAGCGACTCTGCGGTCGGCAGCAGGCCGGAGCCTTTACGCGCTATCAGCTGCACATGCGTGTCATACATCGGTTCGGTAAAGTCGATCTGCTTCAGGCGCTCTTCGGTCACACCCATATCGGAGAGGATAGCGTCAAACTTGCGCGCCTTCAGCGCCGGGATCATGCCGTCAAACTGGCTTTCCACCCAGACGCATCTGGCCTGCATCTGCGCGCACAGCGCGTTGCCCAGATCGATATCAAAGCCTACCAGCTTGCCCTGCGGGGTTTTGGATTCAAACGGTGGATAGGTCGGATCAACTGCGAAACGCACCTGATCAATCTTTGCCTGCGCGCCAAAAGTGCAGCCAGCCAGCAGCGCCAGCGCTGCGGTATTGCGCAGACGCGCGGTAAAACGAGAGTGTGCCATAAACGGGTTCTTCTATTGTAAAAGCGGGTATTCCGAGAGTACCCCCCGCAATGGCGAATGGCAATTAGAGGATTATTTTCATCACGTTACCATTATGCAGCCGCGGATAGTGAGCATTCCGGAATGATAAGCAGGGCCGCTGGTGGCGACCCTGAAAATGCGGGATTACTTATGACGGGCGCGCAGGTTGTTAACGATCGCGCTTAAATCCAGATCCTGGTCCTGCAGCAGCACTATCAGGTGATAGAGCAGGTCGGAGGCTTCATTGGTCAGTTCATGACGATCGTTCACCGTGGCTGCCAGCGCGGTCTCCACGCCCTCTTCGCCAACTTTCTGCGCAATACGCTTGGTGCCGCTGGCGTAGAGGCTGGCGGTATAGGAGCTGGCGGGATCGGCATCTTTCCGCGACGCCAGCAGCTGCTCCAGTTGATAGAGGAACGTCCACTCTGGTGCGGCGGGCGAGAAGCAGCTGGAGGTGCCGAGATGACACGTCGGCCCGATCGGGTTCGCCAGCACCAGCAGCGTATCGTTATCGCAGTCTGGCGTAATGCTCACGACCTGAAGAAAGTGGCCGGAGGATTCGCCTTTGGTCCAGAGACGCTCTTTGGTGCGCGAGAAAAAGGTGACGTGGCCTTCCGCCAGCGTTTTTTCCAGCGCCGCCTCATTCATATAACCGTGCATCAGCACTTCGCCGGAGACGTTGTGCTGCACGATAACGGGCATCATGCCCGCGGTTTTGACCCAGTCCAGGCGGGCCAGTTGGTCTGCTGTTAACACGCGCGAATCTCCACACCGTTGTCGATCAGAAAGTTTTTCAGCTCACTGATATTAATAATCTGCTTATGAAACACCGACGCCGCCAGCGCACCATCAACGTTTGCCTGCGTAAAGGCGTCGAGGAAGTGCGGCATGGTGCCGGCCCCGCCGGACGCGATCAGCGGTACGCTGCACACTTCGCGGACCTTCTGCAGCTGAACCAGATCGTAGCCGTTACGTACGCCATCCTGATTCATCATATTCAGCACGATCTCGCCCGCGCCGAGCTTCTGCACTTCCCGCACCCAGTCAAGGGTTTCCCACTGCGTAACCCGGGTGCGCGCTTCATCACCGGTATACTGATTGACGTGATATTTACCGCTCGCCTCATCAAACCAGGTATCGATACCCACTACTATGCACTGCACGCCAAAACGGTCAGCGAGACGGGTGATCAGCGTCGGATCGGCCAGGGCTGGGGAGTTGACCGAGATTTTGTCAGCGCCAAACTGCAGAATGCGCGCGGCATCTTCTTCGCTCCTGATGCCGCCTGCGACGCAGAACGGAATGTCGATCACTTCCGCTACGCGTGAGACCCAGCTTTTGTCGACCACGCGGCCATCCGATGAGGCGGTGATGTCATAAAACACCAGCTCGTCGGCCCCTTCCTGCGCGTAGCGCTGCGCCAGCGGCACAATGTCGCCGATGATTTCGTGATTGCGGAACTGCACGCCTTTTACAACCTGTCCGTTACGCACGTCCAGACAGGGGATTATCCGTTTTGCCAGCATGAAATCGCCTCCGCTACCGTAAATTTATCTTCCAGCAGGGCACGACCAACGATCACGCCCTGCGCACCGCTGCCGCGCAGCGCGGCGATATCCGCCAGCGAGCCGATGCCGCCGGAACTTTGAAAGGCGATGTCAGGGAAAGCTTCTGACACTTCTTTATAGAGCGCCACGTTTGAGCCGCTCAGCGTGCCGTCGCGTGAAATGTCAGTGCAGAGCACGTGCTTCAGGCCCACCGGCTGATACCAGCTAATCACCTCTTCCAGCGTGACGCCCGCCGCTTCCTGCCAGCCGCTGATCGCCACTTCTTTACGATTGCTGGCGTCAATGCGCACATCCAGCGCCAGTACGATGGCGTCGGCACCGAATTCGCTGAACCAGCTTTTCACTTCTTCCGGCTGTTTGACTGCCGTCGAGCCGACCACCACGCGCGTGGCGCCGGCGGCCAGCAGGGCCGCCACATCATCACGCTGGCGAATGCCGCCGCCAACCTGCACCGGCACACTGACGCCGCGCAGCAGCGTGGTCAGCAGCGGGATCTGGCGCTTAGCCGGATCTTTCGCACCGGTCAAATCCACCAGGTGCAGCACGCTGGCACCCTGGCGTTCATACTCCTGCAGGCGCGGCAGCGGGTCGCTACCGTAGTCGCGCTGCTGACCGTAGTCGCCCTGATGCAGGCGCACCACCTTGCCATCAATCAAATCTAACGCGGGGATAATCATTACATCTCCAGGAAGTTTTTCAGCAGCTGCGCGCCCGCTTTGCCGGAGCGCTCGGGGTGAAACTGCACGCCAAAGAAGTTATCTTTCTGCAGCGCGGCGGTAAAAGGCAGGCCGTAGTCGCACTGCGCAATCGTGGCGGCGTTAACCGGCATCGCGTAGCTGTGCACAAAGTAGAAGTAGCTGCCATCCGGAATATCGCGGAACAGATGGTGTCCCGCTTTGGCGGTGATCTGATTCCAGCCCATGTGCGGCAGCGGCAGGCCCTGCGTATCCATCAGCGCCACCGGCTCATCAACGATACCCAGCGTGCTGATGCCGCCATTCTCATCGCTGCCGCGTCCCAGCAGCTGCATACCGAGGCAGATCCCCAGAACCGGCTGCGTACAGGCTTTGATCAGATCAATCAGCTCGCGCTCTGCCAGCTGGTTCATCGCCGCCTGCGCGGTGCCAACGCCCGGCAGCAGCAGCTTATCGGCGCGCAGAACCACATCGGCATCACGGCTCACTTCAGGCGTATAGCCGAGGCGCTCAATCGCCCATCTGACCGACGAGAGGTTGGCGCAGCCGGTGTCGAGAATGACCACGTTCATCACAGCACTCCTTTTGAGCTCGGCAGGGTATTCCCCTCCACGCGGATCGCCTGGCGCAGCGTGCGGCCAAAGGCTTTGAACAAACTCTCCACGCGGTGGTGATCGTTACGGCCTTTGGTTTTCAGGTGCAGCGTGCTCATCATGGCGTAGGAGAGCGAGCGGAAGAAGTGCTCGACCATCTCAGTACTGAGATCGCCCACGCGCTGATAGCTGAACTCCGCTTTGTATTCAAGATGTGGCCGGCCGGAGATATCCAGCGCGCAGCGCGCCAGACACTCATCCATCGGCAGCACAAAGCCGAAACGGCCAATGCCGCGCTTGTCGCCCAGCGCCCTGAGCAGCGCTTCGCCCAGCGCCAGGCCGGTATCTTCCACTGTGTGGTGATCGTCGATATAGAGATCGCCTTTGACGTCGATATTCATGCGAAAGCCGCCGTGTACCGCGATCTGGTCCAGCATGTGGTCAAAAAAGCCGACGCCGGTGTTGATTTTGCTGCCGCCTTCACGGTCGAGCCACACTTCCACTTTGATCTGCGTCTCTTTGGTGTTGCGGTTGACCAGCGCATAGCGGTCGCGTTTGGTAAGCTGCGCCTGAATGGAGGCCCAGCTCTCGCCCTCGGCGCCGTAGCGCAGGCCCTGAATCCCCATGTTTTCCGCCAGCTGCAGATCGGTCTGACGATCGCCAATCACATAGCTGCTGGCTTTATCCAGTGCGCCCTCTGCCAGCCACGCCTCAACCAGCCGGGTTTTGGGTTTACGGCAGTCGCAGTTATCGGCGGGCAGGTGAGGGCAGATCAGTACATCGCTGAAGTTAATTCCCTGCGAGGTAAAGATCTGCATCATCAGCGTATGCGGCGCATCGAAATCGGCCTGCGGGAAGCTTTCGGTACCCAGACCATCCTGATTGGTGATCATCACCAGCTGGTAACCCGCTTCCTGCAGCGCCAGCAGCGCGGGGATCACATCTTTCTCCAGCGCCAGCTTATCCAGGCGATCTACCTGAAAGTCAGAGGGCGGCTCGGCAATCAGCGTGCCGTCACGGTCAATAAAAAGGATCTTCTGGCTCATGCTTGCTCCACGGAAAAGGCTTGCAGCGCGGCGATCAGGCGCTCGCACTCGGTTCGGGTACCAATTGAGATGCGCAGGCATCCGGCAAGACCGGGATTTTTGTTCTGGTCACGCAGAATAATGCCCCGATCCCACAGCGATTTAAACACGGCTGGCGAGTCGGTGAAGCGCGCAAGGATGTAGTTGGTCTCGCTCGGAAACACCTGCTCAACCACGGGCAGCTGCGGTAGCTGCTCATACAGCCATGCGCGGTTCGCGTTGAGTTCAGCCACGTGCTGACGCATCAGCGCAATACCCGCCTCGCTCAGCGCCTGCGCCGCAACGTCAGCGACCGGCGTGGCCAGCGGATAAGGTGCGATCACCTTCATCAGCAGGTCGATAACCGGCTTGTTAGCCAGGGTGAAACCGCAGCGCAGACCCGCCAGCGCGAACGCCTTTGAGAGCGTGCGCAGGATCACCAGATGCGGATACTCCTGCAGCCATGCCGCAAGCGTTGCGGCCGGACAGAACTCAATATATGCCTCATCCGCTACCACCAGCGCTTTACCGGCGGTCATGGCGAGCAGCGCCCGGATATCATCCTGATTGATCAGGTTACCGGTCGGATTGTTCGGGCTGCAGAGGTAAACCACTTTTACGCCATCGAGCTTAGCGGCAATAGCCGGCAGGTTAAGCTGCCAGTCTTCCAGCGCTGGCACGGTACGGTACTCGATACCGATGGTTTCGGCGCTGACGCTGTACATACCGTACGTCGGCGGGCAGAACAGAATGGCATCTTTGCCCGGCTCGCAGAACGCGCGCATCAGCAGCTCAATGCCCTCATCAGCGCCGCGGCTGACCAGAACCTGCTCCGGGGTTAAACCGGCGTAGGCGGCATAGCGCTCAATCACCAGCCGCGGCTGGCACTCCGGATAGCGGTTCAGCGTCTGCTGTGACAGCTCAAACGGCACCGGCAGCGGAAATTCGTTGGCGTTCAGCCAGACGTCTCCGTTGCCGCCCAGGCGACGCGCTGACTGGTAGGGCGTCAGGGCGCGGACGTTAGCACGCGCTAACGCTTCAATTTCAGTGCTCATGCTTGCTCCTTCAGGGCGGCAACGCGCAGGGTAACGGCGTTTTTGTGCGCATCAAGCTGCTCGGCGGCGGCCAGGGTTTCAATGGTGGCGGCCAGGTTCATAAAGCCCTGCGGCGTCAGCTCCTGCACCGTCATCCGCTTCTGAAAATCTGCCAGTCCGAGGCTGGAGCTGGTGGCGGTATAGCCATAGGTTGGCAGGACGTGGTTGGTACCCGAGGCGTAGTCACCGGCAGATTCCGGTGACCAGTCGCCGAGAAATACCGAACCGGCGCTGGTGATAGCATCGACCAGATCGCGCGGCTGGCGCGTCTGAATGATCAGGTGCTCCGGGCCATACTGGTTTGAAATCGCCACGCACTGCGCCAGATCCTGCGCCACAATCAGGCGGCTGCTCGCCAGCGCCTGGCGCGCGGTGGCGGCGCGCGGCAGTGCAGCCAGCTGCGCCTCAACGGCCTGTGCCACCTCTTCAGCCAGCCTCTGCGACGACGTCAGCAGGATCACCTGAGAGTCAGGGCCGTGCTCCGCCTGCGACAGCAGGTCAGAGGCGACAAACGCGGGCGTCGCCCCTTCATCTGCGATCACCAGCACTTCAGAGGGGCCGGCAGGCATATCGATAGCCGCGCCGTCGAGTCGCTGGCTCACCTGACGCTTCGCCTCCGTCACCCAGGCGTTGCCCGGGCCAAAGATTTTGTCCACTTTCGGCACCGATTCGGTACCAAAAGCCAGTGCAGCAATCGCCTGCGCGCCGCCGACCTGAAACACCTCCTGCACGCCGCACAGCTGTGCGGCATAGAGAATTTCATCGGCAACCGGTGGTGGCGAGCAGAGCACTACGCGGCCGCAGCCGGCAATGCGCGCCGGAGTAGCCAGCATCAGCACGGTGGAAAAGAGCGGCGCAGAACCGCCCGGAATATAGAGGCCTACCGACTGCACCGGCCGCGTAATCTGCTGACAGCGCACGCCAGGCTGCGTTTCGACATCCACCGCGGCCAAAATCTGAGCGTTGTGGAAGGTCTCAATATTGCGCACGGCAACCGCCATCGCCTGTTTAAGCTCGTCGCTCAGGCGGGCACTGGCGGCCTGCATCTCTGCCGCAGAGACGCGCAGCTGGCTGACCTGCGCCTTATCAAATTGCGCGCTGAAATCGCGCAGTGCCGCGTCGCCGCGCGATTTCACTTCCGCCAGCACGTTCTGCACGGTGGCGCTGACGGTGGCAGAAGCGGCAATGGCCGGGCGCTGCAGCAGCGCCTGCTGCTGTGCGGCGTCACACTGCTGCCAGCTGATTGGGGTCATCAGGGTGCTCATCGGTTACTCCAGCATTTTTTCAATCGGCAGCACCAGGATCGAGCTGGCGCCCAGCGCTTTCAGTTTTTCCATGGTTTCCCAGAACAGCGTCTCGCTGCTGACCATGTGCATCGCCACGCGGCTCACTTCTCCCGCCAGCGGCAGCACGGTAGGGCGCTCGGCGCCAGGCAGCAGGGCGATGACCTCTTCCAGCCGCTCGCTCGGTGCGTGCAGCATGATATATTTCGATTCGCGCGCTTTGATCACGCCCTGGATGCGCGTCATCATGGTGTCGACCAGCGCCTGCTTCGCCGCCGGCAGCTCGCCGTCGCGCTGGATCAGTACTGCTTTGGAGCGGTAGATCACCTCGACCTCACGCAGGCCGTTGGCCTCCAGGGTGGCGCCGGTAGAGACCAGATCGCAGATCGCATCAGCCAGGCCCGCGCGCGGCGCAACTTCCACCGAGCCATTCAGCAGACAGGATTTAAACGGGATGCCCTGTTTGTCGAGATACTGTTTCAGCAGGTGCGGGTAGGAGGTGGCGATACGGGCATTATTCAGGCACTGCGGACCGGTATAGTCGGCATCTACCGGCATCGCCAGCGACAGGCGGCAGCCGCCGAAATCCAGACGACGCAGCGTAAAGTAGCGCGGATCCTCACCCTGCGAGCGGCGGGTCAGCAGCTCCTCTTCCAGCACGTTCTCACCGACAATACCGAGATCGACCACGCCATCCATCACCAGACCGGGAATATCGTCATCGCGCACGCGCAGGATATCGATAGGCATGTTCTCCGCAAACGCAATCAGACGCTGCTGCTGAAGGTTGATTTTGATGCCGCAGCGCGCCAGCAGTTCGCGTGATTCATCACTTAAACGGCCAGATTTCTGCATAGCTATGCGTAAACGGGTGTTATCTAACATGGTTCCTGTCCTCTTATTTGATCCTGTCTGAACGTGTTACGTTTGCGTTCGCCCATAAAAAAACCCCCGGAAGATGATCTTCCGGGGGTTCTCTTTGCGCTCGCACCACTGGAAGATCCTGAACGTCTCCCAGCACACATCGCCTGAAAGACTAGTCAGGGTGATGGTGGTGATGATGGTTGAACTGAACGCGTGTCATAATAAATTCCGTTGCTGAATGAGTATTCATTTGCGTGCTGATTAACCTAGCGAAGATGGCGCGGCTTGGCAACCCTTTTTTAACGTCAGTTTACGGAACCTTCCGCAACACTTTGCGCTGGTTTGCCGGGCAGCGCCGCTCTAAGATGAGATAACGATGGCGCGCAACAGCAGGAGCAGAGATGAAACGAGTCGCGATTACGGGTCTGGGCTGGCTGGGGATGCCGCTGGCAATGGCGCTGACGGCGCGGGGCTGGGAAGTGACCGGCACGAAAACCACGCCGGATGGTGTTGAAGCCGCGCGGCGCTGCGGCATTGAGGCGTATCAGCTGAAACTGACGCCGGAGATTGAGTGTGATGCTGACGAACTTGAGGCGCTGATGCAGGTGGATGCGCTGGTGGTTACGCTGCCGGCCAGCCGCACCGTGCAGGGGGCTGACGCCTATATGCAGGCGGTACAAAACGTGGTGGACACGGCGCTGGCAAGTCGGGTGCCGCGCATTATTTTCACCAGCTCCACCTCAGTCTACGGCGCAGGCGAGGGGATCATGAAAGAGCAGAGCGCGCTGCAGCCGGAGACAGTTGCCGGCAAAACGCTCGCCGAGCTGGAGCACTGGCTGCATGGCCTGCCGGGCACCAGCGTGGATATTCTGCGGCTCGCCGGTCTGGTAGGGCCGGATCGCCATCCTGGCCGCTTTCTGGCCGGCAAAACCGGGCTGGAACAGGGCAGTCACGGCGTGAACCTGGTGCATCTGGATGATGTGGTGGAGGCGATTATGCTGCTGCTGCAGCGTCCCAAAGGCGGACATACCTATAACCTCTGCGCGCCGCATCATCCGTCGCGGGATACGTTTTACCCTGACGTGACGAAGAAGCTGGGCCTGGCGCCACCCACGTTCAGTGCGCAGTCCGGCCGTCCGACCGGCAAACTGATTGATGGCACAAAAATCTGCGATGAGCTCGGCTTTGAGTATCGCTATCCCGATCCGGCACGCATGCCGCTGGCATAAACCCGGCGGGAGACGTGCGTCTCCCGCTGCGGCTCAGACGCCCAGCCGATCGCGCAGCGCATACCATACGGCGCCCATCGCCGTCAGAGGAACCTTAAACCGGCGTCCGCCGGGGAACGGCAGGTGCGGCAGCCGGGCAAAGGCGTCAAACCGCTCCGCCTGACCGCGCAGCACCTCGGCAATCAGCCTGCCGGCGAGATGCGTGCAGGTTACGCCGTGGCCGCTGTCGCCCTGCATAAAATAGGCGTTCCGCTCCAGCTGACCAAACTGCGGCATACGCGACAGCGTCAGCAGGAAGTTACCGCTCCAGCGGTGGCTGATTTTAATATTGCGCAGCTGCGGAAACGTGCGCTGCAGCTTGGGCAGGATCAGGGCGTCAATATCAGCCGGTTCGCGCGCGCCATATACCACGCCGCCGCCATACAGCAGACGGTTATCCGCGGTAAGACGAAAGTAATCGAGCAGATAGTTACAATCTTCTACGCAGTAGTTGTTAGGCAGCAGCCCGAGCGCCTGGTCGCGGCTCAGCGGTTCAGTGGTCACAATCTGCGAGCCGCACGGCATGCTTTTGCGGCTCAGGCGCGGCTCCAGCTGCGATGGCAGATAGGCGTTGCCGGCAAAGATCACAAAGGTGGCATGCACCTCCCCGTGCGCGGTGGTAATGCGGTGCGGTGCGCCGTAGTGCACGGCGAGGGCGGCGGAGTGTTCATAAATACGCCCGCCGTGGCGGCGGATCGCTTCCGCTTCCCCCAACGCCAGGTTCAGCGGATGCAGATGCGCACCGCGCTTATCCAGCAGGCCGCCGACATAGCGATCGGTAGCGATTTCCCGCCGGATGCCGCGCTCATCCAGCAGCTCCAGGCTCTGATTGCCGTAGCGCGCCCAGCTCGCCTGCTGACGACGCAGATGGCCCATCTGCCGCGGGTTGAGGGCAGCGAAAATACCGCCCGGCCGGTAGTCGCAGCTGATGGTGTAGCGATCGATACGGTCGCGGATAATATCGGCACCCTCAAACATCATGCTGCCGAGCATCGCGGCGGTCTCCTTACCGTAGCGCTGCTCAATCACATCCACGTCGCGGCTATAGGAATTAACCACCTGACCGCCGTTACGTCCGCTGGCACCAAAGCCGATGGTGGCCGCCTCCAGCACGACCACGTCGTAGCCCGCTTCGGTCAGAAACAGCGCCGAGGAGAGACCAGTAAAGCCGCCGCCGATAATACAGACGTCGCACTGAATACTCTCCTGCAGCGCAGGCCAGGGGGCGTGCGGATTAGCGCTGGCTGCGTAATAGCTCTCCACATGGTGCATCACATCCTCCTCAGGGTCGTGCCCGGTGATAATCGCTGGCGGCCTGAATAAATGCAGTAAACAGCTGGCGTGAAACCGGGTTCTGCTCAGACTGCCACTCCGGATGCCACTGTACCGCCAGCGCAAAAGGGTGATGACGCAGGCTCACCGCCTCAATCACGCCATCTGCGGCGCGTGCTTCTATGCGCAGCTGCGGACCCGGCGTGCGAACGCCCTGCGCATGCAGTGAGTTAACGGCAAAGGGGGTCTGGCAGTCTGGCAGCTGACTCAGCAGCCCGCCCGGTTCCGGCGTGACCAGGTGTGCCGCAGCATACTGCTGTGGCAGCGGCAAAGCAGGATCTTCACGGTGATCCTGAAACCCGTCAACCTGATGCAGCTGACGATAGAGCGCGCCGCCATTGGCGACCACCAGCTCCTGCAGGCCACGACAGATACCCAGCAGCGGCATCTGCCGGCTGGTGGCCCAGGTAATGGCCGCAAAGGCCAGGCGATCGCGCCCCGGATCGCTGTGCGCTTCGCTGCCCGCTTCGCCATAGTGCCAGGGTTCAATATTGCTGGGGCTGCCGGGCAGCAGCAGGCCGTCCAGCAGCGCCATGCTTTGCGCCAGCAGCTTTGGTGCCTGCAGCAGCTGATGCGGCAGCGGCAGCGGTACGCCACCGGCGGCGACCACCGCATCCAGATATTTATTGTGCAGCGTCTGAGCGGGGTGGGGACCGGCCATGTTCTGGCACATCACTATTCCGATCAGCGGTTTTACAGCATCTGTCATCATCGGGTTACCACGCTGAGAGTGCTGACGCTCTGCCGGCAAATTCAGGCAGGCGTTTAAGCGAGCCTGTTATTCTCAATCTAATCTGCCCGCGCCGAACTGCAAACCAGATTGTTACATTTGCACACTATTTGTGTTGGCGCTATGTTAGAGCTGTAGTTCGGAATTAAAGCATCGCGCAAACCTCATTAACGGTAACTGGCGGGTGGTATATGACGAATATCGTGGAAGTAGAAGATTTCACGCGGCACAGTGAAGAGAAGCGAACAAGCGCGTTCCAGCTGGAGGTGAAAACCTGGCTGGAACGCCATCCCGAAACGCAATATGTCGATATCCTGTTAAATGATTTAAATGGTGTTTTTCGCGGTAAGCGCATCCCTGTCGCCGCGCTGCCAAAGCTGGAAAAAGGGTGTTACTTTCCCGCCTCTGTGTTTGCCATGGACATTCTCGGCAACACCGTTGAGGAAGCCGGTCTCGGACAGGCGCTTGGCGAACCCGATAACCTCTGTATTCCCGTTCCTGGCACGCTTATCCCTTCTGCTTCCGATCCGCAACGCATCGCCCAGCTGCTGCTGACGATGTGCAACCAAGATGGCACTCCCTTTGACGTTGAACCCCGAAACGTGCTGAACCGGCTGTGGCAGCAGCTGCGCAATCGCGGGCTGTTTCCGGTGGTAGCGGTAGAGCTGGAGTTCTATCTGGTTGATAAGCAACGTGATGCCGGCGGCTTTATTCAGCCGCCGTGCTCGCCGGGCAGCGCAGAGCGCAACATGCACTGCCAGGTCTACTCCGTGGATAACCTCGACCATTTTGCTGATGTGCTGCGCGATATCGACGCGCTGGCGCAGCAGCAGGGTATCCCGGCAGATGGCGCCCTGGCGGAAGCCTCACCGGGCCAGTTTGAGATCAACCTGCATCACACGCAGGACATCCTTAAAGCGTGCGACGACGCGGTGCTGCTGAAGCGACTGGTGCGGCAGGTGGCGGAAAATCACGGTATGACCGCCACGTTTATGGCGAAGCCCTATGAAGAATATGCCGGCAGCGGCATGCACGTGCATATCAGTATGCTCGACGCGGCGGATCATAACGCTTTCTCACTGGATGATGGCAGCAACTCGCCGCTGCTGAAGCGCGCGCTGGCGGGCATGATTGACCTGATGCCGGCGTCAATGGCGCTGCTGGCGCCCAACGTCAATGCTTACCGACGCTTCTCGCCAGAGTCGTTTGTGCCGCTGCAGGCGTCGTGGGGACACAACAATCGCACCGTGGCGCTGCGTATTCCGTGCAGCGACAAAGAGAACCATCGCGTGGAGTATCGCGTGGCGGGCGCGGATGCAAATCCCTATCTGGTCATGTCAACAATTCTTGCCGGTATTTTGCACGGCCTGGATAATCAGCTACCTTTACCTCATGCGGTGACCGGGAATGGTCATGCAGCGGAGGGGCTGGCACTGCCGATTCGCCAGAGCGACGCGCTTTATGAGTTTGAGAGCAGCTACCCGCTGCAGAAGCTGCTGGGAGAGCGTTTCAGCCGCGTGTGGCATAGCTGCAAGCAGTGTGAGCTGCGCGAATTTGAACGGCTGATCACCGCCACAGAGATTGACTGGATGCTAAAGAACGCCTGACGCACAGAAGAATTGCGTTAACGTCTTGTGTCGATGGCATAAGTTGGGGCAAAATATGCCCCCTGCAAAAGACAGAACATAGCCGACGCACTGAGCGTCGGTTATTTTTTTGCATAATGTTTTTAATACATACATAACCGAGGCCGGACACGTATCCGGATAGATAGACACCGAAACACGCTTCTGCGTGAGATTTGAGGAACAAAGATGGGACTGTTTACAATTGCACCAGCACTGGCTGGTTCTCGCTTTCGTGATGATTACGGCGCGGCGACAATCGCAAACACTAATATCACTTCTCACTGCAGCACGTTGCGCAGTATCCCTGTGGTACAACTGACATCAGTTGCTGCTGTAGGGGGTCTGAACAATGTCGCTTAATACCTCTGCCGCACCTCAGCGTGCACATCTGAAAAAAACTCTGACCCTGCTTCCGGTCGTCATGATGGGCCTGGCGTATATGCAGCCAATGACCCTGTTTGATACCTTTGGCATTGTGTCAGGTTTGACCGACGGCCACGTCGCCACCGCCTATGCTTTCGCCCTGATTGCGATTCTGTTTACGGCTGTGAGTTACGGTAAGCTGGTACGCCGCTTCCCATCTGCGGGCTCCGCTTATACCTACGCTCAGAAAGCCATCAGTCCGCACGTCGGCTTTATGGTGGGCTGGTCATCGCTGCTGGACTATCTGTTCATGCCGATGATCAACATCCTGCTGGCAAAAAGCTACTTTGAGTCGCTGGTGCCGGGCATTCCGTCGTGGATTTTCGTTGTGCTGCTGGTGGCCTTTATGACCATCTCCAACCTGCGTGGTATCAAAACCGTGGCCAACTTTAACAGCGTCATCGTGGTGCTGCAGGTTGTGGTCATGGCCGTGATCACCGGTATGGTGGTTTACGGTGTGGCGCACGGTATTGGCTCCGGTACGCTGGTGAGCACGAAGCCGTTCTGGTCTGAGCATGCTCAGGTGGTGCCGATGATCACCGGTGCGACGATTCTCTGCTTCTCGTTCCTCGGCTTTGACGGTATCAGCTCGCTGTCGGAAGAGACCAAAGATGCTGAACGCACCATTCCGCGCGCCATTTTCCTGACGGCGCTGATTGGTGGCGTGATCTTTATCGCGGTCTCCTACTTCCTGCAGCTCTACTTCCCGGATATCTCGCGTTTCCAGAATCCGGACTCGTCACAGCCTGAAATCATGCTGTTTGTGGCCGGTAAAGCGCTGCAGATCGGGATCCTGATCTTCTCCGTAGTGACCGTGCTGGCGTCAGGCATGGCGGCACACGCAGGCGTTTCACGTCTGATGTACGTGATGGGCCGCGATGGCGTCTTCCCGCAGCGTATCTTTGGCTTCGTGCATCCAAAATATCGCACGCCGTCACTGAACGTACTGCTGGTCGGCGCGGTGGCACTGCTGGCTATCAACTTTGATCTGGTGACCGCTACGGCGCTGATCAACTTTGGTGCGCTGGTCGCGTTTACCTTTGTTAACCTCTCTGTGATCGCGCAGTTCTGGATCCGTGAGAAGCGTAACAAGACGCTGAAAGACCATCTCAACTATCTGGTGCTGCCTGTGATGGGCGCGCTGACGGTGGGAGCGCTCTGGATCAACCTCGAAGAGACTTCCATGGTGCTGGGTCTGGTATGGGGCGCAATTGGTATCATCTACCTGGCGTTCGTGACCCGTACTTTCCGTAATCCGGTCCCGCAGTTCAGCGAAGAAGTGTGATGTTCGTGACCGGGTGCGCAGCGATGCGCACCCGGTCTGCTATTAACTATTCCTGTCCCGCCAGTACCAACTCCCAGCTACCCGCACTTAACGTTTCCCTGCCTGTTTTACTCAGTTCCCTGTCGGTAATAACCTGATCGAAGCACGTCAGCGGCAATGCAAGCCAGGTGGCAATCTTATTATATTTAGAGCTATCGCTAAGCAGAATGCGCTTGCTGCTGACGTCACAGGCGGCCTGCTTAACCGGCACCTTATGCTCATCCGGCGTATAAAGACCCCGCGGCCCCCAGCATGAGGCCGAGATAAAGGCGATATCGATCGCCAGCGTGCGCAGCGTGCGCGCCGCCGCATCACCCACGCTGGAGCGGTTCTCGCGACAGACGCTGCCACCGGTATGGATCAGGCGGCAACCGCTCCCCTCCATCAGCAGGCGGGCAATAACAAAATCGTTGGTGACAACAAGCAGATCGTCACGCGCCAGCAGTTCACGCGCCAGCGCCAGCGTTGTCGTTCCGGCATCAAGATAGATACAGCTGTCAGGCGGGATATGCTGCGCCGCCCGTTGGCCGATGGCCATCTTCTCCTCGCTGTACATGCTGGTTTTTGCCAGATGTGACGGCTCTGTCGCCAGACGCTCCGCGGTACGTACGCCGCCCGATACTGAAATCACCGCTCCCTGTTCCTCCAGCTTCTGCACGTCCCGCCGGATGGTCATATGCGAAACGCCCAGACGTTCGGTTAGCTCAGCAATACTTACCACACCGCGTTCTGCCACCAGCGCCACTATCTGTTGATGACGTTCAGTAGGGATCATTTCACACTTCCTGAATTACCATTTTTTCACATTGTAAGGTATCTGTAATCGGTCCGCAGCAGAAATAAGCCGCGCCTTACCTCATTTATCGGGTGTGAAAAGTTGTTATGCCAGATCTTTGTTAGTTAATTTTTGTGAGGCGGAACACTTTCCGTTCATCACTTCTGCGGCACAATTAACAGCATTGAACAAAATATCACTTAATTTAACAAGAGAGGTGCGCTGTGGCTGCAACCGTAACTAATGTAGGTGTGATTGGTCTGGGATCGATGGGTATGGGCGCCGCGCAATCCTGTATTCGTGCGGGTCTCAACACGTGGGGGGTTGATCTCAACCCACAGGCGCTGGAGAAGCTGCGCCAGGCGGGTGCGCAGGATGCACAGACCACCGCAGCGGGCTTTGCTTCTCAGCTGGAGGCGGTGCTGCTACTGGTAGTTAATGCTGCACAGGTGAATGCCATCCTGTTTGGTGAAGCGGGTCTGGCACCACAGCTGAAGCCGGGTACCGTCGTGATGGTTTCATCAACCATTTCTGCGCAGGATGCGCAGGCCATTGCAGAGCGTCTGGCGCAGCATCAGCTGCTGATGCTGGACGCACCGGTTTCCGGCGGCGCGGTAAAAGCGGCGGCCGGTGAGATGACGGTAATGGCATCCGGCAGCGACGACGCTTTTGCGCGCCTGCAACCGGTACTCCACGCGGTGGCGGCAAAAGTGTACCGCGTGGGCAGCGAAATCGGCCTTGGCTCCACGGTTAAAATTATTCATCAGCTGCTGGCCGGCGTACATATTGCGGTGGGGGCTGAAGCGATGGCGCTGGCAGCACGCGCCGGTATTCCGCTGGAAACCATGTATGACGTGGTGACCAATGCCGCAGGCAACTCCTGGATGTTTGAAAACCGCATGCGTCATGTGGTGGAGGGCGACTACTCACCTAAATCCGCCGTAGACATCTTTGTTAAAGATCTTGGCCTGGTGGCAGATACCGCGAAATCGCTGCACTTTCCGCTGCCGCTCGCCTCAACTGCACTGAACATGTTCACCGAGGCGAGTCACGCCGGTTACGGGCGGGAAGATGACAGTGCAGTGATTAAAATTTTCAGCGGCATTGTACTGCCACAGGCCGGGGAGAAAGCGTAATGCGTTTGGGTGTTATTGCAGATGACTTCACCGGTGCCACCGATATCGCCAGCTTTCTGGCGCAAAACGGGCTGCCGGTTATTCAGTTCAGCGGCGTGCCGCAGCAGGATACTGACGCCACGGCGCAGGCGCTGGTTATCAGTCTGAAGTCGCGCTCCTGTCCGCCGGAACAGGCGATAGCGCAGTCGCTGGCGGCGCTGGCGTGGCTGCAGCAGCAGGGGTGCGATCGTTTCTATTTCAAATATTGCTCCACCTTCGACAGCACCGCGCAGGGCAATATCGGTCCGGTAACGGATGCGCTGCTGACGGCGCTGGGCGAAACGCAGACGGCGATCTCTCCGGCATTGCCAGTTAATGGCCGTACCGTCTATCAGGGCCACCTGTTTGTCGGCGACCAGCTGCTGAACGAGTCAGGTATGCGCCACCATCCGGTCACGCCCATGGAGGATAGCAGTCTTGTGCGTCTGATGATGCGTCAGGCGCGGGGGCGCGCGGCAGTGATCCCGGTGGCACGGATTGAGCAGGGGGCGGCGGCAGTACAGGCAGAGCTGGCCACGCTTAAGGCGCAGGGCGTGAGCTATGTGGTACTGGACGCTATCAGCGAGCAACATCTGCTGACGCAGGGCGCGGCGCTGCGCGATATGCGGCTGGTGACCGGGGGATCGGGTCTCGCCATTGGCATCGCTCGTGCCTGGGCCAGCGCGCAGGCTGCCGGCGAAGCGGAGGCGGCGGGTCGTCCGCAGGGGGGGCGCGCGGTAGTCATCGCCGGCTCCTGCTCGCAAATGACCAATCAGCAGGTTGCCGCCTATCGCCAGCAGGCGCCCGCCATGGCGATCAGCGTTGAGCGCTGTATCACGGAAGCCGCTGCCTATGCCCGTGAGCTGTGTGACTGGATCAGCGCGCACGCTGACAGGCCGCTGGCACCCATGCTTTACGCTACCGCTGACGCGCAGCAGCTGCAGGCCGTGCAGTTACAGTATGGTGCGGCGCGCAGTAGTGAAGCGGTGGAGCAGCTCTTCGCGGCGGTAACGCGTGAGCTGAAAGCGCGTGGCTGGCAGCGTTTTATTGTGGCGGGTGGCGAGACCTCAGGTGTAGTGGCACAGAGTCTCGGCGTCACAGCGTTTCATATCGGACCCGCTATTTCTCCGGGCGTGCCCTGGGTACGTGATACGCAGCAACCGCTCTCGCTGGCACTGAAATCCGGCAATTTTGGTGATGAACAATTTTTTGCACGTGCGCAGACGGAGTTTACTTATGACTGAACAACAGGCCCGTACCGAGATGGTGCAGCTTGGCGCTTCTTTTTTTCAGCGCGGCTACGCCACGGGCTCAGCGGGCAATCTCTCGCTGCTGTTGCCCGACGGTCATCTGCTTGCCACGCCGACCGGCTCCTGTCTGGGTGAGCTGCAGGCGGAGCGGCTGTCAAAAGTTACCCTGCAGGGGGAGTGGATCGGCGGTGACAAACCCTCCAAAGAGGTCGCGTTTCATCGCGCACTCTATCTCAATAACCCGGCATGCAAAGCAGTGGTGCATCTGCACAGCCACTATCTGACCGCGCTCTCCTGCCTGAGCGATCTCGATCGGCAGAATTGTATTCGTCCCTTTACGCCCTATGTGGTGATGCGGGTAGGGGATGTGCCGGTGGTGCCTTACTACAAACCGGGAGACGTCAGGCTGGCTGAAGATCTTGCCCGGCTGGCACCGCGCTACAGCGCATTTCTGCTGGCAAACCATGGTCCGGTAGTCACCGGGAGTTCCCTGCGCGAGGCAGCAAATAATACGGAAGAGCTTGAGGAGACGGCACGCCTGATGTTTACCCTGGGCGATCGTAAAATCCGCTACCTCAGTGCAGATGAAGTTGCTGAGCTGAGGAGCCGCTAATGCCAAAGTTTGCCGCTAATTTATCCACGCAGTTCACTGAATATCCCTTCCTGGCGCGTTTCGCTGCCGCTGCGCAGGCGGGATTTCGCGGGGTAGAGTTCCTTTTCCCTTATGACTATCCGGCTGAAGTGATTCAGGCTGAGCTGACGCGCCATCAGCTGGAGATGGTGTTATTTAACACCGCAGCCGGTAACACCGCTGCAGGTGAATGGGGCGTATCCGCTATTCCTGGCCGTGAGGCTGAAGCGCGCCGGGATATTGATTGTGCGCTGGAGTATGCCCTGGCACTTAACTGTCCGCAGGTACATATCATGGCCGCCACGCTGCCGCCCGGTGCAGAGCGTGCCGCCTATGAAGAGACGTTTGTGCGTAATATGCATTACGCCGCCGCGCGCTTTGCTCCGCACGGTATCCGCCTGCTGCTGGAGGCGCTCAATCCGGTCACTAAGCCGGGCTATCTCTATGCCAGCCAGTATCAGACGCTGGAGATGATGGCGCGTATTGATCGGCCAAACGTTTTTACCCAGCTCGATCTGTTTCATGCCCAGCTGGTCGACGGCAACCTCAGCCATCTGATCCGCACCTTTGCCGGGCGCTACCGGCATGTGCAGATCGCCTCCGCGCCGGATCGCCACGAGCCTGACGAGGGCGAAATCAACTATCCGTGGCTGTTTTCCCTGCTGGATGAAGTGGGCTACGACGGCTGGATAGGCTGTGAATATTTTCCGCGCGGTAACACGGTGGCGGGCCTTGGCTGGCTGCAACCCTGGCTGGAGCCCTGAGCTCCGGCGTCAACACCAGAAACCTGCTGATAACTATAATACTTCTCTGAGGTAAGACATGACGACCCCTCTGTTACTCCTGATCGCGGCGGTCAGCGTGCTGCTGCTCCTGCTGCTGGTGATCAAAGCTAAGGTACACCCGTTTATTGCGCTGCTGGTCGCCAGCCTGTTTGTTGCCCTCACTACCGGTATCCCGGGTGATAAAATCATGACGGTGATTCTGGGTGGGATGGGCAGTCTGCTGGGCAATATCGCCGCGATTATTGTTCTGGGCGCGATTCTCGGTGCGGTGATTGAAGCGTCAGGCGGTGCTGATGCGCTTGCCAGGCGGTTTACGGCGCTGCTCGGACCGCAGCGCATGGTGGCCGGATTGACCACCGTCGCCTTTATACTGGGGCTGCCCGTGTTCTTTGATGTGGGTTTTATTATCGTGGTGCCGCTGATTTACGGCTTCGCCAAAGTGCTGCGTCTTTCGCCGTTGAAATTTGGCCTCTCTATGGCCGGTGTGATGCTGATGGTACACGTAGCGGTGCCAACGCACCCTGGCCCGGCCGCCGCAGCCGCACTGCTGAATGCGGACATCGGCTGGCTGATGATGACGGGCATTGGTATTTCAGTGCCGGTGGGCGTGGTGGGTTATCTGGTGGCAAAGTGGCTTAACCGCAAAAACTATCAGCTGTCGGTCAGCGTGCTGGAGCAGGTGCAGCTGACAAAGCAGCAGGCTCCGGCGCAACAGGTGGCTGCGCCCCCGGCAGCCGGCCTGGTCGCCAGCCTGATTGTGCTGCCGATTGCGCTGATTATGCTGGGCACGCTACTGCCGTCGCACCTGACGCCCGGCAGCATGGCGCACGGTCTGCTGACGCTGGCTGGCGCACCAGCCATGGCGCTGCTGATTACGCTGGCGCTGGCGTGCTGGCTGCTCGGCATCCGGCGCGGCTGGGGCAAAGAGAAGCTGGAGACGCTGTCAGAAAGCGCCATCGCCAACGCCGCCGGTGTGATCCTGGTATCCGGCGCTGGCGGGGCGTTTGGTAAAGTGCTGGTGGAGTCAGGCGTGGGTAAAGCGCTGGCGGAGTCGCTCACCACGATTCATTTGCCGCTGATCCCGGCTGCCTTTATCCTTTCACTGGCGCTGCGCGCATCCCAGGGCTCAGCCACGGTCGCGATTGTCACTACCTGCGGCCTGCTGACTACGGCGGTTACCGGACTGGGTGAAATGCAGCTGGTGCTGGTGGCGCTCTCTGCCTGCTTTGGCGCGCTGGGATTATCGCACGTTAACGACTCTGGCTTCTGGGTCGTCACGCGTTATCTTGGGCTGTCAGTTGCGGACGGACTAAAAACCTGGACCGTACTCACCACGGCGATGGGGCTGGCAGGATTTGCGCTGACCTGGCTTATCTGGTTACTGCTATAACATATGCGCGGCGGCGGGCAACACCCTGCCGCCGCAGCGCCTCTCCTCAGGAGACCAGCGCCTGAGCGTAGTGATAGAGCGCTTTCAGCTGCGCCATCTTATCCGCATCCTCTTCGTGCAGGCTGGCGAGCGACTCCAGCTCCAGCAGAAACGCCTGGACCCGCTCTGCATTTAACGCTTCGCGGCGATGCTGCAGCCAGCGCTGCTGCTCGCGATCGTCGAGCGTGCCGGGAAAATTACGCGCCCGGTAGCGGAACAGCAGCGGATTAACGCGCGCGTCGTTAAACGTGAGATCCAGCGCGGGCAGATTCTGCGGCGCCGTCTGACGCAGAATATTCATGCCGGCGCGATCGGCATCGCTGAAGAAGCCATCATAGAGCTGCGCATCAACATCCTCCGACGGCGTAAACGGCTCCGCTTCCGCAAACAGCGTCACCACTTTTTCGCGTACGGCGACGTGCTGGCGCAGCAGGGCGAGGTTCGCCAGGCAGTGCTGGCGATCGATCCCGAGCCGCTCCGCATCCTCCGGGCGCAGCGTACTGGCCGGGGCCAGCACCGGGCACTTATTGATGTGCACCAGCTTGATCGGCACCGGAACCGCATCGCCCAGTTCGCTCTGCCGCGTATAGAGGCGCTCGCGCAGCGCGTCCGGCTCCAGCTCCAGCAGCGGCGTCATATTGCCCGCCAGGTCCGCCACAATCAGCGCATTTTTATTATCAGGATGCCACGCCAGCGGCACGATCCAGCTGGTATTGCCGCGCGCGGCGCCAAACATACCGGAGACGTGAACCAGCGGCTTCATCTGCGGAATATCAATCAGGGTCATCAGCTTCTGCTTATTGCGATGCGCAAACAGAAATGCATACAGCTTTGGCTGCTTCTCTTTGACCAGTTTTGCCATCGCCAGCGTCGCCCATACATCCGACATCGCATCGTGCGCCTGTTCGTGCGCCACGCCGTTGGCCTGCGTGAGATGCTCCAGCTTAAAGCTGGGAAAGCCCTCATCATTTTCAGGCCAGACAATCCCTTCCGGGCGCAGCGCATAGCAGGCGCGCATCACATCCAGCAGATCCCAGCGCGAATTGCCGTTCTGCCAGCTCCAGCCGTAGGGATCAAAAAAGTTGCGGTAGAAGATATTGCGCGTGACCTCGTCGTCAAAGCGCACGTTGTTATAGCCGATAACACAGGTATTGGGCTGGGTAAACAGCGCGTGGATACGTGCGGCAAACTCCGCTTCCGTAACGCCGCGTGCGCGTGCAACCTGCGGCGTAATGCCGGTGATCATCACCGCTTCCGGCTGCGGCAGATAGTCATCTGCAGGCTGACAGTAGAACACCTGCGGTTCACCCACCGGGTTAAAGTCGGCATCGGTGCGCAGGCCGGCAAACTGGGCCGGACGATCCAGCGACGGGCTCTTCCCGAAGGTTTCATAATCATGGAACAGAAAGGTGAACTCAGAGGCGGGCACGGCGTTATCCTGGATTGAAAAATCAACCCACAGAATAGTCGGGCGTTTCAGTCAGCACAACCCTCATCCATTGCGCTGCGGGCGGGGCTGAGCTTTTTCTGTACGGGACATACTTTTTTTCAATTTATTCAGATATCAAAGCGCTATTTGCCGTACAACGTGCGGCGGTAAATTCATTTTTAAACTGAGGACGATGTGTTGAAAAGGCGTGTGTGGGTAACTCTTTCTGGATTAGTGTTTGTGGCATCAATAGCGCAGGCGGATGACAGCCTGGCGTTTCCCGTGACGGCGCCGGGTATTGATGCCGCATCATGGGTATTAATGGACGCTACCACCGGGCAGATCCTCACTGCCGGCAATCCGGATGCGGAGCGTAATCCCGCCAGCCTGACCAAACTGATGACCGGCTATGTGGTCGATCGCGCCGTCGATCAGGGGAAAATTACCCGGGATGATGTTGTCACCGTGGGCAAAGATGCCTGGGCAGCCGGAAATCCGGTGTTTAAAGGCTCTTCTCTAATGTTCCTCAAGCCAGGTGATAAAGTCACGGTGCGCGATCTGATGCGCGGGGTCATTATCGACTCCGGCAACGACGCCTGCGTGGCGCTGGCAGACTATGTCGCCGGCAGCCCGGAGAGCTTTGTCACCATGATGAATCACTATGTGCAGAAGCTCGGTCTGACGCATACCCATTTTGAAACCGTGCACGGCCTTGATGCGCCGGGTCAGCACACCACCGCGCGCGATCTGGCGGTGCTCTCGCGCGCCATTATTAATGGCGAGCAGGACTTTTACGCTATGTACAGCGAAAAGACCCTGAGCTACAACGGCATTACGCAGAACAACCGCAACGGCCTGCTGTGGGATCAGCATCTGCACGTGGACGGCATGAAAACCGGCCATACCGAGAGTGCCGGGTTTAATATCGTCGCCTCCAGCGTTGAAGGCCGTCACCGGCTGATTGCGGTGATCATGGGCGGCAAAAGTTCCAAAGGACGCGAAGAGCAGGCGCGCAAACTGCTGACGTGGGGGCAGAGTAACTTTGATACCGTACAGCTGTTCCATGCCGGCAAGAAGATCGGCAGTGAAAACGTCTGGTATGGCAATCCGCATAAAGTCGAAGTAGGCACCACGCAGGATATCTATCTGTCTCTGCCGCGCAGCGAAGTGGCTAACGTGATGGCGAAATATGTTATCGATCGCAAAGATCTCACCGCGCCGCTGAAAGCGGGCGAGCAGATTGGTGAGATTCAGGTACTGGATAAAGACAAACAGCTGGCAAGCTATCCGCTCTATGCGCTGCAGACGGTTGAAGAGGCGGGCATCCTTACCCGTATCAGCGACTACGTGAAGCGTAAACTCTGACCGGTTTAATCGTGGTGTTACCACTGCGTTTCCTTATTGAAAGCAGAATGTAACGCCACGGTTACCTGATGGGTACGGATAGAAAAAAAGCGGGAAAAAGCGGCAGCAGGGGCTGAAGCCAGCTGCCATGCCAGGGTAACATAGCGCGCAAATTTTTCCCGTTTCCGGATCACCATGTTACGCGCTGACAAGCCTGTCTCGTCGATTGAATTCTGGTTCTACCGTCACTACCGCGCCGTACACGGCGTGCGTATCGCTATCGCCTTTGTGCTCTGCTTTCTGTTTGTCAGGCTGACAAATATTCCCGAAGGTACCTGGCCCCTGATTACGCTGGTGGTGGTAATGGGACCTATCTCCACCTGGGGAAACGTGCTGCCGCGCGTGATCCAGCGCATCAGCGGAACCTTTGCCGGGCTGATTTCCGGTCTGATTGCGCTGAAGCTGGAGCTAATCTCGCTGCCGCTGATGCTGGTCTGGTGCTTTGCGGTAATGATTGTCTGTGGCTATCTGACGCTGGGCAAACATCCCTATATGGCGCTGCTGATTGGCATCACGCTCGGCGTGGTGGTAGGGGCGCCAGCCGGTGATTTCACCGTGGCGCTGTGGCGCGGCGGCGATGTGATTTTAGGCTCGCTGATGGCGCTGCTGTTCAGCGCTATCTGGGCGCAGCGCGCCTATAGCCACTGGCGTATACAGCTTTCAGATGCGTTTGTCAGCATGGCAAAGATCCATCACGCCGGCTTTTCCCCTAATCTGGTCGAGAAGCCGCGTCTCAATACGCGCTTTCAGAAGCTGCTCAGCAGCGTGATCAGAATGCGCGCGCTGCTTGAGCCCGCCAGCAAAGAAACCCGTATTCCAAAATCGGTGTTTGAAGCGATCCAGACCATCAACCGTAACATGGTCAATACCATGCAGATGCAGATTGAAGCCTGGTGGGCCTCACGCGAGAGTCATCTGCTGCTGCTCAGTGCACCTGCGCTGCGGCGTACCCAGCAGATGACCGAAGAGACGCTGAACGCGCTGGCGCTGCTGCTGCAAAAAGGCGAGACGGAGCAGGTTATCGCAAACAGCCACGCCCTCGAGGAGATCGTACAGGAGCTGGAGGCGCTGATCGCCAGCGGCAGCGCGCAGCTTGAAACCACGGCAATCTACGGCTACGTCTGGCTGAGCCTGGAGCAGGCGCGGCAGCTGGAACGCATGACCGATCTGGTCCGGCTGGCGCTGCGTAAATAGTTTTCTCCGGCAACCACTTAGTGCGAATCGCCCTTTCTTTGCGCTAAGATAAGAGCCAGTCTGAAATTTGCTGTGAGAATTGCTAACCCGGCTCAACAGCCGCTAAGCTACAACTCTTGACGTTATATGACTATTCCGCCTGCTGCTGCAGGCCTTAAGAAAGGTGCCAACATGGAAAATGCCAAGCAATCATTTCAGGACGTGCTGGAGTTTGTGCGTATGTTTCGTCGTAAAAACAAACTGCAGCGCGAAATTCACGATAACGAAAAGAAAATCCGTGATAACCAGAAACGTGTGTTGCTGCTGGATAACCTGAGTGAATATATTAAACCCGGCATGAGCGTGGAGGCGATCCAGGAGATTATCGCCTCTATGCGCGTGGACTATGAAGATCGCGTGGATGAGTACATTATTAAAAACGCCGATCTGTCAAAAGAACGCCGCGATCTGTCGAAAAAGCTGAAAGGCATGGGTGAACCGAAAGGGCACTAAGCTCAACGATGTGGTTTCACTGTGACGAGGTCGCCATTATGGCGACCTTTTTAATGCCTGCGCCAGAACCTGCAGCTGGCGGGCAATTTCATTGTTATTCAGGCCATCCCGCTGCGGAGCGGCCGTGGTTTCGCGCAAAATCAGCCCGGTTTCGAGCAACGGCGCAGGCAGCGTCTCTCCGGCCAGCTGCGCCAGGATCCGGTCCACGCTGATACGCCCAAGCTGCTGCAGATCCTGCCGGATGGTGGTCAGCGGGGGCTGATACCAGGCGCTCTCTGCGGTGTCATCGTAGCCAATCAGCGAGATATCTGCCGGGATCGCCACGCCGTGCTGATGTAGCGCGCGCATCGCACCCAGCGCCATCTGATCGTTAGCCACCAGCAGCGCCTGTGGCAGCCGATTCGGCAGCAGGGTGAGCAGCGCCTGATAGCCGGACGCCGCGCTCCAGTCACCCTCCAGAATGCAGCAGGGCTGCAGCTGATGCTGCGCCAGCGCCCGCTGCCAGTCCGCAAAACGTGCGCGGGCAGACGCTGAGCGCGCCGGACCGTTCAGCACGCCGATTTCACGATGCCCCAGCGCCACCAGATGATCCACCGCCTGCTGTGCCCCGCAGCTGCTCTGATACTGACACTGCGGCACCGGCGCACAGGCTTCGACATCAAGAAACAGGGCGGGTTTACTGCCGCACTGCTGCTGAATCTGCGCCGCCTGCGCGGCATCCAGCGGCAGGTTAATCAGCAGGGCATCAACACGCTGTGCCAGCAGCTCATTGACCGTATCCGGTGCGGCACTCTGCGCGTTAGCCATGGCGATTACCAGGTGATATCCCGCAGCGGCAGCCTGTTGCTGAATCGCAGAGGCGATCTGCGCCGGCGCCATCAGCGCCAGATCGCTGGTGGCCAGCCCCAGCGTGCGCGTTGCCTTTCCCGCCAGCTGCTGCGCCACCCGGTTGGGTACGTAGCTGAGTTCTGCCATCGCCGCCTCTACCCGGGCGCGCGTGCGTGCCGAGACCTGCGACGAATGGTTCAGTACCCGGGATACCGTTTGATAAGAGACGCCGGCCAGGCGGGCGACATCATCCAGCGTTACAGAGCGCGCGGTCATTACATTCTCCTGAATTGACTGCGGCGAGTGTAACAAATTTTCCCGTTGCTCACCTGTTCCCGCGCTGTTCAAAGCCGGGTAACGCCCATGGCTGCCGCCTGCTGCTCCCACGCGAGCACCTCATCGTAGTAGCTGCGGCGGGGCACGGAGAAACCGGCAAGCAGATTGGCCTGCATCAGCGGTTTGAAATCCTCAACGTTGGCCAGTTCAAATAACGCGCTGCGCAGCTTTTCCAGCAGCAGGCTGTCGGTGCGGGCAGAGGTAATAAGCGGCAGGGCCGGGCAGAGCGGCGTCTCGCCAATAATGGCCACATCGGCCAGCGCCTGCGGCTGATATTTCTGCAGCAGCGCCCAGGTAATGCAGTCAATGGCGGCGATATCCGCTTCATTGCGGCGCAGCGCTGCCAGCGACTGCTGATGGCTGCCGCTGAAGTGCGTTTCGGCAAAAAATTTACCGTTCTCTGCAAGCGGTGCAATCGCATAGCGCAGGGCGTTGTAACCGGAGTGTGAGTCAGCGCTGTTGCATACGGCACGGCGTCCGCGAAAATCTTCCAGCATGCGGGCATTCTCCGTCTGGCGCACCACCAGCCAGCTGCGATAACGCAGATCCTGGCAGCCCGCTGCGCACGACTGCAGCGTACCGACCAGCTGTACTTCCGGCAGCTGGCTGACCAGCGCATAGCCGCAGGTCTGGCTCAGCAGCAGATGGTCGTCGCGCCAGTGGCTAAGCAGATTGTCCGGGGCGACCACCTCTGCTGTCACATCACGTTTTGCCAGCAGTTTCAGCAGCGCATCGGTTGTAGCCGCCGTTGTCGCGCTGTCGATGTCATACATAGGTAAAGAGATAAGGTGCATAGGGCATCCCTGAGTGCATCAGCCTGTTCGGCAAATCAGTGCTTTAAGAATAGCTGAGATTGATAAGCGAGAGGGTGGCTGCAGTTGTACAAAAAAGTTGAAGATGCGCACGAAAACTATTGGCTATCACTGCCTGCCGCACTGGCGTACCCTCTGTTTATCGATTTATGCATACGTAACGCCAGGCGGTCCTGTCGCTGGCGGGGAGCACTGAAACATGAAAAAAATTGGTTTTCTCTCATTTGGTCACTGGACGCCGTCGCCTCATTCTGCCACCCGCTCGGCGCAGGATGTACTGCTGCAATCTATCGATCTTGCGGTGGCGGCAGAAGAGCTGGGGGCCGACGGCGCCTACTTCCGCGTCCACCATTTTGCCCGTCAGCTGAGTTCACCGTTTCCGCTGCTGGCGGCGGTGGGGGCGAAAACCCGCCGCATTGAAATCGGGACTGGCGTTATCGATATGCGTTATGAAAATCCGCTCTATATGGCAGAAGATGCGGGCGCAGCCGATCTGATCTCTAACGGTCGTCTGCAGCTCGGGCTGAGCCGCGGTTCACCGGAGCAGGTGATTGAGGGTTATCGCTACTTTGGCTTCGATCCCCGCGCCGGCGAGAGCGATGCAGATATGGGACGCCGGCATACCGAGGCGCTGCTGGACGTGCTGCGCGGCGAGGGGTTTGCAAAGCCAAATCCGCAGCCTATGTTTCCAAACCCGCCAGGGCTGTTGCGCCTGGAGCCGTTCTCTGAAGGGCTGCGCGAGCGTATCTGGTGGGGCTCCGGTTCAAACGCCACCGCCGTCTGGGCTGCAGAGCAGGGGATGAACCTGCAGAGTTCTACGCTGAAAGATGATGAAACCGGCGAACCCTTCCATATGCAGCAGGCGCAGCAGATCCGTGCCTACCGCGCAGCCTGGGCTGCCGCAGGCCATCAGCGCACGCCGCGCGTGTCGGTGAGCCGCAGTATTTTTGCGCTGATGAATGATACCGATCGCGCCTATTTTGGCCGTGGCGGTCAGGATCAGGATTCAGTCGGTTTTCTGGATGAGAAGACGCGCGCCATCTTCGGCCGCAGCTACGCCGCCGAGCCGGATCGCCTGATAAAGATGCTGGCAGAAGATGAAGGCATCGCAGAGGCTGATACGCTGCTGCTGACGATTCCAAATCAGCTCGGCGTGGATTATTGCGCGCACGTTATCGACAGCATCCTCACCCACGTCGCCCCGGCGCTCGGCTGGCGTTAACTGACCGCATATGAAACCAGGGCCGCATTAATGCGGCCCCTACATATACCGCCACCGTAGGGGCGCCATTAATGGCGCCCTGGCCGCCTATGAACCCGAGGGCCGCATCAATGCGGCCCCTACGCGCATCATCATCGTAGGGGCGCCATTCATGGCGCCCTTTACCGCGTGTGAACCCGAGGGCCGCATCAATGCGGCCCCTGCGCGCATCATTATCGTAGGGGCGCCATTAATGGCGCCCTGGCTGCGTATGAAACCAGGGCCGTAATAATGCGGCCCCTACATATACCGCCACCGTAGGGGCGCCATTCATGGCGCCCTTTGCCACGCATGAACCCGAGGGCCGCATCAATGCGGCCCCTACGTACATCGCCACCGTAGGGGCGCCATTAATGGCGCCCTTTGCCGCGTATAAAACCAGGGCCGCAATAATGCGGCCCCTACGCGCATCATCATCGTAGGGGCGCCATTCATGGCGCCCTGGTCGCATGTGAACCTGAGGGCCGCATCAATGCGACCCCTGCGCGCATCATCATCGTAGGGGCGCCATTAATGGCGCCCTTTACCGCATATGAAACCAAGGCCGCAATAATGCGGCCCCTACATACATCGCCACCGTAGGGGCGCCATTAATGGCGCCCTGGCCGCACATATAAAAAAGGGCCGCATCAATGCGACCCCAGCGGCATCAAGCGGTGCCGCGCTCCCACCACAACTTGTCCAGCGCATAATAGCGGTCGCGCTCTTCTTCTGGCTGATTGAGATCGCGCTTCCACGGCTTGGCGAGGATATAGTGCAGGTTTTTAACCTTATCCTGCTGCCACATAGCGCTATGCTGAAATGGCAGCGTCTTCAGCGCGTTATAGATATAGGAGAGCGGCAGCCAGCGTCCGGCAAACACTTCATTCAGCAGATCCTGCTCGGAGAAGGGATAGCGTTTAAGATCGTCAATCTCCTGCACTTTCTGCTGCAGCCAGCTGAACACAGCGTTATCCGGTTTCAGCACCAGAAAACCGCCGTTGAGATAAGCATCAAGCGTGGCGGGTGCTGCTTCACCCCGGTCATGCCAGGTATAGTGGCAGTTTTCCGGCTGCCAGCTGGCCGGATAGCTCGCAATCTGGTTTGGATTACAGCGGCAGGCGTGGCAGGCGGCCAGCGCATACTTACCCATATCCAGCGTAAACAGCTCATCCATATTCTGCAGAACCAGCATATCGGCATCCAGAAAGACCACGCGCTCATAATCGGTCAGCTCCCATGCGCGTAGTTTGCTCCACACCTCGCCAAACTGTGCCGAGGCGTAGTGCTGCTCCAGCGCGCTGTCAGGCATCAGCGGCGCGACCGGGTGGATCACGCAGCCCGCAGCCTGCAGCGCAGCGCGCGTGTCAGCATCGATTGCATCCGTTACCATAACAACCAGCGGCCAGCGGGTTTCACTGCGCTGAAGCGAACGGTGCAGTGCTTTCACGCCAATAACATAATCGGGCTGCGTCAGCAGCGTTACCCAGGCGAACATACTCTCTCCCTGTACAAACATCAGTCAAAAAGCGCGGTGGTATAGTCGTTACTGAAACGACGGGAAGGATCCAGCGTCTCACGCACCGCGCGAAACGCATCCCACTGCGGATAGATATCGCGCCACTGATAGCGCTGCGGATCGTAATATTTTCCCCAGTGCGGGCGTCCGCCTTCGGCGGCCAGCAGCTTCTCCACTTCCGTCAGAAAATGCAGGCCCTCCTGCGACAGCGAGCCATCATCCGCGTAGTAGACCACAAAGCCAAAGAAGCAGGAGGGCTGCTGATGTGACGGGCTCAGCCAGCCCTCCGAGGCGCCGGTGCAGCGCAGGATAATCGGGTAGTGCATATGCGGCTGATGCTCAGCGTACCAGGCTTTGATTTTGCTGATAATCTGCGGCGTCTTATCGAGCGGCACGGCAATTTCTACGTTGATCTGCGGCACCGCGATGCCGCGACAAAAAAGCTGATAAATATCGCCGCTGACATCGGTGAAGTCGCGGAAGCGGGTGACGGTGCGGAACTGTTTACCGCCTTTACCGTGGATTTGCGTATCGCGGTGCATCTGCGCCAGCGTCTGATCGATCGTATGGTTCAGGCTGCTGTCGGCGTTATCGCCATGCTCAATCACCTGACGTCCGTTGGCGTGCCAGGCCTGCGTATCCTCATCGCTCGCCTGCTCAGCGTTCCAGACGTGCATCAGGTTGTCATCGACAAACCACCAGGCTTTGCTCAGCTCGTAGTCGCTGTTCCACTTCAGCAGATCCTGCTCCAGCCCATCGGCGCTGACGGCAAACTTGTAGCAGGTAAATAAGCGAAACGGCTGGGTGCGCAGTGTAACCGCCGTCACAACGCCAAGCGAACCCAGTGCAACCTGCGCTGCCGGGAACTCGGGCTCGCCGCGCGTAAACTCGCGTACGCTGCCATCAGCCAGCACCATACGGATGCGCAGCGCTTCATCGGCCAGTGAGCTCTGCTGTAATCCCTGACCGTGGGTGCCGGTTGCCAGCGCGCCGGCCAGCGTCTGAACGGCAATCACGCCTGGCGAAGAGGCGAGCATGCGATCGCGTGCGGTTAAGGTGTCATAAACTTCCTGCAGCAGCGTACCGGCGGCAAAAGTGATGGAATTGTCATCTTCAGCCACCACGCCGGTAAAGGCGCTCAGGTCAAGCAGCAGATCGTCAGGCTGCACGCAGAGCATCCGGCCTGGCGACAGCCGGCTGCCGACCAGACGCACTTTTCCGCGCGTATCGCGCAGCAGCTGCTGCAGCTCAGCTTCCGTTTGTGGCTGATGCAGCTGCTGACGCTGGCCTACGACAGAGTTCTGCGCCCAGTTCCACAGGGCCGTATCATGTTCAGTATCCTGGGTGTTGCGTAACGGATAGAGAAGGGCATCTTTATTCACTTCAGTGTTCCTTAGTCTCAGGTCTGTGACGGTCCCGTTGATGAGATCAAGCGTAGACCATCACAGCGAACCCGCAGACGACGGGGCCTGGCGAATGTAACGCAGCGTTGCCGCCACGGCCAGCTGACGGTTGCGGCGGATGGTTTCCGCTTCGCTGTCGTCAGGGGTGAACAGCGTATGAAAGGTGTAGCGATTTGACACATGATGCACGCAGATACTGCTGATTAGGCGGTGCACATCCACGCTGTTGAGGTCGCGGTAAAACAGACCCTGCTGCTGGCCACGCGTCAGTATCGCTTCAAGCAGATCGAGCGCGCTGCGGTTAAGCGTTTTGATCCGCTCAGACTGCATGATATAGCGCCCGCGCAGCAGGTTTTCGCTGCAGACCAGCCGCATAAAATCCGGGTGCGCCACATGATAATCAAAGCTCGCCTCAACCAGTTTGATCATCGCCTGCTCCGGTTCGAGCGTGGCAAGCTGCAGGCTGGTTTCATGCTCGCGCATGGCGCGATACACCTGCTCCAGCACCTCGATGTAGAGCGCCTCTTTGCTGGTGAAGTGATACACCACCATGCGTTTCGTGGTCTGCGCCAGCGCTGCAATCTGCTCCATGCGCGCGCCCGGCAGGCCATATTCAGCGAAAACAGAGAGCGCAGCCGCAATGATACGGCGCTTTAATCCTTCCGGATCGTTTTTGCGTTTACCGGGGGTTTCAGACATGGTTTTCACAGTATTGATCAAAAACTCCATGATAACACAGGCTTCCTGCGGCCCGGACAGCACGACGTGTGGCGCGAAGCCAGCGGTGAATTTCAGGCCATAAAGAGCGAATTTAGAAAGCGCGCAGAGAGGAGATCATTTTTACTATAGGGCTCTTTTTAAGACACAATTCAGGAGAAGTTATGTCAGTTCCCTCTTTAATCAGTACCAAAGAAGCTTCCCGGCTTAGCGCATATGCAATGGGCATCGGCAGTGAATTAAATATGAAAGATGTTACCCGGCCCAAAGGTATGCTGGAGCATGTTATCGATGTCTTTACATTAGGCGGAGTCAGAAGAGAAAAAGAGGAAGTCTATAAGTCAGTAATATCTGAGCTTAGAAGCGTGCTTCATGATAAAAAAATTACGCCAGATTCGCTGCAAAGTATGAAAAAAATAAAGTTAAATCTCAATAAAATGGATATTACGTTAAGGCCCGATAGCCGGTATAACGCAATGCAGATTATCGTATCAAAAGGAAGCGAAAAGGCAGAGGGTTTTGTACCTGACAGCAATTTTACTGCTCTCTGTTCATCGATCATGCTCAGAGAAAAATTAGGGCTCAGTAGAGATAATGATCTTCTTATGCCATCAGGAGAAATTAATCTTACAGATATTCATGAAGCTAATTTGAATTCAAAGGATGTTGTTTCGATTCTTAGTAATGTGCCTCCTCAGATAAAATTAATTACAACTGAAGAGAATGTAGATAGGTTAAAACTTGACTGTGATAAATTATCAGGAATAAATCATAATACTAAAGTTTCTGGCAGCAATGAACCAGAAATAAAGATAAATATCTTAGGAAAAAGCATAACAAGCAACGATGTGGTTTTTTTTATCGAACCCCGGAAAAATTCTGACTCTGATTTTGATTCTGCTGCAAAAAATTCTTCGAGTGTACATTTCGGTGGAGAAACGTTAAATCTTTATTATAAGCCTGAAGAAGATGCTGAAAGCCATCCACCTCTTTATGACAATATGCGAAACCGCAAAGACCTGTCGGTTAAAGTCAGTTAACACTTCGCAAAGCCTGACCCTTCAGGCCAGCCTGGTACATCACCAGCCAGTACCACATCAAAACATAATATAGCAAAAAGCCCGCTCAGGTTTCCCTGAGCGGGCTTTTCAGATTCTGGCTCCTCTGACTGGACTCGAACCAGTGACATACGGATTAACAGTCCGCCGTTCTACCGACTGAACNCCTGAGCGGGCTTTTCAGATTCTGGCTCCTCTGACTGGACTCGAACCAGTGACATACGGATTAACAGTCCGCCGTTCTACCGACTGAACTACAGAGGAATCGTGTGAACGAGGCGAATAGTAGCGAGCCCGATCCCGCTTGTCAAAGCCGCACTGCACACTTTTGGTTTAAGTGCGCGCAAAAGCACCATTCTGCTGCTTTTCTGCCTGATATGGCGGCAAAGCAAACTGCCAACAGGATCTCACTTCAGAGGCATTTCCGCTGAGATGTTAGAGGCGTGTCAAATTTTTGCGGTTTGCTGATTTTAAAACAACCGTTTCAGTGCTTTTATGATGAAAATTTCATATGAAGCAAGTATGAAACAAATGAACTGCTTATCATCACGCCGGAAACTATTTTTTACCCGGTAGCGGTGACAGCAAAATTAACCTGTTGATAAGGAGTACGTTCTTCAGAGCAACATCAGCTGGCTTCAGCGCGAAAAGTGCAACTATCCAAAATCTGTACCCATAAATAACGCCAGCCGCGGTGCGCAAAGGCAAAAGATTTTTTTCATTTATTTGATGCATCATGCTGTGCGTGCGTTAACCAACAATAAGAAGGTAGAAGGTGCCCTATGGAATTTAAAAAAGCGTTAGTCACTTCCCTGTTGGCCTGCATGTTGCCCGCTGCGGTTATGGCGAAAGATCTGCAGGTTGGCGTCTCAATGGCGCTGTTTGACGACAATTTCCTGACCATTCTGCGTACGGCCATGCAGAAAGAGATGCAGAAAGATAACGTCAAAGGCCAGCTGGAAGATGCCAAAGGGGATGTGTCGCAGCAACTGCAGCAGGTGCAGAACTTTATCGGGCAGGGCGTGGACGCCATTATCGTTAACCCGGTAGATACCAACGCCGTGAAACCGATCATGGACGCGGCGAAAAAAGCCAACATTCCGCTGATCTTCGTCAACCGTAAACCTGCCGGTGAACTCACGGACAAAATGGCGTATGTCGGCTCAGACTCCGAGCTGGCGGGCCGCCTGCAGATGGAAGCGCTGGCTAAAGCGATGAACGGCAAAGGCAACGTGGCGATTCTGATGGGCGATTTAGCGAACGAATCAACGCGCGACCGCACCAAAGGGGTGGAAGCGGTAGTAGCAAAATATCCTGATATTAAAGTGGTACAGAAGCAGACCGCAAAATTCACCCGTAACGACGCGGTGGATGTGGTCAGCAACTGGATGACCGCTGGCGATGACATCCAGGCTATCGCCTCTAACAACGATGAAATGGCGATTGGCGCCCTGCAGGCGCTGGGTAAAAACCCGAACCATATCCTGATCGCCGGCGTGGATGGCACCCCGGATGCGCTGCAGATGCTGAAAAACGGCAAAATGGTCGCCACGGTTTTCCAGGATGCCAGCGGGCAGGGTGCAGGCGCGGTGCGGGCAGCGGTGAGTCTCGCAAAAGGGGAGAAAGTTGAGAAAGTGATCAACATCCCTTACCAGCTGATCACCAAAGAGAACATGGCGCAGTTTGAGAATCGCAACCAGAAATAACCGCTCCCCCCTTAAGCCGTATGGAGGTGATGTATGACCGCTTTTGCGCTTGAAGCCGAAGGCATCAGCAAGTTCTTCCCCGGAGTGAAGGCACTCGATAACGTCTCACTGCGAATCAGGCCGGGGTCGGTACATGCCCTGATGGGCGAGAATGGCGCAGGCAAATCCACGCTGATGAAATGCCTTATCGGGATTTACCGTCCCGATAAGGGCACCATTCGCATCAAAGGGGAACCCGTGCAGTTTCAGGACACTATGGATGCGCTGCGCTCCGGCATCTCAATGATCCATCAGGAGCTGAACCTGGTGCCGCACATGACCGTGGCGGAGAACATCTGGCTCGGGCGTGAACCGATGAAGTTTGGCTTCGTTGATCACGCCCTGCTAAACCGCCAGACGCAGGCGTTGCTCAACAAACTCAATATCCGCCTCAAGGCGGATCGCATGGTGGGCGAGCTGAGCATTGCAGCGCAGCAGATGGTGGAGATTGCCAAAGCGGTATCGTGGAACTCTGACGTGGTGATCATGGATGAACCCACCTCCGCGCTGACCGAAACCGAAGTGGCGCACCTGTTCACTATCATTCGCGACCTGCGGGCGCAGGGCAAGGCGATTATCTATATCAGCCATAAGATGGATGAGATCTTCACCATTACCGATGAGATCAGCATCTTCCGCGACGGCACCTGGGTCGGCAGCAACGATACCAGCGCGTTTACGCGGCAGTCGCTGATCACCCAGATGGTCGGGCGTGAGCTGACCCAGCTGTTCCCGAAATTCAACGGCACCATCGGCGATGATGTGCTGACGGTGCGCGGCCTGAGCAGCAAAGAGCGCTTCAGCGATATCAGCTTCAGCGTACGCAGAGGAGAGATTCTGGGCGTGGCCGGGCTGGTGGGCGCAGGACGCAGTGAGGTGATGGAGAGCCTGTTTGGCATGGAGAGCTACGACAGCGGCGAAGTGCTGATTGACGGCGTGCCGGTCAGCATCGATTCGCCCTCCACGGCCATCGAGAAAGGCATGGCGTTTCTCACCGAGGATCGCAAGAAGTCAGGGCTGTTTCTGGTTCTCTCAGTAATGGAGAACATGAGCATCGTTAACATGCCCGGCTACACCGGCAAAAGCGGCTTTGTCAGCCATGTGAAAATGGCGCAGGACTGTATGGAGCAGATCCGCAAGCTCAATATCAAAACCCCGACCATGGATCAGATCATCAATAACCTCAGCGGCGGTAACCAGCAGAAGGTGCTGATTGCGCGCTGGCTGCTGGCACAGCCGAAGATCCTGATTCTGGACGAACCGACCCGCGGCATCGATGTGGGAGCCAAAGCAGAGATCTACCGCCTGATCAGCGAACTCGCGAATCGCGGCGTCGCTATCATCATGGTCTCCTCTGAGCTGCCGGAAATTCTCGGCATGAGTGACCGCATCATGGTGATGCACGGCGGGCGCATAACCGGCATCCTCAGTAAAGAAGAGGCCGATCAGGAAACCATTTTGTCGCTGGCATCTGAGTGAGGCTTGAGATCCCTATGAATAATGTAAAAGCTACGGCCCCGCAGGCCACTGAACAAAGCTCCTTCTTCAGTAATCTGCGCCATAAACTGCCGAAAGATACCGGCATTTTTGTGGTGATGTTAGGCATTGCGCTGATTTTTGAAATTGCCGGCTGGTACGTACGCGACCAGTCTTTTCTGCTCAACACCAACCGTTTAGTTCTGATTGTCCTGCAGGTTGCGATCATCGGTATTATTGCGGTTGGCGTTACGCAGGTCATTATCACCACCGGCATCGATCTCTCCTCCGGCTCCGTTATCGCCCTGACGGCGGTGGTGGCGGCAAGCCTGGCGCAAACCTCAGAAAGCCTGTCACCAATGTTCCCCTCGCTGGTTAACCTGCCTGCGGCTATCCCTATCGGCGCCGGTATTGGTGTCGGACTGCTGTGCGGCGTTATTAACGGCGTGCTGATCACCCGCACCGGTATCCCCCCCTTTATCGCCACGCTGGGGATGATGGTGTCCGCGCGCGGCCTGGCGCAGTACTATACGCAGGGTAATCCGATCAGCTTTCTGTCAGACAGCTTTACCTCGATTGGTCAGGGCGCAATGCCGGTGATCATCTTCCTGGTGGTGGCGTTCCTGTTCCACATCGCGCTGAAACATACCCGCTACGGCAAATATGTCTATGCGATTGGCGGCAACATGACGTCAGCCAAGGTGTCCGGCATCAATGTTAACAAGTATCTGATCATTGTCTACACCATCGCCGGCGCGCTCTCAGGCCTGGCAGGCGTCGTACTGGCAGCACGCGTCAGCAGCGGCCAGTCAAGCATGGGAATGGCGTATGAGCTGGATGCTATCGCCGCAGCGGTTATCGGCGGCAGCAGCCTGATGGGGGGGGTGGGCCGTATTACCGGCACGCTGATCGGTGCCGTGATTCTGGGACTTATCAAAAGCGGCTTTACCTTTGTGGGTGTGGACGCCTATGTGCAGGACATTATCAAAGGCATGATTATTGTGGCTGCGGTTTCCATTGATATGCATCGCAACCGCAAAAAACGCTGAGTCACCTCGCTCTGCGGCACGGCTGACCCCGGCATAACCGGGGTCAGGCCGGAGGCAGCAAGCAACGCTGCCGCCTCTCTGTCATCACTTTTTTGCACGTCTGCCTTGCAGGTTTTGCACCAGCAGAGTGCATGCCATTTTCCGCTTTACCCGCCCGCTGCGGCATCAGTACACACCGTTTCCTTTCAGGTAATCACAAAAGCTTATTTTCCAGTCTCTTAATCGCTACCGTCCGCCGTTTTTTTCCGCGATGAAATAACTGGCCTGCTTATTGCAAAACTCTGTTTATCGGCCAGCAGGCCACGCGCCCTTCAGGGGTTAACCGGATTGACGGAGGCAACATGAACTTAAGACGGCTGAAGTATTTTGTGAACATCGTCGATATCGGCAGCCTGACCCGCGCCGCCGAAGTGCTGCATATTGCGCAACCGGCGCTTAGTCAGCAGGTGGCAACGCTGGAGAGCGAGCTGGATCAGCAGCTGCTGATCCGCACCAAGCGCGGCGTAACGCCCACCGACGCGGGTAAAATTCTCTATGCGCACGCCCGCACCATATTGCGCCAGTGTGAACAGGCGCAGGCCGCTGTCAGCAAAGCGGGCCAGACGCTGAGCGGGCAGGTTTCTATTGGTCTGGCGCCCGGCACGGCCGCCTCCTCTCTGACCATGCCGCTGCTGCAGACCATGCGCGAGCAGTATCCTGACGTGCTGGTGTATCTGCATGAAAACAGCGGCAGTTCGCTGAATGATAAAGTGCTGAACGGTCAGCTCGATATGGCCGTGCTCTACGATCGCTCGCCGGCGGCAGGCGTGACCAGCCTGCCGCTGCTGAAAGAGGAACTCTATCTGGTCGGCGCCACCGCCTGTCCGGGATCGGCGGTGGATCTGGCCGATGTGGCGCAGATGAACCTGTTCCTGCCGCGCGACTACAGCGCGGTGCGCAAGCGGGTAGACGAAGCGTTTTCACTGCGCCGCCTGAGCGCGCGCATCATCGGCGAAATTGAATCGATCGCCACCCTGACCGCGGCGGTCTCCAGCGGGCTGGGCGTAACCGTGCTGCCTGAATCCGCGGCCCGGGCGCTGGTCAGCTCGACGCACGCCTGGATGGCGCGCATTACCTCACCGTCGCTGACGCTGCCGCTGTCGCTCAATATGTCTGCGCAGCTGCCGCTCTCACCTGCGGCGCAGGCGGTCAAAACCATACTGCTGTCGCTGCTGAATAAGCCAGCGGTTGCCGATCGCGAGCTGATGCTGGTGGGTTAAAAACCACGGCGCCACGATAACGCTCCTTATTACTAAACCGCATAACAGGCGGTTTTTTATTATTTGTTGTATTGATGCCCGCTCCCTACCATGGCGAAAACCGTGCCAGAAGGGAGAGAGGGTGTGAATTTCCAGCAACTTAAAATTATTCGGGAAGCCGCCCGCTGCGACTTCAATCTGACTGAAGTCGCCAACACGCTGTTTACCTCGCAGTCCGGGGTCAGCCGGCATATCCGCGATCTGGAAGATGAGCTGGGCGTAGAGATATTTATCCGGCGCGGAAAACGTCTGCTGGGCATGACGGAGCCAGGCAAAGCGCTGCTGACCATAGCCGAACGCATTCTCGATGAGGCGGGCAAGGTGCGGCGTCTGGCCGATGTGTTTACCAACGAGACCAGCGGCGTGCTGACAATTGCCACCACCCACACGCAGGCGCGTTACAGCCTGCCGCGCGTTATCAAAGCGTTCCGCCAGCTCTATCCCAACGTGCGGCTGGAGCTGAATCAGGGCTCGCCGCAGGAGATTGTCGCCATGCTGCTGGCCGGCGAGGCGGATGTCGGTATCGCCTCCGAGCAGCTGGTTAACCACGCCAGCCTGGCGGCTTTCCCCTGGTTCAGCTGGCATCACTCGCTGCTGGTGCCGTCCGGTCATGAGCTGCTGCAGCAGCAGCCGGTGTCGCTTGAAAGCCTGAGCGCCTGGCCGTTAATCACCTACCGGCAGGGGATCACCGGCCGTTCACGCGTGGATCGGGCGTTTCAGGCGGCCAGCCTGCGGCCCGATATTGTGCTGAGCGCGCAGGATTCTGACGTGGTGAAAACCTATGTTGAGCTGGGGCTGGGCGTTGGCGTACTCGCCGATCAGGCGTGTGATATCTATCAGGGCGAAAACCTGGTCAAGATTGATGCCCGTCACCTGTTTGAAGCTAACACCGTCTGGCTTGGTCTGAAGCGCGGACAGCTGCAGCGCAACTATGTCTGGCAGTTTCTGGAGCTCTGCAACGCTAATTTGTCGCTGGAGGAGATCAAGCGACAGGCGCTCTCCTATGAGAGTGAAGAAGAGCCGGCGCTCGATTTTCAGATTTGAGGCTGTCAGGCGCGGCAGCGGTGTGGCACTCTTCTTCTGCATTCATTAAGGGAGAACCGCATGAGCATGACGTTGCGTGATATTACGGCGGCCGACGCCGCAGCGGGCCATGCCCTGACGCAGCAGGCGGGCTGGCCACACCGTCCTGAGGACTGGCAGCAGCTGATTGCGCTGGGTGAAGGCGTGGTGATGGAGGAGGCGGGACGACTCTCCGGCTGCGCGCTTGGCTGGCGCTGGGGAAGCAGCGCAGCCACCATCGGTCTGGTGGTGGTGGATCAGCAGGCGCGCGGACGCGGTATCGGCCGCAAGTTAATGCAGGCGCTGATTACGCGCTTCGCCGGTTGCACGCTGCGCCTGCATGCAACGGAAATGGGTAAAGGGCTTTATGCACAGCTGGGATTCAGGGAGTGCGGTCAGGTATGGCAGTACCAGACGGCGGCGTTAGCCGCGCCTCCCGCTATAACGCTGCCGCCAGCGCTAAGCCTGGAGCCGGCATGCAGCGCAGCCTGTGCGGAACTCTGCACGTCCGACTGGCAGGCGACCGGACTGCAGCGTGCGCGTCTGCTGCAGCAGTTGCTGCCCGGCAGCGTGCTGGCACGCGATGCGCAGGGAGTACAGGGCTTTGCCAGCCTGCGTCGCTTTGGCCGCGGCTGGACCATCGGCCCGGTTATCGCCCGTGACGGCACCGTGGCGCAGGCGCTCGTTGCCGCGCTGCTGCAGACGCTGGCCGGTCAGTTTGTCCGGCTGGATACGCCAGACGCCAGTCTGGCGGAGTGGCTGGCAACGCTGGGTCTGCAGCAGGTCGATGCGCCGCACATTATGGTGCACGGCACCCCCTGGCGCCCGACAGAAGATATGCACTGTTTTGCGCTGGTCTCCCCGGCGCTGGGCTAGCCAGCCCACGGGCGCAGTCAGGCCATAATCCGGCAGATCCTCTGCACGCCCGTTTCTGTCAGCTACCCTTAAAAGCTGACAACAGCCTTTAAGGGAGCAGCGGGATGAGTAAAAAAACCAGCGATTTTTTTGTCGAGCGCCTGCAGGCGTGGGGCGTCACGCGCATTTATGGCTATCCGGGCGATGGCATCAACGGCGTACTGGGCGCTATCCAGCGCGCCAATAAAGCGGGTGCCGGGATTGAGTTTATCCAGGTACGGCATGAAGAGATGGCGGCATTTATGGCTGCCGGTCACGCCAAATTTACCGGTGAGCTCGGCGTCTGCCTCTCCACCGGCGGGCCGGGCGCTACCCACCTGCTGACCGGTCTTTACGATGCCAAAATGGATCATGCACCGGTGCTGGCGATCGCCGGACAGGCTGAAGTGACCGCGCGCGGCGCCAGCTATCAGCAGGAGATGAACCTCGATCGCGTGTTTGCTGATGTCGCTAATTTTGTTCAGGAAGCGGCCGCACCGGCGCAGATCCAGCATCTGGTCGATCGCGGCGTGCGCATCGCGAAAGCGCAGAACGGCGTGGCGGTGCTGATCCTGCCGAAAGATATTCAGGATGAAACCTGGCAGCCACCGCAGCACGCACACGGCTTTACCCACTCCGGTCCTGGCTACCAGCGTCCGAAAATCGTGCCGTATGAGGCAGATCTGCAGCGCGCGGCAGAGGTCCTCAACGCCGGCAGCAAGGTGGCGATACTGATTGGCGCAGGTGCGCGCGGCGCGGCAGTGGAAGTGGTGCAGGTCGCGAACCTGCTCGGTGCGGGCGTCGCTAAAGCGCTGCTGGGTAAAGATGTGCTGCCGGACGATGCGCCTTTTGTCACCGGTTCGATCGGCCTGCTCGGCACTAAACCGTCGTGGGATCTGATGCAGGAGTGCGACACGCTGCTGATGATCGGCACCGGCTTCCCGTGGACCGAGTTTCTGCCTGCCGAGGGCAAAGTGCGGGCGGTACAGATTGATATTGATCCGGCGATGCTGGGCCTGCGCTACCCCTGTGAAGTCAACCTGCACGGAGATAGCGCTGAAACCCTGCGGGCGCTGATCCCGCTGCTGCAGCACAAAAGCGATCGCCACTGGCAGGAGCAGATTGCGCTGCAGGTGCGCGACTGGTGGCAGCTAATGGAGGAGCGGGCGCTGGCGCCAGCTAATCCGGTTAATCCACAGCGGGTAGTGTGGGAGATGTCGCCACAACTGCCAGACAACGCCATTGTTACCTCAGATTCCGGCTCCTGTGCCAACTGGTTTGCGCGCGACTATCGCGTGAAGCAGGGGCAGCGCGCCACGCTCTCCGGCGGTCTTGCCTGTATGGGGGCCGCCGTACCGTTCGCGATCGCCGCTAAATTTGCTTATCCCGACAAACCGGTTGTGGCGCTGGTCGGAGACGGGGCGATGCAGATGAATAATATGGCTGAGCTGATCACTATTCAGAAATACTGGCAGCAGTGGGACGATCCGCGGCTGATTGTCTGCGTGTTTAACAACCAGGATCTTAATCAGGTGACCTGGGAGCAGCGCGTGATGGAAGGCAATCCGCGCTTCGAAGCGTCACAGCAGCTGCCGGATGTGCCCTATGCGCGTTTTGCCGAGAGTCTTGGCCTGCAGGGGATCGTGGTGGATAATCCGGATGAGTTAGCCGCCGCCTGGCAGCAGGCGCTGAGCGCAAACCGTCCGGTAGTGCTGGAGGTGAAAACCGATCCGGAAGTCGCACCGCTGCCGCCGCATATCACCTTTAAGCAGGCGAAATCCTTTATGGCCTCCATGGTTAAAGGCGATCGCGGCGTGGCCCAGATTATCGGTGACACTGCCAGCCAGCTTATACGCCCCAAACGCTGATCCCGCCCCATCTGATGCCGCCGTAGGGGGCGCATTTATGCGCCCCTGGCGTCATTAAGGTACCGTGCCCAATTGTTGCCAGGGCGCCATAAATGGCGCCCCTACGAAATTGTGTGGGCGCGACAAATAACGCACCCCCGGTGTCCGTAGGGGACGCATTAATGCGTCCCTGGCATCGTTTATGCGTCCCTGGCACCTATACCATTTTTTCAATCTCGGTCAGCGGGACGGCGTGGCTGAACAGATAGCCCTGCAGCTGGTTACAGCCGGCATTGGCGAGGGCGTGCATCTGTCCTTCAGTTTCCACACCTTCGGCGGTGACGGTCAGGCCCATGGCGTGCCCCAGCCGAACGACTGATTCAATAATCGCGGTTGAGTTATCTGCCACGCCGAGCGACTGGGTAAATGAGCGGTCGATTTTAATCTTATCGACCGGGAAACTGCTCAGATAGTTAAGGCTGGAGTAGCCGGTGCCAAAATCATCCAGCGCGATACGGAAGCCCGCTTCGCGCAGCGCAATGATAGAGCTGCGGGCCGCATGCTCATCCTCAATCAGCACGCCTTCGGTGATCTCCAGCTCCAGGCGCTGCGGATCGGCGCCTTCGCTCGCAACAATCTCCAGCAGCCGGGAGACAAAGCCGCTGCTGCGAAACTGCACCGGTGAAACGTTCACCGCCACCACCACCTGCGGCAGCTTCAGCGACGTCTTACACGCTTCACGCAGCACCCACTCGCCGAGCGGCAGGATCAGCCCGGTCTCTTCGGCGATAGCGATAAAGTCAGCCGGGGAGATATCGCCCCGGGTCGGATGGTGCCAGCGCAGCAGCGCCTCAACGCCGACAACGCGCTCGCCGTTAATCTCCATCAGCGGCTGATACCAGACGGCCAGCCCGGTAAAATTAACCAGCGCCTGACGCAGCTCTGCTGCCAGCTCCTGCCGGGTACGCAGCGACTCATCCATCGCTTTCTCAAACTGGCGAAACTGACCGCGCCCGTGATTTTTGGCGTCATACAGCGCGATATCCGCCTTACGCATCAGCTCCAGCCGGTCCACGCCATCTTTCGGTGCCAGCGCCAGGCCGATACTGACGCCAACCCACAGCTCATTGCCCAGCAGATGATAAGGGGCGCTGAGCGCGCTGATAATGCGCTGCGCCAGCGTATGCACCTGGCCGATAGTCTCCGTATCCGGCATCACGATAATAAACTCATCGCCGCCGATGCGTCCCACGGTGTCGCTGGTGCGCACAATCTCGCTCAGGCGCCGTGCTACCTCGCGGATCAGTTCATCGCCGGCGTGATGGCCCCAGGTGTCATTGATATTTTTAAACCGATCGAGATCGAGCAGCAGCAGCGCCACGCGGCGATCGTGCCGCAGCGCCGCGGCCAGCGCCTGGGTCAGGCGATCTTCTACCAGCGCACGGTTGGGCAGGCCGGTCAGCACGTCATGAAACGCAAGGTGCTGCGCCTGCGCCTCGCTGGCACCCAGCCGGACCAGCGACTGCGACAGGCTGAGCGAGGAGGTCCATATGCGCCGTACCATAAACAGGCAGAGCAGGGTGATAATCAGCACCGACAGCAGCGTTGAGGGCACGATCGTGCGCAGCATCTGCGCGCCGGGCTTATCGGGCTGCCAGCTCAGATAGCCTACCCGCTGCCCGCTCTGCGATGCGAGGGGCCAGAAAGCCATCTCCCTATCGGTGGGCGGCGCGTTGCTAAAGTGCAGCTGCGCCAGCTGGCTGCGATCGGAAAGGTGGCGCAGATAGCCGTCGTCAAGAAACGCGACGCTTACCAGGCTAAACCGGTTTGTTGTATCAGGCGCGCTGATTTCACCCACGGCCAGTGCAGCAGCACGACCGGCGATGCGCACAAAATCGGCCCGATCTTCTGCGCCCGCCGCGCTGGCTACCAGCGGCGTGACGAGCAGGTCGCGCAGCCACGGGCCGACTGCCTGCAGGCTGACCGGCTCACCGTTGCGCCAGGCAGCAACCGGCTGCTGCCTGCTGTCCAGCAGCAGAATCAGCTGATGGGCAAACATCTCATAAAGCCAGCTGCCGACGTTCTGATCCAGCCACGCCCGGTCGGCGTCACGCAGCGTCAGATGAGTGGCGAGCGGTGACCAGCGCGTCAGGCTGCGCAGCTGGCGCAAATGCTCGCTGAGGCTCTGGTCGAATGAGGCGGCAATCATACGCTGCTGCTGCTCACGCGCTTCACTGTTTGTTACGGATGTCCCCCAGTAAAGTCCGCTGCCGGCCCCGGCAAACGACAGCACCAGAATCGCGAGCAGCGGCGCGACCACCTGACGCAAAAAACTGTGCCGGAACTGACGGGATGTTCTGATTGAATTCATTATTTTTTCTTCATATAAACAGGCGGCCGTATTGAATAAGTTAGCAGAAAGACGGGTTTGTGCCTGGCGGAGAGCGGCGCGGCGCGAGATGCATTTATTAATCATCCTGATGCGTTAGCCTCAGCGGCCGCGGCTGATTCATCACGCCGTCACGCCATCGTCACCGCGCTGTCATCTGCCGCGCGCATTCTGAGCGTTCATCAAAACGGGCGGGGCAGCCGGACACGGCGCTGAAAGCGCCCGGCTGTTTATTTTTTATTCCGGTATCCGGAGAGGACCCATGACTTTACTGGCCAGTTTTCATTATTCCGTTGCGGATGCTCAGCAGGCGTCACGCCGCGTCCGCAAAGCGATGAGCGAGCCAGGCGTTATCGTGTCGCTGCCGCTGATGCCAGGGCAGCGCGAACTCTCCTCTGCCGCCAGCGCGCTGCTGCTGACGCGGGAAGAGGGAGCAGATACGCTGTGGCTCGATCCGCAGATTGAGAGTGTGGCGCTGCGCAGCACGCTGCATTTTTGTACCGGCATGCCGCTTGTCTCCGCCTGCAACGCGTCGCTGGCCCTGAGTCACGCCCGTGCGAATCCCGATCCCGCTACTCTGATGGCCGGGCAGGCTGCCGCCGGGCATAACCGCACGCTGATTATTGAGCTGCAAGGCCTGAACGGCGGCCTGACGCTGCGTCTCAGCGGCGAGGGGCTGCGTGAAACGCGCGCGGTTGCACCGCAGCTGCCGCCGGCAGTGCTCGCTTATCTGCGTGAGCATCCGCATCCCGGCCGGCAGCGGTCAGATCTCATTTTTACCTGCGGCGAAACGCTCATGGCGCTGCCGCATACTGTCCGGGTGGCGGTGTGCTGAACGCAGGCTATCAGCGGGAAAGCGGTGTGGCAGCAGCCTGCCGCGCGCGATTAAGCCGTGCGCTGCGCTGACAGGCCCGCTCCAGCGCCTGAACCAGCTGCGCCTGCTGCCAGGGCTTCGCCAGCCGCTCGCACAGCGGTAGCGTAACCTGCGACCGGCGCAGATCCTGCCCGCTGATCAGCAGCGTGGCGAGCTGCGGCCACTGCTGCTGCGCCTGACGTATCACATCGGCGCCGCTGAGCGCACCGGGCAGCATCAGATCGCTGATCAGCAGATCGATATCGGGGGTCTGCTGCAGCAGCGCCAGCGCGCTGGCACCGTCGCCGCACTCCAGCGTCAGATAGCCAAGCTGATGCAGATGGTCACACAGCGTCTGCCGTACGGCGGGTTCATCATCCAGCACCAGCACCAGCCGGTCGCGGCTCGCACCGGGCAGCGTGGGTGGAGGAGCCGCCACCGGCTGTACCGCCTCCGCCGCACGCGGCAGCAGCAGGCGTACCGTGGTACCCTGGCCCGGCGCGGTCTCCAGCGCAATTTCACCGCCTGACTGCCGCACAAAACCATACACCATCGACAGCCCCAGCCCGCTGCCGCTGCCGGTGGGCTTGGTGGTGAAGAAGGGTTCGAACACCTGCTGACGCACCTCCGCTGACATGCCGCAGCCGCGATCGATCACCTCAACCACTACCCACTCGCGTTTCCCCGTCGCGGACGCTTTGCGCTGGTTCCAGACGCGCAGCACTATCTCACCGGGCTGCTGCTGCAGCGCGTCGCGCGCGTTAACCACCAGGTTCATCAGCGCATTTTCAAGCTGACCGGCATCGATCCATGCCGGCCAGCCGGGACGTGCTGCTTCTGTTACCAGCTGCTGACCGGGCAGCAGGGTGTGCTGCAGCAGCGAATGCAAATCCTCTACCAGATCCACGACCGCGACCGCCCGCGGATAGAGCGCCTGTTTACGGGAAAACGCGAGCAGTCGCTGGGTAAGCTGCGCGGCGCGGTCCGCCGCCTGGCGGGCGCGTTCAATGCGGGTAGCCAGCGTGCCAGCCGGCAGCTGATCGGCGGTGAGCGCCAGGCTGCCGATAATTACCGCCAGCAGATTATTAAAGTCGTGCGCCAGTCCGCCGGTCAGCTGGCCCACCGCTTTCATTTTCTGGCTATGCAGCAGCGCCTCTTCCAGCGCTTTTCGCGAGGTGCGCTCCAGCACGGTGTTGACCATGCCGCGACGCGGCACCGGACTGAAACGCAGTTCCAGCGTCCGCCCGTCGGATAGCCTAACCTCCTGCGCATCCTGCAGGCTGAGCAGCTGCACATCCAGCCGTGCCAGCAGCTGCTGATAGTGCAGGCCACGCCGCAGCTCATGCGGCGCAATACCGAGCAGCTGCGCATACTGCGCGTTCCAGACCACCAGCTGACCGCTGTTATCAAACAGCGCAAAGCCGTCGCGCATGGCGAGAAAGGTTGACTCCAGCTGGGTGCTTTTCTCTTTCAGCAGTGAAGAGGTGTGCGCCAGTGAGGCGGTGTTGCGGGCAAAAACGTTAAACGCCCGCGCCAGATCGCCCAGTTCGTCGCGCCGCGTCTGGCCGGGTACGCTGACGCCTTTCTCCCCCTGCGCCAGCTGCGTCATCGCGTGGGCGATAGCGGTAAGGCCGGAGCCGAGATTGCGGTAGATGTAGTAGCCGGCGTAACCGGTGATCAGCAGCGCCAGCAGCATAAACAGCGCGATAAAACCGATGACAGAGTTGAGTTCACGGTGGGTGCTGGCGCTGCGCGCATCGCTCTGCTGCGCCACCTGCTGTACATAGCGGGTAATATCTTCATTGAGCATCGCCACCAGCGCCTTGATACGGTAAGTCGCGTAGGCGATGCCGGTGTCGCTCTCCTCAAGCCCGGCGGCGACCGGCTCCAGCGCGCGAAGGGCATGGACAAAGCGCGCCCGCTGCAGCGCCAGTACGCCCTCCAGCGGCAGGGCTGACCAGATCGGCAGAATGGATGAGAGCTGCTGCACCGCAGCCTGCGGCGCGGCGGAGCGGATCGCCACCGCCAGCAGGCTCTCGCTCTGCTGGCGCAGCGGCAGAAAAGCGGCGTCGCTCGCAAGCGCTGAGATCCGGTTCAGCAGCAGCTGCGCCTGCCACAGCTCGCTCAGCATGGTGTTGCGCTGCAGGTGGCGCTGATGTCCCCGCTGCAGCAGCAGCGTGATGCTCTGCTCCAGCATCTGGCTGCGCTCACGAATGCGGCTGAGCAGGGCAGGCTGCTGCCTGGCCACGGGTGCCGCCGCCAGCTGCGTCAGCGCCTGCTGCAGCGCCTGCTGCGTCTGCTGCAGGCGGGCCGATTCACTCTGATACTCCAGCGCACCCACCACCTGCGACAGGCGTACCGCCGCCGTCGCCACGTTGGCCGTATCACGCGCCAGCGCCAGGCTGCCATTCATATCGGCCAGCGTCTGCGCCTGCGCCTGTTCCTGAATCGTGCCGGCGTGGCGAAATCCGGTAATCGCCACCAGGCTGACCGCCAGCGTCACGCCGACCACCAGCAGATTAAACAGCAGCAGGCGACCACGGGCACCGGCATACCACGGCAGAGTCTGACTCATGCGCCACCCCTCGCAATGCGGAACGTCAGCCGAGTATAAAAGTGGCGCGCAGAGGCAATATGACAAATATGAACGGGCGCTGACATTTTCCATTTATGTTGCGCGGCGACACTGCTCAGCACTATCCGGCAGCAGGAGCGCGGCAATGACAGCACCGATACTGGAGATGCGCGGTATTACCCGGCGCTTCGGCAGCTTTTACGCCCTGAAGGGCGTGGATCTCACTATCTGGCCGGGTGAAGTACACGCGCTGATGGGCGAAAACGGGGCCGGCAAGAGCACCCTGATGAAAATTCTGGCCGGTGCCTACAGCGCCAGCAGCGGAGAGATCCTGATTGAGGGCAAGCCGTACGCCATCCGCGGCCCTAAAGAGGCGCTGGCGGCGGGCATTACGCTGATCTATCAGGAGATCAATCTGGCACCCAACCTCACGGTGGCAGAGAACATTTTTCTCGGCAGTGAGATTGCGCGCGGCGGGCTGGTGAGACGCCGGCAGATGGCGGAAGAGGCGCAGCAGGTGATTGCGCGGCTCGGCGCGCGCTTCAGCGCCACCGACCTGGTCGGCCGTCTGAGCATCGCCGAACAGCAGCAGGTGGAGATCGCCCGCGCGCTGCACCGCAACAGCCGCATTCTGGTGATGGATGAACCCACCGCCGCACTCTCCAGTCGGGAAACAGAGCAGCTGTTTGCGCTGATCAAGCGGCTGCGCAGCGAAGGCATGGCGATTATCTACATCAGTCACCGCATGGCTGAAGTGTATGAGCTGTCAGATCGCGTCAGCGTGCTGCGCGACGGCGAGTATGTCGGCAGCCTGACGCGTGAGCAGCTCAATGCCAGTGAACTGGTGCGCATGATGGTCGGGCGTCCGCTCAGCGATCTGTTTAACAAAGCGCGCGACATTCCGTTTGGCGCTATCCGTCTGGCGGTCAACCACCTGACTGACCGGAACAAGGTTCACCCCAGCAGCCTGGCGGTGCGGGCCGGTGAGATTGTCGGCCTCGCCGGCCTGGTGGGCGCCGGACGCAGCGAGCTGGCGCAGCTGATATTTGGCGTGCAGCAGCCCGCCGGCGGCGAGATCTGGATCGACGGGGAAAAAGTGCACATCCGCTCCCCGCGCGAGGCGATTGCGCGCGGCATCGGCTTTCTCACTGAAAACCGCAAAGAGCAGGGGCTGTTTCTGGAACTGGCCGCCCGCGAAAACATTGTGATGGCGACGCTGGAGCGCGACGCCAGCTACGGCCTGCTGAACCGGCGTAAGGGGCAGAAGATCGCCACTGACGCTATCGCCTCACTCAATATTCGCGTGCCGCATGTGCAGGTTCGCGCGGGCGGGCTATCGGGCGGCAACCAGCAGAAGCTGCTGATCTCCCGCTGGGTATCTATTGCGCCGCGCATTCTGATTCTGGACGAGCCGACGCGCGGTGTGGATGTCGGGGCGAAGAGTGAAATTTACCGCATGATGAATCAGCTGGCGCAGCAGGGCGTGGCGATTCTGATGATCTCCAGCGAACTGCCGGAGGTGGTGGGCATGAGCGATCGCGTCTACGTCATGCGTGAAGGCACCATTGCCGGCGAGCTGAGCGGCGACGCCATCAGCCAGGAAAATATCATGACACTGGCCACCGGCGCTCAGCCGGTTACAGCCTGAGGAGAAAGGAATGACCAGCGAAACCGCACGCGTAACCAGCCCGACGCTGAAACGGGCGTTAATGAGCGACCTGCTGCAGACGGTGGGGATCCTGCCGATTCTGATCCTGATTGTGGCGGTGTTTGGCTTTATCGCACCTAATTTCTTCACCGAGGCGAACCTGCTGAACATTACCCGGCAGGCCTCTATCAACATTGTGCTGGCGGCGGGGATGACGTTTGTCATTCTGACCGGCGGTATCGATCTGTCGGTGGGCTCCATGCTCGGCACCACGGCAGTGGTCGCGATGGTGGTGTCGCTCGATCCCGCCTTTGCCAACCTGACGATCCCTGCGGCGCTGGGCGCCGGACTGATCATGGGGCTCTTCAACGGCATTCTGGTCGCCTGGGCCGGGCTGCCGCCGTTTATCGTCACGCTAGGCACCTATACCGCTCTGCGCGGGGCCGCCTATCTGCTGGCTGACGGTACAACGGTCATTAACTCCAGCATCAATTTTGAATGGATAGGTAACGGCTATCTCGGGCCGGTGCCGTGGCTGATCATCATCGCCTTTGCGGTCATCGCGCTCTGCTGGTTCATTCTGCGCCGGACCACTTTAGGCATCCATATCTATGCGGTGGGCGGCAATATGCAGGCGGCCCGTCTGACCGGGATTAAAGTCGGTGCGGTGCTGATTTTTGTCTACGCCATGAGCGGCCTGCTCTCCGGGCTGGGGGGGCTGATGAGCGCTTCACGACTCTACAGCGCCAATGGCAACCTTGGCGTGGGCTATGAGCTGGATGCGATTGCTGCGGTGATCCTCGGCGGCACCAGCTTTGTCGGCGGTATCGGCACCATCACCGGCACGCTGATTGGCGCACTGATTATTGCCACGCTCAACAACGGCATGACGCTGATGGGCGTCTCCTACTTCTGGCAGCTGGTGATCAAAGGCGGCGTGATCATCGTCGCCGTGTTAATCGATAAATACCGTACCCGTCATCACGTCAGCTGAAGACCGGCAGAACATTTCCAGGTGGCGATCCCGCGGACCGCTGACAATAAAAAAGGCAGGAGAACATCAACTATGCGTTTTAATCCGATTGTAACCGGACTGCTGGCCGCCACGCTGCTGAGCGCGCCGCTGGTACAGGCAAAAGAGCTGAAATCGATAGGGGTAACCGTAGGCGATCTCGCCAACCCGTTCTTTGTGCAGATCACTAAAGGTGCCGAACTGAAAGCCCGCGAGCTGGCAGGTGACAAGGTTAACGTGACGCTGGTCTCCAGCGGCTACGATCTCGGTCAGCAGGTGGGGCAAATTGACAACTTTATCGCCGCCAAAGTCGATATGATCATCCTCAACGCCGCTGACTCCAAAGGCATTGCGCCAGCGGTGAAGCGGGCGCGCGACGCCGGCATTGTCGTGGTGGCGGTGGACGTGGCCGCAGATGGCGCTAACGCCACCATTACCTCAGATAACACCCAGGCCGGCGCGATGGCGTGTAAATATATCTCTGACCGGCTGAAGGCGAAGGGCAATGTGGTGATCATCAACGGACCGCCGGTTTCAGCGGTGCAGAACCGCGTCGAAGGCTGCATGAGCGAGCTGAAGACGCACCCCGATATTAAGCTGCTCTCTTACAACCAGAACGCCAAAGGCAGCCGTGAAGGCGGGCTGGAGGTGATGACCGGTCTGCTCTCCGCTAATCCGAAAATTGACGCCGTGTTCGCCATCAACGATCCGACCGCCATCGGCGCCGACCTGGCGGCAAAACAGGCGCAGCGCAGCGAATTCTTTATTGTCGGGGTCGATGGTTCGCCAGACGGGGAAGAGGCGCTGAAGCGTAAAGGCTCGCTATTTGTGGCGACCCCGGCGCAGGACCCGCAGGTGATGGCGGAGAAAGCGGTGGAAATTGGTTACAACATACTGCAAGGTAAAGCTGCACCCGACAAACCGGTGCTGATTCCGGTAACGATGATCGATCGCGACAACGTGAGCAGCTACAAAGGCTGGACAGTAAAATAACGCGGCAGATTTTCCGGCTGCAACCTCTCTCCTGCCTGCGGAAGAGAGCCGCGGCGGCAGGCAGGTTGCCTGACCGCCGCACCAACCATTTACTCCTCACGTGACGGGAGCACTTCATGGCACTGATATCTCTGGCGCAGGGGCTGGCCCATGCGCAGCAGCACGGCTACGCCCTGGGCGCATTTAATGTCCTCGATACCCACTTTTTGCGCGCGCTGTTTCAGGCAGCAGAGCAGCAGCGTTCACCCTTTATCATCAACCTCGCAGAGGTACATTTTAAGTATGTCAGCCTCGATCACCTGGTCGCGGCGATTCGCTGCGAGGCGGCGCGGCACGCGATTCCGGTGGTGCTCAATCTCGATCACGGTCTGCATTTTGAGGCGGTGGTGCAGGCGGTGCGCCTGGGCTTTACCTCGGTGATGTTTGACGGGTCCGGGCTGAGCTATGACGAGAATGTGCGTCAGACGCAGGAGGTCGTAAAACTCTGTCATGCGGTGGGCGTCTCGGTCGAAGCGGAGCTGGGCGCAGTGGGGGGCGACGAGGGTGGGGCGCTGACCGGTGAGGCGGACAGCGCAAAATTTACCGATCCGGCGCTGGCGGCTGATTTTGTGCAGAGCACCGGCATCGACTGCCTGGCGGTGGCGATCGGTAACGCGCACGGCAAATATAAAGGCGAACCGCGCCTCGACTTTGACCGGCTGGCGGCGATCCGCAGCGCGGCAGGTATTCCGCTGGTGCTGCACGGCGGCTCGGGGATTAGCGACGCCGATTTTCGCCGCGCCATTACGCTCGGCATTCATAAAATCAACTTCTACACCGGCATGTCCCAGGCGGCGCTGGACGCAATAGAAACGCAGATTGGCCAGCGCGACGCCCGCTATGACAGCTTTGCTGAGCTGCTTATGGCGGTGGAGCGCAGTATCAGCAGCGTGGTCGCGCAGCAGATGCAGATTTTCGGCAGCAGCGGACGCGCCTGAGATGACGGCGCGCAGCGGCATTCTGGCCGCCGGCACCCTGCTGGTCGATCATGTACAGCGCATAACGCACTGGCCGGAGCAGGGCTGGCTGACCGAAATTGTGGCGCGTGAGCGCTGCAGCGGCGGCGCGGTGCCGAATGTGATCCTGACGCTGGCGCGCATGCAGTCAGGTTTACCGCTGGCGGCTGCGGGTATCACCGGCGAGGACGCGGACGGTGACTATCTGCTGCAGCGGCTGTGTGAGGAGGGCGTGGATTGCCGCGGCGTAACGCGCACCTGCGCGGCGGCTACCGCTATGACGCAGGTGATGACCGCGCCGGATGGTCAGCGCACTTTTTTTCACGCGCGCGGCGCCAGCGCGCTGCTTGATGTGGCGCATTTCCGCGACCTCACTACTCCGCACCGCATCTTTCACCTCGGCTATCTGCTGCTGCTCGACCAGCTTGACCGGCCCGACGCGCAGTTCGGCACGCGCAGCGCGCGGCTGCTGGCGCAGATGCAGCAGCGCGGCTATCTGACCTCGCTCGATCTGGTCTCCCGCGCCGGCGATCACCGCAGCCTGGTGCTGCCGGCGCTGCGCTGGCTCGACTATTTAATCATTAATGAGCTGGAGGCGGCGGCGCTGACCGGCATCCCCCTGCGGCACAGCGGCACTCTTGCTCCGCCCGAGACGTTTGCCGCCGCGGGTGCATGGCTGCTGCAGCAGGGGGTGCGTCAGCGCGTGGTGATCCACGCGCCGGAAGGAGCGTGGGGGGCAGAAAGGGGCGGAGAGGCGTGCTGGCAGCCGGCGTGGCAGCTTGATGCCAGCGACATTGTCGGCAGCGTGGGAGCGGGTGACGCTTTTTGCGCCGGTGTGCTGTACGCCAGCCACGAGGGGTTTACGCTGTCCGCCACGCTGCAGCTGGCGCACACCTGCGCCTGCTTTAACCTGCGCGCGGCGAACGCGCTGGATGGCATCCGGCCGCTGCCGGAGATGCAGCGCTGGATGGATCAGGCGATCTGCGATACGCGCGTCGCCGGGCGCACCACGTCGGCTGAAAATACATAGCCGAGGCCGCGAATGGTGCGGATAAGGTTTGGCTGATGCGGGTTAGCTTCGATTTTGCGCCGCAGCCGCATGATCAGCACGTCGATAGTGCGGTCAAAGACATCCAGCGTTTCGCTGTGCGTCAGCTCCAGCAGCTGGTCGCGGGTTAACACCTTGCGAGCGTGAGCGACCAGCGCGCGCAGCAGCGTATACTCCCCCTGCGTCAGCGGCACGCTTTCACGCTGCGGATTCAGCAGCTGGCAGCGCACCTCATCCAGCTGCCAGCCGTTAAACTGCCAGCCCGCAGGGATAACAGCACCTGGTTCATCCTGCCTGCCGCTGCGGCGCAGTGCGGCGCGCGCCCGCGCCACGACTACGCGCGGATTGAAAGGTTTAGCGATATAGTCATCGGCACCCATTTCCAGGCCCACCACCATCTCCGCTTCCGATCCCATTCCGGTCAGCATGATCACCAGCACATCCGGCCGCTCGCGCTGGATCTGCTGCAGAACCAGCAGCCCGTTTGTATCCGGCAGCATCATATCGAGCATCACCAGTGAAATATCCGCATGCTGCGTCAGCAGCGCCTGAACATCGCGCCCGAGGTGGCAGCGATACACGGCGGAAACGTGCTCACTCAAGACATCGTGCAGCAGTTCACAGATGGCACGATCATCGTCAACGATCAGTATCGCGGGCTTCATGGTGCGGCCTCGTTATCATGCAGAGAGTAAAGGCACTATAACCTGCTGTTATTAGCCTGCTGAATCGTGCAGCAGAAACGTGAGCGATATCGCCAGGCAGAATGCGAAAGCGTGCGGCACCGCAAAATTATTGTGCTTTAGCGGATAGCGAGGAAAACGATTGCGCAGCAGCGGGGCAATGCACCATAATCGCGCCTCTTTCTGGTTCAGACTTTTCTTAACCGGATGCGCAACGGAAAACGTAAACGATTGCGCAGGAGATGGCACAGCAATTGCTATCAGGACAGGGGAAAGCGGAGGGGGCACCTCACGTCCGGCAGGCTCGCTTTCAGCAACAACCATCAGCTGTTAACCACTTTGGCCAGTGAGAACGCGCAGCCGCTGCGTCTCCGCTCATGAGAGAAAATGATGTTAGAGAAACTGTTTAAGCTTAAAGCGCATAACACCACCGTGCGCACGGAGATCGTGGCGGGGATCACCACTTTCCTCGCCATGGCCTATATCCTGTTTGTTAACCCCTCTATTCTGGGTGCGACCGGCATGGATAAAGGGGCGGTGTTTGTGGCGACCTGCCTGGCGGCGGCGATCGGCTCGATTCTGATGGGACTGATTGCTAACTATCCGATTGCGCTGGCACCCGGCATGGGGCTCAACGCGTTCTTTACCTACACCGTGGTGCTGCATATGGGCTACACCTGGCAGATTGCGCTGGGTGCGGTGTTTCTGTCGGCGGTGATCTTCTTTGCGCTCTCGATTTTTAAAATCCGCGAGTGGATTATTGCCAGCATCCCGCTGCCGCTGCGCGCCGGCATCGCTGCCGGTATCGGCCTGTTCCTGGCGCTGATTGCGCTGGAAGGGGCCGGCATTGTGGTGGATAACCCGGCGACGCTGGTCGGGCTGGGCGATCTGACCAAACCAGGGCCGCTGCTGGCGCTGCTCGGCTTTTTTATCATCGTGGTACTGGAAGCGCGCCGCGTGACCGGCGCAGTGCTGATTGGCATCCTGGTGGTGACCTTTATCTCTATGGGTATCGGCCTGACGCCGTTTGGCGGCGTCTTCTCCGCGCCGCCTTCAATCGCACCGACCTTTATGCAGCTCGATATTGCCGGTGCCTTTAATGTGGGGCTGGTAAGCGTTATTTTTGCCTTTCTGTTTGTTGATGTGTTTGATAATACCGGCACCCTGCTGGGCGTAACCAAACGCGCAGGTCTGGCGGATGAGCAGGGCAACGTGCCAAAAATGGGGCGCGCACTGATTGCTGACAGCGCGGCGGCGCTGTTTGGCTCACTGCTCGGTACCTCAACCACCACCAGCTACGTGGAATCTGCGGCTGGCGTCAGCGCCGGCGGACGCACCGGCCTGACGGCCATTGTGGTGGCCGCGCTGTTTCTGCTGAGCCTGTTCTTCTCGCCGCTGGCGGGTAGCGTACCGGTCTGGGCTACCGCCCCGGCGCTGCTGTTCGTCGCCGTGCTGATGGCATCGGGCCTGGCGGAAATTGACTGGAAAGATGTGACGACGGCGGCACCGGTAACGGTAACGGCGCTGACCATGCCGCTGACTTACTCAATTGCGAACGGCATCGCCTTCGGTTTCATTACCTGGACCGTTGTTAAGCTGCTGAGCGGCCGCGCCCGGGAAGTGAATAGCGCACTGGTGATCCTCTCGCTGCTGTTTGTCATCAAGCTGGGCTGGCTCAGCGCCTGATGAAAAAAAGGGAAGCCCGTCCGGGCTTCCCTGCTGATAATGGCTGGCCGGCGCGTTAGCGGAACGGCGGCTCATTAAAGGTGCGCAGCTTGCGGGAGTGCAGCTTATCGCCCTCGGCGCGCAGCAGCTCTACCGCACAGATGCCAATCTGCAGATGCTCAGAGATGGCCCCTTCATAAAAGCGATTCGCCTGACCCGGCAGCTTGATCTCACCGTGCAGCGGTTTATCTGATACGCACAGCAGCGTACCGTAAGGCACGCGGAAGCGGTAGCCCTGCGCCGCGATGGTCGCGCTCTCCATATCTACCGCCACGGCGCGGCTCAGGTTGAAACGCAGCGCGGAAGCGGCGTAGCGCAGCTCCCAGTTGCGATCGTCCGTGGTCACCACCGTACCGGTGCGCAGCCGCTGTTTAACCTCTTCACCCGGCATGCCGCTCACTGACTTGGTTGCGTCATAGAGCGCACGCTGCACTTCGGCGATGCTGGGCACCGGAATATCCGGCGGCAGTACGCTGTCGAGCACATGGTCATCACGCAGGTAGGCGTGCGCCAGCACATAGTCGCCGATGTTCTGACTTTCGCGCAGGCCGCCGCAGTGGCCAATCATCAGCCAGGCGTGCGGACGCGTCACCGCCAGGTGGTCGCAGATCGTTTTGGCATTGGAAGGGCCTACACCAATATTGACCAGCGTAATCCCGCGCCGGTTAGGCGAGGTAAGATGCCAGGCGGGCATCTGATGCTTTTTCCACGCCAGATCGGACATCATCGCCGCCGGATCGGCCGTTTCCGCCGTGATCACGACATCGCCGGCGCAGGCGAGGCTGTCATACGGCGTGGCGGGATCCTGCACCTGTTCTATCGCCCAGCGCACAAACTCATCGACGTACCGGGTGTAGTTGGTAAACAGCACGAAAGGCTGGAAATGCTCTACTGCCGTGCCGGTGTAGTGGCGCAGACGCGCCAGCGAGAAGTCGGTGCGCAGCGCGTCAAAGTGGGAGAGCGGGAAGCGGGCATCGGCGTTGAACAGGCCATCGGCGGTTTCATCGCCAATCTGCGACAGCTCGGTGGTGGGAAAGTGGCGGGCAATACTGGCGCTCATTGAGCGGTCCAGCGACAGATCCGAGCCGTCAATCACGTAAGGGTAGGGGATCTCCTGCTGCGACGGCCCCACTTCAATCAGCACCTCATACTCTTTCTCAATCATCTGCAGCTGCTCGCTGAGATAGTGGCGCAGCAGCGCAGGACGGGTGATGGTGGTGCTGTAGCGGCCGGTATGGGTAAAGCGGCCCCAGGCGCGGGTGCGGTTCTGCTGCGGACCCTCTCCCTGCCAGGTCAGACGCAGCTCCGGGTAGACAAACAGCCCCTGCTGCCGCTGCTCTGCGTCAGGTAGCGTGCCGCGTTCAGTGAAGTCGCGAATGGCGTTGCGCAGCGCGTCCACTGCTGCGTCATAGCTGCGCTCCAGCTCATCCAGTGCCTGATGGGCAGTCAATCCGTTCCGTTGTGTTTGCATAGATTCTCCTTCAGGAAAATGGATCAGGTTGAGCAGAGCATAGCGGATAAAGCGGCTGACATAATTAAGAATCTGTGACGCTCTGCCAGCGGAATGATTGCAGGCGGAAATTAACGCGGCTGCGCAAAGCGGGCAGAAATAAAAAGTTTGTAATAATGATTAAATGGCCGCTGCAAAGACTTTGCATAATCGCCGGGCGCCTATCATCATTACCTCTCCTCTCTCATCCAAAGTGATTTGGTACTCTCTTGCAAAATCCCGGTGTGGCAGTAATGCGGGCGGTGCGTAATACGGCGTGGTATCCGCGGCGCCGGATGTACCGCACGCTGTTGTGGCGTGAGATCGCGCCGCTGGCGATCCCTATCTTTATTGAAAACCTCTGCGTGATGCTGATGGGCGTGCTGAGCACGTTTCTGGTCAGCTGGCTGGGCAAAGAGGCGATGGCGGGTGTCGGGCTGGCAGACAGCTTCAACATGGTGATTATCTCCTTTTTTGCCGCTATCGATCTCGGCACCACCGTGGTGGTGGCGTTTAGCCTGGCGCGCCGTAACGGTAAACGCGCCCGCGCCGCCACCCGGCAGTCGCTGGGGCTGATGACCGTGCTGGCGCTGGTGCTGGCGCTGGCGATTGAGTTCTGGGGACACCTGATTATCGACGTCATCGCCGGCAGCGCCGATCCGCAGGTCAAACAGCTGGCGCTGAGCTATCTGCAGACCTCCGCCTGGAGCTACCCGGCGGCGGCGATTGCGCTGATCGGCAGCGGCGCCCTGCGCGGGGCGGGCAACACCAAAATCCCGATGCTGATCAACGGTGGCATGAATATCCTGAACATCATTATCAGCAGCGTGCTGATTTATGGCGCGCTGGGCTGGGAAGGGATGGGCTTCGTCGGGGCAGGCCTCGGGCTGACGATTTCGCGCTATATCGGGGCGCTGGCGGTGCTCTATACGCTCTGGCGCGGTATCAGCCCGGCGCTGAAGCTTACGCTCAGCAGCTACTTCCGCCGCTGGGATCGCGCCATTCTGATGGAGGTGCTGGGCATCGGGGTGCCGGCGAGTATTGAGTCCGTGCTGTTTAACGGCGGCAAGCTGCTGACGCAGATCTTTGTCGCCGGTATGGGCACCAATGAAATCGCCGGCAACTTTATCGCCTTTTCTATCGCCACGCTGATTAACCTGCCGGGCAACGCGCTGGGTTCGGCCTCTACCATTATTACCGGCAAGCGTCTGGGCCGGAATCAGGTGTTTCAGGCGGAGCGGCAGATCAGGCATGTATTCTGGCTGGCGATGGTCGGGCTCTGTACGCTGGCGCTGATCACCGTGCCGCTGGCGGGTACGCTGGCGCGCTTCTATACCCGCGATCCGGAAGTGATTGAAGTTACAAAACATCTGATCTGGCTCAACGCCGCGTTTATGCCGATCTGGACCGCTTCCTGGGTGCTGCCTGCCGGACTGAAAGGCGCCCGCGATGCACGCTATACCATGTTTGTATCGATGTTCAGCATGTGGGGCGCCCGCGTGGTGGCAGGCTATCTGCTGGGTATCGAACTGGGCATGGGGGTGATCGGCGTGTGGCTTGGCATGTTCCTGGACTGGACGGTACGCGGTCTCTGCTTCTGGTGGCGGCTCAATAGCGGCAAGTGGCTGCATAACTACCGGCGTATGGTGGCAAAAGCGGCTGGCTCAGCACCATAACTCACGCAAAGGCGTCTGCGGCGGGAAATGGTGGGCACACTGCGCCTGCAGCAGCTCGGCACAGCCCAGCGCGTCCGTCAGCGCATTATGGGCCGGATAGTGCGGCAGATGATAGCGCGCCCGGCTCTCCGGCAGGCAGAGCGAGGGACGTGACCTGCCGCGCCAGAGTCTCTTCAGACGGCTGACCGGGGCGTGCTGACAGAGCAGCCCCTCCAGCGCCAGCGTGTCGATACAGGGAAAAATAATGCCCTCTCCGATGCGCCGCTGCAGCGCCGCGTTCAGGAAATGCTGCTCAATGCCGCGATGGTGCACCACCATGACGCGGCCCGCCATCATCGTCAGCAGCTTCAGCAGCCGCTCGCTCAGATCGGGCGCCTGCGCGACCGTCGCGTGGGTGATGCCGTGGATCACCACCGATTCATGGCGTAAATCGGCCCGCGGGTTGAGGATCCAGTGTGCGCTTTCACTCAGCCGGATACGCGTCAGGCTGAAAGGGATAAGGCCGATACTGACAATATCGTCACGCCGGGTATTCAGACCGGTGGTTTCAAAATCCATTGCCAGCAGCGGCACCTCGCCGATCGGCGTCGCGGCGTCCGGTACGCCAGTCCGATAGTAGTGCTGCAGCGCCGGGTGGCGTGCCGTTGCGGCCTGCTGCGCCAGCAGTGCAGGCCACGCGGGCGCGACTCCCGTGCGCGGCGCTGGCGCAGGGGCGGAACGCAGCAGCTCTTTACTGATATGCAGCATGTTTACCTCACACTTTCCGGCCTGGCTGGTAACGGTATTTGAGAAATTTTTGTGCGTTGCTCAGGATCTGAAACGCATCTTTAAGATTTTTGCGTTCGAACTCAGAGAGATTAAGCGGTTCAATGCGGTTATCCGGCTCCTGACCGCTCTCCACATCCTGCGCCTGATGGCGGATACGCACCATCGAGATAAATTCCAGCGCGTCGCGCAGATCCTGACCGCGCCCGTGCGGCAGCAGGTCGGTTTGCATAATATCCTGCAGCCGATCAAACGAGTTGCGAGCCGCTGAACCGGCCGCCAGCGCATGCACGCGGATCAGATCCGCCAGCGGCGCGGTGCCGCGCCGTTTCATATCGATAGACTGCGTATGCTGACCGGAAGGCTCCATCACAAAATTTTTAAAGAACCCCAGCGGCGGTTTACGCAGCAGCGCGTTGCGCGCCATGCAGGCGAGAAAGCGCGAGTTGTGCCGGACTTTATGCGTAATACGCTTATTCAGCTGCTCGCCCCACGCCAGCTGACCCCATACGGCATCGAGGTCAAAAAAGATCGCGCTGTCGAGCAATGTCTGCGGGGAAGGGGTGTCGATCCACTCATCAAAGTATCCCTCCCAGACGGCCAGCGGCTGCCGCCAGCGCCCGTTGGTGGCCATAATGTTACCGCTGCAGTAGTGATAGCCGCACGCCGCCAGGCCGTCACAGACGCGGCGCGCCAGCGCCATAAAATAGGCTTCATGGCGGGATGCATCATACCGGTTGTCGAGGATCAGCGCGTTATCCTGGTCGGTGACCAGCAGCTGCTCCTGGCGCGCCATCGACCCCAGCGTGATAAAGCAGTAGGGCACCGGCGGCGGCCCCAGCTCCGCTTCAGCCAGCGCCAGCAGCCGCTGCGTAAAACTGCGTCCAATCACCGCCATGGCGCGGCCCGTCATCTGTGAGTTAGCGTCTTCACGCACGATGCGGCTAAAGCAGGCGCGGACCTCATTTTTCAGCGCGCTCAGCTCACTGATGCTGTTGCAGTGAAAAATACGGCTGACGAGAAACAGGCTGTTTTGCGACTCATAGCGGATAATATCTGACTGGGAAATCACCCCTACCGGCAGGTCCTGCTTCAGCACCGGCAGATGATGTATGTTGTGCTGCATCATAATGAGCATCGCTTCAAACACTAGCTGGTGGTGACTGACGTGTGTCAGCTGCCCGGTCATAATGGTCGCGACTGGCGTATCGAAGCTCAGGCCGCGAGCAATTACCCGGTCGCGCAGATCTTTATCCGTGACGATGCCCGTCAGTTTCCGGGAGCGCTCTCCATCCGCCTCCGGGGTGACAATCAGCAGGGATGAGACGCCCTCTTTACTCATTTTCTGTGCGGCTTCACACACCGTGGCACGGCTGTCGATGGTCACCGGTGGCCGGCTGATTAGCGCCTCGATGCGCGACGTCATCAGGCCGCTCGCCTCTTCGGTACGCGCCACGGTCTGCCGCAGTCGGGTGCGATCTTCCACCTCCACCAGGTCGGCAAACTCTTCATATTTGCTGAACAGCTCATTAAAAATCGGGGCGGGAATCAGATAGGTCAGCGTATCTTCCAGAGCGGTAACCGGAAAGCGCACGCTGTTCTCACGCAATAAGCCGAACTCACCAAAATAGCCGCCGGCGCTGAGGCGATTATAGAGGTCGCCGTTGCGGCGATAGATCTCCACTGCGCCGCTGCGGATGAGATACCAGGCGTCAACCTGCTGACCAAAGGTGAGGATCGGCGTGCCGGCTTTGAAATAGCTCACCTCAAGAGTAGCTGCGATCCGTGCCAGCGCCGTCAGCGGCAGGGTATTAAACGGCGGATAGCGCTGAATAAAATCGATGATTTCCTGATGTCCGGCCTGCATGACGATCTCCCTTTATGCAGCGGTAGCGGCGGATAGCCCGGTCGGCTATCCGCCTGCTTACGTGCTATTGATTGCGCACGGCGGGAGCCGGGCGCGTCGGGCGTGGCTCAGAGAGCAATCCCTTTACAACCGCGACCGACGCGACCAGCAGCACCAGCGCAAAGGGCAATCCGGTCGAGACCACCATCGCCTGCAGGGCATCCAGCCCGCCGCCGAGGATCAGCGCAATCGCCACCAGCGCTTCAAACACGCACCAGAAGACGCGCTGCGCGGTAGGGGACTCGATTTTACCGCCGGAGGCGATGATATCGATCACCAGCGTGCCGGAGTCAGCCGAGGTGACAAAGAACACCACCACCAGAATGATAGCAACCACGCAGGTAATTTTTGCCAGCGGCAGCGTGTCGAGCATGGTAAAGAGCTGCAGCGGCAGAATCGCATCGGCAATGCTCTGATACCCTTCGGTAAAATATTGATGGATAGTTGTGCCGCCCAGCACCGTCATCCACAGCACGCATGCCAGCGACGGCACCAGCAGCACTGAGACAATGAATTCCCGTACGGTGCGGCCGCGTGAGATACGCGCGATAAACATGCCGACAAACGGCGACCAGGAGATCCACCACGCCCAGTAGAAGGAGGTCCAGCCGGCGGCGAAGTTGCTGTCGGGGCGGGAGACCGGATTAGAGAGCGCGGGCAGGAACTCAATGTAGGAGACGAGATTGGAGAAAAAGCCGCTGAACAGCAGCATGGTCGGGCCGACCACGATAATAAACAGCAGCAGCAGACCGGCGAGGATCATGTTCGCTTCTGATAAGCGCCGTACTCCGGCATCCAGTCCGGCAACCACGGAAAAGGTGGCGATAGCGGTAATCGCGATCACCAGTACAATCTGCGTGGTTTGCCCCAGCGGTACATCAAACAGGAAATTGAGTCCGGATGCGGCCTGCGAGGCACCCAGCCCGAGCGAGGTGGCGAGGCCAAACAGCGTGGCCAGCACGGCAAGAATATCGATCAGATGACCGGGCCAGCCCCATACGGCGTCTCCCAGCAGCGGATAAAAGAGCGAGCGGATGGTTAGCGGCAGGCCTTTGTTAAAGGTGAAGAGCGCCAGTCCGAGGGCGAGAACGGCGTAGATTGCCCACGGATGGAGCGCCCAGTGGAATATGGTCGCTGCCATAGCCAGTCGCGTCGCATCCTCTGCCGAACCGCCAGCCCCGCCCAGCGGCGCCCAGTCGGTACGTGCGCCATTTTCAGCCACCGTGCCGCCCATCGCGCTGGAGAAGTGTGACAGCGGCTCCGAGACGCCGTAAAACATCAGGCCGATGCCCATACCGGCGGCAAACAGCATCGAAAACCAGGTGACATAGTTGTAATCGGGTCGGGCGAGGGTGCCGCCGAGACGCACCTTGCCCAGCGGGGAGAAAACCAGACCCAGGCAGATGATCACGAAGATATTACCGGCAGAAAGAAAGAACCAGTCGAGTCGGGTGGTAAGCCAACTCAACATGCCTTTAAACAGCGGGGCAACATCACTCTGAAACACCAGCGTTAATATAACGAATACGATTACGGCGATGCCGGATATAGCGAATACCCGGTTATGAATATCGAGGCCAAATGGCCCGACGTTCACGATAATATTATCCTGGCCTACCTGATAGTCAGTATCATAGGGCGATACTTCGCCATCAGGCGTCATCGGATCTCTGGAATCCGCCATAGTGATTTCCTCGCGACTTACGTGTTGTTGTTAAAAACCGGCGCTGCTGTCAGGCCAGGTTCTGTTTTATTTAACGCTTAATGTCGTGATCAATCCCTGATTACCCTGTTTTCCGCAAAAAGATAAAAGCGTGCAGCCTGCTGGTGCATTCGCTGCACATTTATATTCAATACTGCACCGGCTAACTAAATACCACCGTGCGCTTGCCGCTTAAAAATACGCGTTTCTCGACGTGATAACGTACCGCATTAAATAGCGTGACGCGTTCAATATCCTGTCCGCGGCTGATAAGATCGTCGGGATAGAGCGCGTGATCCACACTCTGAATACCCTGCGTAATAATCGGTCCCTCATCCAGATCATTATTAACGTAGTGCGCCGTGGCACCGACCATTTTGACTCCTTTCTCCCACGCCTGATGATAAGGACGTGCGCCTTTAAATCCCGGTAGCAAAGAGTGATGAATATTAATGGCTTTACCGTCGAGCTTTTCACACATCCGCGGTGAAAGAACTTGCATGTAACGTGCCAGAACCACCAGGTCGATATTATATTGTTCCAGCAGAGCCAGAATCTGCGTTTCCTGTTCTGCGCGATTCGCATTATTTACCGGCAGGTGGTACCAGGGGATGCCGTGCCATTCCGCGAGTGAGCAGAGATCGGGGTGGTTTGAAATAATCAGCGGCACATCGATAGTTAATTGCCCGGTGCGATGCCGGAATAACAGATCGTTCAGGCAGTGATCAAATTTAGAGACCAGAATAGCTACGCGTTCGCGATGCTGCGGCGGGGTAAGCTGCCACTGCATCTCAAACGGGGTGACGCGCGGCGTAAAATTATCGCGAAATATATCGGTACTGAAGTGCGCGGCTGGCGAGAAAGCGACGCGAATAAAAAAGTGGTGGCTGACGCGGTCGTCGAACGAATGAATCTCATTAATATAGTGACCCGATTCCGCCATAAACCGGGTCACGACATCCACCGTGCCTAATTTACTCGGGCAGCTGGCGGTAAAAATCCATGAATCGGGCAGCACGCTCATGGGCGACTCCTGATAATAAGGGAAAGGCGTGCCGGCGGAGAGAGCCGCGCCGGCACGGCCGGATATTACGCGCTGATCTTCAGCCCATATTCGCGGCTGGCATCCCGCAGCCAGAGCCAGATGTACTCTGCAAAGCTGCGGCGGACCACCAGCTCCCAGCTCTCCGGACCGGTGCGGCGGATCAGCGCGCTGCTCTTCGTAAACACCGATCCGGCAACTTTGCCGACGGGAAACTGTGACGGATGCAGGTCAAGCACCGTACTCTTTTTCAGCACATCGACCGCGTGTTTACCGGAGAGCGCCAGAATGGTCTGTCCGCCGCTGACGTTCACCACCGAAAAGTGGCCGGTAATTTCAGCGCGTAGCGCTTTCTCCACCGGGAACAGCTGATCCATTGGCAGTATCACCAGCCACTCATCGGGGCTCAGCCAGCGCACGGAGATATCGCCATCTTCGGCAGAGGTCAGCGGCGCGGTGGGCAGCGGCACGCCTAATACCGTCAGGCAGCCCTGCATAAAGCTCGCGCTGTTTTGCGAACCGCGCAGCACCAGATGCCCGCGCAGCGCCAGCTCGCGCAGTTCAACGCCCGCCTGCTGCGACTGGCTGACAGTGACGTTACCGCGATCGGCATGATGCAGCGGCGATTCAGCACGTACCTGCGGCGCAATCTGGTTCATTACCGCGACCTGTCTGACGGCCTCTGCGGGTTTGGTTTCAGGTAAGAGGGTTTCAGACATGTTGACGTTCTCCTTTCGGATCGATAAAGACCGGGCTGCAGATTTCCGCTTCCACCACGCGGCCATCTGCCAGCGGATAGAACACGGTTTCGCCCATACGCTGCAGTCCGCCTTTGATGAAGCCCATCGCGATACTGCGGTTCAGGTTGGCGCTCCAGTAGCTGGAGCTGACGTGGCCCAGCAGATCCATCGGCACCGGCTGCTGCGGATTGGCGACCGCCTGCGCGCCTTCCGGCAGAACCACCAGTGGATCGCGCGTTTTCAGGCCGACCAGCTGTTTACGCTGCTCGCGCACGCAGTCTGCCCGCGCCATACCGCGCTTGCCGATATAGCTGAACGGCTTTGAATCGGCGACGCACCAGCCCATATTGAGATCGTGTGGCGTCACCGAGCCATCCGTATCCTGACCGGCAATAATAAAACCTTTCTCCGCCCGCAGAATGTGCATGGTCTCCGTGCCGTACGGCGTCAGATCATATTTCGCGCCGTGCTCAAACAGCTTCTCCCAGACCGCAAGCCCGTAGTTTGCCTGCACGTTGATCTCAAACGAGAGCTCACCGGTAAACGAGATGCGGAAAATACGCGCCGGTACGCCAGCGACCGTGCCTTCCTGCCAGTCCATGAACTTAAAGGTCTCTTTATCCAGCGACACATCGCTGCAGAGTTCCGCCAGCAGGTTGCGACTCTCCGGACCGGAAACGGTCATGGTCGCCCAGTGATCGGTCACGCTGGTGAAGAACACCTCCAGCTCCGGCCACTCAGTCTGATGATAAAGTTCCAGCCACTCCATAACGTGCGCCGCACCGCCGGTGGTGGTGGTCATCAGAAAGTGGTTCTCCGCGAGACAGGAGGTTACGCCGTCATCAAACACCATGCCGCTTTCACCGCACATCAGGCCGTAGCGGCACTTGCCGACGCCGAGTTTAGCCCAGGCGTTGGTATAGACGCGGCTGATGAATTCACGCGCATCTTTACCCTGAATATCAATTTTGCCGAGAGTAGAGGCATCGAGGATGCCGACGCCGCTGCGCACCGCACGGCATTCGCGATCCAGCGACTGCTGCATGGTTTCACCCGGACGCGGGTAGTACCACGGGCGCTTCCACTGTCCGACATCCTCGAATTTCGCCCCCTGCTGCACGTGCCACTTATGCATTGCGGTAAAGCGTTTGGGATCGAACAGCTCGCCGCAGTTACGCCCCGCGATAGCGCCAAAAGCGATCGGGGTATAGTTCGGACGGAACACCGTGGTCCCGGTCTCGGGAATGGTTTTGCCCGTCACTTTGGCGGCAATCGCCATACCGTTGATGTTGCCGAGCTTTCCCTGATCGGTACCAAACCCCATCGCCGTATAGCGTTTGATATGCTCAATCGCCTCAAATCCTTCGCGCGTTGCCAGCGCAATGCCGGCCGCCGTGACATCGTTCTGAAAATCAACAAACTGCTTTGGCGCGCGGCTGATCGGTTTAGTGTGCGGAATATGAAACAGCGCGGCGGGCGGATGCTCAATCCACTTTTTCACCTCGGGCAGGGCGACCTCAACCGGCGTCAGGCCGAGTTTCAGCACGGCATCCTGACCCGCTTTGATCCCTTCCTGCAGCACATTGTCAAGCGCGTAGCGGCCGTTGATGCCGCCTGCCGTCAGCTGCTGCTGCGCGGTCGGGCCGGGCAGAAAGCCAATCACTTCACTGTTCCAGACCGGACGGCTGCCGGTATGTCCGGCGAGGTGGATCACCGGGCTCCAGCCACCGGAGCTGGCGACGGTATCGCAGGAGAGGGTAAAGGGCTTACCGGTGAGGGCGTCGCCTTTTTTATCGATGGCGGCAATGGTAACGCCGCTGACGCGCTTTTTGCCCTGCACGTCGATCACCGCGCTGCCGCTGATCACCCGAATGCCGCGGCGGCGCACGGCGGCGGCCAGCTCGCCTTTGGTGGCGGCGCGGGTATCCACTACGGCCACCACTTCACGTCCGGCATCGGCCCAGTCCAGCGCGGTCTGATAGGCGCTGTCGTTCGTGGTCATCAGCACCAGCTGATTGCCGGGCACCACGCCGTAGCGGTTGATATAGACGGAGATGGCGGAGGCGATCATGCAGCCGGGCACATCGTTATGGCTGAAGACCAGCGGGCGCTCCTGCGCGCCGGTGGCGAGCACTACCCAGTGCGCCCGCACCCGGTGCATGCGCTGGCGTACCTGTCCGGCTGCCGCGCGGTCGCCGTGGTAATCCGTGCGGTTCTCATTAATGGTGAGGAAATTGTGGTCGTGATAGCCGTTTACCGTCGCGCGCATCAGCAGCGTCACTTCCGGCATGGTGGCCAGCTCGGCCACCACCTCAGCCACCCAGTCAGCGGCAGGCTTGCCCTCAATCAGTTCGCGGCTGGCGAGCAGATGTCCGCCCGGTTCGCTCTGCTCATCTGCGAGGATCACACGTGCGCCGCTGCGGCCGGCGGTCAGCGCCGCCATCAGGCCCGCCGGACCGGCGCCGACGATCATCACATCGCAGTGCTGATTCATGGCGTCGTAGATATCAGGATCTTTCTCGCGCGGCGCGCGGCCCAGACCGGCGGCCTTGCGGATAAATTTCTCGTAGGTCGGCCACATTGACTGCGGATACATAAAGGTTTTGTAGTAAAAGCCGGGCGGCATCACTTTACCGCCGAGATTTCCCACCAGCCCCATCAGGTCGGACTCCACGCTGGGCCAGCCGTTGGTGGCGGAGCAGACCAGGCCCTCATAGAGCGTCTGCTGCGTGGCGCGCACGTTGGGCACCTGCGTCGCCTCTGAGGCCCCAAGCTGCAGCACCGCATTAGGCTCTTCCGCGCCCGCGGCAACGATGCCGCGCGGGCGGCTGTATTTAAAACTGCGTCCGACAATATCGATACCGTTGGCGAGCAGGGCAGAGGCGACGGTATCGCCTTCGTAGCCCTGATACTGACGGCCGTTCCAGGTAAAGTTCAGCGTGGTGGAACGGTTGATTCTGCCGCCGGACGGCAGGCGATTTTTCTGGCTCATGCTCTGCGCTCCTTACCCTTGCTCGCCGGTTTCAGGCTGTTCGTCGAGGGTATATACCCGTTTGATCTCATACGTCTGCGTGTCGCGCGTCAGGTTGAAAAATTTGCGGCAACCGGCGCTGTGCACCCAGAGTTCGTTGTGCATGCCGCGCGGGTTTTTACGAAAGTAGAGAAAGGTTCCCCACTCTTCGTCGCTGCAGGTATCCGGACTGGCGGGCCGGGCGATATGCGCCTGACCGCGCGGATGAAACTCTTCTTCTTCGCGATACTCACCGCAGTGAGGACAGTAAATGTGCAGCATGCTAAAAATCCTTAGTGGGCCACGCCCGCAGCGCCATGTTCATCAACCAGAGCCCCGGTATAAAAGCGGGAGAGGGCAAAAGGTTCAGCTATCGGATGCGGCGTGCCGTGTGCCAGCTGGTGGGCAAACAGGTTGCCGGAGCCGGGGGTGCCTTTAAAGCCGCCGGTGCCCCAGCCGCAGTTGAAAAACAGGTTGCGTACCGGGGTCGCGGAAAGGATAGGGCTGGCGTCAGGGCAGGTATCAACAATGCCGCCCCACTGGCGGTTCATGCGTACGCGGCTGGTGCAGGGGAAGAGCTCAACAATCGCCTGGATCGTATGCTCAATCACGCTGTAGGATCCGCGCTGGCCATAGCCGACCCAGCCGTCGATGCCGGCGCCAATCACCAGATCGCCTTTATCAGACTGGCTCATGTAACCGTGTACGTGGTTGGACATCACAACCGTATCGAGAAAGGGTTTAATCGGCTCGGAAACCAGCGCCTGCAGCGGATGCGACTCAACCGGCAGTTCAAAGCCCGCCATTTTTGCCATCACGCCGGAGTTACCGGCGGTGACGCAGCCCACGCGATCGGCTTTGATCACGCCGTGGTTGCGGGTTTTCACGCCGGTGATCTTGCCGTCGCTGATCTCCATATCGATCACTTCACAGTTCTGGATCAGATCCACGCCCAGGCTGTCGGCGGCGCGGGCATAGCCCCAGGCTACCGCATCGTGGCGGGCGTTGCCGCCGCGGCGCTGCACCGAGGCGCCCAGTACCGGATAACGCGCATCTTTACTGCAGTCCAGTGCCGGGATCTCGCGCTGCAGCTGGTCGCCATAGACCATTTCGTTATCAACGCCCTGCAGGCGGTTGGCGTTCGCCAGCCGCTCATTGGTGCGCAGATCCTGCAGCGTATGGCAGGTGTGGTAGACGCCGCGCTGCGAAAACATCTGGTTGTAGTTCAGCTCCTGCGACAGGCCTTCCCACAGCTTCATGGAGTGCTCATAGAGCGCAGCGGACTCATCCCACAGGTAGTTGGAGCGGACGATGGTGGTGTTGCGGCAGATGTTGCCGCCGCCAAGATGGCCCTTTTCCAGCACCGCCACATTAGTGATGCCGTGCTCCTTCGCCAGATAATAAGCGGTGGCCAGCCCGTGACCGCCGCCGCCGATAATAATTACGTCATAGCGTTTCTGCGGTGTCGGGTTGCGCCAGACCTTCTGCCAGTTCTCATGAAAGCTCAGGCTGTGTCTGAGCAGGCCAAATCCTGAATAGCGTTGCATGTTTATCTACTCCCGTAACGATACCGCGTGTGCGAATGGACAGAGGGTAAGACGGCGCCCCGCGGCAGGCCGGGGGCGTTCTGGCTTAGCGGTAAACCGGGAAGTCTGCACACAGCGACAGCACCTGCTGTTTCACCTGCGCAATTTTCGCTTCCAGCTGCTCCTCGTTGTGCATGACATCGAGGATGTCTGCGATCCAGCCTGCCAGCGTGCGGCAGTTCTCCTCGCTGAAGCCGCGCGTGGTGATCACCGGTGCACCGATGCGCAGGCCGGAAGTCACAAACGGCGACTGCGGATCGCCCGGAACAGCATTTTTGTTGACGGTGATATTGGCGCGGCCCAGCGCGGCGTCCGCCGCTTTGCCGGTCAGGCCCTGTTTGATCAGGCTCAGCAGAAACAGGTGGTTATCGGTACCGCCCGAGACCACATCGTACTGACGCGCAATAAAGACCTCCGCCATCGCCTGCGCATTCTTCACCACCTGGCGCTGATAGTGTGCGTAGTCAGGCTGCATCGCCTCTTTAAAGGCTACCGCTTTGGCGGCGATAACATGCATCAGCGGACCGCCCTGGCCGCCAGGGAATACGGCGGCATTCAGTTTCTTCTCCAGCTCCGGATTGGCTTTCGCCAGGATCAGACCGCCGCGCGGACCGCGCAGAGTTTTATGCGTGGTGGTGGTGACCACGTCAGCGAACGGCAGCGGATTAGGATAGATGCCCGCGGCGACGAGGCCTGCGACGTGTGCCATATCGACAAACAGCCACGCGCCCGTTTTATCGGCGATAGCGCGAAAGCGTGCCCAGTCAACCACGCGTGAGTAGGCGGAGAAGCCAGCCACAATCATTTTTGGCTTATGCTCCAGCGCCAGCGCTTCCACCTGGTCGTAGTCGATCTCGCCCGTTGCTTCATTCAGGCCATACTGCACGGCGTGATAGATCTTGCCGGAGAAGTTGACGTGTGCGCCGTGCGTCAGATGGCCGCCGTGCGCCAGGCTCATGCCCAGCACCGTGTCACCCGGCTGGCACAGCGCCATATAGACCGCCGCGTTAGCCTGCGAGCCGGAGTGCGGCTGCACGTTGGCGTAATCGGCACCGAACAGCGCACAGGCACGTTCAATCGCCAGTTTCTCCACGATGTCGACATATTCGCAGCCGCCGTAGTAGCGTTTGGCCGGATAGCCCTCCGCATATTTATTGGTCAGCACCGTTCCCTGCGCCTGCATAACACGCGGGCTGGTGTAGTTTTCTGAGGCGATAAGCTCGATGTGCTCTTCCTGACGCACCGCTTCCTGCTCTATTGCCTGCCACAGTTCACTGTCAAAGCTCTGAATGGTGTCGCTCTTCGCAAACATGCTCTCTCCTTGCCCGGATAATCGCGCGGCGCCTGCTCCGGAACTGAGCCATTCAGGGCAGCGGTGAATTGAGTGTGGGTTGATAATACCCAGCGCTATTGCGGCCAGGATGTTTGGTAACGCCGGGGCTATGTCAATTTGCGACATAGGGCGCTGCCCGCCACCGTGCGGCAGGGTAAGGCGGCTACGCCGGGCGGAAAATGGCGAGTTCACGGTGGAATGCGTCGTTCTCCGGCATCCATCGATTTTTTACGCCACCGATAATGCAGCAGGTAAACACTACATGGCCGTGAGCCCGGGAGAGCAGAATGAGTATTAGCGTCTTCGATTTATTTAAGGTCGGAATTGGCCCCTCCAGTTCGCACACCGTCGGGCCCATGCGCGCGGCGCAGCGCTTTGTTGAGCAGCTGGGCCAGAGTGCCAGACGGCAGGCGCTCTGCCGCATCAAAATTGAGCTGTTTGGTTCGCTGAGCGCAACCGGACGCGGCCACAGCACCGACAAAGCGGTGCTGCTCGGGCTGATGGGGGCCTCACCGGATACCATCGATCCGCACATCATTGACGCCACGGTACAGGCGATCTGCGAAACCGGTTCGGTGACGCTGCCGTGGGGGGAAAACATTGAATTTGACTGGCATCAGGATCTGCTGTTTGTGGACGACGTGCTCGCTTATCACCCGAACGCCATGCGGCTGAGCGCCTATTTCCGCACCGGCGATAGCCTCTCAGTGGTCTATTACTCCATCGGCGGCGGCTTTGTGCTGGATGAAGAGGAAGCCACGGCCACTGCACACCTGGTGCCGCAGTGCACGCTGCCCTATGACTTTAACAGCGGAGCGGAGCTGCTGGCTCACTGCCGCGAAAAGGGGCTGCGTATCAGCGCGCTGATGCTGGAAAATGAAAAGGTATGGCGTGACGAAGCGGCGATCCGCAGCGGGCTGGCGCAGATCTGGCAGGTGATGCAGCAGTGCATCGCTAACGGGCTGGCTCAGGAAGGTATCCTGCCGGGCGGCCTGCAGGTGCGCCGCCGTGCGCCAGCGCTCTATCAGTCCCTGCGCCGCGCCTCAGCGGAGAATGTCATCAGCTCGACGCTCTCCGCCATGGACTGGATCAATCTCTATGCGCTGGCGGTCAACGAAGAGAACGCCGCGGGCGGGCGCATGGTGACGGCACCGACCAACGGCGCCGCCGGCATTGTCCCGGCCGTGCTGATGTACTACATGCAGTTTGAACCCCGCGCGCGCGAAGAGGATGTGGTGGACTTTCTGCTGGCCGCCGCCGCGGTCGGCGCGCTGTGTAAAAAGAATGCTTCTATTTCCGGCGCTGAGGTGGGCTGTCAGGGCGAGGTCGGCTCCGCCTGTGCAATGGCGGCGGCTGGCCTTACGGACGTGCTGGGCGGTACGCCGGAACAGGTTGAGAACGCGGCGGAAATTGCGCTGGAACATAATCTTGGCCTGACCTGCGATCCGGTGGGCGGGCTGGTGCAGGTTCCCTGTATTGAACGCAACGCGATTGCAGCAATGAAAGCGATCAATGCCGCGCAGATGGCGCTGCGCGGCGATGGTCAGCACTTTATTTCGCTGGATAAAGTGATCCGTACCATGCGCGATACCGGCCGCGATATGCAGGATAAATATAAAGAGACATCGAAAGGCGGCCTCGCGGTCAATGCGATTGAATGTTAATGCTGTGTAACTAATTGGTTACGGCAGCTTATGCGGATCGCCATGCGGGCAGGCAGTGAACAGTGATGTAAAAGGGTGCAAAATGCGCTGACTTAACCAAAACAGGTCAGCGTCTGCACTGTTTTGAGGCTAAAGGGGGCGGTTCATGCAGCAATGATCAAATCTGTGAAGCTGAACAAACATTTGTTTCGCTTATGTTAACTGTGTGTCATTTTCCGCAGGGCTATCCTGGTGACGAATGGCATGTCTGTTGCTTACTCTATAGGTGATGGAAAGCGATTGGGGGAGATGCCCCCGGGTAATGTTTCTGTTTAGCCTAATAGAGGTCAGCGCACATGTTCGACACAGACGCAATTTTGAAAAGTCCCTCTACTGATATTAAAAAGCGCAGCGTAGGCTTTTTACTGGTCAATAATTTCACCATGATGGCTCTGGCAACCGCAGTTGAACCTTTACGCATGGCGAACCAGCTAAGCGGCAAAGAGCTGTATAGCTGGTGTACCGTCAGTGAAGAGGGTGCGCCCGTTGTGGCAAGTGATGGTATTTCAATTACGCCCGATCATTCTATGGCTAACGTGGCAGCACTGGATGTGCTGATCGTGGTCGGGGGTGTCAACATTACCCGCAGTTATACCAGCCGTCAGGTGAGCTGGCTGCAGAGCATGGCGCGCCGCAAAATTCTGATTGGCGGCATCTGTACCGGACCCTATCTGCTGGCGGAAGCCGGGCTGCTGGATGGGTATCACTGCAGCGCGCACTGGGAGTGTATTGCGTCCATGCAGGAGGCGTACCCTAAAGTCATCTGCACCAACCAGCTATTTGTGATTGAGCACGATCGCATGACCAGCAGCGGCGGCACTGTGCCGATGGATATGATGCTGACCATGATCCAGCGCCATTTTGGCCACCAGCTTACCGCCGGCATTTCAGAGATGTTTATCTGCGATCGCGTACGCAATGAATCAGACTATCAGCGTATCCCGCTGCGTCACGTACTCGGCACGGCGCAGCCAAGCCTGGTGGAGGCGGTATCGCTGATGGAGGCCAACATTGAGGAGGCGATCGACCTGGATGAGCTGGCAGGTTACGTCGGCCTGTCGCGCCGTCAGCTGGAGCGGCTGTTTCAGAAATACCTGCGCTGCTCGCCTTCACGTTACTATCTGAAGCTGCGGCTGTTCCGCGCCCGCCAGCTGCTGAAGCAGACCTCCATGTCGATTATTGAAATCGCCCTGGCGTGCGGCTTTGTCTCTACGCCGCACTTCAGCAAATGCTATCGCGAACATCTTGGCGTGCCGCCGCGTGAAGAGCGGCGGGGCGTACACAGTCAGGGAGGCGGCAAAACGCTGGCGCAGTTCTTTATGGCGGAAATGCCCGGCCTGACTAACTGGCAGCAGGAGAGCACGGTATCCGCCTCTCTGCGCATCCTGAATGAGGCACGCTTTGAGCCAACCTTTGGCTCAGTGGCACTCTCAACGGATGTCTGACGCGACCCGTTGCCTGTGATCCGCGCCGGCTGAAAACGCTGCCTTCAGGGCAGCTTTTTTATGTCCGCTCATCGGTTTAAACCATCCGTTCACTTTCCGGGGCTGCGCCAGCTGTCAGGCAAGTGACGTTTTCAGAACAATTCATCCGCAGCGTAAACCCTATTCTGTTTTCATTCGGCCGCACCCGGTTATGAATCAAACCAGAGAGGAAGATATGAACGCTACTGAATTGCACAATTCTGCGATTGTCATCGATGGGCTGGTAATTGCGAAATGGGACAGAGAGCTGTTTGAGGATATGCGCCGCGGCGGGCTGACGGCCGCCAACTGCACGGTCTCCGTCTGGGAGGGATTTCAGGGCACGGTTAATAATATCGTGGAAATGAATAACCTGATCGCGCAGAACGCCGATCTGGTCACCAAAGTGACCAACACCCGCGATATCCGGCGCGCCAAAGATGAAGGCAAAACCGGCATCCTGATGGGCTTCCAGAATGCGCACGCGTTTGAAGATCAGCTGGGCTACATTCAGGTGTTCAAAGAGCTGGGCGTCGGCGTGGTGCAGATGGCCTATAACACGCAGAATCTGGTCGGCACCGGCTGCTATGAGCGTGACGGCGGCCTCTCCGGTTATGGTCATGAGGTCGTGGCGGAGATGAACCGTGTCGGCATGCTGTGCGACCTCTCGCACGTGGGTGCGCAGACCTCAAAAGAGGTGATCCTCGCGTCGAAAAAACCGGTCTGTTACTCCCACTGCCTTCCCTCCGGCCTGAAAGATCACCCGCGTAATAAATCTGATGAAGAGCTGAAGTTTATAGCGGATCACGGCGGATTTGTGGGCGTCACCATGTTTACCCCGTTCCTGAAAAATGGCATCCACTCCACGATTGAAGATTACGTGGAAGCGATTGACTACATCTTCAACCTGGTGGGTGAAGATCAGATCGGCATCGGCACCGACTTCACGCAGGGCCACGGCCAGGCGTTTTTCGAGTGGCTGACGCACGACAAAGGCTACGCCCGCCAGCTCACCGACTTCGGCAAAATCATCAACCCGGAAGGCATTCGCACGCTGGGTGAATTCCCGAACTTAACGGCTGCACTGCTGCGCCACGGCTTTACCGAGAAGCAGGTGCGCAAATTTATGGGCGAGAACTGGCTCAACCTGCTGGCAAATGTCTGGCATGAGTGATCGTCTGGCCTGTTCACACCACTAAGCGAGGTAAACCATGGCACATGCGCCTGAAATGCCAATCAGCGTCGATGATGAAACCGGCGTCTGGACCACCGATGCGTTACCGATGTTGTACGTGCCCCGGCACTTCTTTGTGAATAACCATATGGGCATTGAAGAGGAGATTGGCGCTGAACGCTACGCCGCCATCCTCTACAAAGCGGGCTATAAATCGGCCTGGCACTGGTGTGAAAAAGAGGCTGCGCTGCACGGTCTCTCTGGCGACGCCGTATTTGAGCACTACATGAAACGCCTGTCACAGCGCGGCTGGGGATTTTTTTCCACTGAAGCACTCGATTTGAAACAGGGCACGGCGCGTATCCGGCTCGATCACTCTGCCTTTGTCTATCAGTACGGCAAAGTCAACCGCAAGGTGGACTACATGTTCACCGGCTGGTTTGCCGGCGCGATGGATCAGATTGCGCAGAGCCTCGGCTACAGCGTGAAAACCCGGGCGGTGCAGACGCAGAGCGCGGCCGAAGAGGGATGTGAGTACGGCATTTTTACCGTTTCGCCAGTATAAGACCGGGTACGCAGCGCCGGCTGCGTACCCCGCACAACAACTGAGCCGCAGGCTGGCGGGCCGGATATCAGAACGGAATTAAGGTGAAGCTATGTCACAGTTTGATCTGCTGTTTGAGCCATTAAAAATTAATAAACTGACTATCCGCAACCGTATTGTCAGCACCGCCCACGCCGAGGTGTATGCCACTGACGGCGGGATGACCACCGATCGCTATGTGCGCTATTACGAAGAGAAAGCCAAAGGCGGCTGCGGGCTCTGTATCTGCGGCGGCTCAAGCGTGGTATCGATCGACAGTCCCCAGAGCTGGTGGAGTTCGGTTAACCTGAGTACCGACCGGATTATTCCGCACTTTCAGAATCTCGCCGATGCCGTGCACCAGCACGGCGGCAAGATCATGATCCAGATCTCTCACATGGGGCGGCGCTCGCGCTGGGATGGCGAGAACTGGCCCAATCTGATGTCACCCTCCGGCATCCGCGAGCCGGTGCACCGCGCCACCTGCAAAACCATTGAGGAAGAGGAGATCTGGCGCGTTATCGGCGACTTCGCCAAAGCGGCGCAGCGCGCCAAAGCGGGTGGCCTCGACGGCGTGGAGCTCTCCGCCGTGCATCAGCATATGATCGATCAGTTCTGGTCACCGCGCGTCAATAAGCGCACCGATGAGTGGGGCGGCAGTTTTGAAAAGCGAATGCGCTTTGGCATTGAGGTGCTGAAAGCAGTGCGTGACGCGGTCGGCCCCGATTTTGTGGTCGGCATGCGCATCACCGGGGATGAGTTCCATCCCGACGGCCTCAGCCATGAAGATATGCGGCAGATCGCCGCCTACTACGATAAAACCGGCATGGTCGATTATTTTGGCGTGGTCGGTTCCGGCTGCGACACCCATAACACGCTGGCGAACGTTATTCCGAATATGAGCTATCCGCCCGAGCCGTTTCTGCACCTGGCGGCGGGTATCAAAGAGGTGGTCACGGTGCCGGTGATCCACGCGCAGAATATTAAAGATCCCAACCAGGCGCAGCGTATCCTCGAAGCGGGCTACGTCGATTTTGTCGGGATGACGCGCGCGCATATTGCCGATCCGCACCTGATCGCCAAGATCAAAATGAATCAGGTCGATCAGATCCGCCAGTGCGTCGGCGCCAACTACTGCATAGACCGGCAATATATGGGGCTGGATGTGCTGTGCATTCAGAACGCGGCCACCTCGCGCGAATATATGGGCCTGCCGCATATCATCACCAAAACCGAAGGGCCGGTGCGCAACGTGGTGGTCATCGGCGGCGGACCGGGCGGGCTGGAGGCAGCGCGCGTGGCGGCAGAGCGCGGGCATAAGGTCACGCTGCTTGAACGCGCCAGCGAGCTGGGCGGGCAGGTTACGATTGCGGCAAAAGCGCCGCAGCGCGATCAGATGGCCGGTATCACGCGCTGGCTGGCGATGGAGATTGAGCGTCTCGGCGTGAAGGTGCTAACCAGTACCACAGCGGATATGGCGATGATCCGCGATCTCACCCCCGACGTCTGCATCCTGGCTACCGGCGGGGAACCCTTCCTGGAGCAGAACCCGGAGTGGGGAGCGGCGGAAGGGCTGGTGGTCTCCAGCTGGGACGTGCTGAACGGCGTCGTGGAGCCCGGCAAAAACGTACTGGTGTATGACTCTATCTGTGAATTTTCCGGGATGTCCGTCTCCGATTTCCTCGCCGCGCGCGGTGCGCTGGTGGAGCTGGTAACCGGCGATATCAAGCCCGGCGTGGGCATTGGCGGCACCACCTTTCCGACCTACTACCGCAGCCTGTATGAAAAAGCGGTGGTGATGACCTCCGACCTGGCGCTGGAGAAGGTCTATCGCGAAGGCGAGAAGCTGGTGGCGGTGCTGGAAAATGAATACACCGGGCAGAAAGAGGAGCGGGTGGTGGATCAGATTGTGGTGGAAAACGGCACCCGTCCCAATGAGGAGCTCTATTACGCGCTGAAAGCGGAATCGCGCAATAAGGGGCAGATTGACGTGGAGGCGCTGTTTGATATCCGGCCACAGCCGGTGCTGGAGCAGGCGGGCAGCGGCATGATCCTGTGGCGGCTCGGCGACTGCGTCTCGCAGCGCAATGTTCACGCCGCGATCTACGACGCGCTGCGTCTCTGCAAGGACCTGTAGTTTCGCCGTCGCCGACGTAAAGCGTGCGGTAGCCGGAAGCGGTACCGCACGCCGCATCTAACAGAAATTGTCTGGAAAGGGCACATCATGGTACTTGATCGGATACTCCCCTGGTTACTTCTTGGCGCGGTGATTCTGGCCATCGTGGGTATGGTCAGGCGCGTCCTGCTCTGGCGGCGCGGACAACCGGAACAGGTTGCCCTGCTGAGCGGCCTGATGGCGATGCCCCGCCGCTATCTGGTTGACCTGCATCACGTAGTGGCACGCGATAAATATATGTCGCGCAGCCATGTGGCCACCGCCGGCGGCTTTGTGCTGTCGATGCTGCTGATCCTCGTGGTTCACCTGGCGGGCGTCAGCGGCACGCTGGTGGATGGCGTGCTGGCGGGCGCGCTGCTGGTGATGTTCAGCGGCGCGCTGTTTATCTGGTATCGCCGTCGCAATCCGCCAGCCCGTCTGTCACGCGGGCCGTGGATGCGGCTGCCAAAGAGCCTGCTGGTCTTTGCGGCAACGTTCTTTATCACCACGCTGCCGGTCTCCGATCTGTTTGGCGAAGCGGGACGCTGGGTGATGGCGGCACTGCTGCTGGCAGGGATCTGCTGGGGGCTGGGCGAGATGGTGTTTGGCATGGCGTGGGGCGGGCCGATGAAACACGCGTTCGCCGGCGCGCTGCATCTTGCCTTTCATCGCCGTCCGGCCCGCTTTGGCGGCGGCCGCTCTGTGGGCCTGAAGCCGGTGGATCTGGCTGCCTCAAAGCTTGGCGTCGAAAAACCGGCCGATTTCAAATGGAACCAGCTGCTGGGCTTTGACGCCTGCGTGCAGTGCGGCAAGTGTGAAGCGATGTGCCCGGCGTTTGCGGCGGGTCAGCCGCTCAATCCCAAAAAGCTGATTCAGGATATGGTCATCGGAATGGCGGGCGGCAGCGACGCACGCTTTGCCGGCAGCCCTTATCCGGGCGTGCCGGTGGGAGAAGCGTGCGGAGCGCCGCATCAGCCGATTGTCGGCGGTCTCATTAAAGAAGAGACGCTCTGGTCCTGCACCACCTGTCGCGCCTGCGTGGAGGAGTGTCCGATGATGATTGAGCATGTCGACGCGATTGTGGACATGCGCCGCTTTATGACGCTGGAGAAGGGGCAAACGCCCGGCAAGGGCGCAGAGGTGCTGGATAACCTCAGCCAGACGGATAACCCTGGCGGCTTTAATCCGCGCAGCCGCACGCACTGGTCAGCCGATCAGAACCTGCCGCTGATGCGGGATGTCGGGCAGGCCGACGTGCTGTTCTGGGTCTCCGACGGGGCGTTTGATATGCGCAGTCAGCGTATTCTGCGGGCGTTTGTCAAAGTGCTCAGGGCCGCCGGCGTGAATTTTGCGGTGCTGGGCGATGAGGAGCTCGATAGCGGAGACGTTGCGCGACGCCTGGGCGATGACGCCACGTTTCAGCGGCTGGCGCGCAGCAATATCGCCACGCTGCAACACTATCGCTTTAACCGCATCGTAACCACCGATCCGCACGCCTTTCACTGTCTGAAAAATGAGTATCCCGATTTTTATCCGGCAGGCACGCAGCCCGACTATGAGGTGCTGCATCACACCACCTTCATTAATGAGCTGGTTAAGGCGCAGCTGCTGGATCTGAAAGATTACAAAGGCGGCAGCGTAACCTGGCATGACCCCTGCTACCTCGGCCGCTACAACGGTGAATATGCATCACCGCGTGAGCTGCTGGCGGAGCTGGGGATCAAACTCAGCGAAATGGACCGCTCCGGTTTTCGCTCACGCTGCTGCGGCGGCGGCGGCGGTGCGCCGATTACGGATATTCCGGGGGAGCGGCGTATCGCTGACATGCGGATGGAGGATGCCAAACAGACTGGTGCAGAGCTGATTGCCGTTGGCTGCCAGCAGTGTACCGCGATGCTGGAAGGTGTTGTCGGGCCGCGTCCGGAGGTCAAAGATATTGCTGAACTGGTGGCGGAAGCCCTCAGCGAACCGAAAAAACCGCTGCCGGCGAAGCTGCGCGAGCGCCAAATTGCTGTGGAGGTGATCTGATGGAAACCCCTGTACGCCGCGATCCGCGTCTTGAGTGGATTGCCCGCAACCGGCTGCATCCGCAGCATGCAGAGCTGATGCAGCCGATGCAGGAGAGCCGTGGCCCGTCCGGGCTGCTGCGTAAAAATCCGCACGCCGTCGGCTTTACCGGGCCAAACGGACTGAAGCGCATCGATCGTGAGAACGTCAACGCGTTTTCCCAGCTCTCCGGCCGGCGCAGCGCCGGCACGCCGCACGTCGCTGAGCTGCCGCTGCACCGCGTGGCGCAGCTAGAGTACTGCGTGGCGGCGGTACTGGATATGACCGGCGGCCGCCTGACCAGCCACGATCGCGACGTGCTGGGCCAGGCGCATCAGCTGGTGCGTGATGCCGGCGGTGCAGGTGTGGTCATGGCCGTGGTATTTGGTGAGCATCGGGAAGAGAGCTTTGCCACCGCAGGCGCTGACCGGCTGCTCCATTTCAGCGGCGATCGCTATGAGGGTTACAGTCCGGAGCAGCGCATCCATGCGCTGATGGCGGCAGAAAACGAACTGGCACCGCGCTTCTGGCTGTTTCCGGACAGTGTTGCCGCCGGCTTTGAACTGGGCTGTCGCTTTGCCGCACGCTGCGGGGAGCGACCCGCCACGCAGGTATGGCGCATAGAGGGCGACAGCTGCATCAGCCGGGCGGCGGGCGGCAGCGCCGATATTACGCGTCCGGTTGCGCGCGTCATGCTGCTGACCGCAGAGTGCGCCGATCCGGTGGATGAGACCCGCCATGAAGTGCTGCCGGTGAGCGTCGGGCTGCGAAGCATTGGCGTTGCGCGCATTACCGACTGCGGACTGATGCCGGTCGATCCGGCGGCGGTGCCGCTGGGCGAGGCGGAGTTTATTCTGTCTGCCGGTAACGGCGTCGGCGACTGGGCGCAGTTTCACGCTACCGCAGAGCTTCTGGGGGCGACCGAAGGCGCCAGCCGCGTGGCCGTGGATAATGGCCATATGCCGCGTTTCCGGCAGGTGGGCGCTACCGGCACCTGGGTGACGGCGCGGGTCTATCTTGCAGTGGGCATCTCCGGCGCGGTGCAGCATCTGCAGGGGATTGCGCAGTGCGACCGGGTTATCGCCATTAATACCGATCCCGGCTGCGATATGGTCAGCCGCGCGTCGCTGAGCGTGATTGGCGACAGCGATGCGATCCTCGCTGAACTGGCGCGCCTGGCGCGCGCCTGGCGTAATAAGGAGCTTAACCATGCAGCATAAAGCACACCACAGCGGCTGCCGCATTACGGCGCTGATATCCGTCGGACTCCATCCCGACTCGGGCAGGGCGCGCCGCGCCGGGCAGGATGCGCGTGCGGTAGAGATGGGGCTGGCGCTGGCTTCCGGCGATCTGGAGCTTCTTCACGCCGGCGATCCGCACAATGCGGCGCTGCGCAGCTACGCGGGCATGGGTGTCAGGACGCTGCGCGTGCTGCCGATGACAGAGCAGGGCGATGCGGTGGCGGTGCTGAGTCACTATCTTAAGCAGGATCACCCGGATGTGATCCTCACCGGCGGCCGGGCGGAGCGCGGCGAGTCATCCGGTATGCTGCCTTTTCTGCTGGCAGAAGCGCTGGAGATCCCGGTAGTGGTCGGCGTGGCGGAGATTGTCAGCCTGAACGGCACCGACGCTGAAGTGCTGCAGGCGCTGCCGCGCGGTCAGCGGCGTCTGCTGCGCGTGGCGCTGCCGTTTATCGCCAGCGTGGACATGGCCGCCGCCGCGCCGCGCCAGAGCGCGTTTGGCCCGGCAAACCGGGCAGAGATCACCACCGCTGCGGGCGTGGACGTGCCGGATACAGCGATGGCAGCCTGGGAGATAGCGCCGGCGCGTAAGCGGCCGAAGCGGCTGAAAAAAGTGAAAGCGAAAACGGCGGCGGATCGCTTTAAAGCGGCCACGGCGAAGTCACAGAGCGAAGGTGGCAAAGTGCTGCAGAATAAGCCGGTGAATGAGATGGCGCAGGCGGTTTTTGATCTGCTGCTGGAGGAGGGCGTGATTCGCTAGCGGCGCGCCTGAAAAATAAAAAACCCGGCTGGCGGTTAACGACGCCAGCCGGGTTTTCTGTTATCAGGTCAGCCTTTTACGTTTTTAAGCACGGTTTCGCTGTACCAGTCGATAAAGTTAATCACGCCAAACTCATAAGTTTCAGAATAGGGGCCTGGCTGATAACCAATGGAGTTGATGCCGCGCTGGTTCTCTTCGCCCAGAACGCGATCCTGCTCATTGGTGGCGTCCCAGACGGTGCGCAGACGCTCCGGATCGTAATCGACACCGGCGACCGCGTCTTTATGCACAAACCATTTTGTCGTTACCATCGTCTCCTGCGCGGAGATTGGCAGCACGCGGAACACGATAAAGTGATCGCTTTGCATATGGTTCCATGAGTTAGGCAGGTGCAGAATACGCATCGATCCCTGATAGTGGCTGGTAAAACGGCCCAGCAGCCGGGTGCATCCCTCACGACCATCAATGGTCATGACTTTAGTGCCCTCTTTCAGCGGCATACGCACAATGCGGTTGCGCAGACCAAAGCTCTGATGGCGATGCGGAATACCCTGCTCATCCCACAGCGCCGCCTGCTTGTTGTAGTAGTCATGGAAACTCTGCGGCGCGCGCGGATCGTTGGTGTCATCCCACTCCAGCAGGCTGTTCAGCAGTTCCGGATGGCTGCCGGCGCAGTGGTAGCACTCGCGGTTATTCTCCAGCACCAGCTTCCAGTTGGCTTTTTCATACATATGGGACTCTGCCGCCAGCTTGGTGTTGTCCACATCATAGGGCTCCATATACTCCGCCAGCGTGGCCAGAAATTCATCGAAGTCAGACTCCGGCGGCGTCTCTGCCAGGCAGATAAAGATAAACCCGCCGGCGGTTTTACAGTGCGCTTTTTTCAGGCCGTGCTGCTTCATGTCAAATGACTGATTCATCTCTGAACCGGCGAAGAGCAGGTTGCCTTTTAAATCGTACGTCCACTGGTGGTAGGGACAGACCAGATTGGCCACCTTGCCGCGCTCCTTTGAGCAGAGGCGCGAGCCGCGATGGCGACAGGTGTTGTGAAACGCGTTGATGTTGCCCTCTGCATCGCGCAGAACCAGCACCGGGTTCTGTCCGACCTCAAGCGTGAAGTAGTCGCCCTTTTTCGGGATTTCGCTGCTCATGCCGGCAAACAGCCACTCTTTCTGAAATACCTCCTCCATATCAATGCGAAACAGAGTCGGGTCATTATAGAGCGCCTGCGGCAGCGAATAGTTGGGCTGGCGTTTTTCGAGCAGATCCTGCATGCGATCGCTCGCATCGACAAGGCTTGTACAGGTGATATTCAGCAGATCGTTGTGGCTCATAATGTTGCTCTTCTCGCGCGGTTGAAAAGGGAGTGGTTCGCGCCCGACAGGCGCAGCCGGATATCAACAAAACCGGACTTCCGCGTTACCGGAAGCCCATAAGATCGCTACGGATTACAGATGCAATCCATGCTGCACCGGTCCGGCGCCCGTCAATGTTCTGCCAGCGACATAAATCCCCTCTATTAAAGACGCGCGTGCAGAATTTCCTGCGGATGTGGTTTTTTCAGGCATTTCCGTGTCGCGCATAACTAAATGCTGTCCCGGGGTTACACGGAGAATCGCAGTTTCTGGCTCAAAAGCCTGTGGTTATCCATGCGTCGATACAGGCAATTGATCACTCCAATCCTGACGGGAATGAAATGTATGACAGAGAGAAATATCACGGTACTGAATACCAATGCTTTTGAGCCTGTCACCACGCAGACCTGGACCAACGGCCGTCATGCAGTGCGGTGCGTTAAGGTCATACAGGAAACCTGGGACGTTAAAACCTTCTGCTTTATGGCGGAGCAGCCGGTGATGTTCTTCTTTAAGCCGGGGCAGTTTGTCACGCTGGAGCTGACAATTGAGGATCAGACCGTGTTTCGCTCCTACACCATCTCCAGCTCTCCCTCCGTGCCGTATAGCTTTTCGATCACGGTAAAACAGGTGCCGGGCGGCGTGGTATCTAACTGGCTGCACGCGAATATGCGTGAAGGCATGGATCTGGCGGTACACGGCCCGGTAGGGCAGTTTAACTGCATCGATTATCCCGGCGATAAGGCGCTGTTTCTCTCCGGCGGCGTTGGCATTACGCCAATGATGTCGATGGCGCGCTGGTATTTTGACACCAACGCCGATGTGGACATGGTGTTTGTGCACAGCGCACGCACGCCGGAAGATATTATTTTCCGCCGCGATCTGGAAAATATGACGGCGCGTATTCCCAACTTCAAACTGAGCATCATCTGCGAACGCTACGAATCGGGACAGTACTGGGCAGGTTTTCGCGGCTTTCTGAATCACGCCATGCTGCAGATGATCGCGCCTGATTTTATGGAGCGGGAGATTTTCTGCTGCGGACCGACGCCCTATATGCGCGCGGTGAAAGCGATTCTGGAAAACGTCGGCTACGATATGGCGCATTACCATGAAGAGTCGTTTGGTGCCACGCCGGAGGTGGTACAGGAGCAGGTGGTGCAGGAGGCGGAAGAGGCGGCCGAGCTGGCCGATGCGCTCTGCAGCTCCGAGCTGTTGACCGTGGCGTTTACGCAGAGTGATAAGAGTGTGAAAATTGCGCCGGGTGAAACCGTTCACGCCGCCGCTGCCAAGCTGGGCCTGCATATACCGAAAGCGTGCGGCATGGGGATCTGCGGCACCTGCAAGGTGAAATGCCTGGAAGGTGAGGTTGAGATGAACCATAACGGCGGCATTACCGACGAGGATGCCGAAGAGGGCTATATCCTCTCCTGCTGCAGCGTACCGAAAGGCAATGTGGTCGTGGAATTCTGACCCGCCGCGCACCGCCGGAAAGCAAAAAGCCAGATGTCAGCTGACATCTGGCTTTTTTAATCTGGCTCCTCTGACTGGACTCGAACCAGTGACATACGGATTAACAGTCCGCCGTTCTACCGACTGAACTACAGAGGAATTGTGTNCTGACCCGCCGCGCACCGCCGGAAAGCAAAAAGCCAGATGTCAGCTGACATCTGGCTTTTTTAATCTGGCTCCTCTGACTGGACTCGAACCAGTGACATACGGATTAACAGTCCGCCGTTCTACCGACTGAACTACAGAGGAATTGTGTTTCGGCGCGCATAATAATCAACTCTTCTGCGGCTGTCAAAACGTGATTTAGCGCCCGGCGGTTGTTTGCTGCTTCCTGCAGCAACCTGCTGATTTTGTCAGCATCTGCCACCACCTGATGTCCTGTAAAAGACCGGATTTTGCGCAGAAATAGGCTTATCTCTCAAGCCGTTACGCTTATCACTCCGCCTTGCATTCTGGTTATGACTGCTACACTTGATGCTGTTCACCTGAGCCAGATTACTTCTTCGCTGAAAAAGGAGCGCGTTATGACCGATCGTCCAGAAAATCCGCAACAGGCGCAGCAGCAGCAGTGGCCCGGCAGCTTTCGCGAGATGCAGCCGGTGCCCGATCACGGCGAAACCAGCTATCAGGGCAGCGGGCGGCTGAAAGGCAAAACCGCGATTATCACCGGCGGCGACTCCGGTATTGGCCGCGCAGTGGCCATCGCTTACGCCCGTGAAGGCGCCGACGTGGTCATCTCCTACCTGGATGAACATGAAGATGCAAAAGATACCGCGCAGCTGGTGGAAGCCGTCGGGCAGCAGGCGCTGCTGATTGCGGGTGATATCATGCAGGCGGAGCACTGCCGCAGCATCGTGGCGCAGACGGCGGAGCGTTTTGGCAAAATTGATATTGTGGTCAACAACGCCGCTTTCCAGATGACGCGCGACTCGCTGGATGAGATTGATGATGATGAGTTTGACCGCACGATGAAAACCAATCTCTATGCGATGTTTTACATCTGCAAAGCCGCGGTACCGCATATGCCAGCCGGCGGCTCCATTATTAACACCGCGTCAGTCAACGCCGATCAGCCTAAACCGAAACTGATTGCCTACTCGGCGACGAAAGCCGCCATCATTAACTTTTCCGGCAGCCTTGCCGCGCTGCTGGCGGATAAGGGCATTCGTGCCAATGCAGTCGCACCGGGACCTATCTGGACGCCGCTGATCCCGGCAACCATGCCGCCGCAGCAGGTCGAAAGTTTTGGCAGCCAGGTGCCGCTGCAGCGTATGGGGCAGCCTGCTGAGCTGGCCTCTTCTTATGTCATGCTGGCCAGCGATGAAGCCAGCTATATCTCAGGGGCAACCATTGCCGTAACCGGCGGGGTGGCGGTGATTTAACGCCGGCGCAGACAGCAAAAAGCCCGCTCAGGTTTTCCTGAGCGGGCTTTTCAGATTCTGGCTCCTCTGACTGGACTCGAACCAGTGACATACGGATTAACAGTCCGCCGTTCTACCGACTGAACTACAGAGGAATCGTGTGAACGAGGCGAATAGTAGTGGCCCCGGACGAGCCTGTCAACAGCTTAAAACACAATTGCATTCAACTGGCTAGCAAAGATACAGCCCGCACAGAGATCAGGCAGATTCCGCCGCCAGCGTCGCAAGCCGGGCAGCAGGATCCTGACGGTAAAACAGCTGCAGGTGACGATACATCGCCGGAAAGCGCTGAAGGAGCAGGTCGGGCGCAGTGAAAAAATACTCTGAGAGCACAGCAAAACATTCGGCCGGATCGCTGGCTGCGTAAGGATCAAAGGTCGCGGCCTCTTCACCCGCGAGCGCCACTTCATCGTCAATCTCCTGCATCACCTGCAGCAAATCTTTCTCCCAGCCAGCGACCTCGCGCAGCGGAATAGCGGGGATGCCGCTGGTGTAGCCGCTGCCGCGCGCGTCCAGCTTATGTGCTACTTCATGGATCACCAGGTTATAGCCTGAGAGATCGAACGCGTCGGAAATATCCAGCGCGTTGAGCACCACCGGCCCCTGCGTCCAGCTCTGCCCGGCGTGTACAGCGGGCGCCTGATGCACCAGCCCGCTCTCATCTTCCCAGCGGTCATCAACCGCAAAGGGTTCAGGATAGATAAGCACGTCGTGAAAACCATCCAGCCACTCCACGCCCAGCTTCAGCACCGGCAGGCAAAACAGCAGCGCCAGACGGGCGCTGTGCAGCGCATCCAGTTCAGTGCCCTGCAGCAGGACAAATTTTTTCTGCTGCAGAAAGCGCTGCGCCATGCCGATCAGAACGGCATGTTCATCATGATTAAGCAGAGAAAACACAGGCTGCCGCAGCGCCTGCGTCCAGGGCAGTTCAGCGACAGCATCGGATTTATGCGCGTTCCGGGACCATTTAAACATCGCAGCGCCTGTAGAAGGAGAAAAGGAGTGCCGACGGGACAGAATGTGCCAGACGTCAAACCTGTTATTCAACCTGTTAGCCGGGACGGTGTCTGTGATTGCGCTTGCAAAGTGAAAAGCAAAAATAAGCGGGGCGGGGCGTAAGCGCCTCTTCCGGCGAAAAGAAGAGGCGCGGGCGCATGCTCAGAGCGGTCGGCTTTCGCGTGCAGCGCGTTCAAATTCAATGACCCAGACCCAGGGGTTAACCTCCCAGCTGGTCGCGCCATACTGCTTTTGCCACGCCTTGCGGTAAGCCTCTTTAGGCGACTCTGAATTCATATTCATGGTAAAGAAGTTGTTCAGGAAGTGCGAGTCCGTCTGGACGCCCTCTGCCATGATGTCATCCTCGCTGATATCCTGGATTTTTTCAGCCCGGATCGCGGTGATGGTCAGATCGATGCGGCTTGCCCAGCGCGGCATATGAATGGCCGTCTGCCAGCCAAACTGCTCCGCGTCCTGCAGATCGTCCTCCAGCTGACCAAACTCGTTGCTGTCAGCACGATACTGGCAGAAGTCGGGATGGCGAAACAGCTGGGGATCGCGATCGTACTCTGCCAGCTGCGCCTCCGGCACAATCGGGCCGCGCCAGGTTTCACGCACCCACAGGCGATCGCCAACCTGCCCGAACGGACAGTGCGCGCTGATATCGGACATCGACATCAGTTTGTAGCCGTGGAGATGATTCGCACTGACATCAAACGCATGAACGCCTTCATGGTGGTCCTGTCCTGGACCAAATGCCTGCGTTTTCATAATGCGTCGGGTCTGTGTTTGCTGGCCAACCAGCAGGGCGCGAACCCGCTGTTCGGAAAAAAGAATCGGCCGTTCTTTCATTTTTTACCTCTTGTTATATCACGAACCCGGAAAGCGTTGACGTTACATCCTGTACAGGACGAGACCCTTAGCATAAAGGTTTCAAACAAATTTGCTTAATAATTTGTCTCCTGATAATCAGGCGTTCTCTTCCTGTTCCGGTATTAAAAAAACATCCAGGCAAAAAGTGGGGTGCAGATCGCTCAACTTGCCGGCGAAATGCGGAAATTTCCCCTATACAGTACGTTATAACGGCCAAAATAGAAATATTTTCAGACTATTTCACCTTTTTCTCCGCTAATCACTGGCTATCTGTCAGCGAGGGCTGGAGGCTTAAGTTAACCGCGCGCTGGCATCGCAGTTAAGCGCGACACATAAACTATGTTAACTAAATTTGGTTGCAGCCGGACGGCATAAGGAAAAGCTGAAAACAAAAAGGCTACTGGGAAAGCGGGCTTAACAACGCTATAACATGATCAGGATCGCAGATTTTTCCCTCTCACACTAAAAATGCTGTAAGAAAAGTGTCATGACCTGCCCGCTAAGATAGGGCTGAGTCTGAAGAGCTCCCGCCGCGCATCACATGTCATAACAGGAGAAGCATCATGTCCATTACACACTGGCAACAACGTTATGAACACTGGCTGCGGCTGAACTGGCAGCATGACGATAAGGCGCACGACGTGGGGCATCTGCGCCGGGTCTGGATGAGCGCGGCACGTATCATGCAGGAGACGCCTGCAGATGCCATGGTGGTGCTGACCGCCAGCTATTTCCATGACGTGGTGAATCTGCCGAAGAATCATCCCCAGCGTCATCTCGCCTCTACGTTTGCCGCTGAAGAGACGCGCCGCATTCTGCAGCAGGATTTTCCCGATTTTCCCGCTGAACTTATAGATAGCGTTGCGCACGCGGTGCAGGCGCACAGTTTCAGTGCTGCCATTACGCCGCTGACTGCAGAAGCAAAAATTGTGCAGGATGCCGATCGTCTGGAGTCGCTGGGGGCTATCGGACTGGCACGCGTGTTCTACACGGCTGGCGCACTGGGCCGGCCGCTGTTTGACAGTGACGATCCATTAGGTCGCGATCGCGAACTCGACGATGTGAAGTGGACGCTGGATCACTTTCAGAAAAAGCTGCTGCGCCTGCCTGAAACCATGCAAACGGCCGCAGGACGTCGTCTGGCTGAATATAACGCCGATTTTCTGGTGCACTATATGGCTAAACTCTGCGCTGAACTGCAGGGGAATCTGGCAGGGGTTGATGAATCCGTGCTGCGCGACTTCTGCTGCACGTTACAGGAATATTAAATTTTTATGACAGGCTGTTAACTCGCATTATCTTCCGCTACGTTTGTGAAAAAAATAGCAGGGAGTGTGGAAATGACTGAAACCGTGAACATTACGATTAAAATTGATCCGGCACTGAAAGAGGAGATTAAGCAGCTTGCCGCTGACAATCAGCTTTCAATGAGTCAGGAGATTGTTAACCGGCTGCAGGCGAGCCTGCAGAGTGCCCCGCAGCAGGAGACGGCGGTAGATAATCTGCACTCCGATGAGACGCCGGACGATCGGTTAAGCGCTACGGAACTGCGTCAGATCCGTGCGCTACTGAAAAAGAGCAAGAAGAAGAAGTAGTCTCTGCCACCCGCCGCCCGGCGGGTGAGCTATTTCTTATGCGCGATCAGCTATTAGCCTGCTCTGGCGCGTTCAGCCTGTAGTGTTCAATCAGCGGCAGCAGCAATTTCGCGACCGCAGCGAATACCGGCACCACCACGGAATTGCCAAACTGACGATAGGCCTGGGTATCAGAAACCGGAATGCGAAATTGCGCTTCACCCGGCGCTTCAAACCCCATCAGGCGCGCGCACTCGCGCGGACTCAGCCGGCGCGGTCGCCGCGCCATGTTCTCAGCGGCGGTAAAGTTCTGTTCACCCAGCGCGCGATCCCAGCCGCGGTCAATCAGGATCTCTGAGCCATCTTTATAGTAGCGCGCTGAAAGCGTGCGCACGCAGCAGTGCAGGTTCTGCGGATCGTTCAGGCCAAAGCCAAAGCCGTTGCCTTTCGCCTTGTGCTTTTGCGCATAGCGATAGAGGTAGTGCCAGAGCGTGGGCGACAGGGTATATTTTTCACCCGGCTCTGCGTCCAGCAAACTCTGCAGTGGCGGCACCTGCGGCGGATAGAGCGCCGGCAACGCGCGCAGTGAAAAGGGCTGCTTAACGCCGCTATCGCGCCGGATGCCGACCAGCACAATGCGTTCACGGTGCTGCGGCAGAAAATAGCGCGCGTCGATCACTTTGGCGTCCGGTGTGCCTTTATCATCCGCATCCGCCACGTCATAACCCAGCTCATCCAGCGTTGCCATAATAATGGCGAAGGTGCGGCCCTTATCGTGGCTCTTCAGATTTTTGACATTTTCCAGCACAAAAAACGCGGGCTTTTTAGCCGCGAGAATGCGCGCCACGTCAAAAAACAGCGTGCCCTGCGCCTCACACTCAAAGCCGTGCGCCCGACCGAGCGCGTTCTTTTTACTGACGCCCGCCAGTGAAAAAGGCTGACAGGGAAAGCCGGCCAGCAGCACCTGGTGATCGGGGATAGCGCGATCGATATGCTGATAGATAGCCGCCTCCTCAGTGAGGCCGGCTGGCTGCGTGACGAGACGAATATCGGTATTGAACCGGTGGCGCAGCGGATCGCAATAGTGGTTCGCTTTATAGGTGCGGATCGCCTCTTTATTCCATTCGCTGGTAAAAACGCACTCGCCGCCGGCCTGCTCAAAGCCGCGCCGGATGCCGCCGATACCGGCAAAGAGATCGATAAACTGAAAGGCGGGCCTCTCATAGTGGGCCGGTCGTGATGGCAGCAGGGCGCGCAGGCTGGCGATCTCAGACGGGAGAAGCATTACCGACGCGGCTTTGCCACTGCGCAGACGGTTCAGCTTCGCCACGCTCCAGTGGCCTGTGCCGGCGGCGTTGAGGGTCTGCATCACATCGCGCGCCGCGTAGATATCCAGTACCTGCAGTAACAGCGCTAAATCATCCTGCGCAGCGGTTAACGAAGAGGGGGTAGCCGGTGCGGCGGGATCGGGAACGAGCATGCGTTTTTCCTTAACAGTTGAGCGGCTATGCTACCACTCATCTGGCAGGGTTGAAATTAGCGTGTCGTGTCGCGCTGCGTGCCGTGCCGCACTCTTTTACGCTGCCGCTTTCGCTTTTGCCGTAAAACGCTAAAGTTGAATAGGCCCGCAGGAAAAGGAAACGGCATGGCTGACGTTCACTCACAAGAGATCCGCAGTAAAAATATGCGCGCGATCCGCAATCAGGATACGGCGATTGAACAGCGCGTGGCCGCGATATTGAAAGATCGCGGCTTCAGCTTTCGCGTGCAGGATAAAGCGCTGCCGGGGCGGCCCGATTTCGTGCTGCCTGAGCAGCAGGCAATCATCTTTGTGCACGGCTGTTTCTGGCATCGTCATCACTGCTATCTGTTTAAAATGCCCGCCACGCGCACCGGCTTCTGGAACGGCAAAATCAACAGCAACGTTGAGCGTGACCGGCGCTATGTGCAGCAGCTGCAGGAGACCGGCTGGAAGGTACTGATAGTCTGGGAGTGCGCGCTGCGCGGTAAGCTGCGGCTGGATGACAATCAGCTGATTGAGCGCCTTGAGGAGTGGCTGCTGGCCGCCGGGCAGAGCGCGGAGCTGGATCATCAGGGACTGCATCATTACCAGCCGCTCTAGCCGGCGATGATTGCTTTTCGCGGCAATAACCGTTTAGATCACGTTTTTCTCTGGGACGCGGAGCACTACCATGAGCAGTATTAAACTGACGGTCAGACGGCTCTATCAGCTGCGTGATGAGCGGCTGGTGGCGACACAGGCCACGGCACGCATCTGGCTCGACGATCGGCTGATTGCCACCGAAGAGATCAGCGGCATGACCGAAAGCCCGGTGAGTAAATATCTGCACGCAGCGGATACGCAGGGAAAAACGTTACGCGTTGAATGGGACTGTGAGGGCATCGCCGACATGTCGGTGACGTGGGTTGAGCGCTGCCCCTGTTGTCAGGAACACTAACCGGAATAAGGATTACCATTTTGGCAGGAACCAGTTTACTTACGCTTCTGGATGATATCGCAACGCTGCTGGATGACATTTCAGTCATGGGCAAGGTTGCGGCAAAAAAAACCGCTGGCGTGCTGGGCGACGATTTGTCGCTTAATGCGCAGCAGGTCACGGGCGTCAAAGCCAATCGCGAACTGCCGGTGGTCTGGGGCGTTGCGAAGGGCTCATTTCTGAATAAGCTGATCCTGGTGCCGCTGGCACTGGTGATTTCAGCGTTTGCTCCCTGGCTTATCACGCCGTTATTGATGCTGGGCGGTGCCTACCTCTGCTATGAAGGGGTGGAAAAGGTGTTACACAGCCTGCAGCACGATAAAGAGGAAAAGAGCCCGGAGGCGCGTCAGCAGCGACTCGACAATCTGGCAAAACAGGATCCGCGCGCGTATGAAAAGAGCAAGGTCAAAGGTGCGGTACGCACTGACTTTATTCTTTCAGCGGAGATCGTGGCGATTACGCTGGGCATCGTTTCAGAGGCGCCGCTGCTCAACCAGGTGCTGATCCTCGCCGGTATCGCCATTCTGGTGACCATCGGTGTCTATGGCATTGTGGCGATGATTGTGAAGATCGATGACCTCGGCTACTGGCTGCGGGAAAAGTCCTCTTCACTGGCGCAGGCGGTGGGCGGTTTTCTGCTGGCGATGGCGCCGTGGCTGATGAAAATTCTTACTGTCGTCGGCACGCTGGCGATGTTTCTGGTGGGCGGCGGCATTATTGTGCATGGTATCACGCCGCTGCACCACGCTATCAGCGAATACAGCAGCGGCTTTAACGGTCTGGTTTCCGGCCTGCTGAGCAACGGGGCCAACCTGGTACTTGGGTTTATCGTCGGCGCGATTGTGCTGCTGGTGGTTAACCTCGTCGCCAAAGTTCGCGGTAAATCGGCATAACAGGCCAGCGCGGCGAGCGGCGCACAAGCCGCTTACCGCTTATCTCTGGCAATGCGTTATAACGCGCGGCACACTAATTTTCAGGAGAGTGATGATGAACGACGATATGTTTGAATTTGATATCGATGCCCAGCTGGAACAGGCTGAAGCGAAAGCGGCGGAAAAAGCCAGCGAAGTGCCGGCTGAACTCAGTGATGATGCTGAGTGCGAAGGCTGCAAAATCTGACGGTCACAGCTAAAAATTTCAAAGCCGGTAATAAACATTACCGGCTTTGTTTATGAACCAGATTTTGCACTGCTTATTCCTCTTTTATCACACTAATAACATTATCCTATAGGCAAATTGTCTGTCCGGCTGCTATACCTTTAAGCGTTTAATCAACGGTAAAAGGGAGGGCGCGGTATGACCTTTGCAGTGAGTGATGAAGTTCAGCACAAACAGGGCGGACCCACGATGGTGGTAACCGGCTATGCCAGCGGAATGGTTGAGTGTCGTTGGTATGATGGCTATAGCGTGCGCCGCGAAGCATTCCATAGTGATGAACTGAGTCACATGACGACGGAATCCCGGCTCGCCAGCTGAATCTGATCGGGACGGTTTCGCCGTCCCGTATCCCGTTACACTTTTCCCTCGTTATCTTCTTCCACCGCCTGGTAAATCCGCTGCAGAATATCCGGAAACGCCGACTGAACGCGACTCCAGCTCGGAATAAAGGGCTTATCGTTGGGGCGTTCAATAAACGACTGACCGGCGTCGAGAATGGCCTGGGTAAACATCTCCACCGCCGCTTCCTCTTTGTGCTGATCGAACGACAGGCCGTTCATGGTTGCTTCATGCCGGTAGATCTCCATCATATCCAGCGCGTTACGGTAATAAGTCGCCTTCAGCACGCGAAAAGAGTCGCTGGTCAGCGGCACGCCCATGGTCGCCAGCTTGCGCAGCAGCGACTGGACAATATCGCTGCTCATGCGCTTCAGCCCCCCGGTACCATCCTCTTCGGCCAGCGGCTGATGCTTGTGGTCATAGTGATCGGCGATCTCGACCTGACAGCTCTGGCGGGTTGTATAGTTGCGATAGATCTCAGACAGCACGCCGATCTCCAGCCCCCAGTCGCCAGGGATCTTAATGCCGTTAAGCACATGGGTGCGCATGGCAAACTCGCCGGAGAGGGGATAGCGAAAGCTGCTGAGGTAGTCGAGATACTCGGAGTGGCCATACACCTGCTGCAGCGAACGCAGCATTGGTCCGACCAGCAGACGGCCGACGCGGCCATTGAGCTTGCCATCCGCGACGCGCGCATAAAACCCTTTGCAAAACTCATACTGAAACGCCGGGTTGGCCAGCGGATAGAGCAGACGCGCCAGCATGCCGCGCTCATAGGTCACAATGTCGCAGTCGTGCAGCGCCACGCACTGGGTGCGATCGGATGCCAGGGTGTAACCGGTACAGAACCAGACGTTGCGCCCTTTGCCGGGCTGGCTGGGTGAGAGACCCTCTTTATCCAGCTCAGCATCAATCGCTTTCAGGCGCGGCCCGTCATTCCACAGAATGCGGTGCCGCTGGGGCAGGCGCGAGAAGAAGTCGCGGGCAAACAGAAACTGATCGCGATCGGCGCGATCGAGACCAATCACAATCTCTTCCAGATAGGGTACCTGCGCCAGTTCATTGACAATATTATCCAGCGCCGGGCCCTCCAGCTCGGAGAACAGCGAGGGCAGGATCAGGCCCATCTTGCGCCGGCGGGCAAACTGCACCATCTCTTTTTCCAGCGACTCCACGTGGCGATGGGTGAGGTTATGGAAATTCGTAATGACGCCATTCTGATAAAAGTCACTCATCGTCTCATCCTCTGATTACGGCTTATGGGGGGCCAGAAAGTGATCTATGCCTTCGCTCCAGCCGTTTGGCCCGGTTTGCGTTGTGCGATAGATATGGTCGCTATCGGTACGGCTGAGTTCAACCGGCGACTTACTGAAGCCTTTGATAATGACCGCGTAGTCCGCCTGCTCTAGCATCGGAATATCATTGGGGCCGTCACCCAGACCCAGCGTTATCCGGCTTACGCCATCCTGCTGCATCAGCTGCTGCTGCAGCTGCGTCAGCGCAATACCTTTACCGCAGTTTTCCGGCATCACGTGCCAGAAGCGGCCACCCTGCGTCAGCGCAAGCTGATGCCGGGCCAGCGCGGCGCGAAACGCCTCCAGCTTATCGCTCTCGTCGCGCCACAAAATCACCTCCGAGGCGTCACGCAGGCGGCTTAGCCGGGCGTCACTCAGCGCCAGACCGGTAAAGCTCGCCACGTCGCTATCACTGAGATCGTGAAAGCCGGTAAAGCGAAATTCCGCTTTCAGCGCAGCCAGCCTGTCGCACAGCGCCAGATAGTCAGCGCCCGGCTCATCGTTAACCGTAACGTCGTCGCCAAAGCTGATGCGGGCACCATTTTCAGCGATAAACGGCGCTCCGCTTAAACCCAGACGCTTCTGCAGCGGGATAATCTCTGCAGCGGTCTTGCTGGAACAGAGCACTACCGGGATCTGGCGTGCGGCAAAATAGTCCAGCCACGGGCGGGCGGCTTCCCAGTTGTAATCGTGGTGATCCAGCAGCGAGCCGTCCAGGTCGGTTACCACCAGCAGAGGGGAATCGGGATCAATCATCGTCATACTCCTTACACCACAGAGGTGAGTAAAGCAGAGAGTAATCAGTATAATAGCGTTATGAGGATTGCACGTTTTTCCGGCTTAGCGAACGCGACAACCAGGAATAATCTTAAAAGGCAGCTTTACTCCGGCTGCCGGTGCATAAAGTGTGCAGGGTAAAGCGCAGGCGGTACGGCTCTCTGACAGGTTTAACGCCAGGAGATATGCATATTTCTGCACTTTATATGCACAAAAGCCGGTTGCCTTCATACACAGTGAGCGTAATCTGAAACGGCATTACCGTTTCCTGGTGTAACGAATCCATTGATAAATTTAACCCGGCCTGAGCCGGGTTTTTTTTAAATTACTCTCAGCGATTCGCTTCGCAAAAGCTGCAATCGTGAATATCCACTTCGCACTGTTCAGAAAGGCAGCGCGCCTGATCCACGGTTTTACCTGATGAATCAAACCACTCCGGGTCGCGCTCTTTTTCCTGTTCCGGATTGCCTGCCGACAGGGAGCGAGGACGGGTTTCTTCTGCACGCATACGGGGACTCCGCAAAGCCAGGGTGAGTCTTGAGTATAGTGCGGCACGCGCATACGCGCGCAGCGCGACAGGCAAAAAAAAGCCCGCGCTGCGCGGGCAAAAATCCTTGTTACTTTTAGGTTGGCTGCTTCTTTGGGGTTGATGCAGCGAAATGATGATAAGCGTTTTCTCCGTCAGGGTTCTCGCAGTAAAACGTTAAGAGAGTGAAAAAGCGGCTTTTGACAGTTCTTTACCTGACATCGCTCCTGTTTTTACCGGAAGCAGCTATGCTTAATGCTGTTTGATTATTATTGATAACAAGGAGTTAGTATGGATTTGCTGCGCATTATTATCGCTATTTTGCTGCCACCGCTGGGCGTATTTATGCAGGTGGGTTTTGGCGGAGCGTTCTGGCTGAACATTCTGCTGACGCTCTGTGGCTATATTCCCGGCATCGTCCACGCTGTCTGGGTTATCGCCCGTCGCTGATCGCGATCACTATTTCGCCGCCTGTTTACGTTACACTGACGCAAAACAGTCGCTGAGAGGTCGCAATGCAGGTAGGTGAACACGTAACGGTGAAAACAGACGGCGGCCCGCGCCGCGCAGGTAAACTGCTGGCGGTGGAGCCGTTTAACGAAGGGACCATGTATCTGGTGGCGCTGGAGGATTATCCACTGGGCATCTGGTTTTTTAACGAAAGCGACCACGCCGAAGGCGTATTCGTTGAGCCTGCCAGCACCGGCTGAGCAAACCAAACCGCGCGCCCCGTCTGACGATTCAGCGGGGCGCGTGCTGTCAGAAGGTCTCCCAGTTATCGCTGCCGGATACCGCCAGTGCCGGACGCACCGTGCGCTGAGCCGCTGGCACCGCGTTGGCCGGCGCCGTAACCTTCGTTGTGGCGTAAGCGCTGTCGCTGAGGCGGAATGCAGCCACCGCCTGCGTCAGTTTACCCGCCTGATCTTCAAGCGAGGCCGCTGCAGAAGAGGCTTCTTCAACCAGCGAGGCGTTTTGCTGCGTCACATTATCCATCTCCGTTACCGCCAGGCTGACCTGCTGGATACCGCGGCTCTGCTCATCTGACGCTGCGGCGATCTCTGCCATGATATCGGTGACGCGCCGTACGGCTTCAACGATGTCACTCATGGTGGTTCCCGCTTCGCCCACCTGATGCGATCCGTCACCAATCAGCGCGACCGACTCGGCGATCAGCGTTTCGATCTCTTTCGCCGCCTGAGCGCTGCGCTGTGCCAGGCTGCGTACTTCGCTGGCGACAACGGCGAAACCGCGGCCCTGTTCACCCGCCCGGGCGGCTTCTACCGCAGCGTTAAGCGCCAGAATATTTGTCTGAAAAGCGATGCTGTTAATCACGTTGGTGATTTCGGCGATCTTTTTCGAGCTGCCGGAGATGTTGTTCATGGTTTTCACTACGCCGCTGACCAGATCGCCACCGTTGCGCGCTTTATCAGAGGCGTCAGCCGCCAGCTGACTGGCGTGATGGGCATTTTCCGCATTCTGCTTCACCGTCGCGGTGAGCTGCTCCATACTGGCCGCGGTCTGTTCCAGCGCGGATGCCTGCTGCTCGGTGCGGGAAGAGAGGTCGGTGTTCCCGGCGGAGATTTCGCTGGTTCCCTGATAAATAGCCTCCGCTCCTTCGCGCACGCTGCCCACGGTGCGTACCAGCGCCGCCTGCATCAGCTGCAGATTATGCAACAGCATGCCGATTTCGTTACGCCCGCACGGCACATCGGCGGCGGTCAAATCGCCCCGGGCAATTCGTTCAATGCGGACGACCGCCTGGCGCAGAGGATTAATAATGATCCGCCGCAGAAAAATAAAGGTTAGTCCGACCAGCACTAATGCAGCCGCAAACGCCGCTGCCATGGCGATAAAGCCGAGGCGCGCCTGATGCGCTGCCTCAGCGTTAATCGCTTCGGCCCGTTCGGTACGAATTTTAATGGCTTTCAGCAGCAGTGCATTATAGGCATCATCCAGTTTACGGGTGACATCGGTCTCCTGCGCCACAATGCCTTCAAAACTACCCTGACGCGCTGATTCGATCATCGGCTTCACGCCTTTATCGATATATTGATTGAAGCTGGCGGTCAGCGGCGCATCCAGGGCCAGATCGGCGGGTGTTTTAACATCGCGCGCCATATAAAGCGTAAATCCTTCGCGCGCCTGTTTAATGCGCGTTTCTGTCCGCGCCAGATCGGCGCGATAGCTATCCATCTCGCCAATACGCGTCGCCGCGCCCGCCTGCAGTATATTAAGGCGGGCAGTGCGCAGGTGATTAGAGCTGTTGGAGATGCCCATGCGCACCTGAATCTCCTCAGTGGCATCGTTCAGCGAATTGTTGCTCTGAATGAGAAAATAGCTGGCGAGGCCAATACACAGAGCAAAAAGCAGCAGAATGCCGCCGAATATCACGCTGAACAATGGCATCAGGCGCAGGTTTTGCCAGAGGCTGAGCTTATTATCTACATCGGTCGATGCTGTTTTCATTTCCTTGCTCTCATAGTGGTAAGGGTTCTGAAAGCAAACATCGGCAGGGCAGGGTAAAGGCTTAGGTGAGAATATGGGATCGCGATCGCAAAAGCGTTAAAAAACAACAGGGCCGGTCATCAGACCAGCCCTGTGGCAGCATAAATTATGTAGCAGACAGTTTATCGCACGTTAACATAAATGCCGGAGGTTACATTATCTGTCAGGCGTACTACATGATAGATAACCTGTTTATTATGCGTTTTGATTTTACGCTTAATATTGCCTTTATGTGACGAAACGGTTTTAGCCTTAATCTGCATTTTGTCTGAAATCTGAATGGTGTCATGGCCTGACATCCACATTTTCAGCATATTTGATTCGGTCTGGCTTAGCGTCAGTGGATGAATGTCCATCCCGGCGGAAATACGCGGTGACGCATTGAGTTTCTTTTGCAGGTAAGTACCCAGCAGTGAATCCAGAGTCGATGTCTTGATCGATTTTGATGTAATAATCAGGTTCTTACGAACGTAGAGATATTCCTCAAAATGGATATTTGAGATCGCCATAAAGATAAAGAAAAGAGTATCCGGGTGCTGTGTGATAATAGCACGAATGCGATCGCTGGAATCGGCTTCGTGAATAAAGCAATCTTCGTTAATAAATACTACGCCAGGTTTTAATTGCTCGCATTTTTGTTGTAGCTGTTCGATATCCGTGGCTGCAGTAATGTTTTTCTTTTTAACTCCTTTTGCCGACATATAGTCCGACAGTCCCAGGCGTGTGTAGTTACATGAATCCATAATAATCGTTGGCATTATAGCGACCCTCACCAATTTGTTATCCGTTTAAATCAACGATGAATACGCGTTTGCGGTACGAGAGAAATTTTCAAAGACACTTTTTTATTCTGCTTTGCAGTCTGGCAAATTATATCCCTGCGCCATCATGACTCTTCCCTGACCCGTTCTGCGAAGTTTTTTGTGTTCCATCCACGTCATTCTTTCCCCGGCGATAGCGGGAATCACCAGGAATTTGCTTTAAGTATACCTTCCGCCCTGTTTTTGAGAGCTGTGTCACTATCGCGCATGTCACAGGCAATTCTGATAGGACAAATCTTAAAAACATTTGTTTCGCGAAAGTGTGACGCTTCAGCGAGTGTTGACAATGCCGGAAAAAGGGAAATTAGACAAGAAAAATCGCTTTTAAATTTTTTTTGTTTAAAAACATACCCTTGAGCATTTTGCCAACCGATTCGTCAGGGAAACCACCTTAAGAATCGTCTGACTAAAATACTCCACGGGCCGTTTAATAAGAATGTTTTTCACGATAAATATCGATTTATCAGATTTTCCTCAGTTGATTTCTGAAAAAAATGGTTTGAAAAGTATACGGAATGATTTTGACTGCTTAACTATCACTTCAGAATGGTAACAGTATCGTTAACTAACGTGCAGGGGAAAGTTCTGAGACAAATCGGGCGAGTAAATCAAAGACTTCGCTGAACAGATGTTCGCAGAATGGGGCAAGAAGCGGCATCAGCATACCCATAGAGAGGATGCCGACCGTTAAGGTCACGGGAAAGCCGATAGCGAAAACCGACAGTTGAGGTGAAACACGGTTTAACAAACCCAGTGCCAGGTTTAGCGTGAGGAGCAAAATGATTAAGGGCAGCGCTAACATCATGCCATTAAGGAAAATTAGCCCGGCGCCTTTGACCAGTCCCATAAAGGCATCAGCACTCAGCGGCTCTGCACTGACGGGCAAGGTCTGAAAACTGTCTGCCAGCAGCGAGATCAGCCACAGATGTCCGTTAAAGGTCAGAAACAGCAGCATCGCCAGCATATCGAGAAAACGCGCCAGCAGCGGCATGTTAACCCGCGTGTTCGGGTCCAGCAGCGTAGCGAAAGATAATCCCATCTGTAAACCAATGATTTCACCCGCCAGCTTTACGGCTGAAAACGCCAGTTGCATGGTCAGACCGATACCGGCACCAATCAGTAGCTGCTGGATCAGCATCCAGAAACCGGCAGGTGAGAACAGAGTAACGTCGACCGGCGGTAACAGCGGCAGCAAAATCCAGGTGATCACAAACGCAAGCGCCACCTTCACCCGCTTGGGTATATTGCGCTCGTTCAGCACCGGCGCGCTGGCAAACAGCGCCAGCAGGCGCGCCATCGGCCAGAAAAACTGCGCCACCCAGTGGATAAGCTGACTGCTGTCGAAAGTAACCATCAGCCGATGATATAAGGCAGGTTGCTGAACAGGGTGCGAATGTAATCCAGCATCAGATTCAGCATCCAGGGTCCGGCGATTACGCCGGTGGCCGCCACCGCCAGAATTTTGGGAATAAAAGAGAGCGTCTGTTCGTTAATCTGCGTTGCCGCCTGCAGGATACTGATGATCAGCCCGCTTACCATCGCGACCAGCAGTAGCGGAGCCGCCATCATCAGCGCGACGCGCATCGCCTCCTGGCCCATTACCATTACCGATTCCGGGGTCATACTGTGCTCCTGTCAGGGAAAGATTAATGAAGGGTCAGGAATAAAAGCTTTGAGCCAGCGATCCCACCAGCAGCTGCCAGCCGTCGACCAGCACAAACAGCATCAGCTTAAACGGCAGCGCAATTGTCGCCGGCGGTACCATCATCATACCTAATGCCATCAGTACACTGGCGACCACCAGGTCGATAATCAGAAAAGGGATAAAGACCGTAAAGCCAATCTGGAATGCGGTTTTCAGCTCGCTGGTCACGTAGGCGGGCAGCAGAATACGCATCGGTACCGCTTCCGGGCCGTCGATAGGCGCGGTATTGGCCAGGCGGGCAAACAGGGCCAAATCGGCTTCGCGCGTCTGGCGCAGCATAAACTCACGCAGCGGCTGGGCACCTTTATCCAGCGCCACTTCCATACTGATTTTGTCCTGACTGAAGGGCAGGTAGGCATCCGCGTAGATTTTGTCGAACGTCGGCGCCATGATGAAAAAAGTCAGGAACAGCGCCAGGCCGAGCATCACCTGGTTAGGCGGGGCCGAAGGGGTACCCAGCGCGTTTCGCAGCAGGCCAAACACGATAATGATGCGTGTAAAGCTGGTCATCATCAGCAGTACGGCCGGGATAAAGGTCAGCGAGGTGATAAACACCAGCGTCTGTACCGGCAGCGACCAGCTCTGCCCGCCATTAGCCAGCGGCTGGCTGACCAGACCAGGCAACTGCGCGTGCGCAGCCGGTGCCAGCAGCATCAGCAGTAGCGGCAGCGGCAGCAGCAGCAGAGAGAGTAATCGACGCATCATTAAGGTTTTCCGGGACGTTTAACCAGGTTGTGGAGGATCTGACGAAAATCCGGTGGTACAGGCTGAGCCTGCGGGTGCTCTTCAGGCGGCAGCGGCGGCAGCGAATGCAGATGGGTGATCTGCTGCGCTGTTACCCCCAGCACCAGGCGCGCATCGGCGGTTTCAACGATCACCACCCGCTCCTGACGCCCGACCTGTACGCTGGCGCTGACTTTCAGCGCCTGTGCATTAACCGTTTTTGGCGCAAAGCCCATGCGCTTCGCCAGCCAGCCGCAGGCCAGAATCAGCAGAACAATCACCGCCAGCATGGTGCCGACCTGGCTCACCACGGAGCCGGTAGAGACCACCGGCTGCGCGTGTGCTGGCTGCAGGGTTTGTGCGCTGTTTTGCATGATCAGCGGCTCAGACGACGCATGCGTTCAGAAGGCGTAATGATATCGGTGATACGCACGCCATATTTATCATTCACGACCACGACTTCACCCTGCGCAATCAGATAGCCGTTGATCAGAATATCCAGCGGTTCACCGGCGAGACCATCCAGCGACACCACAGATCCCTGCGTCAGACGCAGCAGCTCTTTGATTGTCATTTTGGTACGGCCCAGTTCAACGGTGAGTTTGACCGGGATATCCATGATCAGATCGATATCCTGCATGGCACCGCTGGCGCCGGCGCTCTCAAACGCCTTAAACACGTTTTCACTGGCGGCCGGTGCGCTGCCGCTGCTGGTCTGCTCGTTCATTGCTTCAGCCCACAGATCGTCCGCGGAGATATCGTCGGACGGGTTTTTGCTGTCACTCATTGGGCTGTTCCTCATTCAGCGAATTCAAAATCGGGTTAATCAGATGTTCAACGCGCAGCGCGTACTGGCCATTCAGCATGCCGTACTGACTGGTCAGTACCGGAACGCCATCCACATGGGCAATGATGCGATCCGGCTTTTCAATTGGCAGTACATCGCCGGGTTTAAGCTGCAAAATGCGCGACAGGCGCATTGAGGTTTCGGCAAAATGTGCAATCAGCTCCAGTTCAGAGTGCTGCACCTGCTTCACCAGATTATCGCGCCAGTGCGTATCCTCCTGGCGGGAGTTCTCCAGCGGTGGATTGACCAGCAGCTCGCGCAGCGGCTCAATCATGGAAAACGGAATACAGATGTTAAACTCACCAACCAGGTTGCCAATCTCCACCTGGAAAGGGGTGTTGACGACAATATCGTTAGGTGAGGTGGTGATGTTGGTGAACTTCACCTGCATCTCTGAACGGACATACTCCACTTCCAGCGGGTAGATCGCTTTCCACGCGTCGCTGTAGCCATCCAGCGCCAGCTTCAGCATGCGGCGGATCACGCGCTGTTCAGTATGGGTAAACTCGCGCCCCTCTACTTTGGTCGGAAAGCGCCCGTCGCCACCAAACAGGTTATCCACGGCGATAAACACCAGGCTTGGCGAGAACACCACCAGCGCCGTGCCGCGCAGCGGCTGCAGATGGATCAGGTTCAGGTTGGTTGGCACCGGCAGATTGCGGGCAAACTCGTGGTAGGGCTGAATTTTTATCGCCCCTACGCTGATATCCGGGCTGCGGCGCAGCAGGTTAAACAGCGCCATACGAAAATGGCGCGCAAAACGTTCATTGATGATCTCCAGCGCCTGCAGCCGCTCACGTACCACACGACGCTGGGTATTGGGGTCGTAAGGGCGAATGTCGCCATCGCTCCCGGTGGAAATTTTCTCTACTTCCGCGCTGTCACTGTCGCCGTTAAGCAGCGCATCAATTTCAGCCTGGGAGAGAATGCTATCGCCCATTAAATCACCTCAAAATGAAGGCGGTAAACAGCACATCACTGACCACCTGTGCAGGTTGTCCGGTTACCAGCGGCGGCGCCATTACCTGTTTAATCTGTCCAACCAGGGCCTGTTTGCCCTGTTCGGTTGCCAGCTGCGCCGCGTTCTGACGCGACAGCAGCAGCAGCAGACGGCTGCGCACTTCCGGCAGGTAATCGTTCAACCGGCGACGGGTATCCTCATCCGGCAGACGCAGGGTAAAGCCTACGTACAGCACGCGATCGGGATCGTTGTCAGGATTGACCAGGTTAACCGTAAACGTATCCATTGCAAAAAAGACGGGGGCGGGCGGTGGCTCAACTTTCGCGGCTTCCGGTTTGTCACCCTCGTGTTTATTCATCATTCGCCAGACTGCATAGCCTGCTACGCTGCAAGCGGCCAGCGTTACAATCAGTAACACCGGAATCAGTAATGAACGTTTGCGGCCTTTTGCTTTCGCGTTATCAGACATGTTTGCAGTACTTCCTGTGAATTATGGGCAAGCCTCTCGGCTTACCTGAACAGATTATCCCGCGTCTTAAGTCAAACAATGGGAAGAAAAGACGCGGGTTTTACGCTTACCTTCAGCGTTTAGCCGCTGTCAGGCAAAAATATCGACGCCACCGCTGCCGGCGGCGCGCGCCTGCAGGGCCGCCGGAACGGCCACAGGCGTTATCTCACTGTCACTCTCCAGCGCCTGAGTAAAACGGCCATACTGACCATCGCGCTGGTTCTCGTGCTGTCCGGCGTGCTGCTGCTGGCTCTGGGCAAATGCGTCGCTGCTCACCTGGCTCTGGCCCAGATTAATGCCGCTCTCCGCCAGGGCACTGCGCAGCTGCGGCAGGGCCGCTTCCAGCGCCGCCCTGACATGGCTGTGGCCTGAGACCAGCGTCAGCTGCGCCTGATCCTTATCCATGGTCAGACTGATCTGCAGCGCGCCTAAATCTTCCGGATGCAGCCGCAGTTCAGCATTCTGCTGTCCGTTGCGGCTGAACATCACAATCTGCTGCCCCAGCGCCTGCTGCCACTCCTGACTGCCAAGCTGCGCATTCAGCATCGGCGTTGACGGGGTGCCCTGCAGGCTGGCGCTGGCCGTATTGACCGGCGCGCTGCTGCTTAACATGGCGCTGAGATGGGCCGCTGGCTGCTCCTGGCCGGCTGACAGCGCCTGCCGCTCATCGCTTTTACTGAGTCCTCCCAGCATCTGCCGGAAACTCTCATCCAGCGTCAGTGCAGCGCTGCTGGCGGGCGCCGTGCTGCCGTGGCTGCCGGCGGCCGGGCCATCAGCGCGCGCGGTAAGCGCGGGCGTATCCTGACTGCGGGTGTGTGGTGTCGCCGCCTCTGCCTGCTCAGTTGCCGGTGCGGTGCCCGGCAGCAGTGCACCGCTCAGCGCGGCGTTCAGCGGCGTGCCTGCGGCGGCATCAGCCGCAGCCTGTGGCGGCGTGCCCGAAGCCAGCGGCGGCCGGTTTTCCACCATCGCCGGCAGCATGGCAAACAGCGCCTGCACATTCTGTAAGTCGCTGGCGCTTAACGGCGTTACAGCATGTTCACTACTATCATCGGCGGATTTAAGCCCGGCTTTAGATCCCGCCGGCTGGAAAAGTGCATTTAAGGCGTCTGGTTTGTCCAGTGCCTGCAGCAGGTTACTCAGTGACGCTTTATCATCGTTACCGGCAACGTCGCCTGCGCCACGGGTCTCACCCGGCTGCAGTTTTCCCTGCTGTTTAGCCAGCGCCAGCAGCTGATTTCCCAGCTCGGTGATAAAGTGGGACGGCAGGCCGTCACCCGTTGCCTGGCTCTCTGGCGCTGCATCAGCTGCGGCAGCTGTTTTAGCGACTTTTGCAGTATGCGTAAGCAGGGCTTGCAGCGTAGTCATTCGCTTTTCCTCAGTGCGGCCCGTTGGGCAAATTCATCCATTCGTTTCTGATCGAGACGGTTTTCCTGACGCAATGCACTCTCCTCAGCGCGGGTGATCAGCATCTGATAGGCATTGAGTTTCTTGTGTTTTTCCCGCCAGCTGCCCAGCGCCTGTTCCGTGCGCTGATCCCACTGGCTGAGCTGCTGGCGATGCTGGTCAATCGCTTTTTCCAGCGTCTGGATAAACTGGTGATAGTTACTCCAGCGCATGCTGGTAATACCGCCGGACATATCCTGATTGAGCTTGTTGCGATACTCATCCAGATAGTCCAGCAGCATGCTGAGCTGCTCATTGGCCTGCTGCTGGCCGCGCCGCATATTGCCCAGATGGAGCACAGCGTCATCCAGATCCTGTTCTGCCAGGTCGCGCAGGGTGTCAATTGCACTGGCGGTTTTCATCGGCTAGCCTCGTCTGATAACCACGTTAACCAAACAGCGTCTGCAGGTGCAGGCAGGCGTCATCATATTCACTGCGTTCAAAAATTCCCTGATGCAGAAACGCTTCCATCTGCGGATAGAGCGTAATGGCCCGATCCAGCATCGGATCGCTGCCGGCGGCATAGGCGCCGACGCTCACCAGGTCGCGGTTACGCTGATAGCTCGACAGCAGCTGCTTAAACTGCCGCACCCGGGCGTAATGCGTTTCATCAATCAGCGACGTCATGACGCGACTGATTGACGCTTCGATATCGATTGCCGGGTAGTGGCCCGCTTCCGCCAGACGGCGCGACAAAACAATGTGCCCGTCCAGAATGGCGCGCGCGGAGTCAGCGATTGGATCCTGCTGGTCGTCACCCTCGGTCAGCACGGTATAAAACGCCGTGATTGAACCGCCGCCGTCGATGCCGTTCCCCGCCCGTTCCACCAGCGCCGGCAGCTTGGCGAATACGGAAGGGGGATAGCCTTTGGTTGCCGGTGGCTCACCAATTGCCAGCGCAATTTCACGCTGCGCCATCGCATAGCGCGTCAGCGAGTCCATGATCAGCAGCACGTGCTGGCCGCGATCGCGGAAATCTTCCGCAATGCGCGTGGCGTAGGCGGCACCCTGCATGCGTAGCAGCGGAGAGACATCGGCCGGCGCGGCGATCACCACCGAGCGGGCGCGGCCTTCGGCCCCCAGAATATTTTCGATAAACTCTTTGACTTCGCGGCCGCGTTCGCCAATCAGGCCGACCACGATCACATCGGCTTTGGTATAGCGCGCCATCATGCCAAGCAGCACCGACTTGCCCACGCCGGAACCGGCAAACAGGCCCATACGCTGACCGCGTCCCACCGTCAGCAGGGCGTTAATGGCACGCACCCCGGTGTCGAGCACGTCATGAATAGGCGTACGCTGCAGCGGGTTAAAATGCGGGGTGATCAGCGGTGCGCGATAGCCGGTTTCCGGTGCGGGCAGGCCATCCAGCGGCTTGCCGCTGCCGTCGAGCACGCGACCCAGCAGCTCCGGCCCCAGCAGCAGCTGTTTGCCGCTGTGATCGCCGTTCATCCGCGCGTAAACGCGGGCGCCAGGCAAAATGCCGTCAACTTCTTCCAGCGGCATCAGAAACAGCTTCTGCCCGTTAAAACCCACCACTTCACTCTCTACTTCAGTGATGTGGCCGTTGTCATGGCGTTCGATAATGCAGGTTGCGCCCAGCGGCAGCTGCAGCCCGGTCGCTTCCAGCACCAGACCGGTGGCCCGCGTCAGGCGCCCATAGCGCCGCACGGACTGCACCTGGCTGATACGCTGTTCAAAGGAGTCGAGTGCGCCAAGCCAGCGCGACAGGCGAGACGTCATCAGAGTGCTCCCGGTGCCGCCAGGCGGCACAGCTCCTGCCAGCGGGTAGCCACGCTGGCGTCGAGATCGCCATCCTCAGCGCTGAGCTTACAGCCGCCGGGGTGCAGCGTGCTGTCAGCCAGCAGCCGCCAGCCATGCAGATCCAGCGTGGGGCCGAGCGTCTGCTCCACGCGCTGCAGATCGTCCGGATGCACGCGCAGCTGCGGTTTGCCGCTGAACATCGGCTCCTGCTGGATCAGCTGCTGGATTTGCCGCAGCAGGGCGCTGCCATCCACCTGCGTCGCCTGACCGATAACGGTACGGGCGGCCTCGAGCGCCAGCTGCATCAGCCGTGAAGCGATGACGCTGTCCAGCGCTTCCAGCGTATGGTGGAACTCCGTCACCAGCTGCTGCATGCGCGCCTGCAGCGGCGCCTGCTGCTGCTGTGCGTCAGCCAGACCCTGCTGAAAGCCGGCGTCGTAGCCATTCTGCTGCGCTTCCGCAAATCCTTTCTGATAGCCTTCGCTGTAGCCCTGCGTCTGCGCATCTTTGCGCATCTGCTGCTGCATCAGCTCCAGCTGCTGCCGCTGCTCATCCTCTTCGCTGAACGCCACGGCGTCAGCATCATGTTCTGCAGGTGGCAGTTCGGGCACGCTGCTCAGCGGCGCAGCCAGATCGTCAGGCAGCCAGCGCTGCCACGGACGGGCAGAAAATGCATCAGACATAGGTTTCCTCGCCGCCACCGATGACCATTTCGCCCGCTTCTGCCAGACGACGCACCACCAGCAGAATCGCTTTCTGTTCGTTCTCTACCGCAGACATACGTACCGGGCCGCGGTTGGCCAGGTCGTCGCGCAGAATATCGGCTGCACGCGCCGACATATTCTTGAGGAACTTCTCGCGCAGCGGCTGCTCGGAACCTTTCAGCGCAATCAGCAGCTGCTCGGACTCCACTTCCTGCAGCAGACGCTGGATGCTGCGGTCGTCCACTTCCACCAGGTTCTCGAACAGGAACATCTCGTCGATGATTTTCTGCGCCAGCTCACCGTCGAAGTCGCGTACGGCTTCGATGACCGCCTCTTCCTGCTGCGTTTTCATCAGGTTGATAATCTCGGCCGCAGTTCTCACGCCGCCCATCTTCGCGCGCTTGAGGTTGGTGCCATCCAGCAGGCTGTTCAGCACTTCGGTCAGCTCCGCCAGCGCCGCTGGCTGAACGCCGCCAAAGGTGGCGATACGCAGCATCACATCGTGACGCAGTCGTTCATCAAACAGCGCCAGAATATCGGCCGCCTGACCACGCTTCAGGTGCACCAGGATGGTGGCGATAATCTGCGGATGCTCGTCGCGGATAAGATCGGCGGCCGCCTGCGGCTCCATAAAGTTGAGCGTCTCCATACCGCTGGTGGTTTCGCGCGTTTCCAGAATATCTTCCAGCAGGCTGGAGGCACGCTCCTCGCCCAGCGCTTTGACCAGTACCGAGCGCAGGTAATCGTTGGAGTTCAGGCTCAGCGCCGCGAACTGCTCAGCGTCGGTCTCAAATTCACGCAGGACTTCCGTCAGCTGCTTGTGCGATATCTGCTTCATGTTGGCCATCGCCGCGCTGAGGTGCTGCACTTCACGCTGGTTCAGGTGTTTAAACACTTCAGCTGCGCGCTCTTCGCCGATAGTCATCATCAGGATGGCGCTTTTTTCTGTACCGGTCAGACTCATAGTTCGTTACTCATCCATTCACGGATAACCAGCGCCACGACGCGCGGATCGTTTTCAGACATATCGCGGATGCGCTGGCTCATCACTTCGGCACTCATGCGGTTAGAAGACTTCCGCTCCTGATCCAGCTCATCTTTATTAATCTGCACGCTGTAAGCGGCTTGCTCTTCCTGCGCAGCGGCGCGGGCGGCAACGGCTTCTGCAGCGGCCTGTTCCGCTTCGCGTTTGCGCAGCAGCTGCGGACGCACCAGCTTGCGGTAGAGGATGAATGCGACCAGCGCCACCAGCAGCCAGCGACCGGCATTCATCAGCTGATCGAAGAACGACTGCTGCTGCCAGAACGGCAGATCGCCACCCGCAGGCTCGGTGGTATTGAAGACCGAGTTCACCACATTGATGCTATCGCCGCGCGTCTGTGAATAGCCCATCGCTTCGCGGGTTAAATCTTCAATCTGTTTGATCTGCTGATCGTTCAGCGCGACCGCTTTGCCTTTACCGTCATCGCGGTAGTTCACGACCACGGCGACCGACAGACGCTGCACGTCGCCAACGTTGAGTTTGGTGTGGCGGATTGAGCGATCGAGCTCATAGTTCACCGTATCATTACGGCTGGAGCTGCTCGGGCCGCTGCTCTGGCCTGCGGTGCTGGTGGTGGTACCGGCATTCTGCGCCGCATTGTTCTGGGCATTAGCCGCATTCTGCTGCGGTGGATTCGTCACCGGTGCATTGTTAGCGGGCGCCGGCTGATTAGAGAGCGCCCCAGGCACGCCACCCGGATAGGCGCTGCCGTTCTGATCGCTGGTGCTGGTCTGACGCGAGCGCACCGCCGAGTTGTTCGGATTGGCGTTTGGCTGATACTTCTCATCCGTCTGTTCGCTGCGGTCGAAGTTAATCTGCGCGGTAACCTGTGCATGCACGTTACCCTGGCCGACAATCGGGTTCAGGATCGCTTCGATACGCTGCTGATAACGCGCTTCAACTTCTGCGGCATATTTCAGCTGAGCGTCGTTGAGATCGCGTCCTTCGCTGTCGGAGCGGGTCAGCAGGCGACCGGTCTGATCGACCACGGTGACGTTGCCTGGCGGCAGGCCCGCGACGCTGCTGGAGACCATATGCTGAATCGCCTGGATCTGACCTTCATCCAGTGCCCGGCCAGGCTGCAGCGTCAGCGTCACTGAAGCCGACGGCGCTTTCTGTTCGCGGACGAAGAGGGTGGGTTTCGGCATCGCCAGATGCACGCGCACGCCCTTGACCGGACCCAGCGTTTCGATAGTGCGTGCCAGCTCACCTTCCAGCGCACGCTGGTAGTTGATCTGCTCGCTGAACTGGCTGATACCAAACTTCTCTTTATCCATCAGCTCAAAACCTACCGAGCCGCCTTTCGGCAGACCCTGCTGCGCAAGGCGCAGGCGCAGTTCATGCACTTTATCGGCCGGCACCATCAGGGCGCCGCCGTTTTCGGCGAACTGGTAGGGGATGTTCATCTGCGTCAGCTGGGTGACAATGGCGCCACCATCTTCATCAGAGAGGTTGTTATAGAGCACGCGGTAGTCGGGCGCTTTGGCCCAGAGCACCAGCGCCAGCACGACCGCAATGGCTGCGGCCGCGGCGATGATTAAGGGAATTCGCGGATTAGCGCGCAGGCGGGCGAAAAGGTCTGTTATGCCTTTCTTTGCTGATTCCTGTGTAGCGGCTGCACTCGCATTCATGACCGATTCCTGCCTGACATAATTGACCGGGTAAGTTGTGGTAACAAAACAGACTCCCTGATACGTCTACCCGGTCTTTGCGCTGCTGGCCTGCAGAGTGCCGGCGGTAGCTGACTAAGTGAGCTCCCCGCACGGGCGTTTCCCTTCGGACCGCGGCGCAAAAACTTTAGGGTAAAAATGAAATTCCAATCTTATGGCAGGCATTATTGATGAATCGCATCACTTCGATGGCTGAATAAGCCGGGGTTTTAGGGGCTATTTAGCGCCTTTGTCCTATTGACACTGTGCTAACTTTGCAGACGTAAAAAATTCACTCCCTTTTTCTGCGAGGTATAAAGATGTCAATTCAGGCAATAGATGGCGTACTGCAGCAGCTGCAGATGACCTCACTGCAGGCGGCCGGCAAGGATACTCACTCTTCCAGCCAGCTCGATTTTGGTGCCACCATGAAAGCGGCGCTCGATAAGATCAGTGAAACCCAGACTACCGCCCGCGCGCAGGCGCAGGATTTTGAGCTCGGGAAACCTGGCGTGCAGCTCAACGACGTTATGGTTGATCTGCAGAAGTCTTCTATCTCTATGCAGATGGGCATTCAGGTGCGCAACAAGCTGGTGAGTGCGTACAGCGACATTATGAATATGCAGGTTTAGCGGTTTAAGTAGCTGAATATAAATATAAATATAAATACTACACCGCAGCCTTAGTGGAGCACGTATGTAGCACAAGATCGTTCATTTTCGTGTTGATGAGGGATAGCTGAGCCGTATGGTTCTCTGACATCCAGGTACCCTAAACCCGGCAGACCCTCTGCGCATCTGAATGGCCCATTTGCGCGGCGACATCATTCGGGCTTGCGCCTGCAGACAATGCCCAGCATGCGAAGGTATGCATGGACTGATATGCTTTACGGTGGCGAAGGCCTGCACGCTTAATTGCTGCCCGCCACGTCTGTGGGATAAAAGCAATTGTATAGTAATTATTGCTGATCGCGTTTGCTTTTGGGTTTAAAACGAATGTGGCCTAAAATGTTTTTCCCTACTTACGCGATAACAGAGTGATAACTGCCGACGAATGCATGCGAGTGATTTCAAGCTGATCCTTCAGTGCCCTAATTGCTGAGTCGACCAGAAACACGGTGCGCACACCTGCGTCTGTTTTGGGTGGAGTGAAGTCTCCCTGCTTAGTGAGGTTTCACCTGACGGTTATGGTTCTCCTAATCAGATCAATACCCTCTCATGCGAGCGCGCAAAGTTCTCCATGTCGCAATCCGGTATACACAGCTACCGATCCGAAGTTCTTCAGTTGACGAGACTGGCAGCACTTTATTAGCCGGATGAATTCCTCCCAGCTTAGCGGATCAGGTTTTGGTGTATCTATTTTAAGAGGCGAAAGGGTCGCTACAACATTCCGGTCGGTTTAATCGTTCTCATGCGCAAACCTAAAAAAGCAAGTACAGGCCTGAAATATATGTGTTGATGTATGCTACTGACCTAAATTCCTGCCACAAAGGTTCCTTTGCTGATCAGGTTATCGCTAAGTCTGAAAATATATCTTCACCACCCAATTCCGATGCCAGTTTTTTATTTTAGGGTTCATGTCGACGTGTGCCCTTTTTCCTCATCATGCGTAACTGCAAGTACCCAAAATTTACCTGCTTTGTTGAGAGGATGCTTGTTGGCTGAACTAGCTATAACTCAACAAATAACACAGCGATCGCAGTGACTGTTATAGGCTGTGTAGCCTATGATTTTTTTCTGGAAATAGAGGCATGTCAGAACGTTCATGCTTACATTAACGCCGTTAACGTAGAAATGACCGAGTACTGGAATCACGGGTACAACATCCTTAGTAAAAGCGGGTGGTAATCAGCCTGCAATTTGATTCCAAATCTGATGACGGTTTCGGACCCCTATGCGGCGGCGATTTACAGAAACAGCCATTATTATGTATGTAATGCTGGTTCATTATCTGTTTGCGGCCTTAACCACGTCTTCTTTCTCACACCGTCTGTTAGAGTTACCAGGCAGACTTTCATCACAAGAAGCTTGCAGCACAATCCATCTCAGTTGTAAAGATTGTAAAACGTTAATTCATCGCTATAATTGCGTAAAATCTACCGATGGATAAAAAATCAATGCAGAGTAGGAAGCTAGACTCTATACAGTTCCTCCGTGGAATAGCTGTGCTATTAGTGGTTGCTTTCCATTTTAGGCAGTACATAAACTCGATTTATGCGCAGTCTGATCTCGGAGACAGATTGTTTGGCCTTGGAGAGGTTGGTGTAGACATCTTTTTCGTTATTAGTGGATTTATAATTGTCTACTCTTCAAAAAATAAAGAGAATAATACTGTTTCTGAGTTTTGCATAAAGAGATTTTTTAGATTATACCCTGTGTATTTTCTCGTTTTGATGCTTCTTGTTTACCTAGATTCTGCGCAGTCATATTCATTTTCTAAAATAGCAAAGAGTTTGTTCTTAATCCCAAATGACTACAATTCTATTGGTCCGTGGTATGGATTTAGTATTAACTTACCGGCATGGACGCTTACATATGAAGTGATGTTTTATACTCTCTTTGCTGTTTCTATAGGAATCAGCCATAAGTATAGAACTTTACTATGTGTATTTCTGATGGTAGCTATCGTCAGCGCAAGTCAGCTTTACTTCCGTGGGCATCTGCAGATAGACCCGATTACAAGGGATGCTGGCCCAGACGCTTTGTTGCGAAATCTTACGTTTCTTTCCAGCCCGATTGTTTATGACTTCATATTTGGTATGTTTATTGCTGAATTTTACATGCGGGTAAACGATAAGTTAACAGGAAATAAAGCATTTATCATGTTTATGGTATGCATATTCTGGATTTCTGTTGCGTTGATAATCTCTGGGTATAACAGAGGCGGCGGCATTGAACGGTGGGGGCTTTATTCTTTCGCTCTGGTCGGCTCGCTTGTCATGTTAAGCAAGCACATTGATATCAGATTTGGCGGTTTCTGGATTATGGTGGGAGAGATGTCCTACTCTATTTATATAAACCATATGGTTGTGAAGAAACTGTCTGGTATTTATTTAAGAGGTTTTGGAATATATAAGGCTAACGGCGGTATAACCTTGTTCCTGATTCTTTTTATTTTAACTTTTGTGATGTCATACCTTACTTATAGCCTTATTGAAAAACCAAGCGTAAGCATTGGGCATAAACTCGCAGAAAGCATAAAGCGCAATAGATTACGCAAGATGAAATCTGCCAGCACGGCATGATTTATAATAAATCCACGGCTATGGGGCACCCTGTACCACGCGGGCTACAGGGTGAGGGATTAAGGTTGATTGAGTGACCTTTAATATGAGCATTGAGACATGAAATGGTGGGCTGAAAAATTATATTAGCTCTGTTGAGGCTAACATTCTGTTTAGTGAGTTGCACATCGCAGGTGAATCTAATTATATGGTTAAAGCCCCTAGTGGGGCTTTAATCAACGCCTACGAAAATAAATAAAAGAAAAAGAAAAAAGGCTTGCCAAAGATAAAATAAACGGTGCTAGCGTGAGCAGTTTGCTATAGCTTAACTCTATAGTACCCTGCGCAGGACCATCAATAGTAACTATTCCATTATCAGAGGTGCCAACAGAAACATCCCTGCCATTATACTTAGCATTATATCCAGGATAATACATCACTGGGAGTTTTATTTTTCCATTTTCAGGGTGACTAATATCAAAATTCAATGATGACCAAGACGGTTTTATTGATTTTATATAATCCATTTTTTTAATGGATTGAATCTCTTTTATATTATCGTGTTTAGCATCTTCGAAAGATGTATTCATATAATCGTGAAACTCGTGATGCTGGATTTCGCTTGCTCTTTTTTGAATGGCCGCCTGCATAGGCGAAAATGAAAATATAAATGAAAATATCAAAGCGAAATAGTTTATTAATGAAAGGTTAATGCTTTTTAAATATGAAACAGATAGCAGTACTATGGCTGGGACGGCCATTAACATAAGTCGCCAGGGAAACTGTATAAACCTCAGTACAGGAGTCTTTTCACTTATCATATACCATGGAAATAGCTGAGTAGATGCAATCAAAAATAGTGTCGCAATAATGAATATTGAAGTGGTCTCTAAAGAATCAAGTATGACCCTTTTTNAAAGAAAAAGTATATTTAAAACTACTCCTGATGAAATAACTAGTCCTTTTGTAGTCATTCCCGAGGTCAATAACTCCGCAAATAACATCTCATTCAAACTGACGCCAAATTTCCCTATGGTATTATAGGATACAGCCAATGCTTGGAAAGCAAAAACCTCGCCTTTAATAAAATGATAGATTAATGGGATTGTGAAGAAAAGTGAAGATAAAACTACGAAAATGATGCTTTTAGCTAAAAGTATCAGGACTCTCTTCGTTAATGATTTTTTAATGTTTATGAGGAAGTAAAGCACTGCATATATTAAGCAAACAATAAAAGACGGTATATTTGAGAGAAGAATGAAAAGAACGCCGGCAGGGAATAACGCCTTGCCTGGTCGGTCTATTAGGATAGCTCGCGCCCCAACTATAACCATTGGGGCGAATGCCATTGCCATCAACTCGCCAATATCAATGCGTATATACGCATCATTTAGAAAATAGCCAGAAAATATAAATAGTATTGATGCTATTGAAGCATAGTATCTCGACTCAAGCAGCTTAAGTGATGCGAAATACATAGAGATGAATGCGATTATAATTATTATGCCAACAGTAGCTTTGAATTGGTTTGCATCACTTATTGAATATAGTGTTATCAACTTCACTACTCCCGTTAAGTAAGCACTTAAGGGTGGGTAGAAAAGGTTCCATGAGTACCCATACCAATTGTCACTATAGTAATCGAACAAAGGCAGTACGTTGAAATGGGAGATTTGATTGTTGATATCTTTCATTCTCTGATAGTGAGCCATAGCATCATAGCTGTAAAAGGTCCCCTCCATAAAGCAAGGGTATAAAATAATAGCTATTGCTATCCCAGCCAACAAAAAAACATGACTTCTACTTTCCATTTTGAAACGCCCTCCGAAATTATGTGTTTATGCCTATCTTTTCAAGTGAACTTATTGGCTTGATAAATATCTCAGGTGTCATTTTAAATTTATTGCGTTAGTTTTACCTGAAGATATAGTAAAGTATTTGCTTTCTTTTAAAGTAATTAATTCTTTTTCATTTTGACGGCTTCCCATCTCAGCTTTGACGCCATAATGGCTAAGCATTATCATTCCCGACCAACTATACAGAGGTATTACCATCCATTTAAGGGAGGGGAACCTTTTAAACTCCATCTCTGTGGCTGCGTTTGTAGATAGTTGACCATTAATATATATCTTTTCTCCACCCCATGATTCTGGAATTGAAGAAGCTATGTCATAAAAGACTTTATCTTCAAGTGTCCTTTGCGCCTTGCTAGCGTTTCCGTAAGCCGAAGCATAAGATAAAGAGAAGACTACTGGAATAATGCAAGTAATAGCCGTTATATTTTTGAGGTTTGTCATTGTCGCAAGATAGCCAATAAGCAGCATCAGTCCAGGAATTCCCATCATTACACGAGGTGCAACGACTGTTTTATCGACTAGTATAAATGGCCCAGTTACAGAAAAAACAGCAATCAGAACACCGATAGCAATAACCAAAACCCCAGTAATTTTAGAAGATGGCGCTTCTTCGGTTTTGAAGATCTTTATAACGAGGATGACTAATCCAATAATGGCTACAATTAAAGCCAAAATCCAAGCCATAAAAAAAGACTGATTTATTAGGCTATCGGCAATGCTCCAAAATCTGTCAAGGTTATACATCAGACTTTTAGTAGGATTTTCAGCTTTAGTTATTAAATCTGAATGAACATTCTTTGAAAGATAAAAAGGGGTTACACCCTTCATGTAAATCAACATTGATATGGCTGCGGATAAAGCCCTTTCAATGGAGAGCTTTAACACTTTGATGCCATTATAAGACGAAGAAAGTAAATAGATTATTTCGATGGAACAGAGAGATAAGAAAACATTTATGGTCGCCTGATAGAGACTCAAGGCCATCACCAGACAAGCTGCGCTAGTTGCTATGCGTAGCCAAGCGCGCATAGACGTTACTAGAATAGAGTAGGGCAATGTTGCAAGAAAAACACCCAACATCATAGGAAAACAGTCAAAATGGTAAGATAAGTTTTGCAGGAAAAAAGGGCTAAGGGAGAATAGAGAAAATACGATCCCCGAGGATATACCTCTTTTTAAAGCAAATCGTGAATATAAAGTTAATGAAGAAGCGCCAAGTAATGCACCAGCAATGATCAGTGATAAAGGGAAAGCATCAATAACATAGTGACTTCCAAATCCCAGCGCCATTATTACAAAATCTGAAAGCGGACGACCTAGCGCACCCCAATACGGCTCACCATTGGCAGAACGCAGAATATCATCCTGATAAAGGATTCCGGAGAGCATTATCGGTAAAATAAACAATGCGGTAACAGTCACAATGACCCAACTACCGTTATCAAACTTATTAATTTTGAACATTCCCATTCCCTTGCTTAAGTATAAATCGTGGCCTTTGCTTTGTTTCCACGTAAATTCTTCCAATGTATTCACCCAACACCCCTATCCCAATAAGCTGCACGCCCCCAAGGAACAGAATGGAAACCAGGATAGATGGATATCCCCTTACCGGGTTACCAAAAAATACTGTGTCAAATATCATCCACGCGCCATACAGAAATGATACTGCTGCGACAAACAAGCCGATATAAGTCCACATACGCAGCGGGAAGGTTGAAAAGCTTGTAATGCCCTCCAGAGCCAGATTCCACAGCTTCCAGCCATTAAACTTTGATGTGCCGGCCACGCGCTCAGCCCGGGTGTATTCAACCACATCTACACGGCCGCCTACCCAGGACAGGATACCTTTCATAAACAAGTTGCGCTCCGGAAGGAGTTTGATGTGCTCGACCGTTTCACGCGACATGAGGCGGAAGTCACCAACATTCTCTTCAATCGTTGGCGAGCTGATTTTGTTATGCAGGCGATAGAACCACTCCGCTGTTTTCCGCTTCATATGCCCGTCTGTACTGCGATCTGCACGCTTCGCCAGTACCACATCAGCCCCTGCCTGCCAGCGTTCAATCAGCTGCGGAATGACATTGATGGGATCCTGCAGATCAACATCAATCGGGATAACCGCATCACCAGTTGCATGCTCCAGGCCAGCGAACAGTGCTGGTTCCTTACCAAAATTGCGCGTAAATGAGAGCGCTTTAACCAGAGGATCTGACACCGCCAGGGCATTGATAATTGCCTCAGTTCCGTCTTTGCTGCCGTCATTAATAAACACGATTTCTATCTCATGCGCGGTGAGTTCCCGGCGTACTTCCTGATAGAAAATAGGTATCGCGTCTTCTTCATTAAAAACGGGGACTACAAGGGATATCTTCATTTTGCTTCCCTGAAAACGATGTATTTTGAATAGATGAAGCCACAGAACAGGCTTATCGCGGAGAAAACTACCAGGGTAATCAGTGGCGACAATCCCGACTTATCCGCCGCCCAGCCGACAGCAGAGGCCAGAGAGCCCATAAAGGCGACATAAATCATGTAGCGGAGGGTTGTTGTCTCAGAGTTGAACGTCCAGCGGGCATTTGCAAAAAATGAGAACGTTACTGCCACGCAAAAGGCGCCGAAGTTAGCAAGCGACTGAGTAGCATCAGAGGTGCAGAGGATCAGATAAAAGACTGCCCAGTGGATAGCGGTGTTCAGTACGCCGATACTGAGATAGCGCGAAAATAGTTTGAGCATAACGTTTAGCTTAAGTTAAGAGTTGCACGATCTTATACATCGTGAAACAGACTGCAACCCTTTAGGAACAATCGCATAAAAAAAGCTTTGGTAACAGGGTAATCACAACAGCGCCACTAAGCGTGAACCATCAGGCCTGCCCAGTGGCTACGCCTGCTACACAGAAGCGTTGAAGCGCGTTAACTGACACGTCGCATCCAGAACGGTGAAGCAGCTACTCAGGCCGGGTAGCATGAATCACCGCAGCCTGACAACAGAAAAACGAAAGAGAGTGCGCCATTAAATTTGGCCGTTGCACTACAGAAAATAATCAGCGGGATATGATACGTATATAAGATAAACAGTGTCTTTCTTTTCGATATATAGAACAGCGTGATGTGACTTTTATGGAAAGCAGGATAGCGAACAATTAAAAAATAATGCCTGCACATCTTTAAGCCAATAGCCTGTGCTGGACATGGATTTTAAAGCTGAGACTCATCCTTTCTGATTACACAATAAAAAGCTTAACGTTACCGCTGTTTCTTCAGGAAAACACAATGCACTGTAGATTAAAACCCGCCGGTAAGCGGGTTTTCAGGCTTTGCCATTACGCGGCCATCTGACGGCACAGTTCTGCACAGTGATGACACGCTTTCGCGCATGCCTGGCAGTGATCGTGCTGATGCTGGCCGCACTCATCGCCGCATTTCTGGCAGATCTCAGCACACAGCTGGCAGAGCGCGGGTGCAAATTCGCTCTTCAGCGTCATAAATTGTGCCGCGAGACGACAGATATTCGCGCACTGCATATCCATGCGAATGCACTCGCGCATCATCTCCAGGTTTTCCTCTTCAAGGCATGAAGCGGCACAGTTATCACAGGCGGCTGCACACAGGTAGCAGGCTTCAAGGCACTGTTTGTATTGATCCAGCATATCTTCTCCTTAGTCAGGGTTACCTGTTAAGCCTGGAAAAAATATTCGATTATGCAAATTGCGAATACGTTAATAATTTTTTCAGCACTGCGCTTATTTTATGATTCTGCCCGCGCGCCAGATAGCCAGCTGCGTGAACATTCATCGATTAACGCCTGTAATTCACTCAATTTGTCTTATCCGCTCAGGCTTTACAAAAACATCAGGCGTATTTGCTTGATCGTTTACGGGATCTGCTATTACTGTATTTATATACAGTAATCATTTTGAGACCATGGATATGGAGCTTTTACACCCGGCGGACATCCGCGCCATCCTTGAATTACCGCTTTACGTCAGCCGCGTTCCGTGCGGTTTTCCTTCGCCGGCTCAGGATTACGTCGAGCAGCGAATCGACCTGAACAGGCTGCTGGTGCAGCATCCCAGCGCGACATATTTCATTAAGGTCAGCGGTGACTCAATGATTGAAGGGGGCATCAACGACGGCGATATGCTGGTGGTAGACAGCTCAATCAACGCCGGACACGGTGATGTGGTAGTTGCTTCAGTTTGTGGCGAATTTACGGTTAAGCAGCTTATGCTGCGCCCGTTCCTGCATCTCAGGCCCATGAATGCGGCGCACGCGATCATTGCGATTGAGGACGCCGATCAGTTTGAGATTTTTGGTGTGGTCAGACACGCCATCAAGACGATAGGCCCGTAAATGTTTGCGCTGGTGGACGTTAACGCGTTCTATGCGTCGTGTGAAAAGATATTCCGGCCAGATTTGAAAGACGAGCCGGTTGTGGTGCTGAGTAACAACGATGGCTGCGTGATCGCCCGGTCGGCTGAGGCCAGAAAGCTGGGTATCAAAATGGGCGCGCCCTATTTTAAAATGAAAGATGAACTGACGCGGCACAATGTGCGGGTGTTCAGCTCGAACTATGCGCTCTATGCCGATATGAGTGACCGGGTCATGACCACGCTGGAGGAGATGGCAACCGCCGTTGAAATCTACTCGATTGATGAAGCGTTCATGGATCTGACCGGTTTCGGACGTTATAAGCCGCTGGAAGCGTATGGCAGAGAGATCCAGCAGCGGATATACCGGGAAATGCATCTGCTGACCGGAGTGGGTATTGCTCAGACTAAAACGCTGGCAAAACTGGCTAACTATGCGGCCAAAAAGTGGACCAAAACCGGCGGGGTGGTGGATCTGTCGGATGCAGAGCGACAGCGCAAGCTTATGGCGCTGGTGCCGGTAGAGGAGGTATGGGGCGTGGGCGGCCGGATCAGTAAAAAGCTGAACGCCATGGGCGTGATGACGGCTAAAGATCTGGCTGACCAGAGTCCCTGGGTTATCCGCAAACACTTCAGCGTGGTGCTGGAGCGGACGGTCAGGGAGCTGCGTGGTGAATCCTGCCTGGAGCTGGAAGCGTTAGCGCCTGACAAACAGCAGATAGTGTGCTCGCGCTCTTTCGGCTCACGCATCACTGATTATCGCGATATGCGCGAGGCTATCTGCAACTTTGCGGTGCGGGCCGCAGAGAAGCTGAGAGCAGAGCGCCAGTACTGCCGGCAGATAGCGGTGTTTATCCGTACCAGTCCGCACGCCGGCGATGAGATATTTTACGGCAATCAGGCGCTCGGCAGGCTGGCGATCCCGACCAGCGACAGCCGGGATATTATCCGTGTCGCGACAGACGCACTGGATCGTATCTGGCTGGATGGCCGGAGATATATGAAAGCGGGCGTGATGCTGGGCGATTTTTTCAGTCAGGGCGTAGCGCAGCTCAACCTATTTGATGAGTTTCAGCCGCGTGCAAATAGCGCAGCCCTGATGCAGGTGATGGATAAGGTAAACCAGGAAGGCAGGGGGCAGCTGTGGTTTGCAGGGCAGGGGGTCGCGAAACCCTGGGCGATGAAGCGGGAAATGCTGTCTCCGTTTTACACGACGCGCTATGCCGATCTGCCGGTCGCGAAATAACGTCCCTGTTCATCTGTCCTGCGCTGGCTTTCAGTTGCCCATATCTTCAGGCGTACGCTGGATCACAATCTCCAGCGCGTTGCGGTAGATATCCTGCTTCACAATATCCTGTTCCGCCTCAAGCCGCATGATCAGTGCCAGAATGATATCTTTGTTGGTCACGCGGATTTTGCGCGTGGTCAGTTCAAGCCGGATTTCAGAGATGATAACGCGTTCACTCAGATACTGTTCACCGGTAGTTTTAAAGTAGTCGCTGAGCTGAGACTCCGGGGTAGCAAGCTGTTTCATATTAAGCCTCACAAAAAAGGGGAAATCGTCTGTGTTATTGTCTGGCAGTGGAAGCAATGCATGACCACCGCGTTGCAATAAACTTATACAAGATTTCTATAGTTGTACAACTAACTCGCCGCCCTTTTGTGTGGTCGTACGTGTAGATGATATGCATCAAAACAGTTGCGCTATTTTTTAGAACGATCATTTCCTTTATAAGCAGCAGGTTAGCCAGGGGCAAATCAAAACGTGCAGCCTGCACGCGAGCGCGGCTGAAAGAGAAATTTTACGAGCTGGTCACCAGGCAGGAGCGGGCAACGATTATGCGCTCATTTTATTTTGCTAAACGCAGCGCGAAATCTGCAAGTCAGGCTACTTTTAATGCTCAGACCAATAATCAACAGAGGTGCGCATGCACTCACAACAGGTCAGTATCAACGTGTACGCTTTGGCAATCCGTAAACTTGCTGCTGCTCACCAGACAGGGGAAGATCTTAGCGACGTAAAACATCAGGTCGATGCAGTTATCCAGGCGATGAAGGAGGAGATGGCCGTTGATAAAATGGTGCAAATCGAAATGTGGGGTGAGCTGCTGACGATCCTCGATAGCTGCAGCCGCAATACGGCTCATCCTTCGTGGATCACGGTGATCAACCACGCGCGTTACCGGGTAAAGAGCAGAAAAAACACCGCAGTACAGTATTACCGGCAAATCAGCGCCTGATAAAACACTGCCGATCGTTGCGATCGGCAGTTATTTTTCAGCCTGGTATCAGGGTTCATCAATGCGGGCGACTTTCAGGTGCGCGCTGTCGCCTTTGCCATAGACTTTACCGCTGACGCGGATTTTGTCCGTGGCGTCATAGGTTTTACCTTTGAAGGTTTCAGCAGGGGCATCGATACGTACGGTGCCTGAGCTGTCGCGGAACTGATAGCTGTGATCGCCCACTTTTTTGATAATATAACCTTCAAGCGTTACATATCCGCCCTGACGGAAATCGCGGATCAGCGACACGCGCGTCTGACCGGTATCTTCCGATCCTTTATAGCCTGCATCTTCTTTATGCTGCGGCGGTGGCGTTTCACCCGCTTCAAATCCCCCTTTTTCAGCGTAAGCGCCAAAGCTCAGACACAGCATCACAGCAGCCCATGTAGTTTTGTTCATGTCACTCTCCTTGAAGTCAATCGACCCGTTAAGCCTGGCACAGGTTTCGCCAGGGAGCAGGGGCGCAGTCAAATTAATAGAGCAGCAGAACAAAAGGTATACAGCAGAGGGGAAGCGTTACAGGGCTGCTTTTGCGCGGCCATAAAAAAGCCAGCACCCGGTCTGGCTTTTTTATGGCGCTGAGCAGCCGTCTGGTTATGCTCAGCGCATTCAGGTCAGCGAGAGCCGGTTACTGATAACCCGATAACCTGAACCGGCAAAGGCATCAGCATCGAGCGGCTCTTTTTTGCCTGGCCCAAACCACTGCCGGTTATGTTCTCCCGCGTAATACCACACTTCCGGTTCCGTTGTGGCTGACTCCACCCAGTAATAGCCTTCCTGCATCGTCTTATCCTCCTGCGAGGAATATAGTCCAGCTGCGCTGCGCTTAAAAGTATTGCGCGCCGTTCTGCACAGAAAAATGTGCCGTCAGCGCTCTTCAGGAGGCGTCAGTTTCTCGCTGAGAAGGACAAAGCCCGCAGATTTAAAGCGCGCCAGAGAGAGAGGTATCGGCTCCATAGGCCGGTAAAAGCCGCGCCCCGCATCCCAGAACCAGACCTCTGGCTCAGTTGTTCTGCTACCCACCCAGTAAAAACCCGTTTCCATTAGTGCTCTCCAGAAATGAATGAAGGCACGCCTTCTTAAATTTCCGCAAAATGATGTATCAGGTAAAGTCGATAATCAATCTTGTTTACCGCTTCGCTTATTTTACAACTTACCTTTTGAGGCGCCGAATATCCTCTGCCTCTGCGCAACATACGTATCTGCATTAATCGAAACCGGGCTCCTGTTCATTATGAATCTGAATTTCATTTATCAGACACGGCACAGCAGAAACCTGTTATCCGGCTTTTACGGCCACTCTGTACAGGCTGCCCGATTAACGGCAACGCAGCACCAGAACAGCGCAAGCGTTATCCGGCAGACCTGAATTTAGCGGCCGAAATCGATTTCACACTTTACACAAAGTCAGGCTAAGTTGTACAGTTTTTCAAAGTTGTACAGGTTTGCGCTGGCTGTATAGAAGCGTCTGACATCCTGCTTCTCTCAGCCTAAATGCATTGTCTTTCGTCTTATTTTTATACAAAAGAGAAAGGTCTGAGCAGAGTAAGCTCATGACGGGCAGAACAAATTCGGGATTCCTGAAAACAGATGGGGTTAAAGTAAAAATGCAGAATCTCATCCGACCACATAAAATGTCAAAATATAACTTATACAGATAGAAGGCTCCTGTATAAGTTAGAGGGTCAGGCGTGACGCTATCCCAGACGTATTGTTATCGTGCGGGCTCAGCCTGAGCAGGGCGCTGAATCAATGAATAAGCGATGCAGCTAAATAATTAACAGCGTAATAATGTATGAAGAACTGCAGCAATAAAACGTTGCAGGGTTGAAGGTAATTTATAACAGCTTATTGCCGCAGCAGATTATTCTCTGCGCTTTAAAATTAAATGTATTTTGCAGATAGCTGACAGGACGACGAGCAGAATATCAATATATCCCGTCCGGAGTGACAGCTGCTACACTTAATGATGTCGCGAACGGCGGCGGTGAATGTCAGTTCTGCAACAGAGGCGACAGGCTTATGAAAGATGGATATTACTGGGTGAAAGATGGCGAACGCTATCCGGAAGTATGGTTCTATCAGCGGCAGTTTGGCTGGTTTCGTCCCTGCAGCGCGGTGCCGATGACGCAGCGCACCTTTGAAATGATGAAATATGTCATTCTGAGCGAGCGGCTTGATGCGCCTGCAAAGCAGCTGCAGGCGCAGTAAATCGTCGTCAGAGATACGCTTCTGACTGAGGCTATCTGATTTCAGGCCACGCAATTGACGGGAATCCATTCAGCGCCGGTCGCGCAAACAGGTAGCCCTGGAACTGATTAATGCCGGCTGCCTCAAGCCACATCCACTCTTCCGCTTTTTCCACGCCCTCGGCAACCACGGCAATTTCCAGTGAGGCGCAGCATTTAATAATCGCGTGGACGATTGCCTGCTTTGGTCCGCTTTTATGGACGTCGCAGATAATTTCACGATCGATTTTTATTTTATCAGGCTGAAACTTTGCCAGCAGGGAGAGGCCGGCAAAGCCGGCACCGAAATCATCCAGCGCCAGACTGATACCGGCCGCTTTTAACTTCCGCACCTCTGCTGTAAACGCATCAGCGCGTGAAATAATTTCATTCTCCGTGACTTCAACCACGATCTGTTCAGGAATAAGGCCGCTGGCATGGATCTCTGCGAGCAGAAAATCCACGGCATCAGGCACGGTGACCAGCGACATCGGCAGCAGATTGATGGTAAGCGTATGCTGCCCCAGGCCGAGTTTACTGGCGAGATTAAAAGCCAGGCTTTTTGACTGAATATCTGCCCGGTAAATAGCATCACCGCCGAAAGCAGCAAAATACTCCTCCGGCGCACCGCCGGTGGGGGTGCGGATTAGCGCTTCATAGGCAGCAATGCGGCGTGAAAAAGGATCAACAATAGGCTGGAAAGCAAAGCGGCAATCCTGAATCGAGTGCTGAAAGTCATCCAGTTCACACTGCGTCGACTCATCCGCGACAAACTCCCACGTGTTCGCCGGCGGGATTTCAAAATAGTTCTCTTTTTCACGCGCTTCCACAAAGGTGCGTAAAAACTGCAGCGCACGATCGTCGTAGGTCAGCTGGTGACGCGAGGTGCCTTTATCCAGTACGGCCTGCAGCACGCGGCTTCTCTCATGCTGACGCAGATCAAACAGCTCCATACCGGTATTACCAAAGCGGCGCGCTGGCGCGAAATCATGCATCAGCTCGACCAGATTATGATGACGGGCATCCTGGCGAATACGATCATAGATATGTCTGACAGCGCGATCGGGTCCTTCCAGAAGCTGAAAGAAATGCCGGCCGTCAAATAACAGAATGCCGGTGATGTCCGACAGCGCATTTTTGGTGTTGGCGCGGGCCACGATATCTTCAAGAACTCTGACGGGAACGTGTTCATCGAGATGGCTGCGATAAAGAATAGTGGTCAGCATGCAATTGTCCTGCCGGAACGTTATTTAAGCTCTTACATTAACCGTCGAACAGACCAGGATGTCCAGTGCACAGAAGCTAAATCAGCATAATATTTACCGATTTATCTGGTAAGCGTAGCGGCAAGACAGGGGTCAATTCAATTTATCAATCGGTCGAAATGAATCTGCATCAACGATAAATATTTTCGATTGAATGGATTAACAAAAAGCGTATCTTAAGCCGCTTTAGCCGGAGGAATAAAATGTTACGTGATTACCTGAAACTGGAAGCAGAAGATCGTCTTGTTGAGCAGGAGAAACAGGCAGCCCGGGACGATCGGGAAGCCATTACCCGCTGGCAGATCACAGACAGCCAGGGCAGGGCAAAAGGGAGCGTTGTGCTGAGCGACAAGTTCAACACCCGCCGCTCATGGAACGTGAACTACCGTATTACCCAGATGGATGCAGCCGGCCGCATCGTTATCGATCGCCTGACCGATACGCTGTAGCGGGCCGGTGCGGGGTTTTACTGGCCGCCAGCGTAATAGTGCCGGCGCATTTCAGCCAGTACGCCAATAATCTGCACCTCATGTTTGTCCGTGCTGAGTACAGGATAATCTTCATTCACCGGGCGCAATAAAAAATTCTCTTCATTCTGCGAAGGGGAACGCACGCGCAGTGTTCTGACCAGCGCCTGCCCGGCATACAGCGCCAGCACCACCTCACCGGGCGCTGCAGAGCGCTGTGGTTCAAATATCAGCAGATCGCCGGGCAGAAAAGCTGGCTGCATGGAACGATCGTCCAGCTGAACGGCGACGGCGCTGTCGCTTACCGCACTGTCACAGTAGAGAAAGCGATCGGCTTCCCGCTGCAGCTGCAGGCGGGTTTCATCCAGCCAGCCGGTAACCTGCTGCAGCGTCAGCAGTGGCACAGCCCGCACGCTGCTGTGGCTGCTGACAACCGCAAAGGGTTCCCCCTCACCATCAAACAGCCATGCCGCCGGACACTGCAGCAGCTCTGCCAGCCGGAGCAGATGTTCGCCGCGCGGCAGCGTCTCATTTTTTTCCCATTGTGAAATAGCCACGTGCGAGACGCCGACGTCTGCCGCCAGCTGCTGCTGGGTCAGTTTCAGCATTTTACGGCGTTCGCGAATGCGCTGGCCTGGCGTTTCCTGATTCTGCATCTTGACAACTCCTGAAAGGTTTACTTAAGTATACTTAAATTAAATGGTTAAAGTAAACTTAAAATACACTGATCGTATGACTGGCAAGGGGAGGTCAGTGTATTCCGGGCGGAGCCCTTGCCAGTACTGAGAGGTAAGGCATGGAGAGTAGTCTCATCACCAGCGTTGGCGCACTGCTTCTCGGCGGTGGTGCAGCAGCGGTGTTCTGGAAACCATTACTGGCCGGCATTGCAACCATCGTAACCAGCAATCGTGCAGGCGGGGAGATTATCACCAGTTACAAAGAGCAGGTGATGTTACTGAAAGAGAGTCATGCGCTGATGCGGCAGGAGAATGATGAGTTGCGCATTCGCCACGATCGCAATTTGCGCCGCATCTCTTCGCTGGAGACCGATCTGCGCCTGATAAAAAATGCGCTGGGCATTTTGCTGGCAACGACTGAAACCGATCACAGCGATAAATTTCGCAGTCAGATCAATCAACTGATTACCACGCTTGAGGAGAACCGTGATGGTGCAGATAAACAGTGAATTCACGATCAGAAATCACCGGCGTCAGCTGCTGCTGGGGGGAATGATGCTGCTGTTATCGCTGATATGCATTGCCATGACCGCGATGTTTATCTACGTCAGCAACGAGGCCAACCAGCGCGTTGAAAATATCCGGGAAGAGTACCGGCAAATCTCTGACCGCCGCGAAGCGCGGGTGGCCGAACTGACAGAACAGCTCTCAGAGCTGCAGCTGAAACTCGACGGCATACTGGTGCGCGAAAAGGCCAGACCGGCTAAACGCAGCAGCTAGCGGCAGGGAGGCAGTGATGAGTATTACCCGTCAGATCGCAGTATGGCTACGGCAGCGGCGATCGTTAACCCGAAAGAAGGAGAGTACCATGAGCGAACAACAGAGCATTAACCCGGCAGCAGCAGTGGATCCACACGATGTTTCTCCGCTGGAGAACTTTGCTAACGAGACGGCACCGGCCAGCCCGGCGGTAACGGAAGAGGTGGCGACGAGCGCAGAGGCTTCCGCGACAACAGAGGAGAGCGTACCGGCTGACGCAACGGCACAGCCTGTGGCAGACGCTCCCCTGACAACGGCATCCGCCAGCGCTGATGCTGCGCCGGCAGAGGTGGCAGCACCTGCTCAGACAGAGAGTGCGTCACCAGCCGCGGCGGCGCTGGATGCCGGGGTGAAAGATTTTGTCCAGGCGTTTACGTTTGTTGAACATGGCGTGAGCCAGCTGGGAGAGGCAGCCAAAGCGGAACTGATGACGCTGGCGCGCAAATACCTCTGATGCGCAGCCATCTGTACTGACAGGGATGTCAGCCCCGGCCTGAAACCCACTTCCGACTATTCTTAATGCGGCTTCGCTATTATCGACTATCTTTAATCACTCAGACGTTATTTTAACGGGCAAAACAAGCAAAAAGGAAAATAGCATGAGCGATTCAGAAGCGATTAAAACCAAACCTGAGTACCTGCGCGATGTTACCTCACAGCTTAAAGAGATGCGTCACTACGCGCAGACCAATACTGAAACGCTCTCTGCACACTGGCTGGCGTTTGATGCCGGCGAGTACAAAGATAAAGTGTATGCGGGGCGATTTGAGCAGCTGATCAATGAGCAGAGCAAACTGCTGGAGAATATCGATCAGACTATTCAGGATTTAGAGATTGCGGTTAACCATATTGAGCAGGAGAGCTAACCGCACACGGCAGGGTGGCCTAGTCGGCCACCAGCCACATATCCGCCTCATCAAACATCTCTTCGACAATGCGCGCAACGGTCGCTTTATCGTTTTTGCTTAAATCGGTATCGATTCCGTTGCGCTCCATCGGTTTTACCCGCACTTCAGCCTCCGGAAATACGCGCTGTACCCGCTTTTCGAGCTCAGCCTGAATCATCTCGCGCGCGCCGGGCAGGCCAGCGACATTACGCTTGTCATAAATCAGCTCTACAAACATCAGAACCATCCATCAAATAAGGTCAGGGCATCATATTACTGTAAATAAAAACAGTAGCAAGGGGTGCGGGTGGTGCAGGCGGAAAAAAGTGTACGCATCGGCGAAGTGAGGAAAAGCGCTGGAAAAAGCCGGGGAAAAAATGAACCTCTGGAAGTGGAAAACCAGCACCACTTCCAGAGGTGGCGCAAACGCACCATTCGTTAAGGGACAATCCTTGACGGTTGTCATGCTGCGTAACTTATACAAAAACGGGTCTTTGTACAACTATATTCTTCGGTTTGTACAACTTTTTGGGCTATAACTCAGCGTTACAGCTCATTCTTTATACAAAACTCTTCCCACGTCATACCCAGCGCCTCAGCGTGCGTCTTCAGATAGGCTTCAATCGCCTCTGCGGCAACCGCTTTATCCGGCTCGGCGAGCTGAATAGAGAACAGAATACCATCCAGTTTTTTCTGCCGGATAAAGGCCGCGTAGATTCGTTCGGCGTGCCAGTCGCGCAGTTCACGCAGTGACATATTCGCCGCGCGGGCGTCGCTTTCGCTCAGCTCATCCAGCGCGACCTGAAAGGTGGGGTGGGCGGTGAAAAACAGGCTGCGCGCCAGGCTATAGTACTCTTCAGGGGTTTTCATGCTCGGTTCCGGGTCGTTAACTCGGCGCATAGTGTAACTGCAACCTGCCGCGTTGTCAGGCGCGCCGGGTTTTGCTGCAGATCGCTTGCCTTACGCCTGAGAAAAATTATACCGTAGCCGCCATTAACGCGAGGACAGGGAATCAAAATGAAAAAGTGGATCGTGCTGGCCGCCGTCGCACTCAGCGGATGTGCGCAGATTAACAGCTACAGTGATGCGGTAAAAACCCCGGCGCCGGCCGCGCTGCAGGGCAACTGGCAGACCGTCGGGTCGCAGAGCAAGCTGATCAGCGGCCAGGCGCTGGGGAGTCTGATTATCACTGCCGACGGCGATACGCTGGATTGTCGTCAGTGGCAGCGCGTCATTGCGAAACCGGGCAAGCTGACCCGTCTGAGCGACAACTGGGTCAACGTCAATCGCCAGTCGCGCGTGATGCCGCTGGTGCTGGAAAACGGTGAGCTGCAGTATGATGGTCTGCGCCTGCGCAAAGTGGAACAGCCTACCGTGGAGTGTCAGCAGGCGCTGGAGGAAGTGGCGCAGCGGCCCGATGAGGCGGTGATTCAGGATATTGAGCCAGAGCTGATGAAACCGGTTGCGGCGCACACCGCGCAGTAACGCAGTAAGAGACCCTCTCCCGGCGGGAGAGGGCAGGCATTCAGCCCTGCGGCAGCCAGACGTCGCCCTGCTGACCGTAAGCGCGCATCACCGATTTTTGTACTGATGACTGGCTGACCAGCCGCGTCAGCTCATCCATCCGCGCCTGCAGCAGGCGTTTAACTTCGCTCTCATTATCCAGAATATGACGCAGGACCGGACGCAGCTGCTCCTGCAGCTGGCCTGACGGCGGCGTGGTTTCCGTACTCTGCGCCAGACGCTCCACCGCACTGACGTAATCCATTTCGTGAGTAATTAAATCGTCCCACTCGCCGCGGCTGGCGTGGCGCAGCATGCCGTGGCTGAGGGTGAGGATCTGCTGATAGGCCAGCATCAGGTGCGGTGCAGTATTCATAACATAGCGTCCTAAGAATTAAGATTAAGCGACTTCTTTCCAGGCATCAGCGATATTGCGCAGTAGCGTTTCAACCTCTTCCAGCGCTGGCACGTCGTTGCGGATGTTTGCCTCAACCAGACGGCGGACCATATAGGAGTAGAGGCCGATAAGGTTCAGCGTCAGCTCATCGCCTGAGGCTTCGTCCAGGCCCTGTTTCAGGCCCGCTTCAATAATATTGATCGCTTTCGAGATGGCGCTGCCTTTGCCCGCAATGTTGCCCTCCTGCATAAACAGACGCGCGCGCACCACGGCGCTGATAGCGCCATCAAACAGCAGCGTCAGCAGCTGCGGCTGAGTGGCGCTCATTACGGCGCTCTCAACGCCAATTTTTGCATAGGCCTGCGTGCCATTTGCTCCGTACATGGTCACTCCTTATTTTTTCGAGCTGCTGGTCATGCTGTCAAACTGCTGCGTCAGGTAGTCGCTGGTGCTGTTGAGCTTGCTGACGGCGAGATCCAGCTGGGTAAACTGGGTTTTATAACGCGCAATCTGATCGTTGATGCGCGTGTTCATATCGTTGTACTTCTGCGTCAGCTCATTCAGCGTTTTGCTGACGCCATCTTTGGCGGTCTGGATCGGACCTTTGGTGGCGAGCCAGCTGGTAAGGTTTTCAGCGAGGCGCGTGGTGATGCCGGTTTTTTTGCCATCACCAATAATCATCTCTTTAATGCCGTCCGGATCTTTCGCCAGCTCGGTTTTGAGTTTGTTTGCGTCCAGCGTCAGCGCCCCGGAGGTGGGATCGGAGGTAATACCAATCTGCGCCAGCGTTTTATAGGCGGAGCTGCTGGCGGAGTTGGTCAGCAGCCCCTTGATCTGCGTCTGAATGCTGCGCAGGGTGCTGTCACCGACCAGCGCGCCGTTGCTGCTGTCCTGCGCGTCGGCCCCTTTTTCCACCGCGGTGTATTTGGTCAGCGAACTGAACTGATCGAGCAGCGTGTTATAGGCGTTAACAAAATTGGTTACCGCAGTGGTGGCTTTTGATGTGTCCTGCGCCACGGTGAGCGTCTGGCTGCCGCTGGTGGTCGCGGTCAGATTCAGGGTGATCCCTTCCAGCGCGTCGCTGATGCTGTTGCTGCTATTGACGATCGGAATATTGTTCACGGTGAGCTGCGCGTTTTGCGCCGCGACGCTGACGCTGAGCTTGTTGTTCGCTGCGATATCATTTTCATCAAAGCCGACCACTGCCTGCAGCGTGTCGTCGCCGCTGACGCTGACCGCCGAGACGGCGTTTGCCTCACCGGTTTTGGTCGCGGTCAGCGACAGGCGGTACTCGCCCTCGTTGCTCTTAATGATGCTGGCAGAGACGTCAGCGTTCGCTTTATTGATCGCATCGCGCATGCCGGTGAGCGAGGTCTGGTCGCTGGTGAGCGCAATATCTTTGCTGCTGCCGTCGGCAAGCTTAATGGTCAGGGTGCGGCTGGCGGCGCTGTCGCCGAGCGCGCTGCTGTTGCTGCTCTGCGCCGCGGAGGTCAGCGTCTGCGCCTGCGCCAGCTGCGTCACGTTGATACTGTATTTACCTGCCACCACGCTGCCGGAGGTCGTGGCGCTGAACGCCGTGCTGCTGCTGGTTGCGGTGGTGGCGCTGAAGACATCGGCACTGTTAAGCGCGCTATTGGCGGTCTGGAACGCGGTCAGCGCGCTCGAGAGCGTGCCGTAGGCGCTGAGTTTCGCGGTATAGGCGCTCTGCTGGGTGGTAATCGGCTTTAAGCTCGCTTTTTCTGCGCTGGTTAAGCTATCGAGAATATCGCCAAGCTGCAGGCCTGAGCCGACGCCGAGTGAAGAGATGCTGGCCATGTAGTGTCCTTTTCCTGTCGGTGCGGAGAGTGAATAGCGCAATTATCGGCGTCAACGCGGCAAAGTTTAGAATTAATAACCGGTGAGTGATAAACGGAATAGAGGGGCGTAAAGGAGGTAATTCGGGCGCTAAAAAAAAGGTAAGCGGGGCTAAAGAAGTGCAAACGGGTGGCGATAACCAGAAGCATGGCAGGTGAAGCGAAAAAATTCACCCGGTCCTAAAAAAAATCTAAAGGTTGTTCAGGGGCAGACGATAACAACTTTGACGGCGATGAAGCCGACGGGTTGAAGCCCACACCTTAACCGAAAGACTTGATTAAACAGGAAACTTTATCATGGCCCAGGTCATTAACACTAACAGCCTCTCGCTGATCACTCAGAACAACATCAACAAAAACCAGTCTGCTCTCTCTACCTCTATGGAGCGTCTGTCATCTGGTCTGCGTATCAACAGCGCGAAAGATGACGCAGCAGGCCAGGCTATCGCTAACCGTTTCACGTCTAACATCAAAGGCCTGACTCAGGCAGCCCGTAACGCCAATGACGGTATCTCAGCTGCGCAGACCACTGAAGGCGCGCTGTCTGAAATCAACAACAACCTGCAGCGTGTACGTGAACTGACCGTACAGGCACAGAACGGCACCAACTCAAACTCAGACCTCTCTTCAATCCAGGACGAAATCAAATCCCGTTTGGGCGAAATTGACCGCGTATCGGGTCAGACCCAGTTCAACGGCGTAAACGTGCTGGCGAAAGATGGCAGCATGAAGATTCAGGTTGGCGCGAACGATGGCGAAACTATCTCTATCGACCTGAAAAAAATCGACTCATCTACTCTGGGCCTGAGCGGTTTCTCTGTATCAAACAACAAGCTGGAAACAAGCGCACCAATCACTCAGATCCCAAGCGGCGCTGGTGCACCAATCGCAGTGAAGATGGATGCTTCAGTAGCAACCGACCTGGGCGTTACTGATGCCAGCGCACTTACCCTGCGCAACGTCACTAAAGATGGCGCAGCGACTTCAACTTACGTGGTACAGAATGGTGATAAGAGCTATGCGGCTTCTGTTGCTCAGGACGGTACCGTTAAGCTGAACAAAGCAGACGTCACTTATAACGACAAAGCGAACGGCGTTGCCGACGCTACTCAGACTGGTAGCCTGGTACAGGTTGGCGCTGATAAAGATGGTAACGCGGTTGGTTTCGTTACCGTACAGGGCAAAAACTTTGCCGCAACCGGTTCACTGGTAAACGCTAACGGTGCAACCAGTGCAGCGGCGGCCACCAAAGTCACTATTGATGGTGATACTGGTAACCAGGCTAAAATCGAGCTGAGCCAGAACGGCGCTACTGCGGCAACGGCTGAATTCGCTGGTGCAGCAAGCAACGATCCACTTGCGCTGCTGGACAAAGCTATCTCATCTGTAGATAAATTCCGTTCAAGCCTGGGTGCGGTGCAGAACCGTCTGAACTCTGCTATCACCAACCTGAACAACACCACTACTAACCTGACCTCAGCGCAGTCTCGTATCCAGGATGCGGACTACGCAACTGAAGTGTCAAACATGTCTAAAGCGCAGATCGTTCAGCAGGCGGGTAACTCCGTGCTGGGCAAAGCGAACCAGGTTCCACAGCAGGTTCTCTCTCTGCTGCAGGGCTAATCGCTCTCCGCGTAAGCAGCAAAACCCCGCTCCGGCGGGGTTTTTTTTGCCTGTAAAACCGGTATCACCTGCTACAGCCTGCCGCCGCGCGGCCGATAATCTGTTACAGAACCATTCCGTTATCGATCACGTTTTCCACTCAGGGAGGGGCGATGCGCTTCAACTACGATCTGCTACCGGGTGAGCTGCTCTCATTTGAGGAGATCGCGCTGCGTTATGCGCAGCAGCATCCCGGCGAAAAAACGCTTACCGCACGCGGTCTGCTGAGCCCCCCGGTGAGCTATCGGCAGCTGACGATCCGCGCGCTGTTTGCGCAGCAGGCGCTGAACAGTCCGCTCGACGAACTGCTTTTCATCAGCGACGACAACGAGCACAAAAACTACCTGCGCCGCTTTGAGCACTACCTGAAAACGCAGCAGGCGTTTCTCTATTTTCGCCGCAGCGACGACGCCAGCCAGGCGGGACGCTGGAAAGTGATGGGCGAGAGCCGGGTCTATGCGATGCTCGATCCGCACTCGGCGGCGGCGCAGAACCTGCTCACCAGCCGGGGCTACCGGCTGGTGCTGATGCGTCAGCAGGGGGAGGAGGCGTACTGGCAGCTGTTTGACGCGCAGGCGCACCCCTGTTTTCCGCTGTCGCGCGCGGTGCAGTTTATCGTGGTGCTGAGCACGCCACAGCAGCCGGCGCCCGCCGCCGTGATGCCCGGCACCGAAGTCGGGCGGCGGGTGAAAACCCGCGTGCTGCAGCACGCCAGCCAGGCGGCGTTTCTGGCGGCGGTAAAAGCGCGCTACGGCGCCTGCGTCATCACCGGCACGCCGCTTACAGAACCACACGGCTGGCCGTGGGTGGAGGCGTGCCATATCAATACCGACGAGAGCGAGGCGGGGCTGCTGGCGGATAACAGCGTCGATAACGGCCTGTTTTTACGCAGCGATCTGCAGCGCCTGTTCCGCAATAAACTGATTAGCATTGATGGTGAAACCGGGCAGGTGATGCTCAGCGCGGCGCTGGAGAGTGAAGCGGAAGACGGCTTCGCTTATCAGCCGCTGGCGGGCAAAATCTGCGCGCTGTGGCCCGCGGTGCCGCCTGCCACAAGGCAGCGGTTGCAGCAGCGCAACAGATAGCGTCCGCAACGGCGGTGCACGCCACCGCCATCCATCACTAATTTGAAATAACCTCGCTTTTGCCCGCCTATTCTGCCAATCGAAACCGCTACAGAATTGGATAATCATGCCGATAACTTAATTAACGCAGGGTAGTCAACGTGAACGATCTCTATACCGCCGGCGGCGTGATGGATAAACATTCGCTCTGGCAGCGCTACGTTCCCCTCGTGCGGCATGAAGCGCTGCGTCTGCAGGTGCGCCTGCCGGCCAGCGTGGAGCTTGACGATCTGCTGCAGGCTGGGGGCATCGGACTGCTGAATGCCGTGGAGCGCTACGACGCGCTGCAGGGCACCGCCTTTACCACCTACGCCGTGCAGCGTATTCGCGGCGCCATGCTGGACGAACTGCGCAGCCGCGACTGGGCACCGCGCAGCGTGCGGCGCAACGCGCGCGAGGTAGCCGGTGCCATGCACCAGGTGGAGCAGGCGCTCGGCCGCTCAGCCTCGGAGCAGGAGGTGGCGCAGCAGCTGAACGTGTCGCTGGAGGAGTACCGGCAGATCCTGCTGGATACCAACAATAGCCAGCTCTTCTCCTATGACGAGTATCGGGAAGAGCACGGTGACAGCGCAGAGCTGGTGACAGAGGGCCATGAAGAGGCGAATCCGCTGCATCAGCTGATGGAAGGGAATCTGCGTGAACGCGTGATTGACGCAATCGAGGCGCTGCCCGAACGCGAAAAGCTCGTGCTCACACTGTACTACCAGGAAGAACTGAACCTGAAAGAGATTGGCGCGGTGCTGGAGGTGGGAGAATCCCGCGTCAGTCAGCTGCACAGTCAGGCGATTAAACGCCTGCGTGCCCGGTTAGCGGGAGCGCGCTGACAGACTCAGTCCTGGGGAAACAAAAATAAAAAACCGGGGACTCAGCGATGGGAGCCAAAATTAAAGTCAGGCCATTAAGTCGTTATCTTAAAGACTATAAACATAGCCAAAGCAACTGTTCACACTGTGGCAAAGTATTAGATCGTATGGCGCTGGTATTTCGTGGCCAGATTATCAATAAAGAGGCGATAGCCCGCATGGACCAGATGATTGACGATCAGGTCTGGATGAAGCTGCAGCCCGAACTGACAGCGCTATGCCGTTTCTGCAGCGATATTTTTTGTAATACCCATCCGAACTACTTCGACATCATGGCGTTTAAACAGTATCTGTTTGAACAGACCGAGATGAACCACAGTACGATTCGGGAGTATGTGGTGCGCCTGCGTCGACTTGATGACATGCTGAAAGCGAGAAATTTCCCGGCAGAAAATCTATCCGGCAACAGCTGGCATGAGTGCCTGCAGCACGATCTGCCCGATGCCGGTAATAACAACTACCGTATTGCGCTGCGCAAATACGATCAGTTCCTCGGCTGGCAGCGCGGCTGATCAATGATTCATGTCCGCTGCGGCGATCGGTGCCGCAGCGGGCTGCTGCTATCCCGCAATTCCGGATGCGCCTCAGCGCATCTTCTGCAACACTACAGGGACATCTGCACACTGCCCTGGAGGCCTGTATTGTCCCTACATCTTCTGCATCAGTTCCCGCGTCTTGAACTGCTTGGCGCACCTACGCCGCTGGAGCATCTGCCGCGTCTGTCCGATTACCTTGGCCGCGATATTTTTATCAAACGCGATGACGTTACGCCGGTCGCGCTGGGCGGCAACAAGCTGCGCAAGCTGGAGTTTCTGGCCGCGGACGCACTCCGCCAGGGGGCGGATGTGCTGCTGACCGCCGGCGCGATCCAGTCCAATCACGTACGCCAGACGGCCGCAGTGGCGGCGCGACTCGGCCTGAAGTGCGTGGCGCTGCTGGAAAACCCGATTAGCACTACGGCGGAAAATTATCTCTCCAACGGCAACCGCCTGCTGCTGGATCTGATGGACGTGGAAATTGAGATGGTGGCGGCGCTGGATAATCCGCCGCAGCAGCTCAGCGACTACGCAGAGCGTCTCGAAGCGCAGGGGTATCGCCCCTATATCGTGCCGGTCGGCGGCTCAAATGCGCTGGGGGCGCTGGGATATGTAGAGTGTGCTCAGGAGATCGCCCATCAGAGCGAGGGCGTGGTGGATTTCGCGGCGGTGGTGGTGGCATCCGGCAGCGCCGGTACCCATGCCGGTCTGGCGATAGGCCTGGAGCAACTTTTACCGGAGAGTGAGCTGGTTGGCGTGACAGTGTCACGTAGCGTGGCCGCGCAGCTGCCGGTGGTGGAGCGGCTGCGCAGCGCGCTGGCAGAGGAGCTGGAGCTGAAGCCGCAGGCGGCGATCACGCTCTGGGATGAGTACTACGCGCCGCGCTATGGCGAACCCAGCGAAGAGGGCATGGAAGCAGTGCGCCTGCTGGCACGGCTGGAGGGTATCATGCTGGATCCGGTCTATTACCGGTAAAGCGATGGCCGGTCTGATTGACGGTATCAGCCAGAAGCGCTTCCGGCGCGAAGGGCCGCTGCTGTTTGTGCATACCGGCGGCGCACCGGCGTTATTTGCTTATCATCCTTCGGTATGAGACAGGCTGACGAAACGCTTTATAATCGCTGCCACAGAGAGGCGTAACGTCACCACGGAGATGCAATTTCTGTGGCGTTCATAATAAGACTACGCTATCTGTTACAGGGTGCGTCACGCGACGCACCTGCACTGACACACACAACAGATAATAACGGGGTAAACATGGCTTTCTCTCTGATTCGTCGCCCGCTGGCGATGGGAATGATGGCGGTGGCGCTGCTCGCAGGCATCAACGCAAAAACCTTTGCCGCTGAAGATTTGCTGGCACAGATTAAAAATAAAGGCGAGCTGCGCGTGGGCCTTGAAGGCACCTATCCGCCGTTCAGTTTTCAGGATGAGCGCGGCAAACTGACCGGCTTTGAGGTGGAGTTTGCGCAGGAGCTGGCGCAGCATCTCGGCGTAAAAGCAGCGCTGAAGCCGACCAAGTGGGACGGCATGCTGGGGTCGCTCGATTCAAAACGTATCGACGTGGTGATAAACCAGGTCACTATCTCCGATGAGCGTAAAAAGAAGTATGACTTCTCCACGCCGTACACCATCTCGGGCGTGCAGGCGCTGACGCTGAAGAAAAACGCCGGCACCATTACCAAACCTGAGGACCTGGCGGGGAAAAAAGTGGGCGTCGGCCTCGGCTCCAACTATGAGCAGTGGCTGCGTGATAACGTCAAAGGCGTCGATATCCGCACCTATGATGACGACCCGACAAAATATCAGGATCTGCGCTCCGGCCGCCTGAACGCCATTCTGGTCGATCGCCTGGCCGCGCTCGATCTGGTGAAGAAAACCGGTGACACCATGGCCGTCGCAGGTCCGGCGTTCTCGCGCCTGGAAGCAGGCGTGGCGGTGCGTAAGGGTAACGACGATCTGCTGAAAGCGATCGATCAGGCGATGGCAGAGATGCAGAAAGATGGCTCGCTGAAAAAACTCTCTGATAAATGGTTTGGCACGGACGTGACGAAATAATGCTGGAGAGCGTACATCTGGTGCTGGATTCAGCACCTTTTTTACTTAAAGGGGCACTGTTTACGCTGCAGCTCAGCATCGGCGGGATGTTCTTTGGTCTGCTGCTGGGCTTTATCCTTGCCCTGATGCGCCTGTCGCGCTTCTGGCCGGTGAACTGGCTGGCGCGCATCTATGTCTCGGTGTTCCGCGGCACGCCGCTGATCGCCCAGCTGTTTATGATCTACTACGGCCTGCCGCAGTTTGGCATCGAACTCGATCCCATTCCCTCTGCGATGATTGGCCTGTCGCTGAACACGGCGGCCTATGCGTCAGAGTCGCTGCGCGGTGCTATCGCCTCTATCGAGCGCGGGCAGTGGGAAGCGGCAGCCAGCATTGGCATGACCCCGTGGCAGACGCTGCGCCGGGTGATCCTGCCGCAGGCGGCGCGGACTGCGCTGCCGCCGCTCGGTAACAGCTTTATCAGCCTGGTCAAGGATACCTCGCTGGCGGCCACTATCCAGGTGCCGGAGCTGTTTCGTCAGGCGCAGTTAATCACCTCACGCACGCTGGAGGTGTTTACTATGTATCTGGCCGCCTCGCTGATCTACTGGATCATGGCGACCGTGCTCTCCGCGCTGCAGAACCGTCTTGAAGCGCACGTTAATCGTCAGGATCGGGAGGAGAAATGAGTGCAATTGAAGTCCGCCAGCTGGTGAAAAAATTTCACGGGCAGACGGTGCTGCACGGCATCGATCTCAACGTGGCTGCCGGAGAGGTGGTGGCGATTATCGGCCCCAGCGGCTCGGGAAAAACCACGCTGCTGCGTAGTATCAATCTGCTGGAAGTACCGGATCAGGGCAGCGTGACGGTAGGCGGCATCACCATTGACGCCAGCCTGAGTCTTAACAAGCAGAAAGAGAAGGTGCGTCAGCTGCGCCAGCAGGTCGGGTTTGTGTTTCAGAACTTCAATCTGTTCCCGCATCGTTCGGTGCTGGAAAACATTATTGAAGGACCGGTGATCGTTAAAGGTGAGCCGAAAGCAGAAGCGCAGGCGCAGGCACGTCAGCTGCTGGAGAAGGTCGGGCTGACGGGTAAAGAGGCGAGCTTCCCACGCCGGCTTTCCGGCGGACAGCAGCAGCGGGTGGCCATTGCCCGCGCGCTGGCGATGCGCCCGGAGGTGATTCTGTTTGATGAACCGACCTCTGCGCTCGATCCGGAGCTGGTCGGCGAGGTGCTGAACACCATTCGCGCCCTGGCGCAGGAGAAACGGACCATGGTGATCGTCACGCATGAGATGAGTTTTGCGCGTGACGTGGCTGACCGCGCTATCTTCATGGATCAGGGGCGCATTGTGGAGCAGGGGGAAGCCAGAACCCTGTTCAGCAATCCGCAGCAGGCTCGTACCCGACAATTCCTGGATAAATTTCTTAATCAGTAATATTCAGGGCCGGTTCGCTGGCCCTTATTTATTACGCTGTTATCATATCCTTCCGCGTTTCTCTTATCCTTTTGGTGCATCGTCATATAATTGTCTTATTGCTAAATTATTAACTGGCTTCTCTGTTTACAGATTGCTCTTAATTAAACAGCAGCTTTTCTTACTGATTATTTTTCCTGAATCACAGTTTACAACTCCCGACGCTGCTTCAGGCAGATGTAAATGCATTTTGATTAACGTAAAGTCTTGTTGCATCAGGGCCAGGAAAGACAATTTAGGACTTTCGCCAGATACACTCCCCGCAGTGCTGTTGAATAATCGTTTAATAACCATAACTCACGAACTGATTATTAATGCGTTTACCTCTTACAGACCTACACAGCTTTAGGAGTCAACCTGATGAAAGATAACGGGAAAAATGATATAGGCTGGATAAATACACTGAAAGGTGCCTGTATTTTGCTGGTGGTTCTCTATCACACCGTATTACCGGGATTTGAAACAACAATAAAATATTTGAGTGCCGGATGGTTTCCGGCGGAAATATGGGTGCAGTTTAATACGGTACTGTCGCCATTACGTATGCCGGCATTCTTTTTTGTTTCCGGCCTGCTGGCGACTAATGGTATTTTAAATCGTTCATGGAAACAGGTATTTACCAGCCGCATTACCAATCTGTTTTATCTCTATATTTTGTGGGGCTTTATTCAGTGGTGGTCAATTGTCGGCATTTCCACCGAGATTACCGGGCAGCGCATTTCGCAAAATCTTAATGCCGCCTACGCCGGTTCACTGCTGGAGTTTCTCAAGCTGACGTTTATGGCGATGAGTACCTCCTGGTATCTGTATGGCCTGGCGATCTACTTCCTGTGTGCAAAAATTTTCCATCAGCAGAAAATCGCGCTGCTGGTTGTGGCGGTGGTACTGAATTATCTGGCAGTGGAAAAAATCATTCCTTACTGGGGGCCGCAGAGCGTCGCGCAATATTTCCTGTTCTTCCTGCTGGGCGCATTCTGGAGTCCGGTGATGCTGCGCCTGAGCGAGCTGCGCCGTGAAAACCTGCTGCCGTGGGCGGCACTGGCGGCGCTGACGGGACTTCACGTGATTATGGGCCTCGATAAGAGCCTGTTTATGTGCGTCATCGCCGTGCTGGTAAGCGTGGCGGCCTGCCGCTGGCTTAATCAGCATTTCAGTATGCGTTTTTTCAACTGGGTAGGGCGTAATACGCTGCAAATCTACGTTATTCACCGCATCTTTATTGAGTTTTTCGGGATGTCGGCGATTCTGTTTGCCCAGCGTCATCACCTGTTTGAGCAGGCGTGGTTCTCCGTGCTATGGGCCTGTTTCTATCCGCTGGCAATCGTCGGGATCTGCTCGCTCTGTTCAGTAGCGCTCTGGTCACTGACCAACCGCGGCCTGGGTCAGTCGCTGTTCCTGTTCCCGACGCTGATCGGCATGAAGCGTCGCAAAGCAGCGTAGGTAAATACAGGCGCAACAATTCCAACCGCAGGGGACGCATTCATGCGTCCCCTGCTTATTTATGCGCCGACGGTGGTGTTTGGGCGCCATTAATGGCGCCCCTGTGGGTACAATAATTCCCGTCGTAGGGGACGCATTCGTGCGTCGATGCTGGTTTCCGGGCGCCATTAATGGCGCCCCTACGGGTACAGTAATTCCCGTCATAGGGGACGCATTAATGCGTCCCTGGCCACATTGATGCGTCGATGCTGGTTTCCGGGCGCCATTAATGGCGCCCCTACGGGTACAATAATTCCCATCGTAGGGGACGCATTGATGCGTCCCTGGCCACATTGATGCGTCGATGCTGGTTTCCGGGCGCCATTAATGGCGCTCCTGCGGGTACAGTAATTCCCGTCATAGGGGACGCATTAATGCGTCCCTGGTGATGTTCGGGCGCCATTAATGGCGCCCCTGTGGGTACAATAATTCCCACCGTAGGGGACGCATTAATGCGTCCCTGGCCACATTGATGCGTCGATGCTGGTTTCCGGGCGCCATTAATGGCGCCCCTACGGGATAACAGTTCCCATCGTAGGGGACGCATTAATGCGTCCCTGGCCACATTCGTGCGCCGATGCTGGTTTCCGGGCACCATTAATGGCGCTCCTGCGGGATAACAGTTCCCATCGTAGGGGACGCATTCATGCGTCCCTGGCNCGATGCTGGTTTCCGGGCACCATTAATGGCGCTCCTGCGGGATAACAGTTCCCATCGTAGGGGACGCATTCATGCGTCCCTGGCTACATTCATGCGTCCCTGGCAAACCCGCAATAAAAAAGGGCCCGCAGGGGGCCCTTTACTGTGATGAAACGGGGATTAACCGATGGTCATCAGGCTGGCGTTGCCGCCCGCTGCTGCGGTGTTGACGCTCAGCGAGCGTTCAATCAGCAACCGCTCCAGCAGCAGATTGGTTTCTCCGCGGGCAAAGCCCTGGACGGAAACAATCGCGCCCTCGCGTGCCGCGATATCGGCACACAGCGTACGCAGCTGATCGGCATCACCGTGGTAGATCACCGCATCAAACTCACCGGACAGGGCATCTTTGGCCAGCCGGATGCGCTGCTGTACTGCCGGCGGCAGCGCTTTCAGCAGGGCGCGATGCAGCTCATCATCCTGCCACAGCGCCTGACTGCCGACGCTGGTTACCGCGGCCAGCTGGATCAGTGCATCCTGCTCATTATCGGCCAGGCAGAGCACGCGTTCGCGCGGCAGCAGGCTGAAGGTGTTACGTTCGCCCGTCGGGCCCGGCAGCAGACGCACCGTGCCCGCCTGCGACAGCTCATCGTAACGCTGGCACAGCGCCTGCAATGCTGGCTTATCCTGCGCCCAGTGCTGCAGTGCCTGGTGTGCGCCCATCAGCGTTGTACGCACGCTGCTGTCGACCGGCTGCTCCGCATCCTGACGATCGAAGGTCAGGCGCAGCGCGCCATCCGGACGATGTGCCAGCAGGCGATAAAGATAGAGCGGGCCACCCGCTTTCGGGCCGGTACCGGAGAGGCCTTCGCCGCCAAACGGCTGCACGCCTACTACGGCACCGACCATATTACGGTTCACATAGAGGTTGCCGACGTGCGCGTTTGCAGTAACCTGAGCGATGGTTTCATCAATACGCGTATGTACGCCAAGCGTCAGGCCATAGCCGGTGGCGTTGATCTGCTCAATCAGCTGCGGCAGGCTGCTGCGTGAGAAGCGCACCACGTGCAGCACCGGTCCGAAGATCTCTTTATCGAGATCGCTGACCTGATCCAGCTCAATCAGCGTGGGTTTGATAAAGGTGCCGCTCTCCCACTCTTTACGGTCCTGCGCATTCTCCTGCACCGCCTGATAAACGGTAAAGCCTTTGTTACGCATCGCCTGAATGTGACGCTCAATGCCCGCTTTCGCTTCCTGGTCGATAACCGGACCGATATCAGTTGAAAGACGCTCCGGGTTGCCCATGCGGCACTCCGCCATCGCGCCGCGCAGCATTTTAATGGTGTGATCGGCGGCATCTTCCTGAATACAGAGCAGACGCAGCGCCGAGCAGCGCTGGCCGGCGCTGTCAAACGCGGAGGCAACGATATCCACCACCACCTGTTCGGTGAGGGCCGAGGAGTCAACGATCATGGCGTTCATGCCGCCGGTTTCAGCGATCAGCGGCGTTGGACGCCCCTGCGGATCGAGACGACCGGCAAGATTACGCTGCAGCAGCGTCGCCACGGCGGTTGAGCCGGTGAACATAACGCCGCGCACGCGCTCATCGCTGGTGAGCTGTGCGCCCACGGTTTCACCCTGGCCGGGCAGCAGCTGCAGCACGCCGGCGGGAACGCCTGCATCCAGCAGGATCTGCACCGCCTGCGCGGCGATAAGTGGCGTCTGCTCGGCTGGTTTTGCCAGCACGCTGTTGCCGGCGGCAAGCGCGGCGGCAATCTGGCCGGTAAAGATCGCCAGCGGGAAGTTCCACGGGCTGATACAGACTACCGGACCCAGCGGACGATGCGTTTCATTGTCAAAATCATCGCGTACCATGCCCGCATAGTAGTAGAGGAAATCGACCGCTTCGCGCACTTCGGCGATGGCGTTATTGTACGTTTTGCCCGCTTCACGCACCAGCAGACCAATCAGCTGCTGCATCTGCGCTTCCATCGCCTGACCGGCACGATCGAGGATCGCCGCGCGTTCGGCTGGCGGAGTCGCGAACCAGATTGGCCCGGCGCTGACCGCCGCATCCAGCGCAGCAGAGACTTCGGTTTCGGTGGCTTCACGCACGCTGCCGACCACGTCAGCCGGCGCCGCCGGGTTCAGTACCGGCTGGCTGACACCTGTTTCCAGGGTGCCCTCGATCATCGGCTGAGCCACCCACGGCTGGCTGGCGCTGTTCAGCAGGGCGCTGGAGAGTGAGGCGAGGCGATGTTCATTGGCGAGGTCGAGACCCGCTGAGTTCGGACGCTTGTCGCCATAGAGATCGCGCGGCAGCGGGATTTTCGGATGTGGCAGACCCACGGCGCCTTCGGCTGCGCCCATTTTTTCAACCGCTACCACCGGGTCGGCAACCAGCTCATCTATCGGCAGGCTCTTATCGGCGATCCGGTTAACAAAGGAGGTGTTGGCGCCGTTTTCCAGCAGACGACGTACCAGGTAAGCCAGCAGCGTTTCGTGCGTGCCTACCGGCGCGTAAATACGGCAGGGGCGGCTGAGTTTGCCATCGGCCACTTTGCCCACCACCTGTTCATAGAGCGGCTCGCCCATGCCGTGCAGGCACTGGAACTCATACTGACCCGGATAGTAATTATTACCCGCCAGGTTGTAGATAGCGGCCAGCGTGTGGGCGTTATGGGTGGCAAACTGCGGGTAGATCTGGCTCGGTACCGCCAGCAGTTTGCGGGCGCAGGCGAGATAGGAGATATCGGTGTATACCTTGCGGGTATAGACCGGATAGCCTTCAAGGCCTTCCATCTGCGCGCGCTTGATTTCGCTATCCCAGTAAGCGCCTTTCACCAGACGGATCATCAGGCGGCGACGGCTGCGCTGTGCCAGATCGACCAGCGAGTCGATCAGCATCGGGCAGCGTTTCTGGTAAGCCTGAATCACAAAGCCAATCCCGTTCCAGCCTTCCAGCTCAGGCTCAAAGCAGAGTTTTTCCAGCAGATCCAGCGACAGCTCAAGGCGATCGGCTTCTTCGGCATCGATATTGATGCCGATATCATATGAACGCGCCAGCAGCGTCAGCGATTTCAGGATCGGATAGAGCTCTTCCATAACGCGATCGTACTGGGCGCGGCTGTAGCGCGGATGCAGCGCAGAGAGCTTGATCGAGATCCCCGGGCCTTCATAGATGCCACGGCCGTTAGAGGCTTTACCAATCGCATGGATCGCCTGCTGATAAGAGAGCAGATAGGCTTTAGCATCAGCGGCGGTCAGAGCCGCTTCACCGAGCATATCGTAGGAGTAGCGGAAGCCTTTCTCTTCCAGCTTACGGGCGTTGGCCAGCGCCTCAGCGATGGTCTCGCCGGTAACGAACTGCTCGCCCATCAGGCGCATGGCCATATCCACGCCTTTGCGCACCAGCGGCTCGCCGCTTTTGCCGATAATACGGTTCAGCGAGCGGGACATGCTCGCTTCGTTATGGGTTGAGACCAGGCGTCCGGTAAACAGCAGGCCCCAGGTCGCGGCGTTAACAAACATCGATGAGCTGCGGCCCAGGTGCGACTGCCAGTTACCGTTACTGATTTTGTCGCGGATCAGCGCGTCACGGGTCGGTTTATCCGGAATACGCAGCAGCGCTTCTGCCAGGCACATCAGCGCCACGCCCTCCTGCGAGGAGAGGGAGAACTCCTGCAGCAGGCTTTGCACCATTCCGGCGCGTCCGGTTGCACCTTTCTGGTGCCGCAGCTTGTCAGCGAGGCTATAAGCCAGCTGATGAGTTTTCTCTGCCAGCGGAGCGGGCAGGCGCGCCTGCTCCAGCAGCATCGGCACCGCTTCTGTCTCAGGCCGGCGCCATGCGGCGGTAATCGCGGAGCGGGTAACCGACTGCGGCAGAATATGTTCAGCAAAGTCGAGGAACGGCTGCAGACTCTCTTCAGGCAGGTTCTCTTCCGCCGTGGTTTCACTGGTCTGCAGGGGAATTTCCGGCAGGGTTTCGCCCGCTTCAAGCTGGGTTAAGTAATTGAAAATAGCCTGCTTAATCAGCCAGTGAGATGTGCGGTCAACCTTCTGTGCTGCCAGCTTAATGCGCTCGCGGGTGGCTTCATCCAGCTTCACCCCCATGGTAGTTGTTCCCATGAATTCCTCGTCTTGAAAAATAAATCAACATCAGCGTGGGCTGCACTATCACTCATGTTGCAACTTTGTGCAACCGTGTTAAATGTGACCCAGGTGGCATGCCTGAAAGCCGTTTGTTTGTTAACTGTAAAGAAACGGCACGTTTCTTGCTGCAAGAATCTCGCCAGAGTTGCAACCAGGTTCACTAAACTGCAAAAAATGGCGTTTCTGGTGCAACCAAAAGTTTGAACGGGCGCAACCTTTGAGCAAAGAAATGAGAAAGAGAGGTGAAACTCAGGTAACAGCTGTGTTAAATCCATTGTGCGCATCGCACCTTTGCGGCAGGATACCGCGCCTTAAGAGAAATTTGCTTCTCTGGCGGCGGTAACGCGCAGTGGCCACCCCGTTCCGGTGCTGCCGTGTGTTTGATTGCCGTCACAAAGATGGGTAAGTGATACGTCGTGCCAGGGAGACGTCCGGCTACCGCTTTAAGGCAGGACGGGCAAACAATTTCTCTTAAGCAATTACATAATAAGTGGAGAGAGTATGAGTATAAGTACACCAATGCTGGTGACCTTTGTTGTTTATATCCTTGGGATGGTGCTGATAGGGTTTATCGCTTACCGGTCAACAAAAAACTTTGATGATTATATTCTGGGCGGCCGCAGCCTGGGCAGTTTTGTTACGGCTCTCTCAGCCGGTGCCTCCGACATGAGCGGCTGGCTGCTGATGGGCCTGCCTGGTGCCATCTTCCTGTCCGGTATCTCTGAAAGCTGGATCGCTATCGGCCTGACAATTGGCGCCTGGCTGAACTGGAAAATTGTGGCGGGTCGTCTGCGCGTGCAGACCGAGCATCACGATAATGCGCTGACGCTGCCTGACTTCTTTACCAGCCGCTTCGAAGACAAAAGCAAACTGCTGCGCGTGATCTCCGCGGTGGTTATCCTGATTTTCTTCACCATTTACTGCGCTTCAGGCGTGGTGGCCGGTGCGCGCCTGTTTGAAAGCACCTTTGGTATGGATTACCAGACCGCTATCTGGGCGGGCGCAGCGGCCACCATTCTCTATACGCTGGTGGGCGGCTTCCTGGCCGTAAGCTGGACCGATACGGTGCAGGCGACGCTGATGATTTTTGCGCTGATCCTGACGCCGGTGATTGTCATTATCGCCGTGGGCGGCTTTGATGATTCACTGACGGTGATCCGCGAAAAGAGCATCGAAAACCTCGATATGCTCAAGGGGCTCAATTTTGTCGCGGTCATCTCGCTGCTGGGCTGGGGGCTGGGCTATTTCGGCCAGCCGCATATCCTGGCACGCTTTATGGCGGCAGACTCCCATCGCTCTATCCGCACTGCGCGTCGCATCGGCATGGCGTGGATGATCTTCTGCCTGGCGGGCGCGGTGGCCGTAGGCTTCTTTGGTATCGCTTACTTCCAGAATAACCCGGCGCAGGCCGCGGGCGTCACAGAGAATGGAGAACGTATCTTTATTGAGCTGACGCGTATTCTGTTTAACCCGTGGATCGCCGGTATTCTGCTTTCGGCCATTCTTGCTGCGGTCATGTCCACTCTGAGCTGCCAGCTGCTGGTCTGTTCAAGTGCGCTGACGGAAGATCTCTATAAGGGCTTCCTGCGTAAAAATGCCGGCCAGCAGGAGCTGGTATGGGTCGGACGTGCCATGGTGCTGCTGATTGCACTGATTGCTATTGCGCTGGCATCCAATCCGGATAACCGGGTGCTGGGCCTGGTGAGCTACGCCTGGGCTGGCTTTGGCGCGGCGTTTGGTCCGGTAGTACTGTTTGGTGTCTGCTGGAAACGCATGACGCGTAACGGCGCGCTGGCGGGAATGGTCATTGGTGCCGCGACGGTGCTGCTGTGGAAACAGTACGGTTACGCTGAGCTGTATGAAATTATTCCAGGCTTCATCTTTGCCAGCATCGCGATTGTGGTCTTCAGCCTGATGGGCAAAGCTCCTTCTGCCGCCGCGCAGCAGCGGTTTGCCGCTGCGGAAGCGGAATACCAGGCAGATTAAGGTATTCGCGCGGTGCGTTGCGGCACCGCTATCAAAAAGGAGGCACATTACTGTGCCTCCTTTTTACGTTGAGGCGTCAGGCAACGCGAGCCCGACGACTTTTCTGAACCGTAATCCTCTGGCTTCTCCCCCGTGCAGCAAAATAATTTCCCGCAGTGACTTGTTTTTTTTACGGCGATAATGATAATCGATATCGTTCGCACTTTACGTTTTTTTACGACGGATTTACCCTGCTAAACACTTAAGAGGCAAACGATGTTTGTTCCGTTTCTCATTATGCTCCGGGAAGGCCTGGAAGCGGCGCTGATTGTCAGCCTGATCGCCAGCTATCTGAAGCGCACCGGACGCACCCGGTGGTTCCCGGCGATGTGGGGCGGGGTAATAGCGGCCATTGTGCTCTGCGCGGGACTGGGTATCGCCATCAATGCCACGACCGGTGAGTTTCCGCAGAAGCAGCAGGAGCTGTTTGAAGGTGTGGTAGCGCTGATTGCGGTTGTGATGCTGACCACCATGGTGTTCTGGATGCGCAAAGTTGCGCGCAGCATGCGCCTGACGCTGGAGAAGTCAGTAGATCAGGCTCTGGCAAAGCGGGGCGGCAGCGGCCTGCCGCTGGTGATTATGGTGTTTCTCGCCGTAGCGCGCGAGGGGCTGGAGTCAGTGTTCTTTCTGCTGGCAGCGTTTACGCAGGATGTGGGCTACGCCCCGCCCGCGGGCGCGCTGCTCGGCCTGCTGACCGCAGCGCTGCTCGGTACGCTGATCTACTACGGCGGCGTCCGGCTTAATCTGGCCCATTTTTTCCGCTGGAGCAGCCTGTTCATTCTGTTTGTTGCCGCCGGGCTTGCGGCCGGCGCAATCCGCGCTTTCCATGAGGCGGGATTGTGGAACCACTTCCAGGCAACGGCGTTTGATATAAGCAGCGTGCTCTCTGTGCACTCTCTGGCCGGTACGCTGCTTGAAGGCCTGCTCGGCTATCAGGAAGCGCCCAGCGTCAGTGAGGTTGCAGCCTGGCTGCTCTACCTGGTGCCGGCACTGCTGCTGTTTTTTTTCCCGGCGCCTCCTGCTCCGGCTGCCGCACGCAGCCTGCGCTAATCCCTGTTTTTTTAATCTGACTCTTTAACACGGATACCATCATGAATACCACGTTACGCGCTACCGCCTCTGTCGTCGCGCTGCTGCTTTCCGGGGCTGCAGCCGCTGCAGAGATCCCGCAGTTCACCGTCACCGTTACGGATAAACAGTGTGAGCCTATGACGCTGAACGTGCCGGCGGGTAAAAGCCAGTTCATTATCAAAAACCATAGTCAGAAAGCGCTGGAGTGGGAGATCCTGAAAGGGGTGATGGTGGTCGAGGAGCGGGAAAATATCGCGCCGGGCTTTACGCAGAAGCTGACGGCAAATCTGGAAGCGGGTGAGTATGAGATGACCTGCGGTCTGCTGAGTAATCCGAAAGGCAAACTGACGGTGGCCGGATCGGGGCAGTCATCAACGCCAGAGCAGAAAGCGCTGCTGCAGCTGGCTCAGCCTATCGCCGACTACAAAGCGTATGTTCTGAATGAAGTTAACGCGCTGGTAAGCAGCACCAAAGCGTTTACGGCAGCGATTAATGCAGGCGACGGTGATAAGGCGAGAGCGCTCTATGCGCCGACCCGCGCCCACTACGAGCGTATTGAGCCTGTTGCTGAACTCTTCTCCGATCTGGATGGCAGTATCGACGCGCGCGAAGATGATTTTGAGCAGAAGGCGGCGGATCCTAAATTTACCGGTTTCCACCGGCTGGAGAAGCTGCTGTTTGCCGATCGCACAACGACCGGTGCCGCGCCATTCGCCAGTCAGCTGAATGACGATGTTAAAGCGCTGCAGGCGCGGATCAGCGCACTGGCATTTGCGCCGGTTAAAGTCGTGGGCGGCGCAGCGGGTCTGATTGAAGAGGTGGCTTCGAGCAAAATTTCCGGCGAGGAAGATCGTTACAGCCGCACTGACCTGTCTGATTTCCGGGCAAACGTCGACGGCGCGCAGAAAATTGTGTCGCTGCTGCGCCCGCTGTTGCAGCAGCGAAATCCGCAGCTTCTGGCGAAAATCGATACTAATTTCAGCAAAGTTGACGCAATACTGGATAAATACCGTACGGCTGAGGGTTATGCATCCTATGAGAAGCTGACCGCGGCCGATCGCAATGCGTTAAAAGCACCGATTACCGTGCTGGCTGAAGATCTCTCTCTGCTGCGCGGCACGCTGGGCCTCGATTAACCATGGCTAAACAGCATGATGCCATGCAGCCGGCACGTCGTCGGTTACTGCAGGGACTGGGTGTGCTGGGCGGTGCGGCTGCGCTCGGGGGCAGCTGTCCGTTTCACGCTGGCGCAGCAGCAGAGCATTTTTCTCCGGGCACGGTTGCACCTGATGCGCGTCAGCAAGTGCAACCATTTTACGGTAAGCACCAGGCGGGTATCCTGACGCCGCAGCAGGCCGCCATGATGCTGGTGGCGTTTGACGTGCTGGCCGACGGTAAAGCGGAGCTGACGCGCCTGTTACGGCTGCTGACGGAGAGATTCGCGTTTCTGACGCAGGGCGGACCCGCACCTGCGGTGACTAATGCGCAGCTGCCGCCGGCTGATTCCGGTATTCTCGGTACCACTATTGCACCAGATAACCTGACGCTGACGCTGTCCGTGGGCAGTTCGCTGTTTGACGAACGCTTTGGGCTGGGCGCGCACAAGCCTGCACAGCTGCAGGCCATGACGCGCTTTCCCAATGACTCGCTTGACGCCAGCCAGTGCCACGGGGATTTACTGATTCAGATCTGCGCCAATAGTCAGGACACCGTGATCCACGCACTGCGCGATATCATCAAACAGACCCCCGATCTGCTGGCAGTACGCTGGCGGCGCGAAGGGTTTATTCCTGAGCACGCAGCGCGCAGTAACGGGCAGGAAACCCCGATTAATCTGCTGGGTTTTAAAGACGGCACGGCGAATCCGGATGCGCAAAACGGCGCGCTGATGAATAAAATGCTGTGGGTCACGGCCGACCAGCAGGAGCCCGCATGGACATACGGCGGCAGCTATCAGGCGGTGCGGATTATTCGTTTCCGCGTTGAGCAGTGGGATCGCACGCCGCTGGGTGAGCAGCAGACTATTTTTGGCCGGGAAAAGCTCAGCGGAGCGCCGCTTGGCGGGCATCATGAACATGATGAGCCGGATTACGCCAGCGATCCGGATGGAGATGTGATAGCGCTGGATGCCCATATCCGGCTCGCTAACCCGCGTACGCCTGAGACGGCGGACAGCCTGATGCTGCGGCGCGGCTACAGCTACTCCGCCGGGATCACCGGGGCAGGGCAGCTTGATATGGGGCTGCTGTTTATCTGCTATCAGCACGATCTCACTAAAGGTTTTATCACCGTGCAGCAGCGACTTAACGGCGAGGCGCTGGAGGAGTATGTCCGGCCCACCGGCGGCGGCTACTTTTTTGCGCTGCCGGGCGTCGCCAATGCCACGCACTACCTTGGCCAATCGCTGATTGAAGCCTGAACCTGCTCTCTGGCAACGCTGATTACGCCTGATAAGCGTTCCGCGTCATAAAAGGATCCGCCAGGGATCCTTTTTTATTTTGTATACCACATTGTTTTGTATGCAGTTTTTACGGGATGCGCCTGATGCGATCGCCGCAACAAATCTTAATTTGCATCGAAAAGTAAAAATAGTGTTGCAAATTTTCGGCGCTATGTTTCACTTTACTCATAAGCGTTGTCAGTTTTGTGGCATCAGCCACTGGAGTTCGCGCATGAGGCGTTCCATTCCGGAACCAGCAGGTGTAACACAGCAAGCGCAGTTCTCTGCGGGAGAGAGCCTCCTGTCAGCGTTTTACTCTTCTTTCATCCACTATCTACATTATCCAGTTTGTTTTTATCCGGTGCGCTGCGGCGTTTCGGCGCTGTTGTACACCCCGTTTTGTGTATCAGTACGGCTAAAAGGAAGCCAACGTAACCTCTAAAGCGTTCAAGTCATCGCCGCGGGTGATCCGTCGCGATTCATGAAACCAACTGTAAGGTGCCACTATGGGAAGACAGAAAGCAGTGATCAAAGCGCGTCGTGAAGCTCGTCGTGTGCTTCGTAATGACTCCCGGAGTCATCGTCAGCGCGAAGAAGAATCGGTCACTTCGCTGGTGCAGATGGGCGGGTTAGATGCTATTGGCATGGCGCGCGATGTGCGCGATCGGGCACCAATTGCAGCCCGGAATGAAGCTCAGGCGCACTATCTCAACGCCATAGAAACGAAACAGCTGATATTCGCAACCGGCGAGGCTGGCTGCGGTAAAACCTGGATTAGCGCTGCAAAAGCAGCTGAGGCCCTGATCAATAAGGATATCGAAAGGATTATCGTGACGCGCCCGGTACTGCAGGCGGATGAAGATCTCGGTTTCCTGCCCGGAGACATTTCCGAGAAATTCGCCCCCTATTTTCGTCCGGTTTATGACGTTCTGGTTAAACGTCTCGGCGCTTCCTTTATGCAGTACTGCCTGCGGCCTGAAATCGCCAAGGTAGAGATTGCGCCCTTCGCCTATATGCGTGGACGTACTTTTGAGAACGCAGTGGTTATCCTCGACGAGGCACAAAACGTCACCGCTGCGCAGATGAAGATGTTTCTGACCCGCCTGGGGGAAAACGTCACGGTTATCGTTAACGGTGACATTACCCAGTGCGATCTGCCCGCCAGCGTCCAGTCCGGTCTTGCCGATGCGCTGGCACGCTTCGAAGAGGATGAGATGGTGGGCGTGGTGCGCTTTGCGAAAGAGGACTGCGTTCGTTCAGCACTCTGCCAGCGCACGCTGCACGCCTACGGCTGATAGCGTCCCACTCCGTTGACAAACCCGGCTCCGGCCGGGTTTTTTTCTGTCCGTGACTTTACCGGCAGAGCCTGATGACCTTTCAGAGTGATGAGAGTTGCAGCGGTTCGCTAACGCGGTAAAATTGATCTTTTTTCAGGGAGCACAACCAGTGAAAAACGTCGTCCTGAGTATGCTGGCAAAAATATCGCACATTGATGCGGACATGAAACAGCTGACCGCCCGGGTTGAAGCACAGTCGCTGCTGATTAGTGCGCTGGTCCTGGCCGTCAGCAGGCAGGGTGGAGTGACGGAGATGATTGATGCGGCTAATAAAGCGATCAATACGGTTATCGACTCTGCTGAAAACGATGAGGTACTGAGGTCCGATGCCGCTATTCTGCTAAGCGAACTGCAGAATCTGCTGACTATCTCTCAGGCTGTGGATAAGGCAGATGACGAAATTAACCATGAAGGATTAAGTGGACTGACCGGCGTTACGGCTGCTGAACCCGCTTTACCCGCTAAAAAGTAACGCAATCAGATACAGCAAATAATCAAGCCTGAACGCGCGTTCAGGCTTGTTTTAGCAGACATTTCCCGCCCCGGCTGGCTTATTCGCCGTTGATACGCTGTTTCATTTCACGCTGGTGCTTGTGATAGTCCTCTCCGCACTCTGCAGAGCAAAATGCAGTATCGGCCACAACGCTTTCATCCCTGCACCAGATACAGTTGCCCGTTGTGCTCACCAGGCGTGGTTTGCGGGCAAACAGGGCGCTCTCAAGATGAGCGGCTTCCCGTTCCTGTGCCAGATCTACATCATCCATAATTTTTTCCTTAATAAAACATATGTTTCTTCAGGCCTTACGGCTCTGAGCATTTTGGTCACAATATAAAAGGCGTTCGCAAAGCGGCATCGCTTTCAGCAGGGTTAAACGAAAGAGGTAGCTGTTACCCGCATCCGGTTTATGCCCGCTGAATGTTGCTGTCAGGTCAGTTTAGCAGAGGTGAAGCAGGGCTGCGGCCTGAGTTTACTGATGATGGTTCATGGCGGTCAGGAGTGGGCACCTGAATCCAATAATATGCATTGCACAAATCTGCCAGGGACGCATAAATGCGTCCCCTACAGGCAACACCGGGGGTGTGTCGTTTAACGTGTTTGGGCACAAATCTGTAGGGGCGCCATTTATGGCGCCCTGACAATCGGGTATGGGGCATAAACGAGGCCAGGGACGCATAAATGCGTCCCCTGCGAGTGGTGCCGGAGGTGTGTCCTTTAACGTATTTAGATACGAATCTGTAGGGGCGCCATTCATGGCGCCCTGACAATCGGGTATGGGGCATAAACGAGGCCAGGGACGCATAAATGCGTCCCCTGCGAGTGGTGCCGGAGGTGTGTCCTTTAACGTATTTAGATACGAATCTGTAGGGGCGCCATTCATGGCGCCCTGGCAATCGGATGCGGGGCATAAATGATGTCTGGAATGCATAAATACGTCCGGAAACTATGAAAGACACTATACCCGTGCGTTTTACGCCGCAATAACGTAAGGAAAGCTCTTTAAGAGCCCTCAGCTGATGAATTTTTTCGGCAAGAGATAACGGTTAGCCACATAGTGAACCCCGATAAAAGCTGCTAACGCGGCATTATCTATCTTTTCAAAGGAGATGATGTACCAGCTATAGATTTGTGGCGGTGAAAGGGGGATTGATTCGCTTCGCTCACCCTGCGGGCAGCGTCGCAGGCTCCGCTGTCCGGTGAACAGGGTTCACCGCCGAACCCGGTCGGGGGTTCTCATACCCTCTCACTGTGCAATTTGCAAAAAAAAGCCTGAACGCGGGTTCAGGCTCTTCTTCAAATTTGTGGCGGTGAGAGGGGGATTCGAACCCCCGATACGTTGCCGTATACACACTTTCCAGGCGTGCTCCTTCAGCCACTCGGACACCTCACCACATATTTTTTTTGCTAACCGCACTGGGTCAACGGGGCGCTACTATAGGGAGTTAGCTGAAAAGGGTCAAGCGCTATTTTCTCCTTTTTTTCTATCTGCTTAAGCTCTGCGCAGATTGTATTAACCCTGTTCGCTTCGCGGCGATTGTCATCGAAACGTTGCACGTCTGACACAAAAATGTCATCCCTCTGACGCAGACTTGGCAGCGAAAATAACCGGGTTGTCTCACTGATAAGGATGCTGAAGAATGAAACACTTACCTCTGCTGACGGTTTCACTGCTGGCTTCGCTGATCGCTACCGCTGCGGTGGCTGATGTTACAACATACAATAGAGCAGCAGCTGGCGATTTGACGCAGCATGGTGGCGCACGTCGGCTGAGCAGCGATCAGACTGAGGCGCTGAAAGCCTCGCTGAGTAATCAGACGGCGAAAAATGTCATTTTGCTGATTGGCGACGGCATGGGTGACTCTGAGATCACCGCGGCACGTAATCTTGCGATGGGTGCGGGCGGCTTTTTTGCCGGTATTGATGCGCTTCCGCTTATCGGGCAGTACACGCACTATTCGCTGGATAAAAAAACGCATAAACCCTCTTACGTCACTGACTCTGCCGCGTCCGCCACCGCGTGGGCCACAGGCACCAAATCCTATAACGGGGCGATTGGCGTCGACGTTAATGGGCAGGATCAAACCACGCTGCTTGAGCTGGCCAAAGCGGCCGGCAAAGCAACCGGCAATGTCTCTACCGCCGAACTGCAGGATGCTACGCCAGCGGCGCTAATGGCACATGTCACCTCGCGCAAATGCTATGGCCCGGAGAAAACCAGCGAACTCTGCCCGGGCAACGCCTTAGAGCAGGGCGGCCGCGGCTCAATTACCGAGCAAATGCTGCTGACCCGGCCGGATGTGGTCCTGGGCGGCGGTGCAAAAAGCTTTAACGAGGTGGCTAAAGCAGGCGACTATAAAGGCAGAACGCTGTATGAACAGGCGCAGGCGCGCGGCTATCAGCTGGTAGAAAACCTGGACGCAATGAACGCGGTCCGGCAGGCCACCCAGCAGCAGCCGCTGCTGGGGCTGTTTGCGCCGGGCAATATGCCGGTGCGCTGGCAGGGTCCCAAAGCCAGTTATCATGGCAACATCGATAAACCGGTGGTGACCTGTGAGGTTAATCAGGATCGTCCGGCATCGGTGCCGACGCTGGCGCAGATGACGACAAAAGCGATCGACCTGCTGAGCAAAAATGAGAAAGGGTTCTTCCTGCAGGTTGAGGGCGCGTCAATCGATAAACAGGATCACGCGGCTAACCCGTGCGGCCAGATTGGCGAAACGGTGGATCTCGACGAAGCGGTCCAGGTGGCGCTGGCTTATGCCCGCGAACATGGCGATACGCTGGTGGTGGTCACCGCCGACCACGCGCACAGCAGTCAGATTGTTGAGAACGGCACCAAAGCGCCGGGCCTGACCCAGGCGCTGAACACGAAAGATGGTGCGGTAATGACCATCAGCTACGGCAACTCGGAAGAGGATTCGCAGGAGCATACCGGTGCTCAGCTGCGCATTGCTGCTTACGGACCGCACGCGGCAAACGTGGTAGGGCTGACCGATCAGACCGATCTGTTCTTCACGCTGAAAAATGCGATGGCGCTTAAATAAGCGGATAGCAGACAGAAAAAATCCACGCTGCGGCGTGGATTTTTGTTTTTACCGGAGCAGTCTCACCCCAGCACTTTGCTGAGAAACGCCTGAGTACGCGGATTTTGCGGCCGGGTGAACAGCACATCCGGCGTGTCCAGCTCCTGAATGATCCCCTGATCCATAAACATCACGCGATCTGCCACTTCGCGTGCAAACCCCATTTCATGTGTGACAATCACCATGGTCATGCCTTCCTGCGCCAGCATTTTCATGACGCTCAGCACTTCGCCGACCAGCTCAGGATCGAGCGCGGAGGTCGGCTCATCGAACAGCATGATCTCCGGCTCCATCGCCAGCGCCCGTGCAATAGCAACGCGCTGCTGCTGGCCGCCGGATAAGCTGTTTGGCCAGGCGTGTATCTTATCGGTTAGGCCCACCTTCTCCAGCAGCGCTTTAGCCTGCTCAGCGGCCTGCTGGCGCGACAGTTTGCGCACATCCATCGGCGCCATAATCAGGTTTTCCAGCACGGTCATATGCGGGAACAGATTAAAGCGCTGAAACACCATACCCACGTGTTGACGCAGCGTATTGATGCGGGTTTTGGGATCCTGTACCTCAAATCCGTTCACCACCACGCGACCGCCGTCAATGCTTTCAAGCCCGTTCAGGCAGCGCAGGAAGGTGCTTTTACCTGAGCCGGACGGACCGATAACGCACAATACTTCCTGCGCCGGAATGTCACAGCTGATGCCGTTCAGGACCTGGTTTTCACCAAAGTTTTTCTGCAAGTTTTCAACGTGGATCACTTTTGCCAAACCTCATTTCCATGTAACGAACCAGCAGCGACAGCAGGAAGGTAAATACCCAGTACACCAGCGAAATCACCAGATAGGGTTCCCAGTAAGTTGCATAGGCGCCTGAAACCGTACGGGCAGCATACGCCAGATCGGCGAGGCCGATCGCTGACGCCAGCGATGAATCCTTAACAATAGCGATCGCGTTGTTGCCGAGCGGCGGCAGCATGCGGCGAAACGCCTGCGGCAGGATCACTCTGCGCATGGTGCGACCATATGGCATGCCGAGCGATCGCGACGCTTCCATCTGGCCGCGATCGATCGACTGGATCCCGGCGCGAAAAATCTCCGATACGTAAGCGCCTGCATTAAGAGTGATGGCCACAACGCAGGAAAGAAAAGCGCCATAGTTAGCGCGCAGCTCGCGGGCAAACTCTGCCGGCATAATGCCGTTCGCCACCAGCACGCCGTCGCGCGGATTGATAAATAGCGGGATTAGCGCAAAGTGCACGACCATAATCTGCACGAACAGCGGCGTGCCGCGAAAAGCGCTGATATAGATGCGCACCGGCCACTGAATGCCGTAATGCAGTAGATATTTCCACGGGCCGTGCGGCGCCGACGCCAGGCGGCCTAAGCCGAGCGTCAGGCCCCACAGGGTACCCGTGATCACACAGATAAGCGTGCATTTGAGGGTCATCATCGCGCCGTCGATAAACAGCGGCATATATTCCCCGATGATTTCCCAGCGGAAGCCAGTCATAAAAACGTCCTTATTGTGCCGCGCGAGCGCGCGGCGACGGGAAAATTACTGCGCGGGAAGAGCAGGAACGTTGCTGTCGAACCAGGTCGCGTAAATTTTCGCATAGGTGCCGTCGGCAATGATTTTCTGCAGGCCGGCGTTGATCTTGCTGCGTAATTCATCGTTGCCTTTCGCTACCGCGATGCCGAAATACTGGCGCTCAAACTTATTATCAGAAACCAGTTTAAACTGCTTCTCCGGATGCGTTTTTATGTAATATTTCACCACGCCGACATCTCCCACGGCGGCGCCAATACCATCTTCATACAGCTCCTGCAGCATCAGCGGCGTATTATCAAAACGTTTAATCGCCGTGCTGTTTTTGCCCAGCACATCGGAGACCACAATGTCGCCGGTACTGGAGTTCACCACGCCTACGTTCAGGTTTTTCAGCGACGCCAGTGATGATACGCTGGCGTTTTCCGGCACCACAATAGCCTGTTCAGCCGGGAAGTAGGGCGCGGAAAAATCCACCATCTGTTTGCGCTTATCGGTGATGGTAATGCCGGAGATAATGATGTCGCGATCGCCCGAATTGAGTGTGGCAAAGATGCCCTCCCACGGGGTATTGACCAGCTTAATATCAAAATTTTCCGCTTTGGCGACGGCCTTGATAATGTCGATATCAAACCCTTCCAGCTGCTTCTGCGCGTTTTCAAATTCGAACGGACGGTAAGTGCCGCCAGAGCCGACAACATAGGTAACGGCCTGCGCCGCCGTGGCTGACAGCGCCAGCACTAAGCCCAGCAGGGCTGAACGGATAAACATAGTGATTCTCCTGGAGAGGGAACAAGATGCGTAATTTATGCAAATTTAATGCATAAAAATACACATTGCCGTATGCTCTGGCAAGCGGAATAGTCAGCGCTGAGGACAATATTCATCAAAGCGTGAAGGGGGCATCCGGCCGTTGTGGCACAGTGCGGAACGCAGGAGAGCAGCGCGTCCGGCCGCAGGTTACGCTTTGCGCAATGGCGCACAGATAATGCGCATGGCAATTGCGCTGGCGAGAGGAAACAGCGCCAGCAGCAGCCACGGCAGCCGTGCTGCTTCTGAAGGTTCGCGCGCCTGTTCCAGCACGCCTCCCAGCAGGACGTTACCCAGCAACACAGCCACGCCACCGGCAGTGGCCAGGGCGCCATAGTGCGCGCCGAGCGATGACGGCTCCGCAAACCGCGGCACCAGGTCTTTTGCAGCGGGCACCAGCAGCATCTGTCCCAGCGTCAGCAGCGTAACAAAAGCTGCCGCAGGCAGCAGGCGCAGCCAGCCCGCAGCGGGAGCAGCGTCAGCGCACAGCGCCACGCTGAGAAATGCCACGGCAATCAGCGCAAAGCCCCACGGTACAACTCGTGCCGCGCCGGTGCGGCGGGCGAGACGCGCCAGCGGCAGCTGCAGCGTAATAATCAGCAGCGAGGCCAGCATAAACAGCGGTGCCAGATCGCTCTCCTGACCGCCGGCGCGCTGGATCTCCACCGGCAACGCCAGATAGAGCTGGTTATAGCTGAGCAGCCAGCTGCTGTAAGCGATAATAAATGCCACAAAGCGCGGCTGGTGAAAGGTGCGCCACCACGGCGCGATCTGCAGCGCGGCGCGGCGCACTGGCGCGGCGGGCAGGGTGAAAAACAGCACAATCATCGCCAGCACAAATACCACCGCGCCGGCAAAGGCGATCTGGCGAAAACCGTAGCCGGTCAGCAGCGCCCCCGCTGCCGGACCGATAACGGCACCCAGTTCACCGCAGACGGCAAACAGGGCAAACCACTCCGCCCGGCTGCGTTTACCTTCAGCTTCACTCTGCGTACCCGCCTTCGCCAGCAGCGCTTCAATCGAGGGTGAAAACAGCGCGCCGCCAATACCGGTCAGGCAGGCACCTATGATAACCGGCGTTAAAGATTCGCCGCCTGCCAGCAGCAGATAGCCGCTGATACGCACCATGCAGCCTGCCAGCACCACGCGTCGGGCGCCAAAGCGATCGGAGAGCGCGCCGCCGAGCAAAAACATACCCTGTTGACAGAAGGTGCGCAGCCCCAGTATCAGCCCGACCAGCGTGCCGGAGAGCGCCAGATCGTCGCGCAAAAAAATGGCCAGGAAAGGCACTACGGCGTAAAAGCCGAGGTTGAAAATAAACTGGCAGCCCGGCAGCAGAGGCAGCCAGAGCCGCGGGCCGGGCCGGGGCACAGACATGAATGGTTCCGTCAGGCTATATAGTGTATGTGTTTACCGCTGTGGTAAGGGGAGTTGTCGATTTTTGCCCGCACGCGGAATACATCCCACAGCAGATCCTCATTCAGAATCGCCTGCGGCGTGCCGGTGGCAACAATCTCTCCCTGCTGCATGACAATCAGCGTATCGCAAAACATCGAGGCGTGATTGAGATCGTGTATTGCGACGATGCTGGTCACCGGCAGTTCGCTGATCAGTTTCATTAGCTGCATCTGGTGGTGAATATCGAGATGGTTGGTTGGCTCGTCCAGCAGGATTTCGCTCGGCATCTGCGCCAGCGCCCGCGCAATATGCACCCGCTGCCGCTCACCCCCGGAGAGGCTCTGCCAGCCCTGTTCGCTTTTCTCCACCATATCCACGCGCTGCAGCGCCGCCAGCACCGCCGCGTCATCCTGCGCGCTCCAGCTGGAGAAAGGGGAGTGATGCGGGATACGTCCCAGCTTCACCACGTCGCGCACGCGCATATTGGCATCCGTCATCCCGTGCTGCTCAACAAAGGCCACCCGGCGCGCCAGCGCTTTTTTGGCGATAAAGCGGATATCGTTGCCATCCAGCGTGACCTGTCCTGCATGCGGACGCCGCAGGCCCGCCAGCACGCGCAGCAGCGACGATTTACCGGAGCCGTTTGGCCCCAGCAGGCCCACGGTCTCTCCGCGCGCGACGTTCAGCGAGACATCATTAACAATGACCTTCCTGCCCACTTTCCACGTAATATTTTCAGCGCAAATACTCATGATTTATTTCCTGAGCGGTAAATGATGATAGCGAAGAAAGGAACGCCGACCAGCGCAGTAACCACGCCCACCGGCAGGCTTTGCGGCGCAATCAGCAGGCGCGAGGCGATATCCGCCAGCACCATCAGAATCGCCCCCGCCAGCGCGCACGCAAGCAGCAGGGTGCGATGCAGCGGACCGAAGAAAAAGCGCATCACGTGCGGCACGACCAGGCCGACAAAGCCAATTGAGCCGGCCATGCTGACAATGGTGGCGGTGATCAGTGCGGTAGTGGTAAACAGGATCAGGCGCACCCGCGGTACGGCGATACCCAGCGACGCGGCGGCATCATCACCAAAGGTAAACGCATCCAGCGCGCGCGCGTACCAGAGACAGATCGCCAGCCCCAGCAGCACCACAATCAGCACCAGCTGAAATTCCGGCCAGCGTACGCCGCTGAAACTGCCCAGTAACCAGAACATCACGTCACGCGCCTGCTGGGCGCTGGCTGACGTGCTGATGGTGTAGGCGGTGACGGCATTAAACAGCTGAGAGGCCGCGACGCCGGCGAGGATGGTGCGTTCATTGCCGCTGCGCGCGCCCTTAGTGAGAAAAGCGACAAACGCAAACGCGGCAAAGGCGCCGGCAAACGCCCCTGCCGAGAGCGAAACGGCGCCGGTGCCGAGACCCAGAATCACAATAGCCACCGCGCCGGTAGAGGCGCCCGCCGATACGCCCAGCACGTAAGGCTCCGCCAGCGCATTTTTCAGCAGGCTCTGCAGCACCGCGCCGCAAATGGCGAGACCCGCGCCGCAGCAGGCGGCAACCAGCGCCCGGCTGAGCCGGAAATCCCAGATCACGCTCTCATAGATTCGATTGAGCGGCTCCGCCGTCAGGCCCAGACGGTTGCTGAACGCGTAAAACACGCTTCTGAGCGGCACCGGGAGTTCACCCACGCTGATCCCCAGCGCAATGACCAGCGTCAGAAGCAGCAGCGCCGCTGCAGTGGTCATGCTGAGCATCAGCCTCTGCCGCACGGCGGTAACAGCGGTGGTCATTAATTCAGCCCTAGCTTACGCAGCTGCTCTGCCACCTGCTCAGCACCGTAGATGGTGCGGATAGTCGGGTTCATCGCCTGGCCATCCATGACCACGATATGTCCTTTTTTCACCGCATCAAGCTGGCTCACCGCCGGGTCGCTCTTCAGAAATTTAATCTTCTCTGCGGCGCTGTCCAGCGTCCAGCGGTTACGATCGAGGCTGGAGACAACAATCACATCCGGGTTGGCAGCGATAATGCTCTCCCAGCCCACGGTAGGCCACTCAGTCTCGGTAGTAATGGCGTTATGCCCGCCCAGCACGCTGGCAATAAAACCGGACGCGCTGTTTTTGCCGCCAACATAGGCGTCTGCCGCAGGAGAGGCGCTGGAGAACCAGAAGACAAAAGAGAGGTTACGTTTATTTTTACTGAAGGCCTCGCGCAGTGCGGCTTCACGCTGTCTGAAATCCGCAATCAGCGCCTGACCGCGATCTTCCACATTGAAGATGCGTGAGAAATCGTCAATCTCCTGATACAGATAAGTCATGTCCCACAATTTCTGACGACTGCCGTACATATCGCCCGCGCCTTTTTTGGTAGCGCACATGCCGGGAGACATATAGCTGTTCAGCCCCAGCGTGGCAAAGTCTTCACGCTTTGCGACCTTGCTTTCCGGACCGAGCAGCAGCGGCGCCTGCGCCGGTACAAAGTCCGGGTTCTGCGCCAGGATTGATTCCAGCGTCGGGATCTCCACGGTCAGCGTTTTGATTCCGGCATTCTGCTTCGCCAGCTGCGGCAGCACTTTTGTCGGCCAGAAAGCGCTGGCAACAATCTTATCCTGCAGCCCGAGCAGCAGCAGGATCTCTGTGGTGTTCTGCCCCAGCGCGACCACGCGCTCTGGCGCTTTAGTAAACGTCTCTTTATAGCCACAGTTTTCGATGGTCAGCGGGTAGGGGGCAGCAGCGGCGTGACTGGCGGCAGTAAACAGTAAAGCAAATGCACAAATGACGTTTTTCATCTAACCCTTTCTCGTTTAAAAAGCGCTGATCCATAAAAAATTCCTGCCCGCGATAATAATGATAATGAATTACATTATCAACGGTTGCCTGTCGCCGGTAACTGCCTTCTGGCAGGCATAAGCCGCCATAAAAAAATCCACGCCGGAGCGTGGATTCTAAAGCGTTTGCTTAGCTTCGCGAGATTAACGGTGATCCCGCGAACCAGCCGCGGTCATCAGACGTTGAACAGGAAGTTCATCACATCGCCATCTTTAACGATGTACTCTTTGCCTTCAGAACGCATTTTGCCTGCTTCTTTGGCACCCTGTTCGCCTTTATAGGTGATGAAGTCATCAAAGGCGATGGTCTGCGCGCGGATAAACCCTTTTTCAAAATCGGTGTGAATTTTACCGGCGGCCTGCGGTGCAGTAGCGCCCACCGGGATGGTCCAGGCGCGCACTTCTTTAACGCCAGCGGTGAAGTAAGTCTGCAGGTTCAGCAGCGCGTAACCTGCGCGGATCACGCGGTTCAGGCCCGGCTCTTCCAGACCCAGCTCAGCCATAAACTCATCGCGCTCTTCATCATCCAGCTCCGCGATGTCAGATTCAACGGCAGCACACACCGGCACCACTACCGAGCCTTCTGCTTCAGCAATAGCGCGTACCTGGTCAAGGTACGGGTTGTTCTCAAAGCCATCTTCATTGACGTTGGCAATGTACATAGTAGGCTTCAGCGTCAGGAAGCTCAGGTAGCGGATAGCGGCTTTTTCATCGGCATCCAGTTTCAGGGCACGCAGCATACCGGCATTTTCCAGATGCGGCAGGCACTTCTCCAGCGCAGCCAGCTCCGCTTTCGCGTCTTTATCACCGCCTTTGGCTTTTTTCTGGCAGCGCTGAATGGCGCGCTCACAGGTATCGAGGTCAGAAAGCGCCAGCTCAGTATTGATGATATCAATATCCTCCGCCGGGTTAACTTTGCCTGAGACGTGAATAATGTTCTCATTCTCAAAGCAGCGCACTACGTGACCAATCGCTTCAGTTTCACGGATGTTGGTCAGGAACTGGTTGCCGAGGCCTTCGCCTTTCGATGCGCCTTTAACCAGTCCGGCGATATCCACGAACTCCATGGTGGTAGGCACCACGCGCTGGGGTTTAACAATCTCGCTCAGCTGATCAAGGCGCAGATCGGGCATCGGTACTACGCCAGTGTTTGGCTCGATGGTGCAGAACGGAAAGTTCGCTGCTTCGATACCCGCTTTGGTCAGCGCGTTAAACAGGGTAGATTTACCAACGTTTGGCAGACCCACGATACCGCATTTAAATCCCATGATCTGATTACCTTTCTCACTGAGGGTGGCGCACCGCCGGGCGGTACGCCTGATTCAAAAAATTTCGCGCATTATACACAGAATTGCCCGGCGCGGCGCGGGAATTGCCTTAGCCCGCTTTGAAAGCGTGCAGACGATTCATCGCTTTAATTTTATCCTCTTTCAGCCACAGCTCCGTGCAGCGCACCGCTTCATCAACCGCGTCATCAATCAGCTTCTGCTCGCTGGCAGGCGGTTTCCCCAGCACAAATCCGGTTACCTTGTTGCGATCGCCCGGATGACCGATGCCTACGCGTAAACGGTGAAAGTTATTGTTGTTACCCAGTTTGCTGATAATGTCTTTCAGGCCGTTATGCCCGCCGTGCCCGCCGCCCTGTTTAAATTTGGCGACGCCCGGCGGCAGATCCATCTCATCATGCGCCACCAGGATCTCTTCAGGCGTAATGCGGTAAAACGTCGCCATTGCCGCCACCGCTTTACCACTGAGATTCATATAGGTGGTCGGCACCAGCAGCCGCACATCATTCCCGGCCAGAGCCAGGCGCGCCGTATAGCCAAAGAATTTGGGCTCCTCTTTTAGCGCCTGATTATGGCGGCTGGCCAGCAGATCCAGATACCACGCGCCGGCGTTATGACGCGTTGCCGCATATTCGGCGCCGGGATTTGCCAGTCCCACAATCAGTTTAATGCTGCTCACAATAGTTATCCTGTTCTCCTGCAGAAAGGTGGCTAGTTTACTGTCTGCTGGCAGGGATGACAAAGATTGTCAGGTGAAAGTAGTGTCAGGCTGTGATTAGTCAATTTCTATATAAAACAAGATGCTGCAGGTAAATTTTTGTCATTTGTACATCGAGTTGTGTGATCCTGGACGCAAAATGTCCCGCTATCATTGCCTAAACTTATGACAGGTTAACGTTATGTGCGGTTTTTTCTTTGCTCATAAGGATGGAGGTGATTCATGAAACGTCATCAATGCCGCGTTATCGGTAATAGCCTGATGTGTCTGGGACTGCTGACCATGGTTGCGGGCGTCGCCTCATCCGTGGTCAATCAGCTGCCGTCAGTGAATATGCCACCTCTGCTGGCCAGCGGGGCCATGTTTGGCATCTTTATCGGGGCGCTGTTGTGGCTGGCGGGTGCCCGCGTCAGCGGTCGCGAGAAGATTGAAGATCGCTATTACTGGCATCGTCACCATGGCGACGTCCGCTGTCGTCGCAATCATACGCCACATTAAATCGCCAGCTCAGCAACCGGCTCTGGCCGGGCAGTGTAGCACTCTGTCCGGTTGCGGCCGTGGGCTTTGGCACGATAAAGGGCTTCATCAGCCAGCGCCAGCAGCGTCGGAAACTGGCTGACAGCCGGATCGGCCGGGGCATAGCCAATGCTGACGGTATAACCGATGCCAGCCGGCTGTGACCGCTGCGTTGCCACGCGAATAGCTTCGCATACGCGCTGCACCTGCGCACTGTCGCCTGTCACCAGCGCGGCAAACTCCTCGCCGCCGAGCCGGGCGAAATAGCTCTCTGCCGGCATTTGCGCTTCAGCTATCTGACAAAAGTCGATTAACACCCGGTCACCCTGCAGGTGGCCGTAGCGATCGTTAATACTTTTAAAGTGGTCAAGATCAAACAGCACCGCGCTAAACCCGGCGGCAGAGGAGACTCTGGCCCGCCGCCGCAGCACGTTATCCGCCTGCTCAAACAGCGCGCGCCGGTTCCATGCGCCGGTCAGCGGATCGCGCAGCGACGCCAGACGGTGTGCCACCTGCGACCGTTCATTAACCATCGCCAGCAGGGTAAAGGTCAGGCCAATCACAAACAGAATCGACTCAAGGATAACGTAGATCGAGAAACCCGATCCGCCGATAGCGCCCGGCAGGCGACTGGCGACGGCATCATCAAGAAAAATCCGCGCGAGATGAAAGCCGAGATGGATCCACAGCAGCGTCTGCGCAGGCCAGAAGGTCACTTTCAGCATGCCGCGCGCGCGCCACAGCAGGGTGATAAAGGCTGCGGTGTAGAGTATGCAGAGCAGGCAGAGCACCAGCACCCGCAGTGGCTGACCGTGATAAAAATCGGGCAGCAGACAAAGCAGCGCCCAGAGCAGCGCGCCACCGGGCCACAGCAGGCCAGTAGGGCGTTTACAGAAAGTACGAAATGCGCACAGCAGCGTACCGTAAGCCAGCATAACCATGACGTTGCCCAGCGCAACCGGAAGAAACTGCAGGCCGGCACTGCGCAGGCTGCTGAGAAACACCGCACACAGCGTCAGTATCAGGGTCAGCGTGGTAAAGCCCAGCACGCGATCGTACTGAGCGCCAACCCAGGCAAATATCATAATGATGCTCAGGAACCCCAGCACATAAAGCTCGCAAACAAACAGCGTATAAATATCGAGCGTCATGGCGGTGGGCGTTCCCGGAAAAAAGTGGAGCTGAAAATAGCACTATTTCCGGGGCTGCTGAAGCGCCGGACAGCGCGAAAGTGAAAAAGAGCAGAAGGCAGGGGAAATAGTGCACAGACTGAAAATTTATCGGGCGAAGCGCGCGGAAAAAAGCAGCTTCAGCAAGGCAGGAGGAAGCGGATAAGCATAAAAAACCGGGCGCAAGGCCCGGTTAAGTGTGAACAATTAATGTTCAAACATAGCAGAGATAGATTCTTCGTTACTGATACGACGAATAGCTTCAGCCAGCATGCCGGAAAGCGTCAGCGTGCGCACGTTTGGCAGCGCTTTCATCTCTTCCGAGAGCGGGATGGTATCGCAAACAATCACTTCATCAATCACGGACTTGCGCAGGTTTTCAACCGCGTTGCCCGAGAAGATAGGGTGAGTCGCATATGCAAATACGCGCCTGGCGCCACGCTCTTTCAGTGCTTCAGCCGCTTTGCACAGCGTACCGCCGGTGTCGATCATATCGTCGACCAGCACGCAGTCACGGCCTGCGACATCACCAATAATATGCATAACCTGAGAAACATTCGCGCGCGGGCGACGTTTGTCGATGATAGCCATATCCGTGTCATTAAGCAGTTTGGCAATCGCGCGGGCGCGCACCACACCACCAATGTCCGGGGAAACCACGATAGGGTTTTCCAGACCAAGCTGCAGCATATCTTCCAGCAGAATCGGGCTGCCGAAGACGTTGTCTACCGGCACATCAAAGAAGCCCTGAATCTGTTCGGCATGCAGATCAACGGTCAGCACGCGATCCACGCCGACGCTGGAGAGGAAGTCAGCCACTACTTTAGCGGTGATCGGCACACGCGCTGAGCGCACACGGCGATCCTGACGGGCATAACCGAAATAGGGGATAACAGCGGTAATTCGACCAGCAGAAGCCCGACGCAGCGCGTCGACCATCACAACCAGCTCCATCAGATTATCGTTGGTGGGGGCACAGGTGGACTGGATGATGAAAATATCGCCACCGCGTACATTTTCGTTAATCTGTACACTTACTTCGCCGTCGCTGAAACGACCGACAGCGGCGTCTCCGAGGCTGGTGTAAAGGCGGTTGGCAATACGTTGTGCTAGTTCCGGGGTGGCGTTACCAGCAAATAGCTTCATATCAGGCACGAGAAGAACCTCAGGCTTGGACGTCCAGAGAATGAACCGCTCAAACATAACCGGCGAATATGTTTGAGCCTGTTCATACGGTGTGTTAATGCGCAACGTGCCGTATCTGGAACGGGTAATACGGTCACGTAAACGCTTAAAGCCCGGAAAGGGTTTGCTGCAACGGCGAGAGGTTAAGCCCGCGCGCCACAAATCCGCGAATCCATTTCGGGGCAAGCTCCAGCACCTGACGAGCGTCGGACTCGGTGTCAAATTCAGCAAACACGCAAGCGCCGGTCCCGGTCAGGCGCGACGGCGCGTATTCTAGCAGCCAGGAAAGCAGCGCATCAACCTCACGAAAACGTTTTCTTGCCACAGCTTCACAATCATTGTGAAAAGGCAGGCTCAACAGTTCATCTAATGTGCGTATCGGTGAATTGCGCGTCAGATCGGGATCGCGGAAGATGTCGGGCGTGGCGATACTTACGCCCGGATGCGCCACCAGATACCACTTTTCTGGCGGCGAGGCGGGCTGCAGCTGCTCCCCGACGCCTTCGGCAAACGCAGCGTGGCCGCGCACAAATACCGGGACATCGGCGCCCAGCGTGACGCCCAGCGCAGCCAGTTCATCTGTGCTCAGCCTGCACTGCCACAGGTGGTTCAGCGCCACCAGCACCGTGGCGGCATCTGAGGAGCCGCCGCCCAGCCCGCCGCCCATCGGCAGCTTTTTTTCCAGCGCAATCTGCGCGCCCGCGCGCTCGTCAAGCGTGCCTTTTGCCATCGCCGCCTGCTTCAGCGCCCGCGCCGCGCGTACAATCAGATTGTCAGCGTCCGCCACGCCTGCCAGCGGCGTCAGCAGGCTGATACGCCCGCTGCGATCCGGCGCCATCTCCAGCGTGTCGCCGGCATCGAGAAACTGAAACAGCGTTTGCAGATTGTGATAGCCGTCAGCGCGCTGGCCGGTAATGTAGAGAAACAGATTAAGTTTTGCCGGAGCGGGCCAGGTGGTCATCATTGCAGGGTCCAGCTATCCATACGCAGTTTGATACGCTGGTCACCTTCGGTCAGCTCCAGATTAGCGGGCAGAGAGGGCGTGACTTTCGTGTCGTAGTCACCGATAGCGACGTGCCACTGCTGGCCGTTGCGGCTGTAGCTCAGGCTTTTCAGCTGGTAGCTATTATTGAGCTGGTAATCGGTGGCATCACCCGGCAGGCCCATCATCCACTGCCGCAGGTTGGCCAGCGGAATATCCATGCCGGTGAGCTGCGAAATCATTTTCTCAGCATCATTGCTGGTATAGCGCTTGCCCTTGTTGTCAACAATCTGCACCACGGAGCCCTGCGCATCCAGCTGGAGTTCGGTGCTGCCCAGCGGGTTGGTCAGCAGCAGACGATAGCGGTCAGGGGCGGTCTGCTGCCAGTTGAAGCGGGCGTAGACCTTCTGTTTATCGGACAGATAAGCAAAGGCGCCGCGCGTCTGATAATGGCTGATACCGGCTACCTGCTGCTGGTGCTGTTGCCACTGCGGTGCGGTGGTAGCGGGCCCCGCACCCTGCTGCGGTTTGTTGACGCTACAGGCTGCCAGCAGAACGCTGGCAAGGGGTAAAAGGCGCAACAGTTTGCGCGTGGGCAATGGCATCACGTGGTCATCTCCTCAGACACGTTTTTAATTCGTAACCGATAACGCTAACTGCCCGCCTGAGAACCGTCAATGCCGGCCAGCGGAAAATTGCGCACGATCAGTTTAATCTTATCACTGTCATAGCCTTTGTATGGCTTTCCATGATCTGCCGCATCTTGTAGAATGCGCTTCACAAAACCAGACAATCAATGGGACTTCCCAGCCGCAATCACATGACGCTCCTGGCACTCGGAATCAATCACAAAACCGCTCCTGTCGCTCTGCGTGAACGCGTGTCGTTTACGCCGGACACGCTTGACCAGGCGCTGAACAGCCTGCTGTCTCAGCCAATGGTACAGAGCGGGGTGGTACTCTCTACCTGTAACCGCACCGAACTCTACCTCAGTGTAGAGCAGCAGGCGGATTTGCAGGAGAAGCTGGTGCGCTGGCTATGTGATTACCATGATTTGCCGGAAGCGGACGTGCGCAACAGCCTTTACTGGCACCAGGATAACGCTGCGGTCAGCCATCTGATGCGCGTAGCCAGCGGTCTCGATTCGCTGGTACTGGGTGAGCCGCAAATCCTCGGTCAGGTGAAAAAGGCGCATGCCGACTCCTCACGCGACCGGGCGCTGACCAGCGAGCTGGAGCGTATGTTTCAGAAAACCTTCTCCGTGGCCAAGCGCGTGCGGACCGAAACCGAAATCGGTGCCAGCGCGGTTTCCGTTGCGTTTGCCGCCTGTTCGCTGGCGCGGCAGATATTTGAGTCGCTCAGCACCGTTAATGTGCTGCTGGTCGGGGCGGGCGAAACCATTGAGCTGGTCGCACGCCATTTGCGCGAGCACAGCGTAAAAAAACTGATGATCGCGAACCGCACCCGCGAACGTGCTCAGCTGCTGGCTGACGAGGTGGGGGCCGAGGTGATCAACCTCGCTGAGATTGAAACCCGTCTTTCTGAAGCTGATATCATTATCTCCTCTACCGCCAGCCAGCTGCCAATTATTGGTAAAGGCATGGTGGAGCGTGCGCTGAAGGCGCGACGTAATCAGCCGATGCTGCTGGTGGATATCGCCGTACCGCGCGACGTTGAGCCTGAAGTGGGCAAGCTGCCGAACGCTTACCTCTACAGCGTCGACGATCTGCAGGCGATCATTGAGCAGAATATGGCGCAGCGTAAAGCGGCAGCTCTGCAGGCGGAAAGCATTGTTGTGCAGGAGAGCGGGGAGTTTATGGCGTGGCTGCGCGCGCAAAGCGCCGGCGAATCGATCCGTGAATACCGCATGCAGGCAGAGCAGGTGCGCGCTGAACTGCAGGAGCGCGCGCTGGCTGCGCTGCGGCAGGGAGCAGACGCAGAAAAAGTGCTGCAGGAGCTGGCACATAAACTTACCAACCGCCTGATCCATGCGCCAACCAAATCACTTCAGCAGGCCGCCCGCGATGGCGATGGCGAACGCCTGCAGATCTTACGCGACAGCCTCGGTTTAGAGTAATCTCCGCTGTCACGACCTACCACCGGGATACCTACAATTAGATGAAAAGCTCGATTATTGCCAAGCTGGAAGCGTTACAGGAACGCCATGAAGAAGTGGAAGCGTTACTGGGCGATGCCGGCGTGATTGGCAATCAGGAACGTTTCCGCGCGCTGTCACGCGAATATGCCCAGCTGAGCGATGTGACCCGCTGCTTCCGCGACTGGCAGCAGGTGCAGGATGATGTGGATACCGCTGAAATGCTGCTTGAGGACCCGGAAATGCGCGAAATGGCGCAGGACGAACTCAGACTGGCGCGCGACAAACGCGAGGTGCTGGAGCAGCAGCTGCAGGTGCTGCTGCTGCCGAAAGATCCGGATGACGAACGCCCCTGCTTTATTGAGGTGCGTGCCGGAACCGGCGGCGACGAAGCGGCGATTTTTGCCGGCGATCTGTTCCGCATGTACAGCCGTTACGCTGAAGGGCGGCGCTGGCAGGTAGAGATCATGAGCGCCAATGAAGGCGAGCATGGCGGCTATAAAGAGGTGATCGCGCGGGTGACGGGCGAGGGCGCTTACGGGCGGATGAAGTTTGAGTCAGGTGGTCATCGCGTTCAGCGCGTGCCGGAAACTGAATCGCAGGGGCGCATCCACACCTCGGCCTGTACCGTGGCCGTTATGCCGGAGCTGCCGGAAGCGGAGCTGCCGGATATAAATCCATCCGATCTGAAAATAGATACCTTCCGCTCCTCAGGTGCGGGCGGACAGCACGTCAACACCACCGACTCCGCTATCCGCATCACCCACCTGCCTACCGGCATTGTGGTTGAGTGTCAGGATGAGCGTTCACAGCATAAAAACAAGGCCAAAGCGCTGGCGGTGCTCGGTGCGCGTATTCACGCAGCTGAGATGGCAAAACGCCACGCGGCTGAGGCATCAACCCGGCGCAACCTGCTTGGCAGCGGCGATCGCTCTGACCGTATCCGCACCTATAATTTCCCGCAGGGACGCGTGACCGATCACCGCATCAACCTCACGCTTTACCGGCTGGATGAAACCATGGAAGGCAAGCTGGATACGCTGATCGAGCCGATCGTTCAGGAGTATCAGGCCGATCAGCTCGCCGCGCTGGCCGGACAGGATTGATGGAGATCCGCCGCTGGCGTCAGCTGGCTATGACGGCGCTGAGCGGAGGCGAAAGTCCGAAGCGGGACGCTGAGATCCTGCTCAGCTTTGTGACCGGCAAAACGCGCAGCTGGCTGCTGGCTTTTGATGAGCACGCGCTGAGCGACGCGCAGCTGACACAGCTGGAGCAGCTGCTGGCGCGCCGTCAGCAGGGTGAACCGATCGCTCACCTGACGGGCGAGCGGGAGTTCTGGTCGCTGCCCCTGCGCGTCAGTGACGCCACGCTGATCCCGCGTCCGGATACTGAAGTACTGGTGGAACAGGCGCTGCTGCGCCTGCCTGCAGGGCCCTGTCACGTGCTTGACCTGGGCACCGGCACCGGTGCTATTGCGCTGGCGCTCGCCAGTGAACGACCTGACGCGCAGATCACCGGCTGCGATCGCATTCCCGCTGCCGTTGCGCTGGCGCAGGAGAATGCGGCACGGCTGGGTCTCACCAACGCCCGCTTCCAGCTCAGCCACTGGTTTGACAGCCTGCCTGCGACCCGTTATCACCTCATCGCCAGCAACCCGCCCTATATCGACATGGACGATGCGCATCTGCTGCAGGGTGACGTGCGTTTTGAGCCGCGCAGCGCGCTGGTAGCCGATGACGCCGGACTGGCCGATATTCGTTTTATTATCCACAGCGCCCCGGCGTGGCTCCAGCCGCAGGGCTGGCTGCTGCTGGAGCACGGCTGGCAGCAGGATGCCGACGTGCGTACCCTGATGCATGAGCAGGGCTATCAGCAGGTTACTACTCTCAACGACTACGGCGGCAATCCGCGCGTGACGCTTGGGCAATATGCATAAAAAAGGGGCACAGGATGGCCAGCTGGTATCCGCAGATTAAGCAGTTTCATATTTTTATCGTGGTAGTCAGCGTCAGCCTGTTTCTGCTGCGCTTTTACTGGCTGACGACCGCTTCAGGCCTGCTGCAGCAGCGCTGGGTGCGGATTGTGCCGCACCTGTGTGACACGTTTTTACTGCTGAGCGGCGCGCTGCTGGTGATAATTACTCACTTTTATCCCTTCACACCACAAGGAAGCTGGCTGACGGAGAAGCTGTTAGCGGTTATTATCTACGTCGCCTTGGGTTTTGTGGCACTGAGTCGTCGTCCGCGGAAGCTGAGCACGCGCTGGATCGCCTGCCTGCTTGCGCTGGTTGCTCTGCTGTTTGCAGGCAAACTGGCGATGACCAAAATGCCGATTTTGGGGATAGTATGACCTCATCAGTAGAATTTGATTTTAATGAATCACCGTTAAGTGAAGCGGTCATCGGCGCAACCTGCGCCATCCGCGACGATTTTTCCGCGCCTTCGGTTCAGCAGCAGCTGTCAAAACTGGTGGAAGAAGCGCGCGACTATATCAGCAGCGCCACAGATGCCGATCTGCGGCTGGAAAAGCTGCTGGAGCTCTTCTATCGCGAATGGGGCTTTGGCGGCGCCAGCGGTGTCTACAACCTTTCAGATGCGCTCTGGATTGATAAGGTGCTGAAAAGCCGTCAGGGGACGGCGGTGTCGCTCGGCGTGATACTGCTGCATATCGCCGAGCAGCTGGAGCTGCCGCTGATGCCGGTGATTTTTCCGACTCAGCTGATTCTGCGCGCAGACTGGCTGGATGGCGAAATGTGGCTGATCAATCCGTTTAACGGTGAAACGCTCGATACCCATACGCTTGAGGTCTGGCTGAAGGGTAATATCAGCCCCACGGCCAAACTCTATACCGACGATCTGGACGAAGCCAAAACGCTCAGCGTAATGCGGAAAATGCTCGACACGCTGAAAGCGGCGCTGATGGAAGAGAAGCAGATGGAGCTGGCGCTGAATGTCAGTAAAGTACTGCTGGAGATCGATCCTGACGACCCCTATGAAATCCGCGATCGCGGGCTCATCTACGCCCAGCTGGAGTGTGAGCATATTGCGCTCACTGACTTAACCTATTTTGTTGAGCAGTGCCCGGAAGATCCGGTGAGTGAAATGATTAAAGTTCAGATCCACGCAATCGAACAGAAACAGGTCACGCTACATTAAGCGTTGCCGGCATAAGGAAAGGTCATGACAGAGAAAGTAGTTAAAATTGGCGATATCGATGTCGCAAACGATCTGCCGTTTGTGCTGTTTGGCGGCATGAACGTACTGGAATCACGCGAGCTGGCGATGCGCATCTGTGAGCACTACGTGAAGGTTACCGACAAGCTGGGCATCCCTTACGTTTTCAAAGCCTCTTTTGACAAGGCAAACCGCTCCTCGATTAAATCGTATCGCGGTCCGGGTCTGGATGAGGGGATGAAGATTTTTCAGGAGCTGAAGCAGACGTTCGGCGTGAAGATCATCACCGACGTGCATGAATCCTGGCAGGCGCAGCCGGTTGCCGATGTGGTTGATGTTATTCAATTGCCGGCGTTTCTGGCACGCCAGACGGACCTGGTAGAGGCGATGGCAAAAACCGGCGCGGTAATTAACGTTAAAAAACCACAGTTTGTCAGCCCGGGCCAGATGGGCAATATCGTGGATAAGTTTGCAGAAGGCGGTAACGATAAAGTTATCCTGTGCGATCGCGGCAGCAACTTCGGTTATGACAACCTGGTTGTGGATATGCTGGGCTTTAACGTGATGAAGAAAGTCACTAACAACAGCCCGGTCATTTTTGACGTGACGCATGCGCTGCAGACGCGCGATCCGTTTGGTGCCGCATCGGGCGGTCGCCGTGCTCAGGTCGCTGAGCTGGCGCGTGCCGGCATGGCCGTGGGTATTGCCGGCCTCTTCATCGAGGCGCATCCGGAGCCAAACAGCGCAAAATGCGACGGTCCTTCCGCGCTGCCGCTGGATAAGCTGGAGCCGTTCCTGGCGCAGATGAAAGCGATTGACGATCTGGTCAAGAGCTTCCCGGCGCTGGACACCAGCAACTGATAGCTTCTGGCAAATAAAAAGGCACCCGTGAGGGTGCCTTTTTTGTTTTCGCGGTGTATCCGGTCAGAGCATGATTGTCAGCAGATAACCGGCGAACAGCGCCAGATGTGCCGCACCGTTAAGCACATTCGTTCGGCCGGTTGAAAACGAAATATGACACAGGATCAGAACGGCGATCAGCATGACCATATGCGGTGGCTCCAGGCCAAAAATCAGCGTCTGGCCCGTCAGTGTGGCGATGATACTGACCGCGGGCACGGTAAGTGAGATTGTCGCCAGCACGGAGCCAAAAAACAGGTTCATGGCGCGCTGCACCTGGTTGGTCAGTACCGCCCGGATGGCACCCAGCCCTTCCGGTGAGAGGATCAGCAGCGCGACGAGGAAGCCGGTAAACTGTTCCGGAGCGTTAAGTTCTGTGAGCAGCAGCTCAAGCGGGTTAGCGTTCATTTTTGTCACGCTGATAACCGCAATCAGATGAACGATCAGCCAGAACGTATGCCACATTGAGCTGTGCGCAGAGGGTTTACCGTGGTGCGGATCGTCCCCCTCATCCTCATGCTCATAGACAAACAGGCTCTGGTGCGTTTTGGTCTGGATCAGCAGGAAAACGCCATACATCGCCGCAGAGATAGCTGCGATAATCAGTGCCTGAGCGGTGGTGAAGTTGCCGCCCGGCAGGGCGTTGGGGAATACCAGTACCAGAATGGCAAGCGGGAAGATGGCAATCATATACTGTTTGACGCCAGCCAGATTGACATACTGAGTAGCGAACTTTCTGCCTCCCAGCAGCAGCGCGCAGCCTACCAGCCCGGATGTGACGATCATAATGATGGAATAGAGCGTGTCGCGCATCAGTGCCGGTGCGGCGTCGCCCGTTGCCATCAGCGCAGAGATCAGGCTTACCTCTAGAATCACTACAGAGAGGCTGAGGATCAGCGAGCCGTAAGGTTCGCCCAGCCGGTGAGCCAGCACGTCAGCATGGCGCACAACGCTGAAGGCGCTGCTCAGAATAGCCACCAGTGCCAGCAGGTTAATACCGATAACCGGCAGAAGCGCTGTCTGATTACCAAAAAAGGCCAGCACCGTCAGCGCAGCAACCGGAAGAATCAGCGAAAATTCGCTGTGTCGGGTTTTCTCATGTCCAGGCATTCACCATCCCCATTAGCAAAATGTTTAAAAACCGGCGTCATTGCCTGTTAACTATACGCATTAATTACACTGGCGCAGTGTAGCTTTTCATCACTCGCTGAACAGATTTTTTACGCGACTTTACTTTTTGTAGTTTATTGCTCCTGGTGGCTTAAACAGAGGGTTATTGGGATATTTATATTTCAATTCAGTTAAATATAAACTTATAATAAGCAGGAAGAGAGCAGAAAATGTTGTTTAACGGCTGCGATGTCAGGCGGTTTTTTNATTCGATTTAACCATGAGCGGCAAAAGAGAGGGTTTGCATTTTAGCTAAGCTGTTCCAGACTTTAAGAGATAACTGCCACCGGAGGAGCTATGCCTTATTCATCAACCAGTGAACTGCCGGACAGCGTGCGTCATGTGCTGCCGGCTCATGCTCAAACCATTTACCAGAACGCGTTTAACAGCGCCTGGGATCAGTACAAAGATAAAGAGGATCGGCGGGGCGATGCCTCACGGGAAGAGGTCGCACACAAGGTCGCCTGGGCGGCAGTGAAGCATGACTACGTGAAAGGTGACGACGACAAGTGGCATCCGAAAAAGTAGTTTCCGCTGCGGGCCTGAACAGCCCGCATCATCCCCGGTTTTAATCCTCTCATTATTTTTTCCCGCCAGCCGATACTCTGAAACAGTTCTTTATGTGAAAAGCGTCAGGACAATCTTGAAACCGCAGCAATGAATGCATTACTGTTTCTGACTGTGCCGAGGCGCGTCGTTTTCAGGATACCGGTTCGGGATCCAGGCGTGCGGGATGCCAGGGCAGTAGAGGAGATCGCAGTGTTAACCCGGGAATTCTTACTTAAAGCCGATTGCAAAACATCCTTTGGTGATATCGATGAGGCGCTACTGTGGAGCTGTGAAAAGCGCGCCGCTTCGCTTTCTGCTACGCTCGCCTGCCGGCCCGATCAAAGTCCGGTGTGGATTTTTGGTTATGGTTCGCTGATGTGGAACCCGGTGTTTGACGCGGAGGAGGTGGCTTCAGGGCGCCTGGAAGGGTGGCATCGCGCGTTCTGTCTGCGGCTCACCGCCGGACGGGGCACCGAGGCCGCGCCTGGACGCATGCTGGCGCTGAAAGAGGGCGGCAGCACCAGCGGCCTGGCCTTTCGTCTGCCGGAGGCGCGCCTGCATGAAGAGCTGGAGCTGCTCTGGAAGCGTGAGATGATCACCGGCTGCTATCTGCCCACCTGGTGTGAGCTGCAGCTGGAGGATGAACGCCGCGTTACGGCGTTAGTGTTCATCATGGATCCGCGTCATCCGCTGTATGAGGATGACTCCTGCCGAAGTACCATTGCACCGCTGATTGCGCAGGCGAGCGGGCCGCTCGGCACCAATGCGCAGTACCTTTTCTCACTTGAGCAGGAGCTGGTCAGACGCGGCATGCAGGAAGCCGCGCTGACGCGTCTTGCCGCTGAGGTAAGGGCGCTGCAGCAGCGCACCGCACCTCAGGCTTAATTGCCGGGGTTAATGAGCCAGGTACCAGGCTGCTTGATCGTCAGGGCCTGGCTGCGCACCTGATCACCATGCCGCACCTCAAGACGATAGCTGCCGGCAGCGAGATTGAGTGACGCAAAACCGCTGCTGGCGGCTTTCACATCCTGTACTTCACCATTCAGCACGACGCTTTCGCCTGCCTGCAGCTGCAGATAGAGCGTGGCAATGGCAGGCGCACTGGCCGCCGCCGGTACCTTCGTCGCTGCCGGCGCAGCGGCTTCCGGCGCGGCTGCGACAGGCGGCGTCTCACTGTGACGCACTGTCTGCCACACGACCAGACCCACAGCCAGCAGCGCCACAGCAGCCAGCGCCACTATACCCGGCGAGACGCGCCGGCCTGCTGCACCGCCAGCGATCGGCTCAGCGGCGGCAGCGGCGGGATTAATCGCCACCAGCGGAGGTTCCGGTTCTGCGGCGGTATCCGGCAGCCCGGCGGGCAGGGCTACAACCGGCAGCGGCGTGCTGAGCGCTTCGGCATCGCTCACCGGCAGATCGATTAGCTGCGCAAAGGCGTCGATGGTCTGCGGACGCTCCTGAGGCTTCATCGCCAGCGCACAGTCGATGGCGTGCAGCAGCGGCAGGGAATAGCCTTCAGGCCGGGTGACGGCAAGCGGCTGATAATTATCCTCAATGCAGCGCACTACGCTGACCGGCGGCGCATGGCCGGTAATCAGCGTGTGTAATACTGCACCCAGCGCGTAGATATCGGTCCACGGACCCTGTTCGACTTCACCCTCTTCGCTATATTGCTCAATGGGTGCAAAGCCCGGTTTCAGCATGATTTCAGTTTCATCTGACAGATTGCCGATCTCTTTGCGCGCTGAACCAAAATCGAGCAGTACCGGCAGCTGGTTATCCTGAATCTGAATATTATCCAGCGAGATGTCGCGATGCAGATAGCCGGCAGTATGGATGGTGTTGATGGCTCCAAACAGCGGCGGAAGCAGGCGACGGATCCAGGCTTCATCAACGGCGTCAGACTGGCTTGCCTGCCACGCTTTCAGCGTCATGCCGCTATAGAACAGCGTGCCCATATAGGCGGTGCCGTTCTCTTCCCAGAAGCGCAGCACGTGCAGCAGCCCCGGATGATTGAAGCGTGCCAGCAGGCGTGCTTCCTGGATAAAGCTGTTGCGGCCCGCGTTGAATAATTTCTGAAAGCGCTCACCACGCAGTTCAAGCGACATGTCGGCAGCACGTACGGCCAGCGACTGCGGCATATACTCCTTAATGGCGATAAACCGTTCCAGCTGGTGATCCCAGGCGCGATAGACGATACCAAAGCCGCCCCCGCCCACGACGTCCCTGATTTCAAACTCGTTAAACCGGTAGCCCGCAGGCAGGGCATTAGGGATATGATTTTCGTTTGCCGACATAGTGAGTTCTCTGAACACATCCTGTAGTGCCTGTTGCCGCAGGGCAGCAGGCAGCGATCGCTGATTAATTAATGTTACGCCAGGCACCGATAGCCGGATCGGCGAGATCCGCATGCAGGGTGTCAATGAGTAACACTGTCACTTTTTGCTGTGGCATAAACTGCGGCGACCAGATGCCGCGTAAACGATCGACCTGTGCTTTTACCGTGCTGCTGTCACTGCCAGCTTTTTTATCCATCTGAATCAGCAGGGTACCGCCAAAGCGCCAGACATGCTCTCGCGCATCAAACGGCAACACCAGCCAACTCCCGGCAGCATCCGGCCGGGTCACAATCATTCGCTGTTTATTGACCGCGACAATCTCCAGCGGTTTGGTGCCAGCTGCGAGGCTGGCGACCGGATATCCCTGATAAAAGGTCACCGGCAGCGTCGCAGGTTCGCCTTTACTCAGCAGGGTTATGCTGGCTGCGCCTTCCAGCCAGCCTTCCGTTGAGCAGCGCTGTGCCGGCGCATCAGGAATAAACAGCGAAGCGCCTTTGTCATCCCACCAGGTGCGGAAATGACAGCCTCCGGGCAGCGCAAAGTGCTGCAGCGGCGTGTTGTCCGCCGGTCGGGAGAGATCCAGCGGTGCGGCGGTGGTACTGCTGGCGCTGGCGGTTGCGTCATTCAAAATAATCGGGCGCCAGTTCTGCAGTTTTGCTGCGCTGCCGTTCGCCAGCACGCTGCCTTCTTTGGTCGTCATCTGCCACGGCAGCTCGTCAAGGCTGCCGCACTGGTTCGCCAGTAGTGTGCCTACCCGGGGCAGAAAGCTGGCAAGAATGCGCGTGTCGCTGCTTTTACCCGATACAATCCGCAACGGCAGCGTCTCTTTGCACCAGTCGTCGGGCGCTTTACTGGCAACATTGTCGATCCAGACCTCCAGCGCCAGGCTGGGCGAATAGACCACACGATAATCTTCTGCCTGTGCATTCTGGGCCAGCAGCAGGGCGGCAATACCCGACAACCACACTTTCATAGGGATCCTTGCAAATCAATAGTGAGGCGGCACAAAGCGCGCCGCATCAGCCTGAGAGTAAAGCAGCGTGGCATCCTGCGGTTCGCCAATCCAGATCGCCAGCGCGCTCAGGTTATCCTGCTTCTCGCTGCGATTGACCGCCTGTTCCATCAGCGTCAGCCACTCTTCACAGGCGTTAACCATGCGTAACGCCTGTTCCATCTCCTGCGTGGTCAGGTTGAGCCAGAAGCCATCCGTGCAGACCAGAAACGCATCGCCGTCGTTCAGGTCAATCGCGCTGCTGAAGGTCACCGGGCGTACCGGCTCAGTGCCGAGGGCATTATAAAGTAAATTACTGTTAATGCCGGAATTTTCATAGCCTGCCTCTTGCAGATGCTGGGCCAGACTATGGTCCCGGGTTACCTCACATAGCGTGCCATGACGAAAGTGATAAACCCGGCTGTCACCAGCGTGCGCCCACCATGCACGCTGTTTTTTCCGGTCAATAAACAGCGCCGCGAGCGTGGTGCTCATGCGGGAAAATTTCGGATTCTTCCCCTGCTCTGTCGCCAGCGTTTGCTGACAAAGGGTGACAGCTGCCTGGGTGGTGGCAGGCGTAAAGCTGCGGCTGTTTTGCACCGCGCTGAGAAGCGTATCGCGCACCAGCTGCGCTGCATAGTCGCCACCGGGTAATCCGGCTACGCCATCACACACCAGAAAGCAGGCGCGCTCGTCGTCGAGTTGCGCACCGGTGCGATCCTGATTTTCGTCACGCCGGCCCTGCTGACAGCGGCTGGCAAACATCATTTTCATGTCTCATCCGTCCGCGTCTGTGAATCTTTGTACTGATTAACTTCCATGTCATACGCGTTGAGAAACGCTTCGCCAAACAGCGTATGGAAGTCATCCTCGATTTCGCCGGCGGTGCGCTGATAGTGTCGCGTAAAGGCGTCCCACAGGGCAGCCTTGCGCCCGCTGCTGAAGGCGATTTTAGGCAGAGCGCCATCCTCACGCGCGCGATCTTCCAGCCGCTGCGGATTAAACGATTGCAGCATGGCAGCAATGATCGCCCGGATACCGGCGATCATGCCCAGCTGATGCGCCTGCAAATCTACCAGCGCATCGCGCACTGCGGCTTCAGGCGGCATAAAACCCGGCATCTGGCTCTGATACATCTGCATCAGCACGGTTTTGCCGGACGGCAGGATCTTAAACGGATTGTTGGCTTCGTTCAGAATCATGGTCATATCCGCTTTCACGCCGCGCTTAAGAATTGAACGCGAGGAGAGCAGGGCAACGGTTCCCTGAGAAAACAGGCTGAGCATACGGCCGGTAACGCGCATCTGCTCTTCACCGAGCGATGTCTGATGACCATTATTGAGCCCCATTCCCTCCAGCAGAGCGGCGATAAGCTTCTCCTCTCCGGCTTCTGCAGGCAGACGGGTTTGCGGTGCGCTGTCGCGGGCAGGATCGATAGCCAGCCGCGGATCGGGCCGCCGCTCCGGACGTACCGGGGCAGGGGATTCGGGCATCAGCTCAGCGCTCAGGACCGCCTCCTGCTGCATGCCAAGCGGATCGCTGGCGTCCTCGCTAAAAAACGCCAGCGGATCGTCCTGTAGCGCGGGCTGATGCGCAGGATCGGTAATTTCCAGCCTGTATTGACCAATCTGCAGCCGATCGCCATGCTGCAGCAGGGCCTGGGCACCCCGCTGCACCACCTGACCATTCAGCTCAATCGCCGTCACGCTGCCCTGTGCGGTCAGACGGCATTCCCCTTCGGCAGAGAGATGAATAAGCGCCTGCAGGCGTGAGATGGCGCGCGTCTCATCAGGCAGGATCAGATCGTTATCCTGACTGCGGCCAATGGTGCCGCCAGGCGGCATAAAGGTGACGCTTCTGGCGGGCACATCCGTATCGCACTGCACAAAGGTAAATTGCATGAGTCATCCCGTTAACAAGGCAAACGCGCCGGCTTATTCAAACATGGGTGGATAGAGGCCATTACGTCCCGGCTGCGCACCCGCCGCCGGGTTAAATAACAGTGAAAAAAGCTCTGCGGTCAGCGGGCCGCTGTGTTTATGGGTGGCGTGGGCAAAGCCGTCACTGCGGTTGCTCCACCAGTAGCTGATATGCTGCTGCGGTTCAAACCGCTCTGCCACTTCCTGCCAGCTCAAAGTGCAGGGAAGATCCGCAAACCCGATGACATCCATAATATCGCTGCGCTGATTGCCGGGCACCAGCAGGGGTGAGAGCTGCTGCATCTCTGCTTCCAGGCTCTCCGGCAGAGTGCAATCGCGTACCGCTGACCAGAGCAGCCCGCCCAGTTCGCGAAACCAGTCGCCGGAGATAGTCAGCTGCGCCGGATGCCACTCGTTCAGCGTAAACGTGCGCAGAGCCAGCAGCGGCCAGGCGCGTCCCACGCGATCGCACGAGGGCAGCAGGCAGCCCATCTGCACCTGCTGACGCAGCGGCGACAGCGGCAGAACAAAGTTCCACACCGGCGCGCGCAAAAAGAGCTGCGTGCTGGCGTGCTGCTGCTGATGCCAGTGGGTGAGCCCCTGCTGAAACCAGTGACTCCAGGGGGAGACCGTGGCCTCGCTCAGGCGCTGCCGCAAAAAATCACCGGTAGCAGGAAGTTTGCCATACCAGCCCGGCACGCTGTGGTTCGCCATGATTACCTCACCGTCATTCACTATAGCGGGTGCTGTCCGGCAGAGGCCTCTGGCGCGGTCGCCAGCACGCTGCTCTCCTGACCCGCCCGTTTCAGGTTTTCTGCAAGCTTGCGCATCATCAGCGCGTTATCACGTGCATAGGGTGAAGATTGTATCTGCTGATCGAGCAGCTGACTGAGATGCCAGTCGAGCTGCTGCAGATCGCGCACGCTGACATCGGCCGGCAGCGTCCGCTGCAGATTTTCGATTAGCCAGCTGCGCAGAAACGTGCCGTCGTAATTACGTGGCTGATAAAGCATCTGATAGGCGCGCAGCGCGTTGCGGCTGTAAGCGTTATCGGTGCCGGGATCGTCGCGCAGCAAATGCGTGATCTGCTGCGCTACCCGCGGCAGCAGCAGAGACTTAAGCGCATTTTGATAAAGCACCCAGGCCGCGTCGCTGACCTGCGTGCCGCGATAGAGTCCGGCGCGCATAGTAAGCGGCGGATTGTCCAGCGAAAAGCGTTCGGACAGCGGCAGCTTTACCAGGTTATTTAAGAAGGGTAGCAGATCAAAAATATTATCAACGGGCTGATGTGTAACCTGCTGACTCTGCTGCGTCAGGGGCGCAATACGGCTTGCCACCTGATCAAGATAGCGCTGATTTTGCACATAGCTGGTAAGCCACAAGCCGCACAGCAGGATCAGCGCACCCGCCAGCGCGCCATAGCCGATCCAGTGCAGCAGACGATTGCGGTATTCCCAGTGGCGGTTGCTGCCGGCAAGGCCGCTTTCGCGAAAAACCAGTTCGCTGAGCAGATCGCGGATAAAGTAGCTCTGGCCTTTATTGCCCGGAATAGGATTACTGCGGTTAACGCTGTCCCAGGCTGCCAGGGTGTGGTCACCGCTCTGCGGCAGCTGAAGCTTGCGATTGAGGGCGCCCATAATGCGGTCAAACGGCAGGCCTTCCTGAGTCCCGCTGGTAAAAAACAGCCCGCGGGCGGACCAGGCAATATCCTCTTCATGACGGGAAAAGATCACGTCCAGATACTCATTAAGCAGCGGGCGCAGGGAACCAAACTCCTGCGGAAAGAGAAAGCTGTCAGCGCGCTGCGTCAGATCGCGGTCGGCCGCCATGCGCTCCGCCAGCTGCTGCCTGAGCTGCTGCTCAAGCCGCTGAAAACGTGCCGTAAAACTGCTCTGCCACTCATCTTTGTGAGGTTTGCCCGGCTCCCAGGGAAAAGTAAATCCCCAGATGGCATCCCGCTGCGGCTTACTGAGGCCCGCATGAAAGCTCAGAAATCCCTTCAGCAGATCCGTTTTGGTGACCATGATATAGACCGGAAAATGGATACCGGTTTGCTGATGCAGCTCAGCCATGCGGCAGCGCAGCGCCGTGGCCTGCGCATGACGCGCCTCTGCGGTGTCGGTCAGCAGGTCAGCCACGCTGATGGTCAGGATCACACCATTAATTGGCTGACGCGTGCGGTAGCGCTTCAGCAGGTTAATAAAGCTCTGCCACTCGGCGCTGTCGCGCGCGCGCTGGCTCTCCTGCAGCGCATAGCGCCCGGCGGTGTCGATTAGTACAGCACTGTCGGTAAACCACCAGTCGCAGTGACGGGTGCCGCCTACGCCACGCACCGCGCTATTGCCGTGCGTATCCGTAAGGGGAAAAGCGAGGCCGGCGTTCAGCAGCGCGGTGGTTTTGCCTGCGCCCGGCGCGCCGACAATCAGATACCACGGAAGCTCATAAAGGTAGTGACTCTGAAAACGCGCCAGCCAGCTTTTCTGATGATGGCGACCAAACTGCGTGCGTTTCAGACGCAGCGCGGCTTCGCTGAAGCGCTGTGCCAGCACCTGTTCGGTGGAGTGACGATCGGAGAGCTCTTCCTGACTCATGCTCTGCAGGCGATTCAGCAGCTTGCTATTGAACCAGCCGCGCCATATTGCCGGAATAAGCTGAAACAGCGTCCAGCAAAAAAAGAGCAGGGCCACGGCCAGCTGCCGGGAGAAGATCGGCTCCAGCGGGCGGGCCTCACCCCAGACCCAGAGCGGGCCAAGCATCCACACCAGGCAGCTGAGGGCGGTAACACCAATCAGACTCCAGAGCAGGCGATGAGTCAGCAGGTGACGAACAGATGTGCGCATCAGCGTTTGCCCTCCGGGGTAGCCGCAGCTTCCGGCGCGGCAAAGAGTGTGATCTCAACCCGGCGGTTGCGGGCGCGGTTTTCACTGCTGTCGTTAGGCAGCAGCGGATTGCTGTCACCGCGCCCCTCAGCTTTAACGCTCTGCCCCGACGCCAGCTGCGTTGTCAGCAGCTGCGTAATGGCGCGCGCGCGGGTCAGTGAAAATTCATAGCTGGAGGCGAAACGGCCATCGACGGCACGGTTATCGGTATAGACCGAAACCAGAACGGTTCCCTTGACGCTTTTCATGGCGCTGGCGACGTGTGCCAGCAGCGCGCGGCCGACCGGGTTTACAACGGTGCCGTCCGGAACAAAAAGTTTGTCGGCGGGGATAATGACTTTGCTGCCAAAAGCGCCATCGCTGACTTCCAGCTGGCCGGCGGCAATCACATCATTCAGGCGCTGGCGCAGATCGAGCAGCGCCTGCGGTGAAGCGGGGCGTCGTCCGGGCATGATCTGCGGCAGGGGAGTCTGATAGATATCGCGCAGCAGCGGTTCAGCCGCATTGCCGAGCCGCCAGTTGAGCATGCTGTAAACCATGCAGGCGATAAGCGCCGCCACGGTGGCGCAGGCCCAGAGCGGAACCATCGGGCGCGTCAGGCTGTTCACTAACGGATGCACTTCGACCAGCGGCGTTGCGGAGCTACTCTCTGCAGCGCGCGCGTCGTGGATCAGCTGCGCCAGACGTTTGCGGATCCCTTCACACTGCGTACGGCCGCTTTCGCTGCCGCGGTAGCGACCCTCATATCCCAGCAGCAGACAGTAGTGAATAACTTCCAGCAGCCAGAGATGCTGCTGCGGGCTTTGTGAAACGCGGGAAAGAAGCTGAAAGAATTTTTCACCCCCCCAGCTCTCATTGTGAAAGCTCACCAGCATGCCGTTGCCTGACCAGACGCCGCGCGTCCCCCATGGCGTCTGTGCCGCCGCTTCATCCAGCACGCTGCAAAGACAGTAGCGCGCGCCGATGATCATCTCAAACGGCAGGCCAGCCTGCTTGCAGCGCTGTTCAAACAGCCGGATCTCATCAATCAGCAGCTGGCGCAACCCGGCCGGATCGTCATGCGTGGCAGCCTGCCGGATGCGGACAACAGCATTCAGCACCGGGGCGGCGGCGTTCAGCAAAAGGTTATCGTTGCCCGCGCTGATATCCTCGCGGGCAATGGGATCCTGCATCATTAACTCTCGTTTTTCCTGGCGATGACGGCGCTATTTTGCCATAAACTGCGGTATGACTGTCGCCAATATGCGCCAGATTGTTGACTCAATCCAGGATCCAGGTCGCGGTATCAGTGGTGCGGCACGCCTTACTGGCACCGCCTACTGCCACGCACACCTGTTTAGCACGACGCGGTTTCGGGCGATCGCTGCGCAGCGTGGCGTCATAGCGGCTGGTCTCAACGGCCGCTTTGGGGGGGATATAGCCTATCAGCTGGCCTTCAGGCTCTTCAGCAATCGCCAGCCAGTTATGCTCAACCCGGCCAAGCACTTCAAAGCGCTGGGCGTTATCAAGGTAGCGCACAACTTTACCGCCGTAGTCAGGGGTGGTCATAACGGAAGCGGCGTAGAGTGCGCGCCAGGATGCGTTGACGGGGGTGAACTCTGCCGGCGCGGCAACCGCATAACGATGCGTCAGGGTAACGCCGTTAACCGTACTGGTTACCAGCGTATCCTCTGTCACTGCCGGCGGCGGGGTTTTGCACCCGGCCAGCGTCAGGGTCGCCAGCAGCGTAAGCATAAGCGTTTTTTTCACCATCATCCTTATCATTCCATCAGATTAATTGCAGAGTAACAGTGGGCGTACCCGGCGAATATGAACACAGTGTGTTGCGAAAAAACCACGAAAAACAGCCAGATCTCTTCAGGACAACGTGCGTCTCAGTCTACCTAAGACTTTTGAGAATTCAAACTATTGCATCGTGGTAAATTGCGTGTTAGCGCGATGACATCGCGCCTGAAGCCGCAAAGGTGGTCTGCAAAGGGCTGTAACAGTTAAGCGACCTTTACGCTTCATCCGGTATCGTGCAGGACGGGTGGCGAAGAATCTTTTGGGATAAAAGCGTGTCCGGGATAAATAATTAGGAAAATTTATGTTTTGCGGTGAGATTAATAATGTGAAGCCTTTGCAGAAAATTCTCATTTTAAGATTTTCCGCGCCTGTTCAGATCCCTAAAACGCCGATCGCGTCACGTCTTTTATACGCCGTTTCTGCAGATAAAACAGACAGGACACAACAACGATTTTACTTATGACGCAATAAGCAGGTTATTTCGTCGTTTAATCCGCGCTTCACTCCCGGGTAAGTTTGTCATCCTGTACTCAGAATTTATGCCGGCTGAGGTGTGCTGTGTCTGAAGAGAGTAGCAGCGAGGACAAAACAGAATCGCCCACCCCCCACCGACTTGAGAAAGCGCGGGAAGAGGGGCAGATCCCGCGATCGCGCGAGCTGACATCGGTGCTGATGCTGCTGACCGGGCTGATGATCCTCTGGCTTGGCGGTTCCCACATGGCCACGCAGCTTGCCCGTATGGTGGCAACCGGCTTTCGCTTCGATCACGGTATGGTGAACGATGACAAAATTATCGTGGCGCATATCGGCAATCTGGTCATGCAGGCGGTGGTTGCGCTGCTGCCGCTGATGGGCGGGCTGGTGATTGTTGCCATGGCGGCTCCAATGGCGCTGGGCGGCATTCATATCAGCGGTAAGTCGATCAAACTCGATTTTAAGAAGCTCAACCCGCTGCCAGGCATAAAACGCCTCTTTTCCGGCCAGAGCGCGGCTGAACTGGTTAAGGCGATCCTCAAGGCGGTGCTGGTAGGGGTGGTAGCGGGCTGGTATCTCTGGAGCCACTGGCAGGAGATGCTGCGGCTGATCGCGGAATCGCCCGTTAACGCGCTGCATCACGGCCTGAGCATGGTCGCCACCAGCTGCGGGCTGGTGATGCTGGGTCTGTTTCCGATGGTCGGTTTTGATGTGTTCTGGCAGCTCTACAGCTATTTCAAAAAGCTGCGCATGACGCGTCAGGAGATCCGCGACGAACATAAACAGAATGAGGGCGACCCGCACGTGAAGGGGCGGATCCGCCAGGCGATGCGCGCGGCGGCCCGTCGCCGCATGATGGCTGATGTACCGAAAGCTGACGTGATTGTGACGAACCCGACGCACTACTCGGTGGCGCTGCAGTATCAGGAAGGCAAGATGAATGCGCCAAAAGTGGTGGCGAAAGGCGCAGGTGACATTGCGCTGCGCATCCGTGAAGTCGCAAAAGAGCACCGTGTGCCGATCCTTGAAGCGCCGCCGCTGGCACGAGCGCTCTATCGGCATACTGAAATTGGTCAGTTTATCCCCGGTGCGCTTTACGCTGCCGTAGCGGAAGTGCTGGCCTGGGTCTGGCAGCTGCGGCGCTGGAAGCGCGAAGGCGGCCTGATCCCGACCAAACCTAAGCATCTGCCGGTCCCGGCAGAGATGGACTTTGCAGGAGAGAACAGAGACGATGGCTAATCTGGCCGAAAAGCTGCGTTTACCGGGCAGTTTTAAAGAGACGCAATGGCAGGTGCTGGCAGGACCGGTGCTGATAATGTTGATCCTGTCGATGATGGTGCTGCCGCTGCCCGCTTTCATCCTCGATCTGCTGTTTACCTTTAATATCGCGCTATCGATCATGGTGCTGCTGGTGGCGATGTTCACCCAGCGCACCCTGGAGTTTGCGGCGTTCCCCACCATACTGCTGTTCTCAACGCTATTACGCCTGGCGCTGAACGTCGCCTCCACCCGTATCATTCTGCTGGAAGGGCATACCGGGGCCGACGCAGCGGGGCGCGTCGTGGAAGCGTTTGGCCACTTTCTGGTCGGTGGTAACTTTGCCATCGGTATCGTGGTCTTTATCATTCTGGTGATCATCAACTTCATGGTCATCACCAAAGGCGCCGGACGTATTGCGGAAGTTGGCGCCCGCTTTGTACTGGACGGAATGCCCGGCAAGCAGATGGCGATTGATGCCGATCTTAACGCCGGTCTGATTGGCGAAGATGAGGCCAAGCGTCGCCGTTCAGAGGTGACGCAGGAGGCCGATTTCTACGGTTCAATGGATGGTGCCAGCAAGTTTGTGCGCGGGGATGCCGTCGCCGGTATTCTCATCATGGTGATCAACGTCATCGGCGGCCTGCTGGTGGGCGTTGTGCAGCATGGAATGGATGTTGGCCACGCCGGTGAGACCTATACGCTGCTGACCATCGGTGATGGCCTGGTGGCGCAGATCCCGGCGCTGGTGATCTCGACGGCGGCAGGTGTCATCGTCACCCGCGTCGCCACTGACCAGGATGTTGGCGAGCAGATGGTCGGGCAGCTGTTTAATAATCCGCGCGTGCTGATGCTCAGCGCCGGAGTAATCGGCCTGCTTGGTCTGGTGCCCGGTATGCCTAACTTTGTCTTTCTGCTGTTTACCGGCGCGCTGCTCGGGCTTGCCTGGTGGCTGCGCGGCCGCGAGATGCAGCCGAAGAAGCAGCCTGAATCAGCCAGCCTGATGAAAACCCAGGAGACGCCCGCCACGGTTGAGGCCTCCTGGACCGACGTTCAGCTGGAGGATTCGCTGGGAATGGAAGTGGGCTATCGCCTCATTCCGATGGTTGACCATACCCAGAATGGCGAGCTGTTGGGCCGTATCCGCAGCATCCGTAAAAAAGTGGCGCAGGAGGTTGGCTTTCTGCCGCCGGTGGTACATATCCGCGACAATATGGAGCTGCCGCCTGCACGCTATCGCATTCTGATGAAAGGCGTGGAGATTGGCAGCGGTGACGCCTACCCTGGCCGCTGGATGGCCATCAACCCCGGCACCGCGGCCGGCAGCCTGCCGGGCGAGCCTACCGTTGACCCGGCATTTGGCCTGGCGGCGATCTGGATCGACAGCGCCCTGAAAGAGCAGGCGCAGATTCAGGGTTATACCGTGGTCGAGGCAAGCACCGTGGTGGCAACGCACCTCAACCATCTGATTGGGCAGTACGCCAGCGAGCTGTTTGGCCGGCAGGAAGCGCAGCAGCTGCTGGATCGCGTTACCCAGGAGATGCCGAAGCTGACGGAAGATCTGGTGCCGGGGGTAATCAGCCTGACCACGCTGCATAAAGTGCTGCAGAACCTGCTGACCGAGCGGGTATCAATCAGGGATATGCGCACCATCATCGAAACGCTGGCGGAGCATGCGCCGGTGCAGAGCGACCCACAGGAGCTGACCAGCGTAGTGCGCGTGGCGCTGGGGCGAGCGATCACCCAGCAGTGGTTCCCGGGCAGCGGAGAGGTGCAGGTTATCGGCCTGGATGCCATGCTGGAGCGTCTGCTGCTGCAGGCGCTGCAGGGCGGCGGTGGCCTGGAGCCAGGGCTGGCCGATCGTCTGCTGATGCAGGCACAGGCGGCGCTGCAGCAGCAGGAGATGAGCGGTGCGCCGCCGGTCCTGCTGGTGAACCATCCGCTGCGTGCGCTGCTGGCGCGCTTCCTGCGGCGTAACCTGCCGCAGCTGGTGGTGCTCTCCAATCTGGAGCTGAGTGACAATCGCCAGATCCGTATGACCGCCACGATTGGAGGCAAATAATGCGGCGCTGCTATCCGTTAATGCTGCTGCTGCTGCTGCTGCTCACACCGCTGGCGGGCATAGCCGCTACCGGTGCGTGGAGCGCCAGCGTCAGCGGTCCCGGACTCGGGGCACGCGGCAGCTGGCTGTTATCGCCAGCGCTCAGGGCGCCTTCTGCGGCACCCGGCAACATCGCCGTGGTGAACTGGCGCTATCAGCTCAGTCGTCCGGCACCGTCCGGGCTGGTGGTGCGCCTCTGCGCCAGCCAGCGCTGCGTGGAGCTGGATGGCGCCAGCGGATCCACGCGCGGTCTGGCGCTGATCCCGGCCGAAGAGCCGCTCTATCTGGCGTTTGGCTTTCAGGGGCAGGGAGCGCTGCCGCCGGGTCTGCGGGTGCTCAGCAGTGAAGTGACCGTAAACTATCGGTAATAACAAAAAACCCGCACAAGGCGGGTTTTTTATCAGCTGCCGTCATTACATCCGTTCGACGGTTTTGATCCCCAGCGTATCCAGCCCCTGTTTCAGGGTCTTCGCAGTGAGAGCCGCCAGCTGCAGGCGGCTATTGCGTACGGACGCCTCTTCAGCCGCCAGAATCTGGCAGTGCTCATAGAAGCCGGAGAAGAGTCCGGCCAGGTCATACAGATAAGCACACATAACATGCGGCGTACCATCACGCGCAACCTGCGTGATCACCTCTTCAAACTGCAGCAGGCGCGTGGCCAGCAGCGCTTCGCGCTCATCCGTCAGCGTAATCTCACCGCTCAGAGTCTCTGCATCCAGACCCGCTTTACGGAACACCGACAGGACGCGGGTATAGGCATACTGCATATAAGGCGCGGTATTGCCCTCAAATGCTAGCATGTTGTCCCAGTCGAAAATGTAATCTGTGGTACGGCTCTTGGAGAGATCGGCATATTTAACCGCGCCGATGCCAACAATTTCCGCCAGATCGGCCAGTTCCTGCGGCGACATCTCCGGATTTTTAGCGCTGACCAGCGTGTGGGCGCGTTCAACGGCTTCATCCAGCAGATCCGCCAGCTTGATGGTGCCACCGCTGCGGGTTTTGAACGGACGGCCATCTTTGCCCAGCATCATGCCGAAGGCGTGGTGCTCAAGCGGCACCGAAGCTGGCACATAGCCCGCTTTACGCACGATGGTCCATGCCTGCTGCAGGTGCTGATGCTGGCGCGAGTCGATATAGTAGAGCACGCGATCGGCGTGCAGCGTTTCATAGCGATATTTCGCGCAGGCGATATCGGTAGTGGTATAGAGATAGCCGCCATCCTTTTTCTGGATGATAACGCCCATCGGTTCGCCTTCCTTGTTTTTATACTCATCAAGGAAAACCACCGTCGCGCCTTCGCTGGTGACTGCCAGACCCTTTTCACGCAGGTCAGCGACAATGCCTGGCAGCATATCGTTGTAGAGGCTCTCTCCCATGACATCATTACGCGTCAGGGTGACATTCAGACGGTCATAAACCAGCTGATTCTGACTCATGGTGATATCAACCAGCTTTTTCCACATGGCGCGACAATACTCATCGCCGCCCTGCAGCTTGACGACATAGCTGCGCGCGCGCGCGGCGAACGCTTCATCCTCATCGTAAGTACGCTTTGCTTCGCGATAAAATGCTTCCAGATCGGCGAGAGCAATATCAGCATGATCTTCATTCTGCTGCTTTTCCAGATAGGCGATAAGCATGCCAAATTGCGTACCCCAGTCGCCGACGTGGTTAGCCCGGATCACATTGTGACCCAGAAACTCCAGCGTCCGCACCGCCGCATCGCCGATGATGGTGGAGCGCACGTGGCCCACGTGCATCTCTTTCGCCACGTTGGGTGCCGAATAGTCAATAACAATGGTTTGCGGTTCAGGTTTGCTGACGCCGAGATCGGGCTGCTGCAGCGCCTGCGCGGCCTGCTGTGCCAGCCACTGGCGATCAAGGAAAATATTGATAAAGCCAGGCCCTGCAATCTCGGTATGGCTGGCAATGCCGGTCAGATCCAGATGCTTCACCACCTGTTCAGCCAGCTGACGCGGTGCCTGGCCCAGCCGTTTTGCCGCGCCCATGATGCCGTTCGCCTGATAATCACCAAACTGGACTTTAGCTGACTGACGAACCAGCGGTTCGCAATCGTCGGGCGCACCCGCTGCACGCATCGCCTGACTGACTTTATCGGAAAGAAGAGCCTGAATATTCACCGCGTTACCTTCATATGCTGAAAAGGCCCGTCAGCAGAGGACGAGCCGATACCATCATCCCGCGCTTGTGTCGGGACGGAAAAAAAGAGAGGGGAAGTATACGTGAAATGTTAGGATGCGTCAGCAACAGCAGTCGGCCCGGACCGGTCGGCTGACGGCAAAACCGCGCGCCGATTAACGGCGGCGCGGGTGACGACGAGGGTTTTTGACGCTTTTGTCTTCACGCACCTTCCAGTGGCGGGAAATAGCGAATCCCGTTAAGGCGATGAGAACCGCGACAACAATGAGCATAGACATAGAGCCGTTCCTTGTGAGGTAGAAACTCAAATTTATAAGAAAGGGGGGTTATCTGCAATTCATTGGCGGCCAAATAAGAGTTATCTCATTGTGTAAAGATTCGTCAATTTAATCATAAGCTTAGCTTGTTTTTATAAAGTTAAGCCTGGCCCTGATTGAGCGAATAATCTGAATGTAAGCCTGTTTTTATCCGGTTTTGACGGTTTTTATTGGCTAAATCGGATGAATCCGAAGGTTTTGCCTGGCTGAAAAAGCTGGCATATTGATTTTAATGATTAATTTCACTGAACAGACATAGAGGTTTCAGGTAATGAAGCTGGACTTTCCCCCGGAGCTGGACGACTTAACAGAAGATTTTTGCCGTTTTGAGCAGGCGCTGCAGGCTTTTTCTGCGCGACTCGGACTTTCACTGCAGGCAAAGGAGATTGATCATCTGGCCGTGCGCTGTCATCAGTTCGCTACCGCCGAACGCTGGAAGCGCGGTTTTTTGCAGATTGGTGAACTCTTTTCAGAAGCGATGATTAACGGTCGCCCGATCTGTCTGTTTAAACTGCGGCAGCCGGTTACGCTGGCAGGGCAGCAGATTGATGTGATTGAGTTGCCCTGGCCGGGCGCGAAGCTTTACCGGCACGAGGGCTGGGAACATATCGAAATCGTGCTGCGCGGTGAGCCGGAAACGCTGGGCATGCGCGCGATGGCACTGCTTTCTGATGCGGCATTGACGCAGCCCGATATCTCTTTTAAAACCAGCGCGCCGCAGGGCGAGAATGAACGCCTGCCTAATCCTGTGCTGGCCGTCACCGATGGTGAAACCACGATTAAATTTCACCCCTGGCGACTTGAAGAGATTGTCGCCAGCGAGCGCGATTAACGCCGGGCTTCCACCGCCTGTTTCAGACGCGCTGCCGCTTCCTGCAGGGTGGCGCGCGTACAGCCAAAATTGAAGCGGACAAAGCGGTCATCGCCAAAATCGCCTCCGGGCGAGAAGCCGAGCCCGTACTGCTCAAAATAGCGCGCCGGGTTTTCACTCTGCAGGCCGCTGGCGTCAATCCAGCCGAGATAGGTCGCGTCCGGCACAACCATATCGAGGCCGGGCAGAGCATCAATGCGGCTCGCCAGCCAGTCGCGGTTTGCGCGCAGATAGGCAATTTGCGCCTGCAGCCACGCATCACCCTCGCGCCACGCCGCTTCGGCGGCAACCAGTGCCAGAATATCCACGCCCGGCACGATCCCCTCACGCACCTGCTTAAAACGCCGGCGTAACGTATCATCGGGAATAATGGCCATAGAGGCTCCCAGACCGGCGATGTTGAAACTTTTAGAGGGGGAGATAAGCGTTATGCTGCGCTGTGCGGCATCCTCACTCAGCGCGGCAAACGGCGTATGCTGCACGCCCGGCGTAAGCACCAGATCGGCGTGGATCTCATCTGAACAGACGATAAGATCGTGGCGCTGTGCAAACGCGAGCTGGCGGGAGAGTTCATCGCGCCGGTACACCGTGCCGCCGGGATTTTGTGGGTTGCACAGCATCAGCAGTCGCTCGTTGCCCGTCATCTCCGCCCGATCGATGTCCATGACCCAGCGATCTTCTGTCCGCTGCAGCGGCAGACTGAGCTGCGCACGATCGGCCAGTCGGGAAGCGCCGCGAAACGGCGGATAAATAGGCGCAGGCGCCACGGTACGTTCTCCGGCAGCGGTAAAAGCACGCACGGCAATGTTAAGCCCGCTTACGACACCCGGCAATATCACTATCCATTCCGGCCTGATACTCCAGTTATAGCGCTCTGCCATACGCTGCACGATAATCTCTGTCAGTCCGGCAGGCGTGACACCGTAACCGAATACGCCGTGTGCTACTCGCTTTTGAATGGCCTCAATAATACAGGGTGGCGAGCGAAAATCGGTATCTGCAATCCAGAGTGGCAGCACATCACGGTCACGATATTTGTGCCATTTAAGACTATCACTGTGACCGCGGTCTATCCGTTGATCAAAATCGAATACCATAGTGCGCTTTCCACGTAAAATGAGTGAGTAACAGGTTAACCTAAGCTACCCCCTCTGAGCCAGCAGTCGTGATAAGGAGAGACCGATGACGAAATTGGAAATTTGTTGCTACGGCATTGATTGCGCAGTGACCGCCCAGCGCGCCGGTGCCGATCGCGTAGAGCTTTGCAGCGCCCCGCGCGAGGGCGGGTTGACGCCGTCAGCGGGCATGCTGCAGGCCGCGCTGCGCGAGCTGACTATTCCGGTACATCCCATCATCCGGCCACGCGGCGGCGATTTCTGCTACTCCCGTCTGGAGTTTGACATTATGAAATCGGATATCGCGCAGATACGCGAATGGGGCTTTCCCGGCGTCGTTGTGGGCATTCTGGATGAAGATGCGCATATCGATGTGCCGCGTATGCAGCAGATTATGCAACTGTGCGATGGCCTGGCCGTGACGTTTCACCGGGCGTTTGATCTGTGCCACAGCCCCAGGCGGGCGCTGGAGGTGCTGACCGATCTGGGTGTCGCGCGCATCCTTACGTCAGGCCAGCAGCAGAGTGCAGAAACAGGAATTGCACTACTCAGGGAACTTAATCAATTAAGCACGGGTCCAATCATTATGGCCGGTGCTGGTGTACGCCTGAGCAATCTGCAGAAGTTTCTGGATTGCGGCTTGCAGGAGGTGCACAGCTCAGCCAGTCGCGCTGTCGCTTCGCCTATGCGCTACCGCAAAGCAGGCGTTTCAATGTGCGCCGAAGCAGAAACCGATGAATTCAGCCGTTCCTGCGTTGATGGTGATGTAATAGAAGCCATGAAAAGCATGATGCAGATGAACGTCAACCGGGTCGCCTGATCCGCTATCGATTTTGCCGCACAGCACGCCACCAACCCTGACGTGATGTTTGCAAGTACCACGCCCCAGTCATTTGCTGGGGTTTTTTTTATGCCGTTAAGAACGCGCAGGTGAGCCGGCTGCCGGCAAACCTGGCCTGTTCTGCGGTTGATTCACTCCCTTTATATTTGCTACACCCGGCATAATTTTCTCCTCCGCCCGCCATCACCATAGCGATCTGGCGGAAAAGGTGCTTTGCTTAACAGATGGCTCCATGCGGATAACCCTATGAAATGCCACCTTTGTGCCACGCTGTTGCTGACATATTTAGCTGCCTGCCCGACGCAGGCGGCCACCGCTCCCTGTCCGCCGCTCAGCCACAACATCAGCAGCAGCAACCTCTGGATCCTGCTTGGCGGCGCGGCAAAAGGGGCGGTGCGGCAGGTTATTGCCGGGGAATTTGGTAAAGACGTTGACTCCCAGAAACGCGTGCTGGGCCAGTTTGACCGCTGCGGCGACCTGATGGTGGCTGATATCAGCTACGATAAGCGCGAGGGGAATATTGTGCTGAGCATGGAGCAGCATATTGCCCGCGTGCAGCGCGGCTGGGTAGCGGATTACGCCTGGCGGGTTACTGCGATTAAGGCGGGGCGTGAAGAAGTGGTGGATCAGCGACAGGGTACGCTAAGCTGGCGTAAAGGGCCGCAGGGAAACATCATCAGCGCCACCGACAAATTTGTGAATATGGGCAGTAAGGGTTCCGCAGCGATCGCCTATCATTACGACCCGCGACTGCGGGTGCAGAAGAGCGTCACGCGCGGCAGCGATAAACAGAATAACGGTGAAAACCGCTGGCGCTGGAATGCGCAGGATCGGGTGGTTGAGACGCAAAGCGCGCGCAGTCGGGAGATCTGGCGTTACGATAAGCAGTGGCGCGAGCTGGGATTAAGCGGGCTGGCGACCACATCGGTCAGTACGCTTCACTCCACTGACACCTGTCAGCTCTGGGATGAAGCCGGCAACTGTACGCTGAGTTTTTTGCACGAAAAAGAGGTGTTTGCTAAAGGCACTATCGAGCGTCATCTTACCTCCGCCTATAAATATCAGTACTGGGATCGGTCAGCGAACGAGCAGTAGCAGGATAATGTCTGACGCGCCGCTTTGTAGGGGCGGCATTTATGCCGCCCTGGTTTCAGGCGCATCGAAACGTATAACCGCGATATATGATTCGGTCAGGGGCGCATGAATACGTATAGCCGCGGTATAAGGTTCGGCCAGGGGCGCATGAATGCGCCCCCTACGTCATGTNTTTGTAGGGGCGGCATTTATGCCGCCCTGGTTTCAGGCGCATCGAAACGTATAACCGCGATATATGATTCGGTCAGGGGCGCATGAATACGTATAGCCGCGGTATAAGGTTCGGCCAGGGGCGCATGAATGCGCCCCCTACGTCATGTTGATGCCGTCGCGGCGCGGATTTTCAGGGCTTGCGGGCCACCAGCACGGCGCGCAGCGGCGCAGGGTATCCCTCAACCGTTTTGCTGCTATCGGCCGGATCGAGAAACTCTGCCAGCGACTCGCTGGTCATCCAGCTGGTGCGGCGCTGCTCTTCCACAGACGTGACCGCGTAGTCGGCAATGCGTACATCAACAAAACCGCACTTCTCCAGCCAGCCTTTCAGCGCTGCCGCAGAAGGAATAAAGTAGACGTTGCGCATCTGCGCATAGCGCTCACCCGGGACCAGGACAGCGTTTTCATCGCCCTCAATTACCAGCGTCTCCAGCACCAGCTCACCCTCGCTCACCAGCTGATTTTTCAGCTGCAGCAGATGATCGAGCGGTGAACGGCGGTGGTAGAGCACGCCCATTGAGAATACGGTATCAAACGCCTGCAGCGCGGGCAGCTGTTCAATGCCGAGCGGCAGCAGATGCGCGCGGCGATCGTCACCCAGCAGCTTGCGTACCGCTTCAAACTGGCAGAGAAACAGCTGCATCGGGTCGATGCCCACTACCATCTGCGCGCCAGCGCCCAGCATACGCCACATGTGATAGCCGCTGCCGCAGCCAACGTCCAGAATCGTCCGCCCGGCAAGCGGAGAGATATGGGGTAACACCCGGTCCCACTTCCAGTCAGAGCGCCATTCAGTATCGATCGCCGTGCCGTAAAGCGCATAGGGGCCTTTACGCCACGGCATCAGATTACGCAGCAGCTTTTCGATACCGGCGCGCTGACGATCGGTCAGATCGTCACGCTGCGCGCTGACGCTGTGCACCAGATCCAGCGTTTGCGGCGTCAGCAGCGGCAGATACTCCACCGCTTTTTCCCAGTTGCGAAAATGTCCGTGCAGATTGTCACGCTGCCAGGCCGCGATTTGCGCCGGCAGCACTTCCAGCCAGCTCGCCAGCGGGCCGGTGGCGATTTGCTGATAAAAACGGCCAAAGTCGATCATTTCAGCGCCACCAGTGAACCGAAGTTGAAGCACTGGAACCAGAGCTCTGCATGCGCAAAGCCCGCCGCTTTAAGACGGGCTTTATGCGTTTCCACGCTGTCGGTCAGCATGACATTCTCCAGCATGCTGCGCTTCTGGCTAATCTCCAGTTCACTGTAGCCGTTGGCGCGCTTGAAATCGTGATGCATGTTAAACAGCAGTTCGCCAACCTCAGCATCTTCAAAGCTGAATTTTTCTGACAGCACCAGGGCGCCACCGGGATTCAGGCCGCGGGCAATTTTTTCCAGCAGCGCAATGCGGGCGTCAGGCGCCAGAAACTGCAGCGTAAAGTTGAGCACCACCAGCGAAGCGTTCTCAATTTCGATATCGCGGATATCAGCCTCCAGCACCTGTACCGGCGTATCGGCACGAAAGGCGTCGATATGGCGGCGGCAGCGCTCAACCATCGCCGGCGAATTATCCACGGCAATAATCTGGCAGCCGGGTACGCGGATGTTACGGCGCACCGAAAGAGTGGCGGCCCCCAGTGAACATCCGAGGTCATACACCTGGCTGTCGGGCTGTACAAAGCGTTCTGCCAGCATACCAATCATCGAAATAATGTTGGAGTAGCCGGGCACCGAGCGCTGAATCATATCGGGGAAGACTTCAGCCACGCGCTCGTCAAAGGTCCAGTCACCCAGCTTATCGATAGGTGCGGAAAATAGCGTATCGCGGTCAGACATAATGGAAAATCCGAAGAGAAAAACGGAAAGGGCGCTATTCTGGCAGAAAGTCGCCTCTGCTGCACCCGTTTCCCTGCTCAGAATAGCGCGCTCTGCTGCGGCCACGCTGGCAGGTCGCACAGACCGGGTTCCAGCGCCTGCAGCTGTGGCCAGAGCGCCTGCACCAGCGGAAACACCTCTCCCATATCCGGCGTATGAATAAACAGCAGCGGATCGCTCTCTGTCTGCCACGCTGCCAGCTTGCTGCGCCACGGCGGAAAGAGGGCTTCGCTCTCAGCCACGCTATCGCTGCCGATAAACCGGACCATCGGCTGAGTGCCGGTGCGCACCGCATGCGGCGGCACGCGCGGTTTTTTCGCCCGCGCGTCGATAGCGGCAGCCGATTGTGAGGCAGAAGCGTGCACCGGCCGGCTGTCGAGCACCACGCGGTTAACGCCGCGCGCGTGCAGGCCGCGGTTTAACTGGCGCTCCGCCTCGCCACGGGCAAAAAATGCCTGATGACGCACTTCAACGCCATAGCTGAAGCTGCGCGGCAGGCTATCCAGAAAGCGCCACAGATCGTCAAGCTGCGCCGGCGAAAAACTGGCGGGCAGCTGCAGCCAGTATTGCCCCAGGCGCGTGCTGAGCGGATCCAGCAGGCGAAAAAAATCGCTGGCTAAATCATCACAATTGCGCAGCGCCGCCTGATGGGAGATGGTGGCGGGAAATTTAAAGCAGAAGCGGAAATCGTCATGCGTCATGTCGCGCCAGCGCTGCACCACCTCAGGTTTCGGCAGCGCATATAGCGTCGTATTTCCTTCTACGCAGCTAAACAGACGCGCATAATCTTCCAGCGTGTGCAGACCAAACTGTTTCCACTGCGGGTGATGCCATTGCGGTAAACCTATACGAAGCGTCAAAACGGACTCCGGATGCCGGTTAAAAGAGAAAGCGGGCAGAGGATAGCGCATAAATGCCGATGAATTAGCTGCTTTGCAGCAGCTCTACTTATCCTGCCTGGCTTTTTCCATTATAATAGCTGCCTTTTTTGCGGCAGCATCTTCAGAGGTTATGCGCCCTGATGCTGCCTGGCAGCAGCGGCGAAGTTAAAAGGATACGTTATGCGTACAGAATATTGCGGACAGCTCAACCTGTCTCATGTGGGTCAGCAAGTTACTCTCTGCGGCTGGGTTAATCGCCGTCGCGATCTCGGCAGCCTGATTTTTATCGATATGCGTGACCGCGAAGGGATCGCTCAGGTGTTTTTTGATGCCGACTATCAGGAGGCTTTCCAGCTGGCGTCTGAGCTGCGCAACGAATTCTGCATCCAGATCACCGGTACGGTGCGCGCACGCGAAGAGAAAAACCGCAACAGCGATATGGCGACCGGCGATATCGAAGTGTTTGCGCACGCGCTGACCATCATTAATCGCGCGGAGCCGCTGCCGCTGGACTCCAACCAGGTCAATAGCGAAGAAGCGCGTCTGACCTATCGTTACCTCGATCTGCGTCGTCCGGAGATGGCACAGCGCCTGAAAACGCGCGCCAGAATCACCAGCTTTGTCCGCCGCTTTATGGACAGTGAAGGTTTCCTGGATATTGAAACGCCGATGCTGACCAAAGCAACGCCGGAAGGCGCGCGCGACTATCTGGTGCCAAGCCGCGTACATAAGGGTAAGTTCTATGCGCTGCCGCAGTCGCCACAGCTGTTTAAGCAGCTGCTGATGATGTCCGGCTTCGATCGCTACTATCAGATTGTAAAATGCTTCCGTGATGAAGATCTGCGTGCCGATCGCCAGCCTGAATTTACGCAAATCGACGTTGAAACCTCCTTTATGAGCGCGGAAGAGGTGCGGGAGAAGATGGAACGCCTGATCCGCGAGCTCTGGCTTGAGATCAAAGGCGTTGACCTCGGTGATTTCCCGCTGATGACGTTTGCAGAAGCGATGAACCGCTACGGCTCTGATAAGCCCGATCTGCGTAACCCGATGGAACTGGTAGACGTTGCCGACCTGCTGAAGAACGTCGAGTTTCAGGTCTTCGCCGGACCGGCCAATGACGCCAAAGGACGGGTTGCTGCGCTGCGCGTGCCGGGCGGTGCGACGCTGACGCGTAAGCAGATTGATGAATATACAAAGTTTGTTGAGATTTATGGCGCACGTGGCCTGGCATGGATGAAAATCAACGCCCGCGCCAGTGGCGCTGAAGGCGTGCAGAGCCCGGTGGCTAAATTCCTGACGCCTGAGATCGTGGAAGCGATTCTGGATCGCACCGGCGCGCAGGATGGCGATCTGATCTTCTTTGGTGCCGATCGCGCTAAAGTTGTGGCGGATGCGCTGGGTGCACTGCGCCTGAAAGCTGGCCGCGACCTGCAGATCACCGACGAGAAAGCCTGGGCGCCGCTCTGGGTCATCGACTTTCCGATGTTTGAAGAGGATGACGAAGGCGGGCTGGCAGCAATGCACCATCCGTTTACCTCGCCTAAATCGCTTACGGCGGAGCAGCTGGCAGCGGAGCCGACGCAGGCAGTGGCTAACGCCTACGATATGGTGATCAACGGCTATGAAGTGGGTGGCGGCTCTGTGCGTATCCACAACGGGACGATGCAGCAGACCGTGTTCAGCATTCTCGGCATTACGGCCGAAGAACAGCAGGAGAAGTTTGGCTTCCTGCTGAACGCGCTCAAATATGGTACGCCGCCGCACGCCGGTCTGGCGTTTGGCCTTGATCGTCTGACGATGCTGCTCACCGGCACCGATAATATTCGTGACGTGATCGCTTTCCCGAAAACCACGGCGGCAGCCTGTATGATGACGGAAGCACCAAGCCTGGCAAATCCAGCTGCGCTGAGCGATCTGGGCATTCAGATTGTCGCGAAGAAAGAAAAGCCAGAGCAGCAGTAATGGGCTTTAAACATCCGGTATCGGTGCTGGTGGTGATCTTTGCGCGAGATACCGGCCGGGTGTTGATGCTGCAGCGGCGCGATGATCCCTGCTTCTGGCAGTCGGTTACCGGCAGTCTGGAGCCGGGTGAAACGCCGGCTCAGGCTGCTGCACGCGAGGTGGCGGAAGAGCTGGCGATCGATATCTGTGCCGAAGGGCTGCAGCTTGAAGATTGCCAGCGGCAGATTGAATTTGAGATCTTCCCGCATTTTCGTCACCGCTATGCGCCAGGCATAACGCATAATCGCGAGCACTGGTTCCGGCTGGCGCTGCCGGCTGAACGGATGCCGCCGCTGAGTGAGCATCTGGCTGCCCGCTGGCTGATCGCTGAAGAGGCTGCGGCGTTAACCAAATCCTGGAGCAATCGCCAGGCGATTGAAGAGTTTATCTGAGCGAGCGTCGCCGCGTGTTTTCCGGTGGCGACCAGGGTAAATTCCACACATTCGACGAAGCGTATTCCCTTCGTCCAACTATCGTGTGCTGTTTTATCAAACCGCACCGCTAACATTAGGCAGTCAGGCGTTATCGGCGCAGCGCAATTGTTCACCGTCAGCGCTGCCACCGCCGCGCAGATCTCTGCGTGCGGATAGTGCGGATGCTGCCGGGGATAAGAGCGCAGGCAAGATAGCCTGCACCCGTAAAAGATCGGAGAAAATGTAAGATGGCTGGTCACAGTAAATGGGCGAACACAAAACATCGTAAGGCGGCACAGGACGCCAAGCGCGGCAAGATCTTCACTAAAATCATTCGCGAGCTGGTCACTGCCGCGAAGCTGGGCGGCGGCGATGCGGGTTCCAACCCGCGTCTGCGCGCAGCGATGGATAAAGCGCTCTCAAATAACATGACGCGCGACACCATGAACCGCGCCATTGCACGCGGCGTCGGCGGCGAAGATGATTCCAATATGGAAACCATCATTTATGAAGGCTACGGTCCGGGCGGCTCTGCGGTAATGATCGAATGCCTGAGTGACAACCGTAACCGTACCGTCGGGGAAGTGCGCCACGCCTTTACCAAAACCGGCGGTAATCTGGGCACTGACGGATCTGTCTCCTANAAAAAAGGGGTGATCTCCTTTGCACCGGGTCATGATGAAGACGCGGTGATGGAAGCGGCACTGGAAGCGGGTGCGGAAGATGTGGTGAGCTATGATGACGGCGCCATCGATGTCTTCACGGCGTGGGAAGAGCTGGGCAACGTGCGCGATACGCTGGAAGCGGGCGGCCTGAAGGCTGACAGCGCTGAAGTCTCCATGATCCCGTCAACCAAAGCGGAACTGGATGCGGAAACGGCACCAAAACTGCTGCGGCTGATCGATATGCTGGAAGATTGCGACGACGTGCAGGAGGTTTATCACAACGGTGAGATCTCTGACGAGGTGGCGGAAACGCTGTAATGGCGTGGCTATCTTTCCGGCAACCGGGGGCGTGCTGTGGCGATTATTCTCGGGATTGACCCCGGCTCGCGCATTACCGGCTACGGCGTGATCCGTCAGACCGGCCGTCAGCTGAGCTACCTGGGCAGCGGCTGTATCCGCACCAACGTGACTGATTTACCGGGACGCTTAAAGCTGATTTACGCCGGCGTCTGCGAAATCATTACGCAGTTTTCGCCTGACTACTTTGCGATTGAGCAGGTGTTTATGGCGAAAAATGCCGATTCGGCACTGAAGCTTGGCCAGGCGCGCGGCGCAGCGATTGTGGCCGCGGTCAATGCTGATTTGCCGGTGTTTGAATATGCGGCGCGGCAGGTCAAACAGACGGTTACCGGCACCGGCGGGGCGGAGAAGAGTCAGGTGCAGCATATGGTTCGCACGCTGCTGAAACTGCCGGCCAACCCGCAGGCGGATGCGGCGGATGCGCTGGCTATCGCTATTACCCACTGCCACGTGAGCCAGAATGCGGCGCGCATGAGTGACAGTAAACTGGTCATGACGCGCGGACGACTGCGCTCGGGTTAATCTGCCATCAGACGCGCTAACAGGCTGGATATGCATCCAGCCTTTTTTATGTTATACATAGCCGCTATCACACCGCCAGCGGCTGCGCTGGCCACAGGGAATACCCTGCACCGCTTACTCACAGATTAAGGAATTGCTCAGGTGATTGGTCGTTTACGAGGCAACATTCTGGAAAAACAGCCGCCGCTGGTGCTGCTTGAAGCGCACGGCGTCGGTTATGAAGTGCATATGCCAATGACCTGCTTCTACGAGCTGCCGGAGATCGCCCAGGAGGCGGTCATTTTTACCCATTTCGTGGTGCGTGAAGATGCCCAGCTGCTGTTTGGTTTCAACAGCAAACAGGAGCGCGCGCTCTTTCGCGAGCTGATCAAAGTCAACGGCGTTGGCCCCAAGCTGGCGCTGGCGATCCTTTCGGGCATGTCAGCACAGCAGTTTGTGACCGCCGTTGAGCGTGAAGAGGTCGCCTCGCTGGTGAAGCTGCCGGGTGTCGGCAAAAAAACCGCTGAGCGCCTGGTGGTTGAGATGAAAGATCGCTTTAAAGGCATGCATGGCGATCTCTTTGGCGGCGACTCAGCCTTTACGCTGACAACGCCAGCGGCCGCGCCGGAGAGCAACGACGCTGAAGCAGAAGCGGCTGCTGCGCTGGTGGCGCTGGGATATAAACCGCAGGAAGCCAGCCGCATGATCAGCAAAGTGGGCAAACCTGACGCAGACTGCGAAACCCTGATCCGCGAAGCGCTGCGTGCAGCTATCTGAGGTAACACATGATTGAAGCCGATCGCCTGGTCTCGGGCAGTTCATATAATGAAGAAGAGAGCCTGGATCGCGCTATTCGCCCGAAGCTGCTCGCGGAGTATGTTGGTCAGCCGCAGGTGCGCGAACAGATGGAGATCTTTATCCAGGCGGCAAAGCTGCGCGGCGATGCACTTGACCATTTGCTGATTTTCGGCCCGCCGGGGCTGGGAAAAACCACGCTGGCGAATATCGTGGCGAATGAGATGGGCGTCAATCTGCGCACGACGTCAGGGCCGGTGCTGGAGAAAGCGGGCGATCTGGCGGCGATGCTCACCAATCTCGAACCGCACGACGTCCTGTTTATTGATGAGATCCACCGTCTCTCCCCGGTAGTGGAAGAGGTGCTCTATCCGGCGATGGAAGATTATCAGCTGGATATCATGATCGGTGAAGGGCCGGCCGCCCGCTCAATCAAGCTTGATCTGCCGCCGTTTACCCTGATTGGTGCGACGACGCGCGCCGGGTCGCTGACTTCACCGCTGCGCGACCGTTTCGGCATTGTCCAGCGGCTTGAGTTCTATAACGTGCCGGATCTGCAGCACATTGTCAGCCGCAGCGCGGCCTGTCTCGGCCTGACGCTGAGTGAAGAGGGGGCGCTGGAAGTGGCCCGTCGCGCACGCGGCACCCCGCGTATCGCCAATCGCCTGCTGCGCCGCGTGCGTGATTTTGCCGATGTCCGTGCCGCAGGCAACATGAGCGGTGACGTGGCGGCCAGCGCGCTGGATATGCTGAATGTCGATACCCAGGGCTTTGATTACATGGACCGCAAGCTGCTGCTGGCGATTATCGATAAGTTTATGGGTGGCCCGGTAGGGCTGGATAACCTGGCGGCGGCAATAGGCGAAGAGCGCGAAACGATCGAGGATGTCATCGAGCCTTTCCTGATCCAGCAGGGGTTTATTCAGCGTACGCCGCGCGGCCGTATGGCAACGCAGCACGCTTACCGGCACTTTGATATCGTACGTGAAGAGTAGTGTACAGCACGCGGGCAGACTAAAAACGGGCACCTCAGGTGCCCGTTTTGCATAGCTGAACGGATAACTCAGACAGCCGGTTTTTTTATCATGCTGAGTATAAACAGCACGGCGGCGCAGAGCACCACAGAAGGTCCGGCAGGGGTATCATAGGTGGCGGAGAACGTCAGGCCACCGGTCACGGCGATCAGTCCGGCGAGTGTTGCACAGCCCGCCATTTGTTCCGGAGAGCGCGAAAAGCGGCGCGCCGTTGCGGCAGGGATAATCAGCAGTGAGGTAATAATCAGCGCGCCGACAAACTTCATTGCAACGCCAATCGTCAGGGCGGTCACCAGCATCAGCATCAGCCGGGTACGCTGAATATTCACGCCGTCAACCTGCGCCAGCTCCGGACTGATGGTCATAGAGAGCAGGGCGCGCCACTGCCACGCCATCACCGCCAGTACAATGGCAACGCCGCCGCCCATCAGCCAGAGATCGTCTGGCGTAATCGCCAGCAGGTCACCAAACAGGTAGGCCATAAGATCAACGCGGACCCCCTGCATCAGGCTGACCACGACCAGCCCAAGCGAAAGCGCGCTGTGCGCCATGATCCCTAACAGCGTATCAATGGCCAGATGCGGGCGACGTTCCAGCCATACCAGGCCGAGCGCCAGACAGATTGTCACCAGGATAACCGCGTAGTAAGGGTTAACGTTCAGCAGCAGGCCAAAAGCCACGCCCAGCAGCGAGGCGTGCGCCAGGGTATCGCCAAAATAGGACATGCGGCGCCAGACCACAAATGAGCCGAGCGGTCCGGCCGCCAGCGCCAGCAGCGCGCCGCCGAGCCAGCCGGGAAGTAATAATTCAATCATGACGGGCTGTTTCCTTTGCGTAAAACGATGCGTCCCTGTAAGTCGTGACGATGGTTGTGCTGATGCCGGTAAATGGCCAGCTGCTGCGCGCCGCGCGGACCAAACATGGCGATAAACTCAGGATGCTGTGACACCGCTTCCGGCGTACCGGAGCAGCAAATATGGTGGTTAAGGCACAGCACTTCGTCGGTTTTCGCCATCACCAGATGCAGATCGTGCGAAACCATCAGCACGCCGCAGTTAAGTTCGCGCCGCAGCTGATCGATCAAATCGTAAAGTGCCACCTGACCGTTTACATCAACGCCCTGGGTCGGTTCATCCAGCACCAGCAGCTGCGGCTGGTTCAGCAGGGCGCGCGCCAGCAATACGCGCTGCGTTTCACCACCGGAGAGTTTCTGCAGCGGCGCCTGCAGCAGATGCCCGGCCTGTACCCGCTTCAGCGCCGGCAGAATATCGGCACGCCTGCTGCCGCCTGTCAGACGCATAAAGCGTTCTACGGTAACCGGCAGCGTAGGATCAATATGCAATTTTTGCGGCACGTAGCCAATACGCAGCCCCGGCGCGCGCTGTACGCTGCCGCGGTCCGGCGTCAGCAGACCTAAAACCGTTCGCACCAGCGTTGACTTGCCGGCGCCGTTAGGGCCCAGCAGGGTCAGAATCTTACCAGGCTGAAGCGTCAGCGAGATACCAGCCAGCACACGGCGCTGAGCAAAGGTCACTGAAATATCGTCAAGTGTAACAAGTGAAGACATATAATTTACGGGTTGCATTGAAATTAGAATGTTATAATATCACATTCCATCACCCTGTCACGATGGAATGACGCATTATGTTACACAATAAGCAGCGCCTGTTTTTTAGCCTTTCTGCCACCGCCGTTTTAGCCGCGCTTGCGCTTCCGGCCCACTCAGCGGTCGTCGCATCAATCAAACCGTTAGGATTTATCGCAGCGGCGATTTCAGAAGGCATTACGCCGGTTGAAGTATTGCTGCCGGATGGCGCCTCGGAACACGATTACGCACTCCGTCCTTCTGATGTAAAACGCATTAAAAACGCGGACTTAGTTGTCTGGGTCGGGCCTGAAATGGAGGCTTTCCTGACCAAACCTGCCGCCGCTCTGCCCGCCAGCAAGAACCTGGAAATTGCCGCGCTGCCGGCGGTGAAATCTCAGCTGATTCGGGGCGGAGAAGAGGAGGATGAGCACGAAGAAGGACACGCCTCAGATAAGTCTGAAGATCAGGACTCCTCTCATACTCACCATCATCATGGTGAATATAACATGCACCTGTGGATGTCACCGAAGATTGCACAAGAATCCGCTGTTGCAATCCACGGAAAATTATTGGAACTTATGCCCGAAAGCAAAGCCAAACTTGACGCCAATCTGCAGCAGTTTGAAGCAGCACTGGCCGAGACGGACAAACACATTGGCGCGCAGCTTGCGCCGGTGCGGAACAAGGGTTATTTCGTTTTTCACGACGCGTATAGCTATTTTGAGAAACAGTACGGTTTGTCCCCCGCGGGACATTTTACCGTCAATCCTGAAATCCAGCCTGGCGCTCAGCGTTTACATCAAATACGAACACAGTTGGTTGAGCAAAAAGCCGTATGCGTTTTTGCTGAGCCACAATTCAGGCCGGCGGTCATCGATGCCGTGTCACGTGGCACCAGCGTACGCAAAGGCACGCTGGATCCATTAGGCATGGGGATCAGCTTAACCAAAGACAGTTATGTGAAATTCCTCTCACAGCTGTCAAGCCAGTATGCGAGCTGCCTGAATGGAGCATAGAGGAAAAGATAAAAGTGCAGCAGATAGCCCGCTCTGTCGCCCTCGCATTTAATAATTTGCCGCGCCCCCACCGCGTTATGCTGGGGTCATTAACCGTTGTCACACTGGCCGTCGCTGTCTGGCGGCCGTATGTCTATCATCCCCATGACGTTGCGCCGATTGTCAAAGAGATTGCGCTGGATAAAAACGCATTGCGCACTCTGCTGCCGGAAGCCAGCGAGCCTATCGATCAAACCACGGCCGAACCGGAAGAGGATTTGCCGGCGGACGACATCGACAAAGATGTGCCTGACAATCCCGATCAGCATGACTACACCATTTCATCTGGCGATACATTAAGCAGCGCGCTGAATCAGTATGGCATCGATCTCAGCGACATCAATGCGCTGGTGGCCAGTGATAAAGCGCTGCGCAATCTGCAGGTGGGCCAGCAGCTAAGCTGGACGCTGGATGCAGAAGGACAGCTGCAGGCGTTTAGCTGGGAAATTAACCGCCGTGAAACCCGTACCTATGCGCGCCAGCCAAATGGCAGCTTCAGCATGCAGCAGGAGATGCAGAAAGGCGAATGGCAAAATAGCGTGCTGAAAGGGGAAGTGCGCGGCAGCTTTGCTGCCAGTGCGCAGCGTGCCGGTCTGAGCAGCGCTGAAACCAGCAACGTCATCAAAGCGATGCAGTGGCAGATGGATTTCCGCAAACTGCGTTCGGGCGATGAGTTCAGCGTGCTGATGTCGCGCGAGATGCTGGATGGCAAAAGTGCCCAGAGCCAGCTGCTGGGCGTGCGCGTGCGCAGCGGCGGCAAAGATTACTACGCTTTCCGCGCGGAAGATGGCAAGTTTTACGATCGCAGCGGTTCGGGTCTGGCGCGGGGCTTTATGCGCTTTCCAACGGTTAAGCAGTATCGCGTCTCGTCAAACTTTAACCCGCGCCGCCTTAACCCGGTAACCGGGCGCATCTCACCGCATAAAGGCGTCGACTTTGCGCTGCCGGTGGGGACGCCGGTGCTGGCCGTCGGCGATGGCGAAGTGGTGGTGGCTAAAAACGGCGGGGCTGCGGGCAACTACGTGGCGATTCGTCACGGCCGTCAGTATATGACGCGCTATATGCACCTGAGCCGTGCGCTGGTTAAGCCGGGGCAGAAAGTTAAACGCGGCGATCGCATCGCGCTCTCGGGTAATACCGGGCGCTCAACCGGTCCTCACCTGCATTACGAAGTGTGGATTAATAATCAGGCTGTTAACCCGCTGACGGCGAAAATGCCGCGTATGGAAGGGCTGACCGGGAAAGATCGCAGCACCTACCTTGCGCAGGTGAAAACCTGGCTGCCGCAGCTGGCGTTCTAAAAGCCCCGCGGCAAATAAACGAAAAACCGACGATTAATTCGTCGGTTTTTTGCTTTCAGGCGCGTGAAGATTGCAAAAATAGCTGCCGTCACTATTATTGAGCCGTCATTGTCAGAGGCGAGTGCATGGAAACCCGAAAAAAAAATAACAGCGAGTTTATTCCCGTTTTTCAACGTTCTTTTTTAAAACCTAAATACTGGGGAAGCTGGCTGGCGGTTGGTGCGCTGGCGGGCATGGCAATGCTGCCGCCACGCCTGCGCGATCCGGTACTGGGTAGCTTAGGCACCTTTGCCGGTAAGCTGGCAAAAAGTGCGCGACGTCGTGCGCTGATCAATCTCTATTACTGCTTGCCGGAACTGAGTGAAGCGCAGCGCGAAGAGATTGCTGACCGCATGTTTGCTACCGCGCCGCAGGCGATGGCAATGATGGCAGAACTCGGTATGCGCAACCCGGAGCGGGTGCGTCAGCGGGTAGAGTGGCACGGCCGTGAAATTATTACTGACTTACAGAATAACAATGAGAATGTGATCTTCCTGGTGCCGCACGGCTGGGGCGTGGATATTCCCGCCATGCTGCTGGCGTCGGAAGGGCAGATGATGGCAGCGATGTTTCACAATCAGAGCGATCCGCTGATGGATTATCTGTGGAACACCGTACGCCGCCGGTTTGGTGGCCGTATGCATGCGCGCAACGACGGGATTAAGCCCTTTATCGCCTCAGTACGTCAGGGCTACTATGGCTACTATCTGCCGGATCAGGATCACGGTGCTGAGCACAGCGAGTTTGTCGATTTCTTTGCAACCTATAAAGCGACGCTGCCGGCAGTAGGACGACTGATGAAAGTCTGCCGGGCGCGGGTAGTGCCGCTGTTTCCGGTATACAACAGTAAAACGCACCGTCTGGAGATCTACGTGCGGCCGCCGATGGACGATCTGGTGGATGCGGATGACACCACGCTGGCACGCCGGATGAATGAAGAAGTGGAGATTTTTGTGCGGCCGCATCCGGAGCAATATACCTGGATCCTGAAGCTGCTGAAAACGCGTAAAGAAGGGGATATCGAGCCTTACCGGCGTAAAGATCTCTATCCGCGTAAGTAGTTCAGTATGCTGCCGCTATGCACAGTGCGTAGCGGCAGCGCGCATTTATACGACCTCTTCGACCCTGCTCAGGCGCCTGCGCTCACGCAGAAACAGCGTAACCAGCGCAAACCAGAGCAGACCCGCAGCAAAATTCAGCGTACTGAACCACGGTGTCCCGCCGTGAAAATAGCCCGCCTTAGCCAGCTCAATGCCTGCCGCCAGCGTCAGGATACTGATCATTCCCAGCATGGCGGCAATACTGCCTTTGCCTTCACTGCTGGCGTAAAGCGTCAGGCGATAGAGACCGGCATTCACCATGCCAGCGCCGAACGCGTAGAGACTGAGTCCCGCGGTCAACAGCAGATAAGTATGGCTGTTCATCAGGTTGGCAATCAGCGCTATGCCGAGTCCGGTTAAGATGGGCCAGGCGGCCAGTTTTACCGGCTGTTCAATCGGTACGCGACCCGCCAGCTTGCCCAGCGTCAGATTGCCGGCAATCATAGCCAGAAATACCGGCAGCTGGAGCAGGGCGTAGTGCATGCGCGACAGGCCCTCATCGTGCATCAGGATCACCGGCGACAGCGCCACCCACGTCAGAATGGGAATAAACACCAGGCCAATAGCAAAGGAACCGTACATCACCTGTTTATCGCGTGCCAGACGGCCATAGCCGCGCGCCAGTACCGGCAGCGCCACGGAGCGACTGCGATCGCCTGCCGTTTCCGGCATAATGCGCCACAGCAAAATAAACGCTATCACGCTGCAGATCGCAAACAGCCAGAACATACTGCGCCAGCTGCCTGCGGTGAGCCATGCCGCCCCTGCCAGCGGACCGGCCAGCGGCGCCAGCAGCGCCACATTTGCCATCAGGGCCATGACCCGCACCGCAAGCGCCTCTTCAAACGCTTCCTGTACCGCTGCATAGCTGACGGCGCCAATAAAACAGAGGCTGATACCCTGAATAAAGCGCAGCGTGACAAACTGCTCAATCGTGCTGACCCAGGTGGTGAGGATGCAGGCGAGCACAAAAAACAGGATGCCGGAGAGCAGCACCGGACGCCGGCCATACTTATCCGATAGCGGACCCAGTAGCCACTGCAGCACCACGCCGCCCATCAGATAGGCAGTCAGAGAGGTGGAGACCCACTGCGGGCCGACTGCAAACTCCTGCGTGACCAGCAGCATGCCGGGCTGAATCATGTCATGAGCAATATAAGTAGCGAATTCAAACAGAACCAGCGCCAGTGGAAACAGCAGCGTGCGTCCGGTTAACCGGGCAATAGGTTGGTAGCGGGCCATCAAGCCTCCCTGAAAATGCAAAATAAAACGCGACCGCCAGAGCAGTCGCGTTTGTCCATTTTTACAGCCGCTACGCGTAACGCGTCGGGATTAGTCGACGCGCAGCACGCGGCTGGTGTTGGTGGTACCGGTTGCGCCCATCACATCACCCTGGGTGACAATCACCAGGTCGCCTGAGACGAGGAAACCTTTATCGCGCAGCAGATTTACCGCGTCGTGGGCGGCAGCCACACCGTCGTTGTTGCTGTCAAAATAGACCGGCGTCACGCCGCGGTAGAGAGCGGTCAGGTTCAGCGTCCGCTCATGGCGCGACATCGCAAAAATCGGCAGACCTGACGTGATACGCGACGTCATCAGCGCGGTGCGGCCTGATTCGGTCATGGTAATAATGGCAGAAACACCCTGCAGATGGTTTGCCGCATACATAGCTGACATCGCGATCGCTTCTTCGACGTTATCAAACTGTACGTCCAGGCGATGTTTGGAGACGTTTACGCTTGGGATCTTTTCAGCGCCGAGGCAGACTTTCGCCATCGCAGAAACGGTTTCCGCCGGATATTGCCCGGCTGCGGTTTCCGCTGACAGCATCACGGCGTCAGTACCATCCAGCACGGCGTTGGCCACATCCATCACTTCCGCACGGGTTGGCATGGGATTGGTGATCATCGACTCCATCATCTGCGTGGCGGTAATGATGGTGCGGTTCAGCTGACGGGCGCGACGGATCAGCGCTTTCTGAATACCCACCAGTTCCGGATCGCCGATTTCAACGCCCAGATCGCCGCGCGCCACCATGACGACGTCAGACGCGAGGATAATATCATCCATTGCTTCCTGTGTCGCAACCGCTTCTGCGCGCTCCACTTTTGCCACCAGCTTTGCATCACAGCCGGCGTCGCGAGCCAGACGACGGGCGTAGTTCATATCTTCGCCATTGCGCGGGAATGACACCGCCAGATAATCAACGCCGATTTTTGCCGCCGTCACGATATCCAGCTTATCTTTTTCGGTCAGCGCTTCAGCAGACAGGCCACCGCCCAGCTTGTTGATACCTTTATTATTAGAGAGCGGCCCGCCGACGGTAACTTCAGTGAAGACTTTCACATCCTGCACCTCCAGCACCTTCAGCTGTACGCGACCATCATCAAGCAGCAGAATGTCGCCCGGGACGACATCTTCCGGCAATCCTTTGTAATCGATGCCGACTTTTTCTTTGTCGCCTTCACCTTTGCTCAGGTTCGCATCAAGCAGAAAACGATCGCCGACGCTGAGAAATACTTTCCCTTCTTTAAACGTAGAAACGCGGATTTTTGGCCCCTGCAGGTCGCCGAGAATAGCAACGTGACGCCCCAGCTTGGCGGCTATCTGACGCACGCGATCGGCGCGCTGCTGGTGATCTTCGGGTGTGCCGTGGGAGAAATTAAGGCGTACTACGTTAGCGCCTGCCGCGATGATTTTTTCAAGGTTATTGTCGCGGTCGGTAGCCGGGCCGAGGGTGGTAACAATCTTGGTTCTTCTGAGACGACGTGACGGGGATTTTGAGATGAAAGCTGTAGGGCTGGTCATTCGGTGATCCTTTTATTCTATCTGATTGATTGGCATTAAATTTACAATGCGCGTGTCTCTGTTTGGCTATTGATACTGCTTTCGGGATGGTGACGCAAAAGGGCTTGAAGTATTAACGCCAGGTAAACGCTTACACCTAAGGTACACCAAATGTCTTACCCTGTTAAGATGGGTCTGCTCAGACAAAGTCCGGAGTGATTCACCTCGCTAAAACGCGGCGCAGAATAACCTTGGTTTTCCTTTCGCAGTTTTAGCATGAGTGATAGCACAGCAGAGCAAAAATGCGCCTGAACGGCATCACTCTGGCATGAAAGCGCTTACATCAGGACAGTTTAGTAAAAATAGATTCTGCGAAGCACGCATACGCGCAGCGGCAGATAAATGTGAGGGTGAATTCTTTGTCATACTTCTGCAGCCCCCGTCTGTAACGACTGACGTCAACCCTGGTAAAGGGACGCCAGTTTGCCGGTTACGCAATGTCGCCATGAACAGCGGGACGCTCGCTTGTCCTGGCGCGGCGAAAAAAGTACATTGTGCCGTAAGAACATGACAATAAAGGTCCGGGATGGTGAGGATGCACATCCGGGAGATCCTGCAACGAGGAGAGGAAAATGGCGGTAACACAAACAGCCCAGGCATGCGATCTGGTGATTTTCGGTGCCAAAGGCGATCTTGCACGCCGTAAACTGTTGCCTTCGCTGTATCAGCTGGAGAAAGCTGGTCAGATCCACGATACCACCCGTATTATCGGAGTAGGACGTGCAGAGTGGGATAAAGCGGCTTACACCAAAGTGGTACGCGAGGCGCTGGAAACCTTCATGAAAGAGAAGATTGATGAAGCGCTGTGGGATAAGCTCAGCGGCCGTCTCGACTTCTGCAACCTCGATGTGAACGATACGACGCATTTCACCAAACTGGGTAAAATGCTCGACCAAAAAGAGCGCGTAACCATTAACTACTTCGCCATGCCACCGAGCACGTTCGGTGCCATTTGTGAAGGGCTTGGCGCAGCGAAGCTGAACGCAAAACCTGCCCGCGTGGTAATGGAAAAGCCGCTGGGTACCTCGCTGGAAACCTCGCGTGAAATCAACGACAGCGTGGGTAAATTCTTTGACGAGAGCCAGGTATTCCGTATTGACCACTATCTGGGCAAAGAGACGGTGCTGAATCTGCTGGCGCTGCGCTTTGCTAACTCAATCTTTGTGAATAACTGGGACAACCGCACCATCGACCACGTGCAGATCACCGTGGCAGAAGAGGTGGGGATTGAAGGCCGCTGGGGTTATTTTGATAAAGCGGGCCAGATGCGCGACATGATTCAGAACCACCTGCTGCAGGTGCTGACCATGATTGCTATGTCACCGCCCTCCGATCTCAGTGCAGATGCAATCCGCGATGAGAAAGTAAAAGTACTGCGTTCACTGCGCCGGATCGATCAAACCAACGTGCGTGAAAAAACCGTACGCGGACAGTACACGGCAGGATTTGTACAGGGTAAAAAAGTACCGGGCTACCTGGAAGAGGAGGGCGCTAACAAGCAGAGCGCAACCGAGACTTTCGTGGCTATTCGCGTTGATATCGATAACTGGCGCTGGGCGGGCGTACCTTTCTATCTGCGCACCGGCAAACGTCTGCCTTCTAAATGCTCTGAGGTTGTCGTCTACTTCAAGAACCCGGAGATGAACCTGTTCAAAGACTCCTACTCTGAACTGCCGCAGAACAAACTCACTATTCGTCTGCAGCCGGATGAAGGTGTGGATATCGAGATCCTTAACAAGGTGCCGGGGCTGGATCACAAGCATAAGCTGCAGACCACCAAGCTGGATCTCAGCTATTCAGAAACCTTTAACCAGTCACATCTGGCGGATGCCTATGAGCGTCTGCTGCTGGAATCGATGCGCGGCATTCAGGCGCTGTTTGTCCGTCGCGATGAGGTAGAAGCTGCATGGAGCTGGGTGGATTCGATTATCGAGGCCTGGAATGCGGATGGCGACGCCTCTAAACCGTATCAGGCGGGTACCTGGGGTCCGGTGGCTTCCGTTGCGATGATCACCCGCGACGGCCGTTCATGGAACGAATTTAGCGAGTAATCGCCCGTCGTACGGATGCGCTATTCAAACTCAGCCAATACCTCTGCCATGCAGGGGTATTTTTTTGCGCCGCGTGCGGCAACGCCCATAGCAGAGAGAGTCCACAGCAGCATCGTCACGTGGTGCTGCATAGACGCAAAGCCGTTTTATCTTGTATGGTAAAGCGCTAATGATGAGAACGCAGCCGTCGGGGCTGCGGTGACCAGGGAAACCTCATGAAGAACTGGAAGATAAGTGCAGAGCAGGTGCTGAGCACCGGACCGGTCATGCCGGTCATTGTGGTGAAGCAGCCTGAGCACGCTGTGCCGATGGCAAAAGCGCTGGTCGCAGGCGGTATCCGGGTGCTGGAGGTAACGCTGCGTACGCCGGTTGCGATGGATGCGCTGCGCGCCATTATTCGTGAGGTGCCGGAAGCGATTGTGGGCGCCGGTACGGTTATTAATGCGCAGCAGCTGAAAGAGGTTACGGATGCAGGCGCACAGTTTGTGATAAGTCCGGGACTAACGGAATCGCTGCTCCGGGCCGCAACAGAGGGGCCGGTACCGCTGATCCCGGGGGTCAGCACCGTATCAGAGCTGATGATGGGTATGGATCATGGCCTGCGCGAATTCAAATTCTTTCCGGCTGAAGCCAGCGGCGGCGTAAAGGCGCTTTCCGCGCTTGCCGGACCTTTTCCGCAGGTACGGTTTTGCCCGACCGGCGGCATTTCACCGGCAAACTATCGTGACTATCTGGCGCTGAAAAGCGTGCTGTGCATTGGCGGCTCGTGGCTGGTGCCGGATGAGGCGCTGCAGCAGGGGGACTGGGAGCGGATTACGCAGCTGGCGCGTGAGGCGATAGCGGGCGCGCGGTAGCTCAGGAAGCTGATATCTGGCAGCAGGCGTATGGCCTGCTGCCAGCGCTGTCAGCCTTCGGCAGTTATCGCGGCTGCGCTGGCGACGGCGCGCGCCACCGCCTCTTCCGTGCTCTCTCCGGTTGCCAGCGCGACGCCCAGGCGACGCTGTCCGCTGATCTCCGGTTTACCAAACAGGCGCAGCTGCAGGCCCGCGCCCAGCGCGGCATCAACGTGTGCAAAGCGCACATCCTGACTCTCCAGCTGCGGCAGGATCACGGCTGACGCCGCCGGACCATACTGGCGAATAGCGCCAATCGGCAGGCCGAGAAACGCCCGCACGTGCAGAGCGAACTCAGAGAGATCCTGAGAAATCAGCGTCACCATCCCGGTATCATGCGGACGCGGCGACACTTCGCTGAACACGACCTCATCACCGCAAACGAACAGCTCGACGCCAAACAGGCCATATCCACCCAGCGCGTTTACCACGCTGGCCGCAATCTCCTGCGCCCGTGCGAGGGCAGCGGCGCTCATCTGCTGTGGCTGCCAGGATTCGCGATAATCGCCCTCCTCCTGGCGATGGCCGATCGGGGCGCAGAAGTGGATGCCGTCAACGGCGCTGACCGTCAGCAGCGTAATTTCGAAATCGAATCTGACCACGCCTTCAACAATCACCCGGCCGGCACCAGCACGGCCACCCTGCTGGGCATACTCCCACGCCTGCTGCAGTGCGTCCGCGCTGCGAATAAAGCTCTGACCTTTGCCGGACGAACTCATCACCGGCTTAACGATGCAGGGAAATCCTATCGCTTCCGCTGCGGCAAAAAAGTGCGCCTGGCTGTCGGCAAACTGATAGCGTGAGGTGGGCAGGTTCAGTTCTTCAGCGGCCAGACGTCGGATCCCCTCCCGGTTCATGGTCAGGCGTGCGGCGCGTGCGGTCGGCACCACTTTCTGCCCCCGGGCTTCAAGCTCAACCAGCGTATCGGTGGCAATCGCCTCAATCTCCGGCACTACAAAGTGCGGCTGTTCACGGGCGATCAGTGCAGCCAGCGCTTCGCCATCCAGCATATTGATTACGTGGCTGCGATGCGCAACCTGCATTGCCGGAGCATCCGCATAGCGATCGACGGCGATCACTTCCACCCCTAAACGCTGGCACTCCAGCGCGACCTCTTTACCCAGCTCGCCTGAGCCCAGCAGCATAACGCGCGTGGCACCGGGTCGCAGTGCCGTTCCGAGAGTTGTCATACCTGTCACCTTAGCAGTCAAAAAGCGCCGGCAGTATATACGAAAACGTTTGCGCGCTCACGTTTTATGCCCGTAAAGATTTTCCGTACTTTGCCCGTTCTGACATTTTCTGACGCAGGTTGCGCCAGGATAAAGCGGGCTAACGTAAACGGGAGTTAAACAATGAATCAGTGGCTGCAGCAGCTTCAGACGATTCTGGTAAAGAAAAAGCACGGCACTTCCGGGTTGGGTGACCTCCTGGGACCCGGAGCACTGGGCGGGCTGGCAGGCGTGCTGGCGGGCAGCAAATCGTCACGTAAGCTGCTGACAAAATTTGGCGGCAAGGCGCTGCTGCTGGGCGGCGGTGCGGCAGCCGGTGCGCTGTTATGGAATAAATATAAAGATCGTCTCCGCACCGCGTATCCGCCCGCATCCGGTACTGACGGGCAGCAGACGCCGCCCGACCAGCGCGCAGAACGATTGATCGCTGCGCTGGTATTTGCGGCTAAAAGTGATGGTCATATTGATGAAGCTGAACAGGCTGCAATTGAGAAACATATTCAGCAGGCGGGATATGGCGCACAGGCAGAGAGACTGATTAAGCAGGCGATGGCGCGTCCGCTCGATCCGCAGTGGCTTGCGGCCGGGGTAAAAAATGAAGAGGAGGCGCTGGAACTCTATGTGCTCAGCTGTGCAGCTGTCGATATCGACCACTTTATGGAGCGCAGTTATCTCACCGCGCTGGGCGATGCGCTGAATATTCCGCAGGATGTGCGTGACGGGATCCAGCGAGACATCGCTGCAGAATCTGCTGGCTGAGAGGTCGGAAATAGCTGCGCCTGCGGCAGTTCTGGCATTCCCGCCTGATTGGTGCCACGCTTGCATAAAACGATTTCTCCGGGAGAAAACGCGTTATGAAACAGCCGCAGGCAAAAAAAGTTCCGCATGTCATGACGTTGCATGGCGATACGCGCACCGATAATTACTTCTGGCTGCGCGACGACGATCGTGAAGACCCCGGCGTGCTCGCCTATCTGCAGGAGGAGAACCGCTACGGCAGGGCGATGATGGCGTCGCAGAATGCACTGCAGGAGAAGGTGCTGAAAGAGATTGTCGATCGTATTCCGGGTCAGGACTATTCCGTGCCCTATACCAAAAACGGCTTTCGCTATCAGCGCCGCTATGAGGCCGGTAACGAATATGCAGCGTTTTATCGTCAGCCGGTTGAGGGGGGAGCGGACGCACCCTGGCTGCTGCTGCTTGACGGCAACAGGCGCGCTGCGCACAGCGACTTCTACACCATGGGAGCGCTTGATATCAGCCCGGACAATCAGGTTATGGCACTGGCGGAAGATTTTTTATCGCGCCGTCAGTATGGTATTCGCTTTCGTAACCTGCAGAGCGGCAGCTGGTATCCTGAAGTATTACATAACGCCTCATCCAGCGTAGCCTGGGCAAACGACTCGCGTACGCTTTACTATGTGCGCAAACATCCGAAAACGCTGCTGGCGTATCAGATATGGCGCCATGAACTGGGCCATCCGCAGAGTGATGACCAGCTGGTGTATGAAGAGAAAGATGAGAGCTTTCATCTTAGCGTGCATAAAACCACGTCAGAACACTTTATTCTGATTGCGCTCTTCAGCACCACCACCAGCGAGATCCTGCTGCTGGACGCGGAGTATCCTGACGCACAGCCGCAGGTATTCTGCCCGCGCCGGCGCGATCACGAATACAGCATCGACCACTATAACCACAATTTTTATATCCGCTCGAACCGCGACGGCAAGAACTTCGGTCTCTACCGCAGCGCCTGGCTGGCGGAGCAGCGCTGGGAGACGCTGATACCGGCGCGCGAGCACGTGGTTCTGGAGGATTTCCAGCTGTTTCGCAGCTGGCTGGTGGTGGAGGAGCGCCAGCGCGGCGTCAGTACGTTGCGACAGATTAACCGCGCCAGCGGCGAGAGCTATGGTATTGCGTTTGACGATCCCGCCTATGTGACCTGGCTGGCGTTTAACCCCACGCCGGAAAGCGATACGCTGCGCTACGGCTACTCCTCAATGACCACGCCCGATACGCTGTTTGAACTGAATATGGAGACCGGGGAGCGGCGCATACTCAAACAGACGCCGATACCCGGCTTTGATCCGGATGAGTATAAAAGTGAGCACCAGTGGATCAAAACGCGCGACGGTACCGAAGTGCCGGTGTCGCTGGTTTATCATCGGAAATATTTTCAGCGCGGTAAAAATCCGCTGCTGGTTTATGGTTATGGCGCCTACGGCAGCACAATGGAGGCGAACTTTAGCGCCAGCCGCGTCAGCCTGCTGCAGCGCGGTTTTATCTATGCCATTGTGCACGTGCGCGGAGGGGGCGAGCTGGGCCAGCAGTGGTATGACAGCGGCCGTCTGATGCATAAGATGAACAGCTTCACCGATTTCATCGACGTGACGCAGGGGCTGGTGGCCAAAGGCTATGGCGATCCGCAGCGTCTTTACGCCATGGGCGGTAGCGCTGGCGGGCTGCTGATGGGCGCGGTTGTCAACATGGCACCGACTCTGTTTCACGGCGTGGTAGCGCAGGTGCCGTTTGTGGATGTGGTGACAACTATGCTCGATCCCACTATCCCGTTAACCACCGGCGAGTATGATGAGTGGGGCAATCCGGAACAGCCCGACGCCTATCACTACATCAGCCGTTACAGTCCCTATGATAATGTGACCGCGCAGGCGTATCCGCATCTGCTCATCACCACCGGGCTGCACGATTCACAGGTGCAATACTGGGAGCCCGCCAAGTGGGTGGCAAAGCTGCGCGAATATAAAACCAGTGACGCGCTGCTGCTGCTCTGTACCGACATGGACTCCGGCCACGGCGGTAAGTCGGGACGCTTTAAATCCTATGAGGGCGTTGCGCAGGAATTTACCTTCCTGATTGCTCTGGCGCAGGGCAGCCTGCCGGATCGGGTAGATTACTGATCGTCTTTGACATATTTACGCAGCGCCTGCCGCAGCGGCGGGCGCAGATCGCGGACATTGTCCAGTACCCAGCGCAGATAACCCGGATCGCGGCGCGCAATAGCGCTGATACTCTGTCCGCGATATTTGCCAAACGGGAAGGTATCTCCGGAGAGCGCAGCCGGTTCAGTCCGGCTTACCATCTCTGCCGGACTCCAGCCGGAGATCTCCATAATACGGATCAGCAGGGCGGCAGTGACGTAGCAGTCATAAAGCGCGCGGTGTGCATGCAGGTCTGCAGGCGGCGTCACCTCAAGTTTCAGGCTGTGCCGCAGCGCCTGATTACCATATTTAATGCCGGGCCACAGTTTGCGCGCCAGCGTCATGGTGCAGATCCATTCGCCCGGCATGGCGGGCAGCATGCGGCGGTCAAAGCTGGCGTTGTGTGCCACATAGTGCGGGCTGCCGTGATAGCGGCTGATGATCGCTTCTATCGGGGGTTTATCCGCCACCATCGCTTCTGTAATGCGGTGCACCATCATCGCCTGGCGGCTGATAGGGCGATCCGGGCAGACCAGATCGCTCATCGGATTGACAATCTGCCCGTCAATAACATCCACGGAGGCGATCTCTACCACGCCGCCCTGCAGGCCGCAGGTTTCTGTATCTATCACGCGTAACATAGATTATTTCTGCTTAGGTTCGTAGGGCAGGCGGGAAAGGCTGAGCGAAGCCTGGCGATAGTGCATCAGGCGCTGACGAAACCAGTCGCGCAGCGCTTCCGGCTGCTCGCGTTCAACCATCTCCGCCACCACCGGCATATTGTAGCGCTCTTTAAACGCGACGCCTGCTGCTGCCAGCTCAACGTTGACTTTGTCTTTCTCGTCCTGCGACAGCTGTGCAAGATTATAACGCATGCTTTTCTCCTGATAATCAGCGGCAAAAATAATGGTTTCATGCAGCAGGATCAAGGGCAACCGGATCGCACTGCAGGTCTCGACACGCTGAATCGGGCGGCGTATCCTGCTGCCACATCAGCGGCAGCGCCGGAAAACCCGCCGGGTAATCTGTCTGCCTGCCGTGTCAGTGAAGATGAAATGAGGTCAATATTTTGCTGAAAAAAGTGATCCCTGCCTGCCTGCTGCTGGCGCTCTGCAGCCAGGCGCTGGCGGGCGAAATTATTACGGTCAGTCGTTTTGAAATCGGTAAGGCAAAGTGGCCCTTCACGCGTGAAGAGGTGATGCTGACCTGTGAAAAGGATGGCGCACTGTTTGCCATTAACCCCAGCACGCTGCTGCAGTACCCGCTGAATGAAAAAGCGCTGGCGCGTGCCGATGCGGGGCAGGGCACGCTGCAGTCGATTAATACTATTCTGGCAGATGATAAGGCGCATCCCGGCAGTAAAATGTCGCTGCAGCCGATTATCGATCGCGCGCAGCAGCTGTGCGTTAAGTAAAAGCCGGCAGACGCCGCCGTCAAAAAGCGTTGCAGGCGTCTGGTAGTGCCAGCGCGATCACAGAGTTGGCAGCTTTCCGGCTCGCCTCAGGCTGCTTGCTGGACAATGTTCGCCGTTGGACTACCTTTAAAAGGCAAGGCACCTCGCCTTCAAAAATGCCAACTTTTAGCGCACGGCTCACTACGAGCCATTTCCCTGGACCCGATACAGGAATCGTATTGGGTCTTTTTTTAACTAATTGTTATTGAAAGATAACTCAGTGATTTCCCGGCATTTACCCGACATCTCACTCCGGACGGCACTCTCACCGGTTCTGAACAGGTAAATTAAGGCGTTAGCAGATAGTCAGTCAGCTACCTGACAGAACAGAAGCGTTATCCCTTTCCCTGATCCACTATTTTATAAAACAGTGGAACGATTGCTCGCCGGAAACGATGTTTTAACCTGGCTTTTAACGGTCGCGATGACATAAGTTTTTTCCAGATAACCTTTTTTTGCCGGGCAATCTCACCCATATCATTATTACTGTTTATTGTAGACTGGCTGGCCTCTTCGGAGAGCTGAACCGGATGCGGGACCACTGAAAAAACGCTTACAAACGCATGCTCTTCAAAAAGCGTCCATTTATCTGCAGTGATCCAGACAGGATGCAGGTTTTTTAAGAGTGATTGCGCGGCTTTGTGGTTAATTACGTATGAGTGAGTGGTGGTTGCCTGCAGCGTTTTATGCAGAGCATGTTTATGGGTTAAATGAGAGACAGGGGATGATAAATAACTGTTTGCACGGCTAAAAAGGATCACTTCTGGTCTGTGGCTGGCGGGCTTTATTTTTTCCAGTACGTCCCTGGCTTCGCGAGTGAAAATAATGTCATCTTCCAGAATCATTGCCGCTTGAATATTGCTGTCGACGATTTTCTGGTAAATTTTTTGATGACTTAATGCGCACCCAATCTCTCCGGGTAAAAATGCGTAATTAATCGGTGCACTTGCGGCAGCTCTTTCATCGGCTGTCATGAGCGTGCCATCGACCGCTTCGACAAATTCGTAATCAAGATTAAGTGCATCAAGCTGGGATGCAATTTTATTCCGTCTTTCAATCGATCTTTTTAAGTTTACAATAAAAATTTTCATTATCTGCCGGGCACGATGTGCGTTTCCTTTGCATTCCTGACCTGAATAATGCAGATATTATCATATAAACAATCTTGCTGAGTATAAGGCCTCAGCCGGTAACTGGCTCCGTTGAGTAGTTAATAAACCGGATAAACAGGTTAAAAGTTTGCCTTGTTGCTAAAACAGTCTATGCTTAAAGAGTAACAACTCAATGCGCCGCATCTAACGACGGACTGTTTGCTAATCAATGATGATCAACAGGCGCACCAATTCAGGGCTCTGCTTCGGCAGGGCCTTTTCTTTGCCCGCTGCTGGCCTGAATGTACAGGCAGTAGCGGGCAAAGCGCTCACTCCAGCAGATAAATACCCGCAACGAGTGTGCCAACAGAAATAATATGCAGTAGCTCAGTCATGATTCGCCCTCCCGGATATGTACAGACAAAGTCAAGGACGGATATCACACTTCGTCAAATTTAATCATGGCGGGTGATTATTCTGAAACAGCGCTATCGTCCTGCGTTTTGTCTGAATTCAGCGTGACGGCGGTGATGCCGACAGATCGCTAACTGATTAACTTCAGAGAATAAAGTGGCTTGCCTGCCGCACTAACTTCGGGTTGCGTTGTCTCGAGTACAGATGTTTTAGTCCGTATCGATCTTAAAAACACAGCAAAACTCTTTTTTTGTACTATATTGTTATAGCAAAGGGTGAGTTTTGTAAAAAAGTCATGCTGTACCTTCAACAATAAACAGACAGGCCGCGGCAGGCCGTTTTAAACCAAAGGATATAAAATTATTTCAGTTTCAATTTCTATGCGTTGTCCACACTGTCTGGGCTCGCAGTATCGCAAATCCGCATTTGACGTTTCTGAGAAGAATCCGGCGGGTGCTAAGTGCATATTCTGCAAAACAGCGATGGTTGCTCTTAACCCTGCGGCGATGAATACGTTAGCTAAGCTTAAAACAAATAACGATATGCTTCACAGATAACCGATCTCTGCCACGCAAAAGGCCACCCCAGGGTGGCCTTTTTACGTTTTGCTGACGGCAACATATATACCGATGGCTACAGAATAATCCAGCGCCTGGCAGGCGCTCAGGCTTCAGGCTGGCCTGCCGGGCCTTTGCTCATCGGCCCACCGGGCACCGGATGCTCCATCGGCGGAGCAGGGCGGCCATCCGGACCCAGCGGGCGTTCCGGCTGCTGACAACCGGCCAGCATCAGCAGACTGGCAGAAATAATTAATCCACTAAAAAACAGCTTCATCAGAGACTCCTTGATTAACAGGCAACCCGGCGTTGCACATTAATCCTGGCTGATAAATCTGTGTGATGACAGCAGCGGCTGGCTTAATTTCATCGCCCTGATTAAAACAGCTGTAAGGCCAGATTTTTATCTCAGACGTCGCCATTCATGGCGTCATTGCTTCTGTTGCCTATACTTAGGTTCTTAATGACAGGAGGCGAGCATGTTCAAACATAACAGTAATGACGAGCGTAAACATGAGGGCGATGTAGCCAAAGGATTGCCTGAAGCGGCTCCCTCTGCCGGGAATGCATATGAAGAGGATGACCATCCGGTTCAGGACGCGCCGGATGAGCATGGCGAAATTCCCCGTACGCGCGACAGCAGTGAAGATGAAAAGAAAGATCCCTGGGAAGATAAAGGGAAATAACGCGTAGACGCTAAATAAGCGTGGTGTGGCATTTATCTTTTTTTCTGCGGCTGGCGCACATATTCCTCAGGCTGCCGCAGAGTGTTACACAACAGTGCCTATACTGAACATACCCAACCCAGGGTCAGGAGGTAAATATGTCAGAACGTCCAGAAGATATTCAGCCTATCCCCGATGATGGACAGGCACCCGGTGCAGATGAAGATTTGCCCATGGATGATGGTGCCGTACCCAATGATGACGCGCTTCCTGTGGATGACACGCGTAAAATCTGATCGGGATGTATTTACCACTCAGTTAACCCGTATGGCCTGACGCTATACGGGTTTTTTATGAGCAATTTTCTGGCTGTATTGGAGATTAAGAAAGAGTAAAGCAGCGTTATACCGCCTGAAATGCTATAAAATGCCCGGGTTTCTTATATTTCAGGACAGATCATTAATGGCAGATACACACTATTTACTTTGGGTCATGACAGGGACGCTGACGATTCTCAGCCTGTTTATTGGTGCAATTGTCGGACAGGCGAAAACCCGCCGGCTGGGTATCATGACCTTTGCCGGCCTCTGGACATTTTTTATGCTGGCAATATTTTTGATAACCCGCTAACCCACTATCAGCAGATGCACCAGCCGGGCCAGCGATTCCAGCAGCAGCAGGCTGCCGGTCACCAGCATAATCAACACAATGATAAACTGCTTACGGCCCTTCATGCTGTGCTCTCCATGGGCGACGCCATACCGGCATTACACTATGCCGGTTGGGTTAAACTGACGCTAAACCATCAGATTATGAGCCGCAGCCCGCTAGCGAAACAGCCGGCCGTCACGTACCAGCTCGCGCGGATAGCTGTTTTTAATGCGGTTGCCCACTTTTTTAGCCAGCCCAAGCGGTTGCTGTTGCCAGGTGACGATGACCTCATCCCGGTCAGGCAGCGTCTCCGGATGGATATCCTGTCCGCGATACCAGCTCTCCGCTTCCGCTTCATTCAGCGCAAACGCCAGCGATGCATCAGGCCGGGCCAGCGCCATCACCGCCTCATGCTGCCAGCGGTAGCCTTTAGGAAAGGTTTCAGCCAGTTTCAGACCGATGCGTGAGAAGCGCACCTTATTCAGCCACTGCTCGGCGCTGGCAGGAAACAGCCACAGCTCTTTATCACGCTGCCAGAGCGTCAGGCTCTCATCCCACTGCAGGCCCACTTTAGCCGCTGCCTGCATTACATCCGCGCTAAATTTTCGGCTGGCGGGCGCAAACGGCAGTTTACCGAGTTTATAGCCTGGCGCCGGCAGTGGCGGCACGCTGGCGGTTTTACGCAGACGCGCGACGAAAAATCCTTCGCTGTCGAAGCGGTGCGGAAACACGTGCAGATAGCCTTCCGGCGTCAGGGCAGCCTCTGCGCCGGCAAACAAATCCTGCAGCGACAGGATCTCAATGGCGTCGGGATAGCGTGCCAGCAACCAGGCTATGACCTGCTGATTCTCAATAGTGTTAAGGGTACAGGTGGAGTAGATCAGCACGCCGCCAGGTCTGAGCGCGTGAAAAGCGCTGTCGATAAGATCGCGCTGGGTCGCCGCAATCGCCTCGGTGCTGGCCAGCGTCCAGTTGCGCAGCGCATCCGCATCTTTACGCACCACGCCTTCGCCTGAGCAGGGGGCATCAAGCAGGATGGCGTCGAACTGTTCCGGCAGCGCTGCGCCAAACACCCGACCATCGAAATGCGTCAGCGCTACGTTGCTGACGCCGCAGCGGCTGATATTGGCATGCAGGACTTTGACCCGGCTGGCGGAGTATTCATTGGCGAGGATCGCGCCGCGATTATGCATCAGCGCCGCCAGCTGCGTGGTTTTGGACCCGGGTGCCGCCGCCATATCCATAACCTGCTGTGCGTCCGGCGCGGCGGCAAACAGCGCCGTCACCGGCAGCATCGAGCTCGCTTCCTGAATGTAGAACAGACCGCTGAGATGTTCAGCCACGCTGCCAAGCGGCAGGCTCTCATCATCGCGCTCGATCCAGAATCCCTCTGCACACCAGGGAACCGGCGTCAGCCGCCAGCCATACTGTGCCGTGCGGGCAAGAAAATCAGCTACGCTGATCTTCAGCGTATTCACGCGCACACTTTTACGCAGCGGCTGCTGGCTGATAGCAAGAAAGCGTTGCAGGTCAGCTTCATCAGAGAGGCTGGCACGCATGAGGGTAATGAACTCTTCAGGAAAACGACTGGACACAACAATTTACCGCGCTGACAAATGATGGGCGCAGTGTAGCACGCGCAAAGAGAACGGGCAGCCTGCTGGCTGCCCGGTTGTTTAGCGCGGAGCCGGGATAGCGGTACCCCAGTCACGCCACGCTTTCGGCGCTTCATCCTGCAGCAGGAAGTGTTTGTTGGCGCCTGCCTGCGGTGCCAGCGGCACGGTTGGCGGCGTAGCGAACTGAATGCCGCCGCGAATAAACTGCTGGAAGGTGCCGGTTTTCACCACGCCGCCAATCAGGCCAAAATCGAGGTTATAGCCGGATGCCAGCCAGAATACTGAGTTATTCCGCACCAGATGCTGATACTTTTTACTGATGCGCAGCGCAATCTGCACCCGATCGGCCATATTACCCAGCGAGGTGCCGGTGACCGTACCGACCTCAACGCCGCGGAACAGAACCGGCGTGCCCAGGGAGAGCGAGCCCGCCTCGGCGGCATCGACATAAATGTTCAGGCCGTTCAGGTAGCGCGAGTCGGTAATTGTGCTTTCCTGCAGCTCGAAGCTGCGCGCCATCGCACCTTTGCCGGGATCGACGTTGACATAGGGCTGCAGAATCGTCTCCAGATGGTTGACACCTGCCGCAGAAATTTCCGGCGACACCACTGAGAAACGGCTGCCCGTGCGGGCAAAGTCCTGCACATACTCCGGATAGAGCACGGCTTTAGCGACCACCTGATTGTTATCCTGACTCAGCGCCAGCGACTCCACCTGACCGACGTTAATACCGAGATAGCGCACCGGCATGCCTGCTGCCAGCTTACTGCCGTCGTAGGTGTGCAGGGTGATCTGGCTGCCGACGGCGCGCGCTGCGGTTTCTGACGCATAGAGCACGCGCTTAACGCCTTTTTTCGCCTGCGCACCGGTCAGATTGTCAAAGCTGATGGCGCCTTTCAGCGCCCGGTTAATCGGCGACGCCTGCACGGTGAGACCGCTGCCGTTAAGCTGCACTTTTGCACCACCTTCGGCCCAGAATACGCTTTCGCTGGTCAGCAGCTTGCGATACTGCGGCTGGATATGCACTGCAATATCAAACGCATCCGCACGCGGCACCACATCGACCACTTCACCGACTTCAAACTTACGGTAGAGCACCACCGAGCCCGCCTGCACGTCCGGCAGGCTGGTTGCCGTCAGCGTCAGCGTGGCAGGTGGCTGATTGCCGGTGATCCCTTCAGCAGCACGCTCGGCGTCTGCATAAAGCGGGTAGCGGCTGGAGGCTTTCCCTTTTGCGCCGGGATCGAGACGAATACCGCCATCCACCCATTCACGTGCGCTGGCACCCAGCACCTGCATACCATCCAGGCCAAATTTTACGTTCAGGCGGCTATTGACGATAAACTTGCTGTCAGCGTGCACCAGCTGACGATATTCAGGATTAATCGCCACCACGAAATTGATGCCGTTCTCGTCCAGTTTACGCGAGATCACCTGACCAATCTTCATGCCATAGATCACCAGGGGCTGACCGGCATCGATACCGTAGGTCTCGGGCGCGCTAAGCTGTACCGTCAGGACATCCGGTTTCTGCAGCAGCGTTTCGCTGGCGGGCAGCACGCTGAAATGGTCCTGCGGTTCGCCGTCACCGGGCACCAGCTCCAGCGTGTTACCGGTGAGCAGGCTGCTCAGGCTGGTGTCAGTGAGGCTGAGTTTTGGTGCGCGCATCTCAATACGTGTTCCGCTGCGCATCAGTCCGGTCACTGAGGGATCAATCGTCAGTTCGCCAGAGACTTTGCCGTCAGGCAGCAGCGTAAGTTTGGTCAGGGTGCCTACTTCCAGTCCCTGATACATCAAAGGGGTACTGTTGGCTTTGAGGTTGTCGCCGCCAGGCAGATCGAGGTTGATCAGCACGCCGCGCTGGCTGTGCGCCAGATCCGGATAGAGCTGATAGTTCTGCTCGCTCTCGGCCGGCTCGCCTTTTTCCGGTGAATCAAACGCAATAGCGCCGTTTACCAGCGCGGCCAGACTCTCCAGTTTCACCTTCGCGCCGCTCAGGCTGACATCTGCATCAATACCGGAAACATTCCAGAAGCGGCTCTGCTTTTTGATCAGATTGATAAAGCGCCGCTCGATCAGCACATCAATGGTGACGCCATCAGTATTGCTATTAAGGCTGTAGTCATAGACGTGACCCACCGGGATTTTCCGGTAGTAGACCAGCGAGCCGGTATTAAGCGAACCGAGATCGGGCGCATGCAGATGGATGAGCAGCTCGCCGGTATTAACCCGGTATTTAGGCTGCGTATCAAGCGCGGTGAAATGGTCGCGCTCTTTGCCATCGCCAGGCATCATACCGATGTAGTTACCGCCCACGAGCGCATCAAGACCGGAGACGCCGGCAAGGGAGGCTTTTGGCGTCACCAGCCAGAATTGCGTATTCTCGCGCAGGGCGTCGCGCATATCGCTTTTGATGCTCGCTTTGATACGAATACTGCGATAATCATCACTCAGCTCAATGCCCTGCACAGTACCGACCTCCACGCCCTGATAGCGAATCGGCGTGCGGCCCGGCACAATGCCGTCCGCCGTCTGGAAGTTAATGGTAATGGTGGTACCGCGCTCCTGATAATTAGTCCATAAAAGCCAGCCGGCAATCAGCAGGGCGATAACGGGCAAAAGCCAGAATGGCGACAACTTACGTTTGTTACGCACGGTTGCGCTAGTCGGTGTAGTCGGCGTTTCCTGTTGCATGTGCATCCCAGATCAGGCGGCTATCCAGCCACTCAACAGCCATAATAGTCAGGATTACCGCAGCGCCGAAGTAAAACGCGGCAGGTCCCATGGTAAAAGCCAGCAGCTGATCGCGATTGACCAGCGACATGGTTAAAGCAATAACGAACAGATCCAGCATCGACCAGCGTCCCACCCAGGTCACTACGCGCAGCAGCCGGATGCGGGTTTTCAGCCCCTGTTCGCATTTGAAGTGAATGCTGAGCAGCAGCGTCAGCATCACCAGCACTTTGGTGAAAGGCACCAGGATACTGGCGATAAATACCACCGCAGCGATGGGAATATTGCCTGAGCCCAGCCCAAGGATACCGGAGAAAATAGTGTCTTCGCGCCGCGAACCGTTCACAAACACCACGGAAATTGGCAGCAGGTTGGCCGGTATCAGCATCACAATCGACGCAATCAGTGCCGCCCAGGATTTTTGCAGACTGTGGCGACGGCGAAAATCAAGCGGCGTGTGGCAGCGGGTACAGCGACCACGCTCATCGGGCATACCGGTGTGATGACAGTTGAGGCATACCTGCCAGTGCTCCGGTGGCGCGGTTGGGGTGGTCTGGGGATAGTAATGCTCCCAGAGCTCTTCCACATTAAGATGAATAATAGTGAGCAGGCTTAACAGGGTCAGGGCTACGTAAGCGGCCAGACCGTAACCCAACGCCAGCGAGGCGTAATCCTGAACTTTGATAGAGGCTACGCCGATACCCACCAGGTAGATATCCAGCATCACCCACTCTTTCAGCCGCTCAAGCATCAGCAGCACCGGTCGCAGATTCATGCCCAGCCGGTTGCCAATCCACAAATAGCTGATGCCGGCAACCAGCGTCACCGGAGCCCCGATAGTACAAAACGCGACCATGGCGGCCGTCAGCACGTTACCCTGCTGCGCCATCTGCAATACGCCTTCCAGCAGACTGGCGTTTATGCGCATGCCAAGCAGGCGGATTTCAACCAGGGGCAGGCTGAAAGCAAAGGGCATCAGCACCAGCATTGTCACTGCCATCGCGGTCAGACGACGCATTGACCAGTCACGGCCATTCTGAATTTTGGCGTGACAGCGCGGGCAATAAGCCGTTTGATGCGATTTCACATCCGGTAAGGAAAAAAGGGTATCGCATTGGGGGCAACGCTGATAACGTGCGTGGGGCAAGCTCTGGCTGATAGCGTGAATTTTCATAAGTGACGCGAGTGGCCCATCATTCGTTACGGTTGCCGGCAGTCTGAACAGAACATGCAGCCTGCACTATCTTGTGGTACGAGATCAGTCTCAATCATAGCGTGCTAAGGGTATAGCAACTTATTCAATGATTCACCTTGTTGGGCTGGATTATTAGTGCTTATTTTAACAACTGAGGGAAAACTGATACCTCTCAGTGATGAATTATGGTTGATCAATGAACAAAAAAGCCTTTTACGAGGAATTAAATCGTGATGCCCGGGCGCTGCTGGCGGGCGAAACCTCTTTTCTTGCCGCGCTGGCTAACTGCAGTGCGCTGCTGTTTGAGCGTCTGGAGGGGGTTAACTGGGCAGGCTTCTATCTGCTGACTGAAGAGAATACGCTGGTCCTGGGTCCGTTCCAGGGCAAGATTGCCTGCGTGCGTATCCCGGCAGGTAAAGGCGTTTGCGGTACGGCAGTGGCTGAAGAGCGCGTGCAGCGCGTGGATGACGTTCATGCGTTTCCCGGTCATATCGCCTGTGACGCCGCCAGTAACGCAGAAATCGTGATTCCTCTGAAAGTGAATGGCCTGCTTGCGGGCGTTCTTGATATCGACAGTACGCTTTATTCCCGCTTTGATAGTGAGGATGAAGCAGGGCTGACAGCCCTTGCCGACGGGCTTTGTGAGGTGCTGGCGAACAGCAACATCGAAAAATTTATTGCGCTGTCGCATAGCTAATCGTCTGGATTGCATGGCATTTGGCGATGTTGTCATTATAATGTCGCCTGTTCATGCCCGCTCTGGTCGGCAAATCCGTTGTAATCAGGAAATTTCATGGAAAATCAACCTAAGTTGAATAGCAGTAAAGAAGTCATCGCCTTTCTGGCGGAACGTTTTCCGCACTGCTTTAGCGCTGAAGGTGAAGCGCGTCCGCTCAAAATCGGTATCTTTCAGGATCTGGTCGAGCGCGTTCAGGGCGAAGATAGTCCGAGCAAAACGCAGCTGCGTTCAGCTCTGCGTCTTTATACCTCCAGCTGGCGTTATCTTTACGGTATCAAAGCCGGCGCAACGCGTGTCGATCTCGATGGCAACGCCTGTGGCGTGCTGGATGAGCAGCACGTAGAGCATGCGCGGAAGCAGCTGGAAGAGGCAAAGGCACGCGTTCAGGCGCAGCGTGAGCAGCAGCGGGCGAAGAAGCGCGAGGCGGGAGAGGAGAGTGCAGAGCGTCGTCCGCGTAAGCCAGCACCGCGTAAAGCAGCTGAAGGTGAGACGCCGCGTAAGCCGCGCCCTCAGACGCCACGCACCGGTGCTGCAGAACGCAACGCCGCACCACGTCCGCCGCGGGCAAAACCCGTTACCGACACCTCAGCTTTGCAGCCAGGCCAGAGTATTAAAGTCAAAGCAGGCAAAAGTGCTATGGACGCCACCATTCTTGAAATCACTAAAGATGGCGTTCGGGTACAGCTTGCTTCAGGCCTGGCAATGATTGTGCGCGCAGAACACTTGCAGTTCTGAAACGGAGGCCCGACCCTGGCATGAACAGCTTTTTTAAGATCGGTATGATCGCGGGCCTGCTGCTGGCAGGCCCCTCCGTTGCCGCAGACAATATCACGCGTGCAGACCAGATCCCGCAGTTACATGAAGAAGCGCAGCATCCCACGGTCAGTGAGCGGGTTACATCGCGCTTTACCCGCTCTCACTACCGTCAGTTCGATCTGAATCAGGATTTCTCAGCAAAAATTTTTGATCGCTATCTGAACCTGCTGGATTACAGCCATAACGTGCTGCTGGCATCAGACGTTGCGCAATATGCGGACAAAAAAACCACGCTCGGCGACGAGCTGCGCAGCGGCAAGCTGGATCTGTTTTACGCGCTCTATAACCTGGCACAAAAACGCCGTTTCGAGCGCTATCAATATGCGCTGACGGTGCTGGATCGTCCGATGGATTTCAGTGGCAATGACACCATTGATATCGACCGGGCGAAAGCACCGTGGCCAAAGAGCACCGCAGAGCTGAACGCGCTCTGGGATGCCAAAGTTAAATATGATGAGCTCAGCCTGAAGCTGGCGGGCAAAGATGACAAAGAGATCCGCGAAACGCTGACCAAGCGCTACAACTTTGCCATCCGTCGCCTGGCTCAGAGCAACAGTGAAGATGTCTTCCAGCTCGCAATGACCGCCTTTGCTCATGAGATCGATCCCCACACCAACTACCTCTCCCCGCGCAATACTGAGCAGTTCAACACCGAGATGAGCCTGTCGCTTGAGGGGATTGGTGCCGTGCTGCAGATGGATGATGACTACACGGTCATCAACTCTATGGTCGCTGGCGGTCCGGCAGCAAAAAGCAAATCGATTACCGTTGGCGATCGCATTGTCGGCGTGGGTCAGCCAAGCAAGCCTGTTGAGGATGTTATCGGCTGGCGGTTGGATGATGTGGTATCGAAAATCAAAGGACCTAAAGGCAGCAAAGTACGCCTTGAGATCCTGCCTGCCGGTAAAGGCACCAAAACCCGGACCGTAACGCTCACGCGTGAAAAAATCCGTCTGGAAGATCGGGCGGTCAAAGGCACGGTGCATAACGTCGGCAAAGAAAAAGTGGGCGTGCTGGATATTCCGGGCTTCTATGTCGGTCTGACTGACGATGTCAAAGTGCAGCTGCAGAAACTGCAAAAGCAAAATGTGGACAGCGTTGTTATCGACCTGCGAACCAACGGCGGCGGTGCACTGACTGAAGCGGTCTCTCTCTCCGGACTCTTTATTCCGGGCGGCCCGGTGGTCCAGGTCAGGGATAACAATGGACGGGTGCGTGAAGACAGCGATACCGACGGCATTGTTTACTACAAAGGCCCGCTGGTAGTGCTGGTCGATCGGTTCAGCGCGTCAGCCTCGGAAATCTTTGCCGCGGCGATGCAGGACTATGGCCGGGCTCTGATTGTTGGTGAACCGACCTTCGGCAAGGGGACCGTGCAGCAGTATCGTTCTCTGAACCGCATTTACGATCAGATGCTGCGTCCGGAGTGGCCTGCGCTGGGTTCTGTTCAATATACCATTCAGAAATTTTATCGTATCAATGGCGGCAGCACGCAGCGTAAAGGGGTGACCCCCGATCTGCTGATGCCAACCGGCGTTGAAGCGGCAGAGACCGGCGAAAAATTTGAAGACAACGCGCTGCCGTGGGACAGCATTAATGCGGCAACCTATACCAAAACCGGTGATATCACCGCGCTGGTGCCGAAGCTGACGCAGTCCCATGCCGATCGCATTGCGCAGGATCGTGAGTTTCAGTACATCATGAAAGATATTGCGCGTTTCAATGCGATGAAAGATAAACGCAATATCGTGTCGCTCAATCTTGCCCAGCGTGAGAAAGAGAGTCACGAAGAGGACGCGCTGCGTCTGGAGCGTATTAACGCGCGTTATCAGATGGAAGGGAAAAAGCCGCTTAAGAATCTTGAGGCGCTGCCAAAAGATTATAAAGAGCCCGATCCCTATCTGGATGAGACGGTGAAGATCGCTAACGATCTGGCGCAGCTGTCCTCTTCTCAGCCCGCTGCCACTCCGGCGAAGTAATCCTGAAGCCGGTCACAAAACACCGCTACGGCGGTGTTTTTTTTTGCACTATACTCGCTAAATAAGTGGTCTGAGCAGTTTGCAACCGATCGCCTGGGCAGAATGTAAAGTTTTGTTTTTTTAGACACTTAAAGATTAAGGTCGCTTGAAAAGCCGCGCAATGAACATAGGATATATATCCGCGTACAAGCGCGTGAACAACTGAGGAAGATTAACATTTATGATGCGTATTGCTCTTTTCCTGATCACCAACCTGGCGGTGATGTTGGTATTCGGACTCATCCTGAGTCTGACAGGAATCCAGTCAAGCAGTGTTCAGGGCCTGATGATTATGGCGGGTCTGTTTGGCTTTGGCGGTGCGTTCGTTTCACTGCTGATGTCCAAATGGATGGCGCTGCGCTCCGTTGGCGGGGAGGTGATTACACAGCCCCGTAATGAGACCGAGCGCTGGCTGATGGAGACTGTGGGTCGCCAGGCGCAGCAGGCTGGCATTGCGATGCCGCAGGTCGCGATTTATCATGCGCCCGATATCAATGCCTTTGCGACCGGTGCACGCCGCGACGCGTCCCTTGTCGCTGTCTCAACCGGTCTGCTGCAGAACATGAGCCGCGATGAAGCTGAAGCCGTGCTGGCGCATGAGATCGCGCATATCGCCAACGGAGATATGGTCACCATGACCCTGATTCAGGGCATTGTGAACACCTTTGTTATCTTTATCTCGCGCATTATTGCGCAGGTTGCATCGGGCTTTCTGTCCGGCAACCGGGATGGTGAAGAGAGCAGCAACGGTAATCCGCTGGTCTACTTTGCAGTTGCAACGGTGCTGGAACTGCTTTTTGGTATCCTCGCCAGCATCATTACCATGTGGTTCTCACGCCACCGCGAGTTTCACGCTGATGCAGGATCGGCAAAACTGGTTGGCCGTGAAAAAATGATCGCCGCGCTGCAGCGTCTGAAAACCAGCTACGAGCCGCAGGAGCCAGGCAGCATGATGGCGTTCTGCATCAACGGTAAAAACAAGTCGTTCAGTGAGCTGTTTATGTCTCACCCGCCGCTTGATAAGCGCATCGAAGCGCTGCGCAGCGGGCAGTATCTGAAATAATCCGCTCAGCCGACGAAAAGAAAAGGCATCACCCTGGTGATGCTTTTTTTATTTGCGTGCGGGCAGCGTCAGGCCGCCGCGCGTGACTGGGTCAGCCGCACCAGACTTATCGCAGCGGCTGCGGAAGCAAAGCCTCCGGCAAGGATCAAAGAGGCGTGCGTGCCGCTGTCGCTGAACAGGTTAAACATCAGGGCCACCAGCGCTGCACCGGCACTTTGTCCTGTCAGCCGGGCGGTGCCCAGCATCCCGCTGGCTCCGCCGCTGCGGTTGCGCGGGGCAGCAGAGATAATGGTGTGATTATTGGGTGACTGAAACAGGCCAAAACCGGCACCGCACAGCATCATACGCCAGATGATATCTGCATCAGCAGGCTGCGCCGGGAGCATGGCCAGCAGAAACAGCCCGGCGGCAAACAGCGCCAGCCCCAGCCCACCCAGCAGGCCGGCGTGGTACTTCTCAATCAGACGTCCGGCAATCGGCGCCATCACCATTGTTGCCAGCGGCCACGGCGTCAGCAGCAGGCCGGTTGCCACTTCATCCCGGCCAAGCACGTTCTGCAGGTAAAACGGCAGCGATACCATCGCCAGCATCTGCGCGCAGAAAGAGCAGACGGAGGTGCCGATGGAGAGCGAGAACAGCGGCAGACGCAGCAGATCAACCGGTAGCAAGGGCACCGGCAGAGTTAGCTGACGCCGCACAAAGATAATACCGGTAACGATCAGCGCCGCCAGCTCGGTCACGATCAGGCTGGCAGGCTGCCCCTGCGAAAAGCCGCTCAGGGCAGTGATAAGTAACCCAAAAAACAGCGCGTTCATCACCGCGCTCGGAATATCGAACTTCTGCTGACGCGCTTTTTGCGGATTGTCAGGCAGAAAGCGCAGCGCCAGCCAGAGTGCGGCAAGGCCAAACGGGATATTAATTAAAAAGAGCCACTGCCAGCTCGCCACGGCCAGAATAGCCGCGGCAATAGTGGGGCCGGCGGCACTGGAAACCGCCACAATAAGTGAGTTGATCGCCATACCGCGTCCGAGAAACCGCTGCGGATAAATAATCCGGATTAGCGCGGTGTTGACGCTCATCAGCGCGGCGCCACCAAATCCCTGCAGCACGCGTGCCACGGTTAGCGTCGTCAGCGTGGAGGAGAGGGCGCAGAACAGCGATGTCGCGATAAACAGGACCAGGCCGGCCTGATAGATACGGCGGTATCCCAGCATATCACCCAGAAAGGAGAGCGACAGCAGCGAGATCACTATTGCGATCTGATACGCGTTAACTATCCAGATTGATTCAGCCGGGCTGGCGCTGAGATCGCGCGCTATCGTCGGCAGCGCTACGTTAGCGATAGCGCCATCGAGTACCGCCATCATAATACCCAGCGCAATCGTGATGATTGCGCCATAGCGCTGCGGCAGCGGAAGTCCATCCTGAGGGGCAATTGAAGGCATAATAGTGGTAAGTAAAGGAAGTGAATATCATCATGCTAATCAATTTAGCGCCGGAAAGCATCGCCGCAGGCGTGAAAAACCTCTATTTCGCTGATGCCGGCATAGCGAAAATGAAAACGGGCTCGCGCTGAGCCCGGAAGGGTTACTGGTTATCAATGACATCGCCGCTTTTTTTCAGCAGCGGACAGGCCGTTACACCGACAATTCCGCTATCGGTATGCAGATACCGGGCGGTCATCACGCCGCGTGCGGTCAGGTAGTTACACTCCAGGCCAAGACCCGCCGCTTTCTCAGCGCTGCCGGTCAGAACACCATAGCCGGTGAAGAGCAGCGCCAGCCACAGCAGGGCGAACAGCATCACCAGACGAATAAAATATTTCATTACTATCTCCCGAAATTGAAAACGCGCCGCATCCGTTTGGCAATAAGCGCGACAGGCGTACCATGCCGTGCTTTACACGCCAATACGATCGGAGATAGCTGAAAGCGCTGCGGCAGGCAACTGCATTTGTAGCAGAAGATATCTTTTCCTGGCGCAACGGGTAGAATTAGCGCCGTTAAATCCTTACTGATAGTCACCTGAGGCAGTTATGAACGAATTAGCCGCAAACACCAGCCCGCTGCTGCACTATGGCATCGTGGCGCTCATTATCCTTGTGGCCTTTATCGTCTGGTTTTTTGTTAATCGCGCCAGCGTGCGAGCCAGCGAGCACCTGCAGCTGCTGGAAATGCTGGTGGAAGAGCAGAAAAAACAGACCGCACTGCTGCGTCGTATTGCGGAGGCGCAGGGAGAAACGTCGTCCGCTGTGCAGGATGACGAGGGCACGGCTTCACGCGACTTTATCCGGCTGATCCCGGAGCGCTGAGAGTAAAAACGGAGAGGGCATGAGCCGCAGAAATCCCTGGTACGACGCCTCAAAAGCACACCATACTCCTGACGGGTTTTGCAATCCTGAAGGAGAACAGCGTAAGCCAGGTGATTTACAGCGCTGGCGTCGCGAACGTAAAGCGCAGCATCTCCCGCCGCCGCCTGCCAGCGGCTATGCTGATTTCAGCGCTCGCTGGTATCAGCAAGCCGATCTGAGCGGCAGCGACGATCGCATCTGGTGGCTGGGCCATGCCGCGCTGCTGCTGCGCCTTAAGCAGCGCTATATCCTGATTGACCCGGCTTTATCACCGCGCGCTTCGCCGCTGCCCTTTGCCGGTCCTGAACGCCGGGTACCCTCACCGCTTGATGTGGCCCGGCTGCCGCAGCTCGACTATGTACTGATTTCACATAACCACTACGATCATCTTGACCGGGACACGATAAAGCGCCTGCTGCGCTGTTTTCCGGAGGTAAAGATGATGGTACCGCTTGGCCTGGGCGCATGGTGCCGGAAGCGGGGGGCCCGCAACGTCACCGAGATGGACTGGTGGGAGTCAGCAGATAGTCAGGATCTGAGCATTACTGCAGTGCCGGCGCGCCACTGGAGTATGCGCACGCTATGGGATCGAAATCGCTCGCTATGGTGTGGCTGGGTGGTGCGCTGCGGCACGCTCAACTTCTGGTTTTCCGGCGACAGCGGTTACAGCGATAGTCTGCTGCAGATCGCGCAACGGCTGGGGCCGTTTAATCTGGCCGCCTTGCCGGTTGGCGCGTATGCACCAGAATGGTTCATGAGCAGCCAGCATATGAACCCGCAGCAGGCCGTAGAATTATGGCAGTATGCCGGGCATCCATTAACGATACCTATACACTGGGGCGTGTATGAACTGGCTGATGAGGCGCTGGACGCGCCTCCTGCTGAACTGCAGCGTGTACTGGACGCAGCCGGAACGCCTCTGGCCGGACGATTCAGCCCGTGGCGGATAGGGGAGAGCCGGACGCTGTCAGATATTGAATGAGATTTTTCTTACCGACGATGAATAGGGTGTACAGTTTTCTTAACCTGTCCGGGTTTGCGAGCTTATAAAAATAACAGATAAGTTCAGCAGGTTAATGCTTATATCCGGAGCGGCCGGATAATAATTTTCCCGGTTTTGGTGCAAAAGCGTTTTATAACCTTTACCCCGCTGGTTTAATTGTACAGTTTGTACATTAAGAGAAGCAGGCGCTGTTATTTTACAATGCAGGAATAAATAATCTTTTTCTGCCATAAAAGTGCAACACGTTTAACGTAGCGTTTCACGCCTGACGCAAATCGATGCGCTGCCGCTGCGCTTGACGTAGCTGTCGAAAACCGCTAGCCATCAAGGGTTTTGTGCGCCATTTCGTGTTTGCAGTTCCTGTTTTCGGGCGACGGTGCGCGGGTCTCAGATAATAATGTGCGACAAGTCGACCACTGTTTAAAAATGGCTTGCCATTATTTAGCGGATGTGTGATAACCATCAGCGGGTCAAACGAGGTACAGTTCTGTTTATGCATGGCATTTTCAGTAAAGAAGTTTTGAGTAAAGACGTTGACGTTGAATACCGCTTCCTTGCCGAACCTTAAATTAGTGCCTCATTCAGTAACGTCTCTGTTTCTCAGCAATACTGCCTCCGGGCAAAATAAACATTTAAAGGAATTTGCAAAATGGCAAAGATTAAAGGTCAGGTTAAGTGGTTCAACGAGTCTAAAGGTTTTGGCTTCATTACTCCTGCTGACGGCAGCAAAGATGTGTTCGTACACTTCTCTGCTATCCAGGGTAACGGCTTCAAAACTCTGGCTGAAGGCCAGCAGGTTGAGTTTGAAATTCAGGATGGCCAGAAAGGTCCTGCAGCGGTTAACGTTACCGCTATCTGATTTTTCGCTCAGCCCGGGTCACTGTACCTGCTGAAACGAATCCTAAGCCCTGCTCTCTGAGCGGGGCTTTTCTTTATCCTTTTTGTTACTCCTGCTTCAGGGTAAACTGCGCCGCTTATTGTTGAACCGGAGTCTGCTATGTCCCTGATCTGTCCCCTGTGCCGCCAGCCATTAACCCAGCAGCCGGGCGTGTTTCGCTGTGACGCTGGTCATCAATTTGACCGGGCCAGAGAAGGGTATGTCAATCTTCTGCCGGTGCAGCACAAGGGTTCGCGAGAGCCGGGTGACAGCCTGGAGATGCTGCAGGCGCGCCGCGCTTTCCTGGATGCCGGGCACTATCAGCCGCTGCGCGATCGCGTGGCAGCGATACTGGCGCAACGCCTGACGCGACCCGCGGCTCAGGTTCTGGATATCGGCTGCGGTGAGGGGTATTACACCAGCGCCATGGCCAGCGCGCTGCCTGACGCTGAAATCTATGGGCTGGATGTTGCCAAACCGGCTATCCGGATGGCGGCAAAACGCTATACGCAGGTACGGTTTTGCGTTGCCTCCAGCCAGCGGCTGCCGTTTGCCAGCGCGGTGCTGGATGCGGTGGTGCGCATCTATGCGCCCTGCAATGAAGAGGAGCTTAGCCGGGTGGTAAAGCCAGGCGGTTATCTGCTGACCGTTACGCCGGGTCCGCACCATCTGCAGCAGTTCAAGGCGCTAATCTATTCGCAGGTGCAGCTGCATGCTGCAGAAGAGAAAACCTATACCGGCTTTACGCTCTGTGAGTCGCAGTCTCTCAGCTATGACCTGACGCTCAGCGGCGCGGAAGCGGTAAGTCTGCTGCAGATGACGCCCTTTGCCTGGCGTGCAACGGAAGCGGTATGGCAGACGCTGGCAGAGGCAGAGGCAGAGCAGTTCCGCTGTGACGCTGATTTTACTCTCTCTCTGTGGCAGCGCGATTAGCGGGCGGCGAGGAGCGTATGCCAGATACGCTCCAGGTCATCCAGCGTATGCACAGCAATAAGCAGCCGGCGCCGCTCCAGCTGTATTACTAAAACCCCCTCCTGCGAAAGGTTAATCGCGGCAATGCGCGCATAGCGGATCCAGATCCCGTTATCAAACAGGCCCTCCTGTTTCATCAGCAGCACCGGGCGACGCAGCCAGAATACCCAGAGCGTCAGGGCGCACAGCACCATGATAAGCGTTGTCGTCAGCATCGGCCCTGCATCGCTGATATTTTTCCACAGCAGGATCAGCAGCAGTCCGATAAATATCGCGCTGTCGGGCAGGTGACGTCGTCGCAGTGCGACGCGCAGCAGGGTGACGCCTTTGCGGCGCGGCAACACCACATCATGATAAATAGCAAACAGCAGCAGAGCGGCGATGCAGAACATCAGCAGCAGATCGGTCAGCGCCATTACCTCTCCTTTTTACACTCTGCCCATGTTACGCGTCCGGCCGGAGGGCGGTTTAGAGTCCCAGCAGGCCAATCGCGTAACCAATAATCCCGAGCGCAAAGAAACCGATGATGATCCACAGCGCGTTAACTTTGCGACGCAGCAGCCACATACAGCCAAATGTCAGCAGCAGCGGGATCAGGCCCGGCATAAGCTGGTCGAGAATCGACTGCACGGTGGTTACCGTGGTTTTCCCGGTCTGGTCGGTAATGCTGGATACCACCAGCGGCACGTTAACGTGGGTCCATTTATTGACCAGTGCGCCCATCACAAACAGGCCGAGGATCGAAGCGCCTTCGGTGAGCTTCTGCAGAAAACCGCCGCCCATATCGCTGACGATATCAACGCCTTTGCGATAGCCGTAAGCAACGCCGTAGTAGCGGGTCAGCAGGCGCACAACGTTAAACAGCACAAAAAACAGCAGCGGGCCCAGCAGGCTGCCGCTCATGGCAATCCCTGCACCAAGCGCGGCAAATACCGGCCGTACGGTGCCCCAGAAGATAGGATCGCCTACGCCTGCCAGCGGCCCCATCAGACCCACTTTAATGCCGTTGATGGCACCATCATCTATGGCGGCGCCGTTTGCCCGCTGCTCCTCCATCGCCATGGTGACGCCCAGTACCGGCGCGGCGACATAGGGCTGCGTGTTGAAAAACTCCAGATGACGCCGGATCGCCTGTTTACGAGCGTCGTCGTTTTCCGGGTAGAGGCGTCGGATCACCGGCACCATGGAAAAACAGAAACCGAGCGCCTGCATACGTTCAAAGTTCCATGACCCCTGAAGCAGGTTAGATCGTATGAACACGGCGCGGACATCACCGGAGGTGAGCTTTTTAGCTATTCGCGTGCTGTCAGCCATAGTGGCACCTGCTCCTAGTCAAGTTCATTATCAAGGTCGTTTTGCGAGGCACCTGCCGGCGCTGCGCCTGCGACCCGGTTATATTTCGGGGCGAGCTGGATATAGAGAATCGCCATCACGACGCCGATAACGCCCAGCGCAACCAGATTGAAATCAGTAAACGCGGCGGTGACAAATCCGAGATAGAAGAACGGCATCAGATAACCGGCGCGCATCATATTGATGACCATTGCGTATCCGACTACCACAATCATGCCGCCGGCGATGTTAAGGCCGTTAGTGACCACCTCCGGAATGGAACTCAGCAGCGTATGCACGGCGCTGGTACCGACAGAGATAGCGACAATCAGCGCCGGGATGGCGATGCGCATCGCCTGCAGCAGCAGGGCAGAGACATGGATCCAGGAGATAGCGGTGAGGTTACCTTTTGCGGCCGCGTTATCTGCCGCATGCTGAAACGCCACGGTCAGCGTTCGCACAAGAATGGTCAGCACCTGACCCGCTGCGGCCAGCGGGATCGCCAGAGCGATACCGGCACCGACGCTCTGGCCGCCGGCAATCACCAGAATGGTGGATATGATGGAGGCGAGAGCCGCATCGGGCGCTACCGCCGCCCCGATATTCATCCAGCCCAGCGCAATCATCTCCAGCGTGCCGCCGATAATAATGCCGGTTTTCATGTCACCCAGCACGGCACCAATCAGGGTACAGGCCACAAGCGGACGGTGAAACTGAAACTCATCCAGGATAGAACCCATACCGGCAATACAGGCCACGATAAATATCAGCACAATCTGTAGCGTGGTTATTTCCATGTTGCATCTCCTCAGCACGCCCGCCGTAATGGCCGGGCGATAGCAAGTCAGGCGGTGGCCTTCGCAATCAGGTCCATCATAGTGAGTTTTTGATCGGTAGAGACTTTGCGTACCTCAAGCTCAATCCCGCGGGCGTTGAGCTGACGAAAAGCGGCAATATCTTTTTCATCTACTGAAACCGCATTATTGACCTGCGTTTTACCCTGACGAAACGCCATGCCGCCGATATTCACAGAGGTAATATTGACGCCCTGCGCAACCACGCGCTCAACGTCGGTGGGATTGGTAAACAGCAGCATGACGCGTTCGCCCGCATATTTGGGGTTATTCCAGACGCGGATCATTTTTGCGATATCGACCACGTGTGCGGTAACGCCCGGCGGCGCCACCTGGGTCAGCAGGGTTTTACGCACATGATCGTTTGCCACTTCATCACTGATCACAATAATGCGACTGACGCCGGTCTCTTTAGTCCAGCGGGTCGCTACCTGGCCATGGATCAGACGATCGTCTATGCGCGCCAGGCCGATTTTCATATGCTGGCCCGAAGCCAGCGGCGGGGGCGCAGATTTAACCGGCGCTGCGGCAGCGGAAACAGGTTCCGCCTTTAGCGCTTTTACGCCCTGACGCCCGGCGTCGGTGGCGACCTGCACCAGCGCCGCCAGTTCAGGATTATCATCGCGGGCCATCAGCGTTTCGACCAGCATCGGAATATTCACGCCAGCAATGACCTCCTGATCCGGGCGATCCGTGACGAGACGGCTGGCGGCATTAAACGGGCTGCCTCCCCATGTATCGACCAGAAACAGGACTCCCTGAGCGGTATCAAGTTCGGCCAGCCGGGCACGATACTTCTCCATCAGCGTTTCGGCGTTTTCACCGGGTGCAAAATCGATACAGGCGACATTGTGCTGTTCGCCCAGCAGCATCTCTGCTGTTTTCAGGAGCGGCTCTGCTGCCCAGCCGTGTGTACCAATGACTAATGCGATGGTCACCTGCTACCTCCGTTTATGACGAAACCCTGTCATTAAAGGACGTAGACAGGAATAAAGGATGCGGCCGGGCCCGTCAGGCAATATAAGCCTGAGCCGCACCGATGGAGCGCCCATCGGTTTGCGTTGAGGTCGCCGTTTATTTTAGTTAGCGAAAGAAGAAAGAGTGTGACGCCTGTCGGTTATCTGGTGTAACGGCGGTTCAGCGGACTTTTTTATGCCGTTTTTATGCGCCAGCGCAGCTATGTGTAAATGTAAGAAAATTTTTTGATCTTGTTGAGGTAACTGATACATTAACTTTCTGTTTATTACTCAGGAGTACCGGGCTCAAGCTCACCCTTATGGACCGTCACCGACGTCGCTTCTTATCCTTACTGTGCCAGCCGGCGCAGATCGCCACGCCGTTCAGCGTTATTTCGCCTTCGACTCTTCAGCTGTCTCACTTACCGGTGCAGGCTGATTTTCGTGCGTCTACTTTCTTAGCAAGGAGTCACTAATGGAGTTTCTCTTGGATCCCTCGATCTGGGCGGGGCTGTTAACGCTGATCGTGCTGGAAATTGTGCTGGGTATCGATAACCTGGTCTTTATCGCCATTCTTGCTGACAAACTGCCGCCAAAGCAGCGCGATAAAGCGCGACTGATCGGTCTGTCGCTGGCGCTGGTGATGCGCCTCGGCCTGCTCTCCCTGATCTCCTGGATGGTCACGCTGACCCGTCCGCTGTTCAGCGTCATGGATTTCAGCTTTTCCGGCCGCGATCTCATCCTGCTGTTTGGTGGCCTGTTCCTGCTTTTCAAGGCCACGATGGAGCTGCATGAGCGTCTGGAAAATAAAGGGATAGAGCAGCAGGGTAACCGCAACTATGCCAGTTTCTGGGCGGTGGTCGCACAAATCGTGGTGCTGGATGCCGTCTTCTCACTGGATGCCGTGATTACCGCAGTGGGGATGGTTAACCACCTGCCGGTGATGATGACTGCGGTGGTGATCGCAATGGGCGTGATGCTGCTGGCGTCGAAGCCGCTGACTAATTTTGTCAACGCTCATCCGACGGTTGTCGTGCTCTGCCTGAGCTTCCTGCTGATGATCGGTTTGTCGCTGGTAGCAGAAGGGTTCGGTTTCCATATTCCGAAAGGTTATCTCTATGCGGCGATCGGCTTCTCAATTTTGATTGAGCTGTTTAACCAGATCGCGCGCCGTAATTTTATGCGCCATCAGGCGCGCCGGCCGATGCGTGAGCGTACGGCAGAAGCTATTTTGCGCCTGATGGGCGGGCGCAATCGTCAGCAGCAGCCTTCAACGGATGAGCACACGCTGAATAACGCTATGCCGCAGGAGGCGTTTAAGGATGAAGAGCGCTATATGATTAACGGCGTACTGACGCTGTCGCAGCGCTCTATTCGCAGCATCATGACGCCGCGTGGCGATATCTCATGGGTTGATGTGACGCGTCCGCTGGATGAGATACGGATGCAGCTGCTGGATACGCCACACAGTCTGTTTCCGGTGTGCCGCGGTGAGCTGGATGAGATTATTGGCGTGGTGCGCGCAAAAGAGCTGCTGGTGGCGCTGGAGCACGGTATGGACGTGGCCACGTTCGCATCAGGCTCGCCGGCGATTGTTGTCCCTGAGACGCTGGATCCTATTAACCTGCTGGGTGTGCTGCGCCGGGCGAAAGGCAGCTTTGTTATCGTAACCAACGAATTTGGTATGGTGCAGGGTCTGATTACACCGCTGGACGTGCTGGAAGCGATTGCCGGTGAGTTCCCGGATGAAGATGAGACGCCGGATGTGATCGCCGATGGTGATGGCTGGCTGGTTAAAGGCGGTACCGATCTGCATTCGCTCCAGCAGCTGCTCGACTACCATGAGCTGGTTAAACAGGAGGACGATCACGCTTCGCTGGCGGGTCTGCTGATTGAGCAGAAAGGTCAGCTGCCGCAGCCTGGTGAGGTGATCGATCTGCCGCCGCTGCACTTTGAAATTGTTGAGGCGACAGATTACCGTATCGACCTGGTGCGGGTGACCAAAGATGCGCCTCACGATGAAGATGAAGAAAACGCGTAATCGCGCGTAGCTGTTCAATCAGGGCCGTCGTGAAGACGGCCCTTTTTTTAACCCGCTGTTTCCTGATGCTGAGCCAGCCATGCCGGAAAATCTTCGATTGGCATAGGGCGCGCATAGAAGTAACCCTGCAGATGATCCACCCCGCGTTCACGGAGATAAGAGGCCTGTTCAGCGGTCTCCACGCCTTCAGCCACCAGCGCAATTTTCAGCCGCTGCGCCAGTGAAATCACCATATCGGTTACCGTGGCGTTGATCGCGTCAGTGCCGATCGCCGCGGTGAAAATCTTGTCAATTTTCAGCACATCCGGCTGCAGATCTTTGAGGTAGGCCAGCGAACTGTGCCCGGTGCCAAAATCGTCTATCGCCAGGCGTACGCCAATGTTATGCAGCTGCGCCACGACCGACTGATCGATAACCGGCAAGGCGTCGCGCTCTGTCAGCTCCACAACCAGCTGCGGATGGGGGTTAGCAGGCCACCAGATCTGTTGCAGATCTTCCACAATGGCGCGATCGTGAAAATGGCTGGCGGCGACGTTAATCGCAATATGGAACGCGCTGCTTTGCGGCAGCTGCGGCAGCGCTTCTACGGCCCGGGCAATCACGAAGCGGGTAAGGGGAGCGATCAGGTTTTGCCGTTCCGCCAGAGGGATAAAGACGTCAGGCGCAATCCATCCCTGACGCGGATTATGCCAGCGCAGCAGAAGCTCAATACCTTCACACTGTTCGCTGCGGGCATTAATCAGCGGCTGACAGTAAACCATAAACTCACTGGCGGTGATGCCGTAGCTGATCTGCCAGCTGAGGCTCATGCGGTTGGCCGTTGCCAGCCAGACAATATAGCCAATCAGCAGGCTCAGCATCACCGCCAGCGGCAGCTGGGAAGGCAGCGTATTTAACGCCAGACGTGCTGGCGAAGGGCCGTAGAGCGTAATGGTGAACGGGTAGCGTAAAGATGCCTGATCGTAAGCGACCTCGTCATCCGAGGGCAGCGTATGTTCAATCATCGGGTTACCATACTCAAGGCTCTGACCGCCCACGTTGAAAATAGCCCGCTCCACCCACGGCAGCTGAGGCTCAAGCAGATAATTGCTCATCAGTTCAACATTCACTACCTGCAGCAAGCCATCACGATTATTCAGCGATTTAGGCGTCCAGAGCAGCAGTACCGGTGAACCTTTAAGCAGATAATCATCGGTAGTGAGCATCATACGCTGATTATTGAGCGCCAGCTCCGGATAGGTCTGACTAAAGGAGATATCGCGTGCGCCATAGATGCTGGAGCAGTAGATGGTGTCATTCTGCACCAGCAGCACCGTGCGTACCGTCTGCAGCGCAGCGATCTTTTCAATCAGCGGATAACGCACCAGCGAACAGGGCAGGCCCACCAGTCCCAGCGTGTTATTAGCGGAGACGTCCAGCGGCGAGAACATACGGTCAAAGCGCTCAATCGCGCGGCTGGCAAAGTTAAGAGACTGCTGCTCAATACGTGACTTCTCTTCGATATAACGAAAAGTCAGGGTAAGGATCAAAACCAGCGTCGCGATCACTAACGCAATAAGCAGCCGCTTACGGCGAAATTGACCCACAAATTGCTGGGGAATGAGCATCAGTAACCACCTTGTTAAGACACAGACCAGGAGCAAATTAACGTGAAGGTTATCGGCATCGGGACGGCCAGGTTTAGCGCTGCCCGGTAAAAAAGCGGGCAATAAAAAATTGCGTCCTGCCGGATCCGCGCAGGAAAATTACAATATCTGGTTTGGCAACGCCGAGGTAGGTAAAAAAGCAGAAATCAGTATGAGTGCGCTGATTTTAACCAGCGCACTCCGGAAAGGTATCAGTCACACTGAACTTTGATGGCCAGACCGCCACGCGAGGTTTCGCGATATTTAGCATTCATATCTTTGCCGGTCTCATACATGGTCTCAATGACTTTATCCAGCGAGACGCGCGGGGCGCTGGTCCGGCGCAGCGCCATGCGCGCTGAGTTGATGGCTTTGACCGATGCAATAGCATTGCGCTCAATACAGGGCACCTGCACCTGACCGGCAACCGGATCGCAGGTCAGGCCCAGGTTATGCTCCATACCAATTTCCGCGGCTACGCAAACCTGCTCCGGGCTGGCGCCCAGCAGTTCCGCCAGCCCCGCCGCCGCCATAGAGCAGGCCACGCCCACTTCACCCTGACAGCCCACTTCGGCACCAGAGATAGAGGCGTTCATTTTGTAGAGAATACCGATAGCGCCTGAGGCGAGAAAATAACGGATAAAAATATCGGGCGTGACGCTTTCGATAAAGTGATCGTAATAGGCAAGCACCGCCGGCACGATGCCGCAGGCTCCGTTAGTCGGAGCCGTTACCACGCGTCCGCCTGCCGCATTCTCTTCGTTTACCGCCAGGGCAAACATATTGACCCAGTCGATGACGTTCATTGGATCATTAGAGTGCTTGGTCGATGAGACCAGCAGGCGACGCAGAGAGGCGGCGCGGCGCGGAACGCGCAGCGGCCCCGGCAGCACGCCTTCGGTGTTCAGACCGCGGTCAATACACGCCTGCATGGTCTGCCAGACATCGGTAAAATAGCGGGTGATCTCTTCACGGCTGTGCAGCGCCAGCTCATTTTGCATCACCAGCCCTGAAAGCGACATGCCGGTCTCGCTGCAGTGGCTGAGCAGCTCTTTTGCCGAGTGAAACGCATAAGGTACCGCGACTTCATCCAGTACCGGCTGACCAAAATGCGCTTCATCCACGATAAACCCGCCGCCAATGGAGTAGTAGGTTTTCGTCAGGATCAGCAGATCGCCGGCAAACGCATACAGCGTCATACCGTTTTCGTGCAGTGAAAGATTCTCACTGCGGAACACCATGCCGCCCTCGCGCGGAAAGTCGACCTCATGCGCGCCCTTAGCCAGCAGCAGGCGCTCGCGCGTTTCCGTGTCTTTAATAAATGCCGGGATCGCATCGATATCCACGGTCGCAGGTTCATAACCCGCCAGACCCATAATGATAGCGATATCCGTATGGTGACCTTTACCGGTCAGCGAGAGAGAGCCATACACATCCACCGCTACGCGCGTGACAGCCTGCAGTTTGCCCTGCTCAGCCAGCAGATCCACAAACTGTTTGCCCGCTTTCATCGGACCTACGGTATGTGAACTGGATGGGCCGATGCCCACTTTGAACATGTCAAAAACACTAATCAACGGTAACGCTCCTCACAAATACGGGGTTCTGCGGCCTGAGCCGTAATTGCGGCTAATAGTAATCGCCACGGCGGGCGAAAGAACAGCTTTTCGCATGAAATAATCTAATTATAAACCGCAGAAATAGTTATCAATCCATGCCTTTGTGAAGTGGATCGATTTTCAGCCACGAGTTTACACACGGCATTCAGGGCAGCGCGATCTGCTGACCAAGCGCGCGAATAATTCCGGCCGTCATGCCCCAGATAAAATAATCGTTATACCAGGAGAGCCATATCCGGTGCTGACGCTGGCCGCGATATAACGTCAGCGGATGATAGCGGGCCAGATGCAGTGCTTCACGCAGCGGCATGGTAAACGCGCTTTCCACTTCATCTGGGTTCAGCCGCAGCGGCATGGCTGGCAGGATCCCCACCACCGGCGTGACGGCAAAACCGGTACTGCTGGTGACCGCCGGCAGTACACCGGCTATCTGCACCTGACGGGGATCGATCCCGACCTCTTCCTGTGCTTCACGCAGCGCGGTATCGATTAGTGACGTATCGCTGGCATCCTGCATCCCGCCCGGAAAAGCGACCTGGCCGGCGTGTTTACGCAGCAGCGCCGAGCGCCGCGTCAGCAGCAGTGCCGGCTCGGCGCTGTTGATAATCGGCACCAGCACTGCCGCATGACGTCCGGCAGGGGCCGGCAGGCGTGCGGGCGGCGGGGGCTGCAGCATAAAACGCGTCAGAAACTGGCTGAGTTCGGCAGTCATATTACTTCTCATCGCTGAGGCAGGGCAGAATGCGGTTAACCTTATGAAAGGTCTCTTCATATTCAGACTGCATATCGCTGTCGGCTACCAGTCCGCCACCGGCGGCGCAGTAGAGAGTACTGTTTTCAGCGATCAGCGTACGAATGGTAATACTGCTGTCCATACGGCCACACAGGCTGATATAGCCTATGCTGCCACACCAGGCGTTGCGACGATGGGGCTCCAGCTCTTCAATAATCTCCATCGCGCGGATTTTAGGCGCTCCGGTGATTGAGCCGCCCGGAAAGCAGGCGCGCAGCAGATCGGTGGCGCGCAGCCTATCCGGCAGGCGGGCCCGCACGGTGCTCACCAGATGATGCACTGCCGGAAAGGGTTCAACCACAAACAGCTCAGGCACGCTCACGCTGCCGGGTTCAGCCACCCGGCCGATATCATTGCGCATCAGATCCACAATCATCAGATTCTCCGCACGATCTTTCGCGGAGTGCGCCAGCTTTTCCGCCTGCAGACGATCGGCCTCCGCATCGGCCAGACGCGGCAGCGTGCCTTTGATCGGGCGCGTTTCAATAACGTTTTGCTGCAGAGAGAGAAAACGTTCCGGCGACAGGCTGAGCAGCGCGCTGTCCGGCAGACGCAGAAAGGCGCTAAAGGGCGCGCGATTGGCGCGCGTTAGGCGCAGAAACGCCTGCCACTCATCCCCGCTATAGCGCGCCTCGAAACGCTGAGCAAGATTGACCTGATAGCAGTCGCCTGCCTGAATATACGCCTGTACGGCATTGAAGCGGGCTGCATAGGCCTCGCGCGTCAGGTCAGAGCGCCACGCGCTGGTTAAGTGAAACGCACGCGGCAGCGGGAGCGCCTGCGCCTGCAGCCAGCGCCAGCGCGCGTCAGCATCGCTGAGAGAGACCAGCGTAAGCCGCTGCAGGTGATGATCGGCAATCAGCGCCCAGTCATAAAGGCCCACCGCCATATCAGGCGTCTGCAGATCCTGCTGCGCTACCGCCGGCAGCTGTTCAAACCGGCGGCCGAGATCGTAGCCAAACAGCCCCAGCGCACCGCCCTGAAAAGGCAGATCGGGATGGGCGGCGGGCTGCAGGTCCAGCCGGTCAATCTGCCGCTGCAGCAGCTGCAGCGGATCCTCTTCAGAACGCTGAATGCCGGTGCCATCATCGGTTTCGGTATACCCGCCGCGCGTGGTGAGCGTGACGCGCGGATCGGCGGTCAGAATATCAAAGCGGTTATCAGCGTGATCGGCCTGACCTGAGGTCAGCAGCATGGCCCACGGGCGATGCGCCAGCGTGGAGAAGCGGTTCAGCAGAGCATCGGGACTATAGGTAAGCGTGAGGGTTTTCGCGATCATGGGTTCAGCAGCATTCAACAGGCAGAGGCGTAGCCTGGCATATTTTTTTGCCACTGGCACCTGTTTGTTCCGCGTGGGATAATGCCCGTCCGATTTAATCTGGAGTAACGTATGTTTACAGGGCTTCCGGCACTATCTCATGAGCAGCAGCAGCAGGCGGTTGAGCGAATTCAGGAACTGATGGCGGGCGGCATGGCCAGCGGCCAGGCGATTGCGCAGGTGGCGCAGGAAATTCGTGAGACCTTTACCGGGGAGGCGATTCGGGCACGCTTCGAAGATGAAGATGAAAACGAATAGTGCCCGTGCCGCTTAACGTGCGGCGATAATTTTTATTTCTACTTTATATTTCGGGTTCATCAGTCCGGCCTGTACGGTGCAGCGTACCGGCGCGTTGCCCGGTGATACCCATGCGTCCCAGGCGCGATTCATCGCCGCAAAATCCGCTTTATCCACCAAAAAAATTGTGGCGTCGAGAATATTGCTCTTGTCCGATCCGGCGCGCGTCAGAATACGATCGATGACTGCCAGCGCGTTGGCCGTCTGCGCCTCCGCATCGGCATCCAGATTTTCCGGGACGCTGGTGTAGTAGATCGTATTATCGTGTATCACGGCTTCGGACATACGATGTTCGGGATCGATACGCGTAATAGACATGCTGTTCTCCTCTGTTTTTTGCTGCGCCAGCCTGCCATAACCGGGCTGCGATGTCATCTGTTGTGGTCGCGTCTGCGGAATCCTGACATAATTACAGTGTTTTTCAGGTTACAGGTGAGGATGTGTGGCAGACGATTTTGCAGCAGATGGCGCGTTAGCGCAGGCAATTCCGGGTTTTAAACCGCGTGCGGCCCAGCATGAGATGGCACAGGCGGTCACGGCAGCGGTAACGCACGGCGGTGAACTGGTAGTAGAGGCGGGCACCGGAACCGGTAAAACCTACGCCTATCTGGCGCCTGCACTGCGCGCAAAAAAGAAAGTCATTGTCTCTACCGGCTCCAAAGCGCTGCAGGATCAGCTCTACAATCGCGATTTGCCTACTATTGCCCGGGCGCTCAAATTCAGCGGAAAAACTGCGCTGCTGAAAGGCCGCTCTAACTATCTCTGTCTCGAACGTATGGAGCAGCAAAACCAGAGCGGCGGCGATCTTACCGTACAGGCGCTGGGCGATCTTATCCACGTGCGCAGCTGGTCATCAGAGACCAAAGATGGCGATATCAGCAACTGCGCCGGCGTCGCTGAAGATAGCCCTGTCTGGCCTTACGTCACCAGCACCAATGACAACTGTCTTGGCAGCGACTGCCCGCTCTATAAAGAGTGTTTTGTCGTAAAAGCGCGCAAAAAAGCGATGGATGCTGATGTTGTGGTGGTGAACCATCATCTGTTTCTGGCCGACCTGGTGGTGAAAGAGGGCGGGTTTGGCGAGCTGATCCCGGAAGCGGACGTGATGATCTTCGATGAGGCGCATCAGCTGCCCGACATCGCCAGCCACTATTTTGGCCAGCAGCTCTCCAGCCGCCAGCTGCAGGATCTCGCCAAAGATATCATTCTTGCCTATCGCACCGAGGTGCGTGATGTGCAGCAGCTGCAGAAATCGGCCGATCGGCTGGCGCAGTGTGCGCAGGATTTTCGCCTGACGCTTGGCGAGCCCGGCTTTCGCGGTAATCTGCGCGATCTGCTCAGTGATAACAACGTCATGCGCATGTTTACTCTGCTGGATGATGCGCTGGAACTCTGTTACGACGTCATCAAACTCTCCCTGGGACGCTCAGCGCTGCTTGATGCGGCCTTTGAGCGCGCGGCGCTCTATCGCACCCGCCTGAAGCGATTGCGCGCCATCAGCGAACCCGGTTTCAGCTACTGGTATGAATGCACCAGCCGGCACTTTACGCTGGCGCTGACGCCGCTTTCAGTTGCGGAGCGCTTTCGCGAAGTGATGGATACGCGTAAAGCGGCCTGGGTGTTTACGTCCGCCACGCTGGCGGTGAATGAACAGGTCGGCCATTTCGCCAGTCGTCTCGGGGTTGAGCAGGCGCAGACGCTGATCCTCGACAGTCCGTTTGACTACGCCCGGCAGGCGCTCCTGTGCGTGCCGCGCAATATGCCGGAGCCGAATGCGCCCGGCGGTGCCCGGCAGCTGGCGCGGATGATGAAGCCGCTGATTGATGCCAATAAAGGACGCTGCTTTTTTCTCTGCACCTCACACAAGATGATGCGTGAGCTGGCGGCCGAGTTTCGTGCGTCGATGACTCTGCCGGTGCTGCTGCAGGGTGAAACCAGCAAAGGGCAGCTGCTGAAGCAGTTCCTGGAGGCGGGTAACGCGCTGCTGGTCGCGACCAGCAGCTTCTGGGAAGGCGTCGACGTGCGTGGTGATGCCCTGTCGCTGGTCATCATTGATAAACTGCCCTTTACCTCGCCAGACGATCCGCTGCTGAAGGCGCGCATGGAGGATTGCCGGCTGCGCGGCGGCGATCCGTTCAGTGATGTGCAGCTGCCGGATGCGGTGATTACCCTCAAGCAGGGAGTGGGGCGTTTGATCCGCGACACTGCCGATCGCGGCGTACTGGTAATTTGCGATCAGCGTCTGGTCGCGCGCCCCTACGGCGAACTCTTTCTCAGCAGCCTGCCGCCCACGCCGCGCACCCGCGATCTGGCGCGTGCGATCGACTTTGTCCGGCAGGCTGAGGAACACTAATTCATGCCGCTTTGTGATAAGATGCGCGCCATTTTGATTCTCTGAGGTTGTTATGTCCGCCCGAATTTTAGCACTGGACACGGCGACAGAAGCCTGTTCTGCCGCGCTGCTGAATCAGCAGCAGATCGATGCCCGTTTTGAAATTGCTCCGCGCGATCACACGCAGCGCATTCTGCCGCTGGTGCAGTCGCTGCTGCAGGCGCAGCAGCTGGACCTGACCGCGCTGGATGCGCTGGCGTTTGGGCGCGGGCCGGGCAGTTTTACCGGCGTTCGCATTGGTATTGGCATTGCGCAGGGACTGGCGCTGGGCGCGAATTTACCCATGATTGGCGTCTCTTCGCTGGCAACGATGGCGCAGGGAGCCTGGCGGCTGACCGGTGCCACTTGTGTGCTGGTGGCGATTGATGCACGTATGGGTGAAGTCTACTGGGCTGAATATCAGCGCGATGATGCGGGTCACTGGCACGGCGCCGACAGCGAAGCGGTACTGAAGCCAGAGGCTGCTGCCGCCCGCATCGCGGCGCTGAGCGGCGAGTGGGCGACCGCAGGCACCGGCTGGCAGGCATGGCCTGAGCTGATGACCACGCCGGGCGCAACGCTACTGGCTACCCCGGTTACGCTGCCCGCGGCTGAAGATATGCTGCCGCTGGCGCTGCAGGCGTGGCAGCGAGGCGACACCGTAGCGGTGGAGCATGCAGAGCCGGTTTATCTGCGTAACGAAGTGGCGTGGAAAAAGTTGCCCGGACGCTGAGTCGCCACGCAACTTATTTTTGCACCTCCAGTCTAAATTAAAAATTACAGGAGATGTGCTTATGCCAGGTTATCGTGCTGGAATCGCTGGTGGCGTACTGGCGTGTGTATTGCTGCTGAGCGGCTGCGTCAGCGTACCCGATTCTATTAAAGGAAGCTCGGCGCTTCCGCAGCAGGATTTATTGCGCGTGATGAACGCTCCCCAGCTCTATACCGGGCAGGAGTCACGCTTTGGCGGTAAAGTAGTCCGCGTCACAAACCTCAACGGGCTGACGCGGCTGGAGATAGCCACGCAGCCGCTGGATGAGAGCGCCCGGCCCCGGCTGGGGGCTGCATCAGTCGGACGGATATATGCGGATCTCAAAGGATTCGTCGATCCGGTTGATGTGAATAACCAATATGTTACGGTGCTGGGTACCATCAAAGGCACCGAAAAAGGTGAAATTGGCAAGGCCAGTTATAACTTTGTTGTGATTGATGTGCGCGGCTATCAGCGCTGGCATCTGACTCAGCAGGTAATGACGCCGCCGCAGCCAATCGATCCCTGGATCGGATATGGCCCGACGCGGCATCATCCGGGTTACTGGGGACCAAACCCTTACTGGGGGATGAACCTGGGGGGGCCGGCTCAGGTACAGACTATTCTGACCGAGTAGCCGCCACATACTTTTCCGGCCCGGTTGCGGTGCACGCAGCCGGGCTTTTTTATTGGGCGCGTAACCGGCGCGCGAAATTTAGTGATGGGCTTCGCAACCTGAAAATGCCATAACCGGCAAACTGGTACAATCAGTTAATGTATTGTTAATAACACTGATTGCAGAGGCGGCGATGGCTACGCAACAAGAATATCGGGGTGACTCTTTGACCAAAGTTTGGCTGAAACGCTATCCGCCAGATGTGCCAGCAGAAATAAATGCCGACCGTTATCCCTCTCTGGTCGATCTCTTTGAACATGCGGTGTTGCACTATGCCGACCACGTTGCCTTTATCAATATGGGGCAGCCGCTGACCTATCGCCAGCTCGACGCGCAGAGCCGCGACTTTGCCGCCTGGCTGCAGCAGGGGCTGGGACTGCAGCAGGGCGATCGCGTAGCGCTGATGATGCCTAATCTGCTGCAGTATCCGGTGGCGCTGTTTGGCGTACTGCGTGCCGGCATGGTGGTGGTAAATGTTAACCCGCTCTATACCCCGCGCGAGCTGAAACATCAGCTCAATGACAGCGGTGCCAGTGCCATTGTTATTGTCTCCAATTTTGCTCACACGCTGGAAAAGGTTGTGGCAGAGACGGCGGTGAAGCATGTAATGCTGACGCGGATGGGCGATCACCTGGCGCCGGTCAAAGCGACACTGGTGAACTTTGTGGTCAAATATGTCAAAAAGCTGGTGCCGAAATACCATTTGCCCGGTGCTGTACCGCTGCGGCATGCGCTGCAGCAGGGGGCACGCATGGCTTATCAGCGTCCGGCGCTCAGCAATGACGATCTGGCATTTCTGCAGTATACCGGCGGCACCACCGGCGTCGCCAAAGGCGCGATGCTCACCCATGGCAACATGCAGGCAAACCTGGAGCAGACAAAAGCCACCTACGGCAAACTGCTGCGCGCCGGGCAGGAGCAGGTGGTAACGGCGCTGCCGCTCTACCATATTTTTGCGCTGACGGTTAACTGTCTGCTGTTCCTCGATCTGGGCGGCACTAACCTGCTGATCACCAATCCGCGCGACATACCCGGATTCGTTAAAGAGCTGGCTAAGTTTCCGTTTACCGCCATTACCGGCGTAAATACGCTGTTTAACGCACTGCTGAATGATGAAAACTTTAATAAACTCGACTTCTCCACGCTGCGGCTCTCCGCTGGCGGAGGCATGTCGGTCCAGAAAGCGGTAGCGGAGCGCTGGGAAAAGCTCACCGGGCACTATCTGCTTGAAGGCTACGGCCTCACCGAATGCTCCCCGCTGGTATCGGTTAACCCTTACGATATCACCTGCCATACCGGCAGTATCGGCCTGCCGGTGCCCTCTACTGATGTACGGGTTATTGACGATCAGGATAACGATGTGACGCCGGGTGAGCCGGGAGAGCTCTGTATCCGCGGCCCGCAGGTGATGGCGGGCTACTGGCAGCGTCCTGATGCCACGCTGGAAGTGCTGAAAAATGGCTGGCTGCATACCGGCGATATTGTTACCGTGGACAGCGAAGGGTTTATCCGGATTGTCGATCGTAAAAAAGATATGATCCTGGTGTCCGGCTTCAACGTCTATCCCAACGAAATTGAAGATGTGCTGATGCAGCATCCAAAAATTCGTGAAGCTGCAGCGATTGGCGTGCCAAGCGAACTCTCGGGGGAAGCGGTGAAGGTCTGTATTGTTAAAAAGGATCCCGGGCTGACTAAAGAAGAGGTGCTGGATCACTGCCGTCGTCAGCTGACCGGCTACAAAGTGCCGAAAATTATCGAGTTTCGTGAAGAGCTGCCAAAGACAAACGTGGGCAAAATTTTACGCCGCGAACTGCGCGATGAGGCGAAGCGGGAAGGGCAGTAGTGTCGCCATGCTTCCCCAGGTTAACGCCGGCTACGACCGGCGTTTTTATTGTTTTTAACATGGAGCGCTGCGCGGGGTTTGCGCAGCGGAAATAAATACGTGAATTACACCCTGATCGACCAAGACCACCAGCTGGCTGACGTGTGCCGCCTGGCTCGCCAGCATGATGCTGTTGCTCTGGATACTGAATTTGTACGTACCCGGACCTACTATCCTCAGCTCGGGCTGATTCAGCTGTTTGATGGCGAACAGCTGGTACTGATCGATCCACTGCCGATTAGTGACTGGGCGCCGTTTATCGACCTGCTGCAGGATACGCAGGTGATTAAATTCCTGCACGCCGGAGGCGAAGATCTGGAGGTCTTTCTGCATCGCTTTGGCTGCCTGCCGCAGCCGATGATCGATACACAGATTCTGGCCGCCTTTTCCGGGCAGCCGCTCTCCTGGGGATTTGCGGCGATGGTTAATCACTTTAACCGGATTGAACTGGATAAAAGTGAGGCTCGCACCGACTGGCTTGCGCGCCCGCTGACCGAGCGTCAGTGCCAGTATGCCGCAGCGGATGTCGCCTACCTGCTGCCTATTGCCCGTGAGCTGATGGCGCAGACTGAAGCCGCCGGCAACATGAAGGCCGCCCTGAGCGAGTGTGACATGCTGTGTCAGCGCCGGCTTGATATATTGCAGCCTGAAGAGGCGTGGCGCGATATTACCAACGCCTGGCAGCTGCGTCCGCGCCAGCTGGCCGCACTGCAGCGCCTGGCGGCCTGGCGCCTGAAAGTCGCGCGTCAGAAAGATATGGCGGTTAATTTTGTGGTACGTGAAGAGAATTTGTGGAAGGTCGCTCGCTATCTGCCCGGCAGCCTCGGTGAACTGGATCACCTTGGGCTCAACGGCCATGAAATCCGTTTTCACGGTAAAGCGATGATTGATCAGGTAGCTGAAGCGCAGGCACAGGATGAGGCAACGCTACCGGCACCGCTGCCCAATCTTATTGAGCATCCGCACTATAAGCAGGTCTTTAAAGCGATTAAAGCGCTGGTACAGCAGGTAAGCGAAGAGACGGGATACAGTCAGGAACTGCTGGCATCACGCCGTCAGATTAATCAGGTGCTCAGCGTGTACTGGGGGCTGAAATCAGCAAAACGCCCACCCGAGCTGCTGAACGGCTGGCGTGGCGAGCTGCTGAAGCCGGGAATCGACAAGATTCTGCAGGCACTTTAAGCGCGCTGTTTTCCCCTGCGCGATTACGCAGGGGAAACGCTGCGATCCGCCACACTCATTTCGGTGCGTCTTCCGTTTCCGGCAGCGTCACGTTCAGCTCCAGAATCGAAATATCGTCGCCTTTCTGATCGAGCTGTACTGTCACCATATCGGGATCGATTTTGACATATTTGCAGATCACTTCCAGGATATCGCGTTTAAGCTGAGGCAAATAGTGGGGCTCACTGTCACCCCTCCTGCGTTCAGCAACGATGATCTGCAGCCGCTCCTTGGCTATATTGGCTGTGCTCTTTTTACGGGATAAAAAGAAATCGAGTAAGGCCATTGGTTATCCCCCGAACAGGCGTTTCAGGAAACCCTTCTTCTCTTCTTCAATAAAGCGGAAGGGGCGTTCTTCGCCAAGCAGGCGTTCTACGGTATCAGCATAAGCTTTACCGGCGTCAGAATTGATGTCGAGGATCACCGGTTCGCCCTGGTTTGAGGCGCGCAGCACAGACTGATCTTCCGGGATAACACCGACCAGCGGAATACGCAGGATTTCCAGCACATCTTCCATGCTGAGCATATCGCCACGGGTCACACGACCTGGGTTGTAACGGGTCAGCAGCAGATGCTCTTTAACCGGATCCTGGCTGTTTTCAGCCCGGCGCGATTTCGAGGAGATAATGCCCAGAATGCGGTCAGAGTCGCGTACGGATGAGACTTCCGGGTTGGTTGTAATAATCGCTTCATCAGCGAAATAGAGCGCCATCAGCGCGCCGGTTTCTATGCCCGCCGGGGAGTCACAGACGATAAAATCGAACTCCATAGCGGCTAAATCGTTCAGCACTTTCTCTACGCCTTCGCGCGTCAGAGCGTCTTTATCACGCGTCTGTGATGCCGGCAGAATGTAGAGTTGCTCGGTGCGTTTATCGCGGATCAGCGCCTGATTCAGGGTTGCATCACCCTGAATAACATTCACAAAGTCATACACGACGCGACGTTCACAGCCCATAATCAAATCGAGATTACGCAGACCAATATCGAAGTCGATAACAACGGTTTTTTTGCCCTTTTGCGCTAACCCTGTCGCGATGGCCGCGCTTGACGTGGTCTTGCCAACGCCCCCTTTGCCCGATGTTACTACAATAATGCGTGCCATAAATGTTGATTTCCTTAACGAAAGAAAAGGGGCCTAATTAAGTGTCTGGATGGTAAGCGCGCCCTCTTTCAGACAGAGGCGCGCCGCTTTACCAAAAAATTCCGCCGGAATCTGATCCATGATCCAGTACTCACCGGCGATTGAGACCAGCTCAGCGGCAAGATGAGTACAGAAAATCTGGCAGTCGCGATCGCCACTGGCGCCTGCCAGCGCACGGCCGCGCATCATGCCGTAAATGTGAATATTGCCATCGGCAACCAGTTCTGCTCCGGCGCTAACGCTGCTGGTCACAATCAGGTCGGCGTTACGGGCATAAATCTGCTGGCCGGAACGCACGGGCGTATTCACCACGCGCGTTTTGTTGATGCTCTCGGTAACAACAGCGGGTGCAGTCACTTCTTCCGCAGACGGCGCTTCAGCCGGTTTGCGGTTCTCTTTGCCTTCTGACAGCACCGGTAAGCCCGCGCGGGCCACCATTTTTTTCTGGACGTCATCTTTGCAACCACTGACGCCAACGATACGCAGCCCGGTCGCGCTGATCGCCTGCTGCATCTGCTTCCAGTTAATATCGCCGGATAGCGCTGAGATGTTCAGGACGACCGGAGCGTTCTGTAAAAAGGCCGGCGCCTGATCGATCTTCTCCTGCAGCGCCTGACGAATCACGTCGGGTTGTGAATGGTGCAGATGAACAACTGACAGGGTAAAACTGCTTCCCTTGAATTCGATTGGCGATTGCGGCATCTGTCCTGGCTCAGTCCTGTTTTTTTTGACCCGGAGATGAACGTCGATAAAATCGCCATTAACATCGTCGGGTCAATATTCGAAGTTCTGCAAGCATGTTATAGTTACTGTAATATTCAGGCAAGTGACGCTAACAGTTAATTCGAGTAAAAAATATGTTTTGTGTGATCTATAGAAGCCCGCAACGCGACCAGACTTATCTTTATGTAGAAAAAAAGGACGATTTCTCCCGCGTGCCGGAAGCGCTGCTTAAAGGTTTTGGCAAGCCGCAGTTAGCGATGGTGCTGTCGCTGGACAAGCGTGAGAGACTGGCTAACGCCGACATTGAAAAGGTAAAGCAGGGGCTGCGTGAGCAGGGTTTTTATTTGCAGATCCCCCCGCCTGTAGAAAGTTTGCTCAACGTCCATCTTGAGCAGGGTAAAGAAGTTTAATTCAGATTCATCTGTAAAAAATATAGCCTGTAAATATATTCAGTGTTCATTGATTAATTAATTGCCCATCTTCCATTCTGTCGTGGGCAATTAATTTGTTTGCCCGCCGTCGTAAGAAAGATAAATCTCTTTTGACAATTTCTGTTACACCTGTCGCGATAACCGTTAATATTATCCTCACTGGCGCCCCGTTCCGGCCGCTACTCACAGAGCCTCTGTCATCCCGGCAGAGCGCAGACATAACTCAGGCAGGTGAAAAATATGTATCAGCATCGTAACTGGCAGGGTGCTCTGCTGGATTTTCCGGTCAGCAAAGTGGTATGCGTAGGCAGTAATTATGCAAAACATATTAAAGAAATGGGAAGTGCAACGCCGGATGAGCCGGTGCTGTTCATCAAACCTGAGACAGCCTTATGCGATTTGCGGCAGCCGCTCTCTATCCCGGCCGCGCTCGGCGAGGTACATCATGAGGTGGAACTCGCTGTCCTGATCGGCGCAACATTAAAGCAGGCCAGCGAAGAGCATGTAGCGAAAGCGATTGCGGGTTATGGCGTAGCGCTGGACCTCACGCTGCGCGATCTGCAGGCGGGATTCAAAAAAGCGGGTCAGCCCTGGGAGCGCGCAAAAGGGTTCGACAACGCCTGTCCGCTGTCCGGTTTTATTCCGGTCAGTGAGTACACGGGCGATCCGCAAAACAGCGAGCTGCAGTTGATGGTGAACGGAGAGCTGCGTCAGCATGGCTCCACGGCCGATATGATCCACAAAATCAAGCCGCTCATCGCCTATATGAGCCAGTTTTTTACGCTGCGTGCAGGCGATGTGATCCTGACCGGCACGCCAGAGGGCGTAGGCCCGCTGCGCTCAGGGGATAAACTTGAGATATCGCTGGCGGGTCACGGTATCAGCACGCGCGTGCTGTAATACTTGCATCACCGCATCTTAACCTTTATAAGGTGCGGTTTTGCTGAACAACCCGGACCGCAATGATGAGTGACCAACCTTTCTGGCAGACCAAACGTCTGGAACAAATGGACGACGCTGAGTGGGAATCGCTGTGTGACGGCTGCGGACAGTGCTGTCTGAATAAGCTGCAGGACGCTGATACGGATGAGATCTATTTCACCAATGTTGCCTGCAACCAGCTGAATATTAAAACCTGCCAGTGCCGTAACTACGAACGCCGGTTTGAGTATGAAGAAGATTGTATCAAGCTCACGCGTGAAAACCTCACAACGTTCAACTGGCTGCCGCGCACCTGCGCTTACCGGCTGCTTGGCGAAGGCAAAGCGCTGCCCGCCTGGCATCCGCTGCTGGCGGGATCAAAAAAAGCGATGCATGCCCAGCGGATCTCTGTACGCTACATCGCAGTACGCGAAAGTGAAGTACGCGACTGGGAAGATCACATTATTGATCGTCCCGATCGGAATGGCTGATTCTGCGTCCGTCAGCGGCCAAAAAGGTTGCGCTGACGCGGCCTGAATAGCTGAGCAACAAGCACGACTATCGCCACCAGCAGGTAGGCGGCAAAAATGGCGATCATCCACTGCGGCATGCTCCAGCCGAGGAGCGTCCAGCCGCGCTCAGCGCAGTCGCCGCTGGCAACAAATACCGCAGGCAGCCATTTGTCCAGCGGCAGCCATGCCGGAAAGCGTGCGGCAAAGTCGCAGGTGACAAACGGGTTAGGGTGCAGCTGCAGCATGGTGTGCTCCCAGGATAAGCGCAGGCCCTCAGCGGCGCTGTAGATCCAGGCGGCGAGGCTGGCCCAGCGCAGCGGAGTCTGCGGCGCAATAGCGCCCACCACGCCTGCCGCCATTACGCCAAACAGCGCACACCGCTCATAGATACACATCACGCAGGGTTTAAGCCCCATACCGTGCTGGAAGAACAGCGCCACCAGCTCCAGCGCCAGTGCGGTCAATGCCAGCAGCAGCCAGGCGCCACGCCCGCGCGAGCAGAGATTCAGATATCGCAACATAGTGGATTTCCCTTAGCTATCAGTGCCTGGCAGTGTAAACCAAAAGCCCGACGCTGCCAGCCTGCAATCAGGAATTCAGCGATAAAAATGACGCAGATCGTTTATGTGGCAGGTTGTCTGACCCGCCAGCCGCTTGCCCGGTACGGACCAGGTGAAAGCATTCAGCCCGCATGCTGAAATTTGCGCCAGGCCATGCTTTTAATCCGCCAGCAGACTATTTCCGCTATAGCCCCTCTGGTATGATGAGTGTAATGACGATTAAGAACGCAATGAGAACGTAACGCTATGGTTATCAAGGCGCAGAGCCCTGCAGGATTCGCAGAAGAGTACATAATTGAGAGTATCTGGAACAGTCGTTTTCCCCCCGGGTCGATTCTGCCTGCTGAACGTGAATTGTCTGAACTGATTGGCGTTACCCGCACCACCCTGCGCGAAGTGCTGCAGCGTCTGGCGCGTGATGGCTGGCTCACTATCCAGCACGGCAAGCCGACGCGCGTAAATGATTTCTGGGAAACCTCCGGCCTCAACATCCTTGAGACGCTGGCCCGGCTCGATCACGACAGCGTGCCGCAGCTGATTGATAATCTGCTCTCAGTTCGCAGCAACATCGCCTCTATTTTTATCAGCCGTGCGCTGCGTCACCATCCGGAAAAAGCCCGCGAAGTGCTGGAGAGCGCGCTGCATGAGCAGGATCAGGCGGATGCCTATGCTGAGCTTGATTACCGGGTATTCCGCGGTCTGGCGTTTGCTTCCGGCAATCCGATTTACGGTCTGATCCTCAACGGACTGAAAGGGCTCTATACGCGGGTTGGACGCCACTATTTTTCCAATCCTGAAGCGCGCGAGCTGGCACGCAGCTTTTATCAGCAGCTGGCGGATATGTGTTCGCAGCAGCCGACGCAGGAGCAGGTGGTTGAGTGCGTGCGTATGTATGGACGCCGCAGCGGGGAGATCTGGCACAGTATGCAGAAAAACCTGCCAGACGATCTCGGCAACAAGCGCTAAAGAAAACCGGACTCTTCAGTCCGGTTTTTTATGCTCAGAGTCCGGGCGAACGCGGCGGACAGCGGTCGAGCAGTTCTATACTGCCATCTTCGTTCTGCTGCTCCAGATGAATATCAAATCCCCAGAGCCGGTGAACATGTTTCAGCACATCGCGCCGGCTTTTATCCAGCGGCGCACGCTGCTGAGGAACATAGCGCAGCGTCAGCGATCGATCGCCGCGCAGATCCACGTTATAGACCTGAATATTGGGTTCCAGATTGCTGAGATTATACTGGGCAGAGAGCTGCTGACGGATGGCGCGATAGCCAGCCTCATCATGAATCGCCGCAATTTCCAGATAGTTATTGCGATCGTCATCCATCACGGTGAACAGACGGAAATCGCGCATTACTTTCGGCGACAGGAACTGACTGATAAAGCTCTCATCTTTAAACTCGCGCATCGCAAAATGCAGCGTTTTAAGCCAGTCGGAGCCGGCAATATCGGGGAACCAGTGGCGATCTTCTTCTGTCGGTGACTGACAGATGCGTTTGATATCCTGGAACATAGCAAATCCCAGGGCATAGGGGTTAATACCGTTATACCACTGGCTGTTATAAGGCGGCTGATAGATAACGTTAGTATGACTGTGCAAAAACTCCATCATAAAACGTTCTGATACTTTGCCCTCGTCATAGAGATGATTGAGGATCGTGTAGTGCCAGAAGGTAGCCCAGCCTTCATTCATCACCTGCGTCTGTTTCTGCGGATAGAAATACTGGCTTACTTTACGCACGATACGCAGCACTTCGCGCTGCCACGGCTCCAGTAAGGGAGCATTTTTTTCCATAAAGTAGAGCAGATTCTCCTGCGGTTCAGAGGGATAGCGTGCGGCCTCAACGTGTGACGCCTCTTTCTCTTTACGCGGCAGCGTACGCCATAGCGTGTTTACCTGACTCTGCAGATACTCTTCGCGACTCTTTTGCCGCGCTTTCTCCTCCTGCAGTGAAATTTTCTGCGGGCGCTTATAACGGTCAACGCCGTAGTTCATCAGGGCGTGGCAGGAGTCAACCAGGCGCTCAACCTCTTCGACACCAAAGCGCTCCTCGCAGTCAGCAATATAGTTACGCGCAAACAGCAGATAATCGACGATTGAACTTGCATCCGTCCAGCTGCGGAACAGATAGTTATTTTTAAAGAAAGAGTTGTGTCCATAGCAGGCGTGAGCCATCACCAGCGCCTGCATGGTCATCGTATTCTCTTCCATCAGATAGGCGATGCAGGGATTAGAGTTGATGACGATCTCATAGGCGAGCCCCTGCTGCCCATGCTTATAACGCTGCTCGGTTTCAATAAACTTTTTACCGAATGACCAGTGCGCATAATTGATCGGCATCCCCACGCTGGAGTAGGCATCCATCATCTGTTCGGACGTAATAACTTCAATCTGATGCGGGTAGGTATCAAGCCCGTAGCTTTTCGCCACGCGGTCGATTTCAGCCAGGTAGACATCAAGCAGTTCAAATGTCCAGTCGGGCCCGTCACTGAGTCGTTTACTGCTGCGGGTTGGCTCGTCAAACATTGTCGTCATAGCGCACCTCTGTTTTGCAGGCGGCAGGAAGACCCTGCCACACGGGTGAAGGCTTCGTCCTGAGAAAGAGCGCCCAAAAACTGAGCGAACAGATCAAGGATAGTTCACTGTCTCGCATCCGATAACGGAACTCAAACGATTTCTTTTGGCAGAAAATCATCCGGATAGCGCGATCCAACTATGCTATGAGATATTAATCCGGCTGCAAATAAAAATGCAGAATAATAAACTGAAAAAACAGCGGTCAGGCAGCAGCGGGTGATTCTGCTGAAAAAGGGAAAAAGCCCTGATTTTTTTCTGACAAAGCGCTCAGGTCAGCGCTTCAGATGCGGTAAAACTCTGATCTTTGCTAACAGCAAGGATTTAAGTGTGCAGAATGTTAAAAAAGATGTGAAATAGCCGGGTCAAATCTAAGATAAACAGAGCAGCCTGATTATTCTGACTCAGGTTCTCATACCAGTTAATTATGCTTTTGTCTCGAGGGGCCTATGCGTGTCGTGATTCTGGGGAGTGGGGTAGTGGGAGTGGCAAGTGCCTGGTATCTGGCGCAGGCCGGACATGAGGTCACCGTCATCGATCGACAGCCTGCCCCTGCTTTGGAAACCAGTGCCGGTAACGCCGGTCAGATCTCGCCCGGCTATGCGGCGCCGTGGGCCGCACCTGGCGTGCCGCTGAAAGCGATTAAATGGATGTTTCAGCGCCACGCACCGCTGGCGATGCGGCCCGATGGCAGCCGGTTTCAGCTTGAGTGGATGTGGCAGATGCTGCGTAACTGCGATATGCGTCACTATCAGGAAAACAAAGCCCGCATGGTGCGTATCGCTGAATACAGTCGCGACTGCCTGAAAACGCTGCGTGCAGAAACCGGGATCGCCTATGAAGAGCGGCAGGGCGGAACGCTGCAGCTGTTTCGCACGCAGCAGCAGTTCGACAGCGCCAGTAAAGACATCGCCGTGCTGAAAGAGGCGGGCGTGCCTTACGAGCTGCTGCAGGCTCATGAGCTGCAGCGTGCCGAGCCGGCGCTGGCAGCCACCGCGCACAAGCTGACCGGTGGCCTGCGGCTGCCTAATGATGAAACCGGCGATTGTCAGCTCTTTACCCAACGTCTGGCAGAAATGGCTATGGCAGCAGGCGTCACTTTTCGCTTTAATACGCCGGTCGATCGGTTACTGCGTGAAGGCAACCGCATCTATGGCGTGAAGTGCGGGGATGAGGTGATTAAAGCGGATGCGTACGTCGTGGCATTTGGCTCCTATTCGACCGCGCTGCTGAAAGATATTCTCGCCATCCCGGTTTATCCGCTGAAAGGCTATTCGCTGACTATTCCGGTAAAAGATGCTGACGCTGCGCCACGCTCTACGATCCTGGATGAAACTTATAAAGTGGCCGTGACCCGGTTTGATAACCGTATCCGGGTAGGCGGCATGGCTGAAATTGTTGGTTTTAACACCAAACTGTTGCCGGCACGGCGGGAAACGCTGGAGATGGTGGTGCGCGATCTCTATCCTGAAGGCGGGTTTATCGAACAGGCCTCTTTCTGGACAGGGCTGCGTCCGATGACGCCAGACGGTACGCCAATTGTAGGACGTACCCCGCTGACTAATCTCTATCTCAACACCGGACACGGTACGCTGGGATGGACCATGGCCTGTGGTTCCGGCCAGCTACTGGCTGATATTGTATCGGGTCAGAAACACGCGATTGCCGCAGACGATCTCTCTGTATTGCGCTATCTGCCGGGTTTTGCCTCGCACGCATCGCCTTTACGTCGCGCGGATATCGCACGCTAACACTCACGGAGAGTTAACACTATGTCACGTCCTGTGCGCGCGTCGGTTAACCGACAGGCGCTGCGTCATAATCTGTCTGTGGTGCGCCAGGCAGCGCCGCAGTCACACGTATGGTCAGTGGTCAAAGCTAACGCTTACGGGCACGGTATTGCCCGCGTCTGGCAGGCGCTGGAGAGCACCGACGGTTTTGCGTTACTCAACCTCGAAGAGGCTATTCTGCTGCGCGAGCAGGGATGGAAAAAACCGATTCTGCTGCTGGAAGGGTTTTTCCACGCAGACGATCTGGCGCTGATCGATCGCTACCGGCTGACCACCAGCGTGCACAGCAACTGGCAAATAAAAGCGCTGGCGACCGCGCAGCTCTCGGCTCCCGTGGATGTTTATCTGAAAATGAACAGCGGGATGAACCGGCTCGGTTTTCGCCCTGAGCAGGTGCATAACGCCTGGCAAAAACTGCGTGCGCTGCCGGGAATCGGCGAGATCACGCTGATGGCGCATTTCGCTGATGCCGACAATCCGGAGGGGGTCGCCGGACCACTGCAGCGCATTGAGCAGGCGGCTGAAGGCCTGGAGTGTCCGCGTTCGCTCGCCAACTCTGCCGCCACGCTGTGGCACCCGCTCACGCATTATGACTGGGTGCGCCCTGGCATCGTTCTGTATGGCGCCTCGCCCAGCGGTCGCTGGCAGGATATCGCCGGTACCGGGCTACAGCCGGCTATGACGCTGAGCAGTGAAATTATCGGCGTGCAGCAGCTGACAGCGGGCGACGGCGTCGGCTACGGCTATCGCTACCGGGCCAGCGGAGCGCAGCGGATTGGCATTGTGGCCTGCGGTTATGCGGATGGCTATCCGCGTCATGCTCCTACCGGCACACCTGTATCCGTTGGCGGCGTACGCACCCGCACGCTGGGAACGGTGTCGATGGATATGATGATGATCGATCTCGAACCTTGTCCGCAGGCGGGTATCGGCACCGCCGTTGAGCTGTGGGGTAATGACGTGAAGATAGATGACGTCGCTGCAGCGGCCGGCACGGTCGGGTACGAGCTGATGTGCGCGCTCGCCCCGCGCGTGCCGGTTGAGGTTATTTAAGCGCGGTCACGCTGCCGCGTATCTTACGGCTGCAGCGCCAGGCAATCAGCGCCAGCGCTGCGCCAGTCAGCATCATCAGAGCCAGTGACGATTTTTCCGCGACCGGCAGGGCAACAATCAGCATGCTGCCGCCAGCGCCTCCCGCCATCTGAATAAACCCCTGCAGCGCTGCGGCTACGCCCGCCTGCTGCTGATAGGGTTCCAGCGCATAGCTGGTGGCCGGGCCAACGGTAAAGGCAAGGCCTGCCACCGATACCGCCACCGGGATCATATAGAGCGCCCAGTGCGACTGCCATTCAGCAGGCAGCAGGTGAACGCCCGCCTGCAGCAATATTGCCCCCAGCAGCATCGTAACGAAGCCCATCGCCAGACAAAATGGCCGGCCCGCTTTGCGAATCGTTTTATTCACAAAGGCGCTGACCAGCATGATCCAGAAACCGTTGGCTCCAAAGGCAAACGAGAATTGCAGCGGCGTCAGGCCGCCTTCGGTCATCAGCACATGCGGAGCCAGAGAGACGTAGGTCAGCACCATGCCCAGTGCGCCTGCATTGGCAAACGCAAAAGCGAGAAAGCGCGGCTGGCGCAGAATCGCGCCATATTGCGCCAGCGGCAATCCCTTCACCCGCAGCGTATCCGCCGGCCGGGTTTCCGGTAAAGCCACGATCACCAGCAGGCCAATCGCCAGCGCATAGCTGCACAGGAACCAGAAAGGCGCACGCCAGCCATAGGCTTCCGCCAGAAGGCCGCCCAGCAGCGGTGCCAGAGCCGGAACGATGTTCAGCGCGCCATTCAGAAACCCGTAAGCGCGAGCCGCCTCATCGCCGCTCAGGCGATCGCGCACGCCGCTGAATGCCACCACCGCGCTGCAGCAGACGCCACAGCCCTGAATAATGCGCGCCAGGAAAAATACCGGCCAGAGCGTGGCGGTTGCCGCAACGGCGCTGCCCACGATATAGAGCAGCAGGCCAGCCAGCGCCACGGGCTTGCGGCCAAAGTTGTCCACCAGCGGGCCCGTCACCAGCTGACCTATGCCCATGATCAGCAGGAACAGCGGGATGGTAAGCTGGATCAGGCTGACCGGGGCGTTAAGGCCATCGGCAATCTGCGGCAGAACAGGCAGGTAGAGATCAATACCGAGCGGAGCCAGCAGCACCAGACTCAGCAGAATAAGCGTGAATTTTTGCATGAAGAACCAGAAACGTCCTGTTAAACAGGCGAGAAGGGTAATGAGTCTGCGGGCAAAAAGAAAGCGCTAAAGTGAAAAGGCGATGCCTGCCGCCGGACGGCGGGCATCGCACAGAGAGCGGTCAGTAGGCCCCGTCGCGGCGCAGTACCACGCCGGCGGTTTTAAACAGAATGGCAATATCGGTCCACAGCGCCCAGTTTTTTACATACCAGGAATCAAAATAGACGCGGGTGTCATAATCAATATCATTACGACCGCTTACCTGCCACAAACCGGTCATACCCGGTTTGGCCATCAGGTAGTAGTCAACGTCACCGGCATAGCGCTCCAGTTCAGCTTCGATGACCGGACGCGGTCCCACCAGGCTCATCTCTCCGCGGATCACGTTCCAGAGCTGCGGCAGCTCATCGAGGCTGGTTTTACGCAGGAAGCCGCCGATGCGGGTAATGCGCGGATCGTTTTTCAGCTTAAAGTCACGATCCCATTCTGCCCGCGCCTCTTCGCTGGTGGCCAGCAGCGCCTGCAGGACCTCCTGGGAGTTGGTGACCATAGAGCGAAACTTCAGGCATTTAAACTTTGCGCCATCCTGACCTACGCGCTCATGACCGTAGATAGCGTTACCGCCATCGCGTTTCACCATCCAGCAGAGCAGGCCAAATACCGGAGCGAGAAACAGCAGCAGCAGCGACGCTACCACAATATCAAAGGTGCGCTTCAGGAAGCGTGATGAGCGCTTGGCCAGATTATTGCTGACGCGCAGAATCATCACTTCATGACTAAAGATAAATGACATATCGGTACCGTAAAGCGGTACGCCCCGCAGCGTCGGGATCACTGAGACAGAGCGGCATTTCATTCTGGAAAGAAACTTCAGCCAGTGATCGCGTACCGCCTGCTGTTCATATTCAGTCGCCACGATAAACTGCGTGTTATCACGATCCATGGTCTGCCAGTTGATATCCTTGCGGGTGATAACCGGCACGCCGTTGAGTTTATCCGGGATGTTTTCATCATCCAGGGAGATAAACGCCTGCACGTTATAACCGAGGATCTCTTCACTCTGCAGCGCGGCATAGGCTTCAAGGGCATTTTTGCCTGAGCCGATGATAATGGTCTCTTTCTGCCACTGTCCTGCACGGCTGATCGCCCGTTTTACCATTGCGCGCATCAGCGGCAGCAGCAGCAGCGCCCAGCTCCAGCTGAACACCCAGACCATGCGTGAAAAATCCCATTTTGAAAAGGCAATCAGCGCCAGATCCAGCAGTGAAAAAACAAACAGCGTTTTGACCACTTCTTTCAGCTCAAACCAGAAAGGTTTGCGATAGGTGTAGTGCCGCATCCGGACCCAGAACCAGGCGGTACAGAGTACCGAGAGGCCAAGCTGCGCGATAAACCGGTACTCAATCTGCTGCGGCGGAATAAAGCTGTCCAGCTCTCCCCAAATTCCCTGGACGGTAGCCGCTGATAAAAACAGCGCCAGATTAAGTGCAATAAGATCGGAAAGACTTAATGCGACTTTAGCAATGAGATTTTTGCGCAGGCCGCTCCATGAGCGGGTTGCGTCATTCATTACAATTGTACTTGCCATAACACCTGCTCTCTTTTCTTAAGTAAAAGATGGCCTGACCAGAATCAAGTACGCGCTCAGGATTGGTGGCTGAGAGGCAAAATAACGTTCGCTATCAGCACACTAACCATTAGTTATTTCTCAAGCGCTGCACGGCAAGGGCCGGATAAGACGTGATATAAGTCACGAAAACAGCAGCAACGTTTACGAGTATGCAAGAGGAATCTGACAGAGTTAATATGGAATTACTCTTAAAAGGAAATTATTGACCCGAGGGATTATCAGCTATGTTATTGAATAAACAGAGATGGTGATGAAAAAGAGGACAAAAACAGCGCTTTTTTTCAGCGAATTTTAGGAATCACCGCCATACGCAGGTATGACGGTGTGATGAAATCAGGCAGGGCGATTGAGTACCCAGCGATCCTGCTCTTTGTCATAGTGACCAATTTTCAAATCAACAGGCTCGCCATCAATCCACGCCGGCACGCTGGTCTCATGGTCCCAGCCATCAAGCTGATAGCTCAGTCCCGGGTTAGTCTGACAGGGAATAGAGACGGTATCAGGTTTATCGCCTCCCATCTCCGCATCAACAATCTCATAGCGACCAATTTTGACTACCGTTCCCATTTTTTGCTCCCGTTTGCTGACTGATATGTAAGATCATAGTCGCTGCTGACCGCTTCAGGGGCGCTAAAACCTCAGATTATTCTCGCTCTTCGCTGACGCGCACGCCGACTTTCATGATTTTATTATCCTCTTTTTCTGCGACGGTCCAGGTCAGCTGCTTCCATTCTACCTGGTCGCCTACTACCGGCGTGCTGCCGAGCAGGCTCATCACCAGCTGCCCCAGTGACTGTTGATCGCTGGTTTCATCATCCAGCTCCAGGCCATAAATTTGCGCCACGTCCCGCAGGCGGGCATCGGCGTCGAGAATAAAGTCGCCGAAAAAGCGCTGGTCAAGGGCCACCGGCGGCGTCTGACTGAACATTTTACCCAGCGCCGGTAAATCGCGCTCGCGGCCTATTACGCACAGTACATCGCCCTCTTTTAGCCGGGTAGCGCCGCTGGGATGCATCAGCGTGTTATTACGGAACAGCGCCGCAATGCGCGTTTCACGCGGCATTTTGAGATCGCGCAGCGCCGCACCCACACACCATTTATCGGCATTAAGCTGATAGACAAACTGCTCCCACGGATTTTCCGGATGGATATCAAGCCCGATACGGCTGACAGGCGAGGCGAGCGGCGGAACAACCACTCTGGCGCGTTTCGCTGCGTAACCCAGCGACGTTCCCTGCAGCATCAGTGACACCAGCACGACAAAGAATGCGATATTGAAATAGAGCCTGGCATTCTCCAGTCCCGCCATCATCGGGAACACAGCCAGAATGATCGGCACGGCGCCGCGCAGGCCGACCCAGCTGATAAAAATACGTTCCCGACCGGTGAACCCTTTGAAAGGCAGCAGTCCGACCAGAACCGACAGCGGGCGGGCGACCAGAATCAGCCAGAGCGAGAGGATCATGGCCGGCAGGGCGATGTGCCACAAATCGGATGGCGTCACCAGCAGCCCCAGTACAATAAACATGCCGATCTGGCTGAGCCAGGCCATGCCATCAAACGTTTGCAGAATGCCGTGGCGGTTGCGGATAGGACTGTTGCCCAGTAAAAAGCCACACAGATAGACCGCGAGGATTCCGCTGCCTTCCATCACCGTGGTCAGTGCGAATACGATAATGCCACCGCTGAGCGCCAGCAGCGGATAGAGTCCCTGAGCCAGGCTGATACGGTTAACCAGCTGCTGCAGCGCCCATCCGCCGCCGAGGCCAAAGACGATGCCCAGACCAAACTGCTGTACCAGATGTACCACAAACATCCAGCTCAGACCGCTCTGACCCTGCTGGATCATATCAATCAGCGTGATGGTCAGAAACACGGCCATCGGGTCGTTGCTGCCCGATTCAATCTCCAGCGTGGAGCTGACGCGTTCGTTCAGGCCTTTATCACCCAGCAGAGAAAAAACCGCCGCTGCGTCCGTTGAGCCGATAATGGCGCCAATCAAAAATCCCTGCATCAGGTCGAGTTTAAACAGCCAGGCTGCGATTAAACCGGTCAGGCCGGCGGTGATCATGACGCCGATTGTTGCCAGCGACAGCGCCGGACCGAGCGCGACTTTCAGCGAGCTGGCTTTCGTGCGCATGCCGCCATCCAGCAGAATAACCGCCAGTGCAAGGTTGGAGACCAGATAGGCTACCGGGTAGTTATCGAAGGCGATACCGCCGATGCCATCCACACCGGTCAGCATACCGAGCGCGAGAAAGATCACCAGAATAGGGATGCCAAGACGCGAGGAAAACGAGCTCAGCAAAATGCTTGCAGCGACCAGCACGGAACCAATAATAAAAAGACTGTAAATCATGCTGGTATTCAATAGCATTCTCCTGCAACCGGGCCAAAACTGACAAGCACGAACAATTCGTACAAATAAGTTCAAAAGATAATGCCTTATCAACGGCTTGTCAGCGCTTAATTTCCTGTTTTTTGTTTATGCGAGCTATGATGACATTAAAGAGGAAAATCCTGCAACAGACGGGTCGTTTTGCGGGTAAACAGGTCGTAATCAGATATAAAAAAGCCGGTCAGTGACCGGCTTGCGATTCAGGCCTCGGCAGCCTGCTTGTGGAAAAGCTCCCGGAATACCGGGTAGATATCTTCAGGTTCGCGAATATGCTGGATAGCAAAATTGTCAAACATAGCCTGCAAGTGTTCATATTCGCGCCACAGCGTCTGATGAGCCCGCCGGGTGATCTCGATATAGCTGTAATAGCGTACCACCGGCAAAATATGCTTCGCGAGGATCTCGTGGCATAGCGGCGAATCATCTGCCCAGTTATCGCCGTCTGACGCCTGCGCCGCATAAATATTCCACTGGGACGGGTCATAGCGTTCTTTGACCACCTCATCCATCAGCTTCAGCGCGCTGGAAACAATGGTGCCGCCGGTTTCCTGCGAGTAGAAGAATTCCTGTTCATCCACCTCTTTTGCCTGCGTATGGTGACGGATATACACCACTTCAACGTTTTTGTAGGTACGACTCAGGAACAGGTAAAGCAAAATATAGAACCGTTTGGCCATATCTTTGGTGGCCTGATCCATTGAGCCGGATACATCCATCAGGCAGAACATCACCGCCTGACTGGAGGGTTCAGGACGTTTTTCAAAATTTTTGTAGCGCAGATCGAAGGTGTCAATAAACGGCACCCGTTCGATACGCGCGCGCAGTTCAGCAATCTCATGACGCAGCCGATCCTCTTCAAGCAGCTGCGCAGGCTCGCTGTTTTCTACCTCATGCAGGGCTGCTTCCAGCTCATGCAGCATACGGCGCTTGCCTGCTGTCATGGCCGTACGCCGGGCGAGTGAGTTCTGTAATGAACGTACCACGCTGATGTTGGCCGGAACGCCGTTTGAGGTAAACCCGGCACGATGCGTTTTAAACTCATTAAGCTGGCGATGCTGATTTTTACGCAGGTTTGGCAGCGCCAGGTCTTCGAATAGCAAGTCGAGATACTCATCTTTCGATATCTGAAAGACAAACTCATCCTGCCCCTCACCATCCTGACTGGCGTTGCCCTGACCGCTGCCGCTACCGCCCGCGCCGCCCTGAGGCCGCTCGACACGGTCATTCTGTACAAAGTGATCGTTGCCGGGATGAACACGATGGCGGCTTCCGCCGCGACCCTGATGAAAAACGGGTTCGTTGATGTCATCAATCGGAATCGACACCGACTCACCACTCTCTGTATCGGTTACCGAACGCTTGTTGATGGCCTCGGAAATCGATTGCTTGATTTGCGACTTATAACGGCGCAGAAAGCGCTGCCGGTTGACCGCACTCTTGTTTTTACCGTTGAGACGCCGATCGATAAAATAGGCCATGGTTTCCCCTCAACTGCAGTGTAAGCCAGGCCGGAAAGGGCTCTCCGGCCTGATTAACGGCGCGCCAGGCGCCGGGCTTACGGATCGATTATGACGATTTACGCACGCGGAGATACCACTCGCAGAGCAGACGCACCTGTTTGCGGGTATAGCCTTTCTCCATCATACGGTCGACAAAATCATCATGTTTTTTCTGCTCATCGGTAGACGTTTTGGTATTGAACGAGATAACCGGCAGCAGCTCCTCAGTATTGGAGAACATTTTTTTCTCAATGACCGTGCGCAGTTTCTCATAGCTGGTCCAGTTTGGATTACGGCCGCTATTTTGCGCCCGGGCGCGAAGAACAAAGTTGACGATTTCATTACGGAAATCTTTTGGATTACTGATGCCGGCTGGTTTCTCTATTTTCTCCAGTTCCGCATTAAGCGACTCACGGTCAAACAGTTGCCCGGTATCCGGGTCACGATACTCCTGATCCTGGATCCAGAAGTCGGCATAGGTGACATAGCGGTCAAAGATATTCTGACCATATTCAGAATAGGACTCCAGATAGGCGGTCTGGATCTCTTTACCAATAAACTCCGCATATTTCGGAATTAAATACCCTTTCAGATGCTCCAGATATTTCTCTGCCTGATCCTGCGGAAACTGCTCCCGCTCAATCTGCTGCTCCAGCACGTAAAAGAGATGAACCGGGTTCGCCGCCACTTCAGTGTGATCAAAGTTGAACACGCGCGACAGAATTTTGAAGGCAAAACGGGTTGAGAGGCCATTCATCCCTTCGTCGACGCCCGCATAGTCGTGATACTCCTGCCAGGATTTCGCTTTAGGATCGGTATCTTTCAGGCTTTCGCCGTCATACACCCGCATTTTCGAGTAGATGCTGGAGTTTTCCGGCTCTTTCATCCGCGACAGGATAGTGAAGCGTGCCAGCGTTTCAAGTGTGCCGGGAGCGCAGGGCGCAGTAGTAAGATCGCTGTGGTTAAGCAGTTTTTCGTAAATTTTGATCTCTTCTGAAACGCGCAGGCAGTAAGGCACCTTAACGATATAGACACGGTCGAGGAAAGCTTCATTATTCTTGTTGTTGCGGAAGGTAACCCACTCCGATTCATTGGAGTGCGCCAGAATAATGCCGTTGAAAGGCAGCGCGGAAATGCCTTCTGTACCGTTGTAGTTGCCTTCCTGCGTAGCAGTCAACAGCGGGTGCAGCACCTTAATCGGCGCTTTGAACATCTCTACGAACTCCATGATACCCTGGTTCGCACGGCAGAGTGCACCAGAGTAGCCATAGGCATCCGGATCGTTTTGCGCATGGTTCTCAAGCTTGCGAATATCAACCTTACCTACCAGCGCAGAGATATCCTGGTTGTTTTCATCACCGGGTTCGGTTTTAGCGATAGCCAGCTGTTCCAGGATTGATGGCCACACTTTTACCACTTTAAAGCGGGTGATATCGCCGCCAAACTCATGCAGGCGTTTTGCTGCCCACGGCGACATAATGGTGCCCAGGTAGCGCCGCGGTACGCCATACTCTTTCTCCAGAATATTGGCATCTTCCTGCGGGTTAAACAGGCACAGCGGATGATCGTTAACCGGGCTGCGTTCGCCATCGGCACTCAGTACATAGATAGGCACGCGCTGCATCAGCGCTTTTAAACGTTCAGCGAGAGAGGATTTACCGCCGCCCACCGGACCGAGTAAATAGAGGATCTGTTTCTTCTCCTCCAGCCCCTGCGCCGCATGTTTCAGGTAGGAGACGATCTGTTCAATCGCTTCCTCCATACCGTAAAACTCTTCAAATGCCGGGTAACGGCCAATAACACGATTCGAGAAGATACGGGAAAGGCGTGGCTCCTGAGCGGTATCAACCATAACAGGCTCACCAATAGCCGTTAACAGTCGTTCTGCCGCATTGGCGTATGCACTGCGATCCTGCTTACAGATAGTAAGAAATTCCTGCAGTGTGAACTCTTCGTCCTTGGCAGCTTCATAACGCTGACGATAGTGATCGAATATATTCATAGCGATGCCCGTCCTGTTAGAATTGTTGGGAACAATAAACGTAACCTTACAAACAGTGGTGCCAACCTCTCATTTTTAAGGATATAAATCTCTCTGCTTCTCTATTGTTATGAGCGTGTATCGGATAAAGATCAAGTAGTAAGTGGCGCAGGATTAAACGATTAGCGCACAAAAAACGCGCAAATTTCCGCATATTGTTTTAAGCCACGATCGTTTTGCGAAATATTCGCCTGTGAGGATGGGAGACGGCCTGTAAAGATGCCAACAACTCTGTTCGGCATAAGCTGCGTAAATTTCTGCAAGATGTGAAGAGTGGCAGAATTAGCCAATCCGGTTCACAGCAGATTGCCTCTGTTACAAAATATTCGCTAGACTGCAAAAGCAATTAGTGACTTAACAGGCAAAATATAGAGTGAACACATTTAAATTTTCTGCGTTTATGCTGCTGTCTCCCGCGCTGGCGACCGCATTTGCAGCTCATGCTGACCCGCTGTCGCTGGGCGCCTCTGTTATCTATGCTCAATCGCCTTATCGTGGCGGACAGGATCGCTATCTGCCCGTACCGGTTATCAACTATGAAGGAGAAAACTTCTGGTTTCGCAGCCTGCAGGGCGGCTATTACCTGTGGAAAGACCCGCAGAATCAGCTGTCGCTGACGCTGCTCGGTTCGCCACAGCAGTATGACCCGGATGATAACGATCTGGGCGATATGAAATCTCTGGATAAGCGCCGGATGACGCTGATGGCGGGTGGCACCTATCGTCATGTTGCAGAGTGGGGGATCCTGCGCACGGCATTACTGGGTGATGTGCTGAATAACAGTAATGGCATCATCTGGGATCTGACGTATCTCTACCGCTTTGAGTTTGGCGCATTCAGCCTGACGCCCGGTATCGGAGCCCTGTGGAATAGCGCAAATCAAAACCGTTATTACTACGGCGTCTCTTCGCATGAGAGTGCCCGTAGCGGTATCGCCACCTACCGGCCCGATGACAGCTGGTCGCCCTATGTCGAGCTGAACGCCAGCTACCAGCTTAGCCAAAACTGGAACGCCAGTTTTTCCGGGCGCTACACCCGCTTTGATGATGAGATTAAAGACAGCCCGATGGTTGATAAAAACGGCCAGGTCACGCTCTGGACCGGCCTCAGCTACAGCTTCTGATGCACTATCGCAACGCCTGATATCAGGCGTTGTTTTTTTATAGCCGTACCGCGCAGGAGGGATGATGCAAAATGTCTGGATCAATGGTGCTTCGCTGCCCGCTATCGGGCAGGGAACCTGGTATATGGGGGAAAACCCCGCGCTGCGTGCTCAGGAGATCGCTGCGCTGCAGGCGGGGCTTGCTGCCGAATTGCCGGTGATAGATACAGCCGAAATGTATGCTGACGGTGAAGCTGAGAGAGTGGTAGGTGAAGCGCTGCAGGGGCGGCGCGATAGCGCCTGGCTGGTTTCCAAAGTCTATCCGTGGAACGCCAGTGAAGCTGATATCACCGGAGCGTGTGAGCGCAGCCTGCAGCGACTCAAAACTGACTACCTCGATCTTTATCTGCTGCACTGGCGCGGTAATATCCCGCTGGAGGAGACCCTGCGCGGCATGGAGAAGCTGGTGGCGCAGGGAAAAATACGCAGCTGGGGCGTATCAAATTTTGACAGCGACGATATGGAAGAGCTGTGGGGAGAGGAGGGCGGCTTCTCCTGCGCGACGAATCAGGTGCTGTACCATCTCGCATCCCGCGGCATTGAGCATACGCTGCTGCCGCTCTGCCAGCAGCGCGCCATGCCGGTAATGGCTTATTGCCCGCTGGCCCAGGCGGGGCGGCTGCGTCAGGCGCTGTTTGATAATGCGCAGTTGCTGGCGCTGGCACGGGATAAGCAGATTAGCGTGGCGCAGCTGCTGCTGAGCTGGGCGATCCGGCATGAGGGTATAATAGCGATACCGAAAGCAGGCAGCGTCGCGCACGTTCAGGAAAACGCTGCAGCGCTGAACGTTATGCTCAGCGCCGAAGAGATCGCCTTGCTTGACCAGCTATTTCCTGCCCCGCAGCAGCGCGTGCCGCTGGATGTGGTTTAAGCGGGCTTGGCGCTCCGCACGCGTAAGGTTGTCCCCAGGCGGGCAGGTGTTTCGCCCGCGCTTTTCAGCGGTTTGGTAATGCGCGCTGTCTCGACGCAGACCATGCTCTTGTAGCCATCATTCGGCATATCTCCCATGCTGCAGGAGAGTTCAGGGCCCGGGTTCCAGGTGACAACGTCACTTTGATAGTGATGGTAGACCTCAATCTGCCGGCTGCCGCCGCTGTCTTTAATGACGCTGCACTCGTCAGGCGCGGTATATATACGGTCGATCCGTCCCGGGTAGCGCTGTACGCCGCTGCTGTTTTCGCCCGGTGAGTTATCCGCCACTTTATCGATAAACGTCTTACCCAGCCCGCTTACTGCGGTTTCAGCAATATCCGCCACGCTAAAATAAGCATGCAGCGCGGCTGTCGCGTCGAAATCGCCCCAGGCTTCAAGTTCAATCTCGCACTGGTCGGCCAGTCGGAAACGGGCCAGCAGAGTAAAGTCGTGAGGCCAGAGCTTTTTCGTCTGGCTGTTACTTTCCAGCGTGAAAGTCAGCATGACGGCATCGTCATTTTCATCGTGTGCTGTCAGCGTCCATAGCTGGGTACGGGCAAATCCGTGAGCCGGTTCACCGGCAGGGCCAAACCACGGCCAGCAGATCGGCACGCCGCCGCGAATCGCTTTACCTGCTTTAAACGCGCTTTTATCGCTCAGCCAGAGAACAGGCTGCTGACCGCTGGGCTGCCAGGCGAGCAGATGCGCGCCCTGAAGCGCGATAGCCGCACGAACTTTAGGATGACTGATAACCACGACCGGCAGCTCATCCTGCTGACGCAGCGACAGGTAAGGGGTTATCTGCTCTGTCACAGGCAGTGTAAAAAGCGTATTTGGCATCGTTCAGCCTCTGTTTATCTGGTCGAAAAAAAAGGGCGACCGAAGTCACCCTTATTGATATAGCCTGGTCGCTTATTTAGCTGCAACCAGAGCAATCAGATCGAGAACCTTGTTGGAATAACCGGTTTCGTTATCGTACCAGGAAACCAGTTTCACAAAGTTATCATTCAGCGCGATACCAGCTTTGGCATCGAATACTGAAGTCAGTACTTCGCCGTTGAAGTCAGTAGAAACCACGTCATCTTCAACATAGCCCAGTACATCTTTCATTTCGCCTTCTGAAGCCGCTTTGATAGCTTCACAGATCTCTTTGTAGGTTGCTGCTTTTTCCAGACGAACGGTCAGGTCAACCACAGAGACGTTAGGCGTAGGAACGCGGAAAGCCATACCGGTCAGTTTGCCGTTCAGCTCTGGCAGTACTTTACCAACCGCTTTTGCTGCGCCAGTTGAAGATGGGATGATGTTCTGTGCTGCACCGCGGCCGCCGCGCCAGTCTTTATGTGACGGGCCATCAACGGTTTTCTGGGTAGCAGTAGTAGCGTGAACGGTGGTCATCAGGCCTTCAACGATACCAAATTTATCGTTGATGACTTTTGCCAGCGGAGCCAGGCAGTTGGTGGTGCAGGATGCGTTAGACACGATATCCTGGCCAGCATATTTATCAAAGTTGGCACCGCGTACAAACATTGGGGTGTCATCTTTAGATGGACCGGTCAGAACCACTTTCTTTGCACCGGCAGAGATATGCTTACGTGCGGTTTCGTCAGTCAGGAAGATCCCGGTTGCTTCAGCAACAACGTCAACGCCTGCTTCGTCCCATTTGAGGTTAGCCGGGTCTCTCTCAGCGGTAACACGGATTTTTTTGCCGTTAACAATCAGCGCGCCATCCTGTACTTCTACGGTGCCGTCAAAACGACCATGGGTAGAATCGTACTTCAGCATGTAAGCCATGTAATCGGCGTCGAGCAGGTCGTTAATCGCGACGATTTCGATGTCTGAACGCTGCTGAGCAGCACGGAAAACGATGCGACCGATACGGCCAAAACCGTTGATACCTACTTTGATAGTCATATATTCCACCAGCTATTTGTTAGTGAATAAAAGGTTGGCTGTAAAATTACAAAAACCTTACCAGGCGTCAAGCGGAATCGTGTCAATTGTTGCGACAGGTCAATTCCAACGCCAGGAATAATCTGTATTGCAACCGCTTGCGTGCCGATTTTACAGCGCGTCTATCTTACGCTGATTAGCGTGTGAAAAGGGAAGTTTGTCACAAAGAGTGATCGTCATCACAAAACCACGCTGCAGCGACCAGGGCAGAAAAGTTCGCACAAAAAAAACGTCGGGCAATGTTGTCCGTTTGTTAGAATAGTAGCTGATTTCTACAGAAAGATACTCTGGAAGCAAAAATGGCAAAAGATACCGCATCTGAAGCAAAAATCGGCCAGCTGTCGGAAATGCAGCGCTACGTCACGCAGCATCGGGGTACTGAGCCACCCTTTACCGGCGCGCTGTTACACAACAAACAGGATGGCATTTATCACTGTCTGGTCTGTCAGGCACCGCTGTTTCTGTCAGAAAGCAAATATGATTCGGGCTGCGGCTGGCCAAGTTTCTACCAGCCGGTCAGCGATGAGGCGATACGCTACCTGGAAGATGATTCGCACGGCATGCACCGGGTTGAGATCCGCTGCGGCAGCTGTGACGCGCATCTGGGGCATGTTTTTCCGGATGGTCCGCAGCCAACCGGTGAGCGCTACTGCGTTAACTCCGCCTCGCTGAGCTTTACTGACGAGCAGGGCAAGCAGCAGGAGGGATAGAATGAAGCAGGAACTGAATGCGATGCTGGATGCGATGACGCCTGAGATCTATGCCCGTCTGGCAACCGCAGTTGAAACGGGTAAATGGCCGGATGGGGTGGCATTAACGCAGGAGCAGCGCGAACACTGTCTGCAGCTGGTCATGCTGTGGCAGGCGCGTCACAACGATTCACCTCAGCATATGAGCATTGCCAAAGGGGGAGATATTGTGACGAAGTCTAAAAAGCAGCTGAAAGAAGAGTTCGGCATTGAGCCGGATGTCACGCGCATCAATCTGCACTAAGAAAACAGGCTGGAATAACCAGCCTGTTTTTCAGATTATTTCCGCACCCTGCGCCTGCATTTGCGCCAGTGCTATGTCACTGTCTTCCGGGTTGAGATTCACGCCGCGGCAGCCCTCTTTAACGACCTGAACGTGATATCCGAGCTCCAGCGCATCCAGCACGCTATATTTCACACAGTAGTCAGTCGCAATTCCCAGCATAACCAGATGCGTAATATCGCGTTCGCGCAGCCAGTTATCCAGTTCAGTTTTGCGCCGGTGTCCGTTATCGAAAAAGGCGCTGTAACTGTCGACATCCACGTCTCCACCTTTATGAAATATTGCGTCAATCAGGGAGCGATCGAGGTCGGGATGAAAATCTGCGCCCGGGCTGTTTTCTATACCGTGGTCCGGCCACCAGATTTGCGCCAGCCCGTTAAGCTCACCCAGCGTATAGACCGGCTCGCCGGACACTGAAGCAAAGCTGCCGTGATTTGCCGGATGCCAGTCCTGCAGGGCCACAACACACTCGCCGCGCTGGTGAAACTCACGCGCATAGCGATTCGCTACCGCCACAGTATGATCGCCTTCGCGCACGGCCATCGGACCGCCGGGGCAAAAGTCATTCTGGATATCGATAATTACCAATGCCCGCTTCATATCATTCTGCTCCGTTCAATCTTCTGTCAGTTCGCCACGTAAGTTCTGCTGCATTCTGGCACGAATTTCATCGGGACTAAGGTCCTGACTTAATAAATAGTGCAGTTTTGTTAACGTGGCCTCAACGGTGAGATCAAAACCGCTGATTACGCCAGCATGCTCCAGCGCATTGCCGGTGGCATAGCCGCCCATATTCACTTTGCCGGACATGCACTGCGTCAGGTTAACTACGATAATCCCGCGCTCGCTCGCCTGCTGCAGCTCATGCAGGAACTCCGCATTTTGCGGCGCATTGCCCACGCCATAAGAGCGCAAAATCAGCGCTTTAACCGGCTGGCGCAGGAAATTTCGCACCACGTCTGCAGAGATGCCCGGATAAATGGTAACCACGCCAATAGGCTGCGGTGTGATGGGATGAACCACCAGCTCGCCCGACTGCTGTGGCGCGAGAGACGTATTCAGACGGCGGATATGGATCCCCGCTTCCAGCAGCGGCGACAGATTTGGCGAGGCGAAGGCGTTAAAGCCGTCGGCGTGCGCTTTAGTGGTACGGTTGCCGCGGAACAGGGTGTTATTGAAAAACAGCGCTACTTCATTAATCGGATAGTTAGCCGCCACATAGAGGGAATTAAGCAGATTCTGCTGACCGTCAGAGCGCAGTTCCGCCAGTGGGATCTGCGACCCGGTTACGATCACCGGTTTTGCCAGATTCTCCAGCATAAAGGAGAGAGCTGATGCGGTGAAAGCCATGGTATCGGTTCCATGCAGAATAACAAAACCGTCATAGGCGTCATAATTCTGGCGGATATCATCTGCAATTGACTGCCAGTCCTGCGGCGTCATATCAGAAGAGTCGATGAGCGGGGCATATTCATGAATTGTAAAATCCGGCATCTCCGGCCGGTGAAACTCAGGCATATTGGCCAGCTGCTGCTGAAGGTGGCCTGATACCGGAACATAGCCCTGCGCAGAACGCTGCATCCCGATAGTACCGCCCGTGTAGGCTACATAGATATTTTTCTTTTGCATGAGTGTACTCAGACTTGCCGTAAAACGCGCAGTATAAGGGGATTGACAGGGAAAAGCAGCCCGACCAGCGGCCGAGCTGTAAAATTAGCGAACGCTGCCGCAATTCAGACAAAAGGCGTAACGATTTTGCGGATCGTTAAGCTTACCGAGCAGGCCCGGCTGCGACTGCATAGCGCTGACAACATCCTGCACCGGTGCGGGCAGCCAGATTTTCAGCGCGTCGGGCAGCACCGCCTGCGCCGAGGCGTTCATCTGATTGAGCAGCAGATCAAACATACCGGGTTCATCCTGATACCAGTTCAGCGCAGGCTGTTTCACGCTGGCCAGTGAGGCAGCTTTCGCCACGGCGTCGTCAAAATCACCCAGTGCGTCAACCAGACCATTGTTTTTGGCATCGCTGCCGGTCCAGACATGGCCCTGTGCAATCGCATCAATCTGCTCAGGCGTCTTGTGCCGCGATGCAGCGACCAGACCGATAAAATTGCGATAGCCATTCTCAATCGTCAGTTGCATCAGCTGCTGTACCTCTGCAGGCAGCGTTTTGGTGGTCGCTACGTCAGCGAGCGGGGAGGTGGCTACGCCATCCGTATGTACGCCGATTGCGTCCAGGCTGTTTTCGACCGTATTAATCACGCCAAAGATGCCAATAGAACCGGTCAGTGTAGAAGGTGCGGCGATGATGTAATCTGCCGGCGTTGAAATCCAGTAACCTCCCGATGCGGCCATGCCTCCCATGGAGACCACCACCGGCTTACCGGCTTCATGCGCGGCGGCCAGCTCTTCACGAATCGCTTCCGATGCGGTGACGCTGCCGCCCGGGCTGTTTACCCGCAGCACGATAGCTTTGATGGCGGGATCGAGGCGCGCTTCACGGATCTGTGCGGCCGTTGTGTCACCGCCGACATTGCCTGCGCTCTCTTCTCCATCCATGATCGCACCGCTGGCGAGGATCACCGCGATGTTGCCTTTTTGCTGCGCCGGCTGTTTCAGACGGTAGTCATAGATGCTGACATAGCGGTAGTCATTATTCGCTTTGTCCCAGCCAAAGGTTTTCGCCAGCGCCTGGTCAGCCGCCGCGCGTGAGCTCAGCGTATCCACCAGTTTATTATTCAGCGCATATTTAGCGGTGTCGCCCTGTACTGCCTCCAGCCCGCTGATCACGCCTGCCGCGCCGGGAAAGAGCTGCTCTGGCGTAATCTGACGGTTAGCTGACACCGTATTCAGATAATTTTGCCATAGCTGGGTGATCCAGCGGCTGTCCGCCTCACGTGCATCCGGTGACATGTTGTCACGCAGGAACGGTTCAACGGCTGACTTGTAAGTGCCTACGCGGAAAACGTGGGAAGAGACCTTCAGCTTTTCCAGCAGCGTTTTGTAATAGAGGCCGTTGGTCGCAAAGCCGTGCAGGTCAACCGTGCCCTGAGGCGAGAGCCAGATTTTATTCGCAAAGCTGGCCAGGTAATACTGTGCCTGACTGTAGCTGTCACCCAGCGCATAAACTGGTTTTCCGGTGTCGCGAAACTCCCGCAGCGCTTTACCAACATACTGCAGAGAGGGCTGATCGCCGCCGGCAAAATCGCGCAGATCCAGCACGATACCGGTGATATTGCTGTCAGTTTTAGCCTGGCGAATCGCATCAACCACATCAAACAGGGAGTTTTCCTGCAGGCGATCGCTGTTCGCACCCAGCAGCTGACGGCTGATGCGACTCAGACGGTTATTCACCGAAGGTTTATCCACCAGCATACCGCTGAGATCGACTTTTAACGCTCCCTGCTGAACCGGTTCACTGTTGCCGGCGCTCGACAGCTGCAGCCAGATGCCGACACCGGCCAGGATCAGAACAATGAGAAACAGGTTAAGGATAAACTCCCGGATAAAATTCAGAACGCGCCAGCTCCAGCGGAACAGACCGGTAATCATTCGCCACAATGTGCGCATAAACTCTCCATATTCACGTAGCCAGGGCCGGCAGCAGGCTTGCGGACCCCGATATCGGCATCATCCTAAAGAGCAGCGGCTGAAAAGTCAGCAGGAATTCGCACCAGACTGTTACAAAAGATCGCGCTGTGCCAGGATTAGCACATCATCAAAAGGCACAGGAGAACCCTTATGGATGCACTGGAGTTATTGACTAACCGCCGCTCAGCTTCGCGGCTGACTGAACCCGCTCCGGCGGGTGAGGTGCTGCAAAACATTCTGCATGCCGGTATGCGGGCTCCCGATCACGGTACGCTTCGCCCGTGGCGTTTCGTTATTGCGGAGAATGAGGGACGGGACCGGCTAAGCCGCGTGCTGGAGCAGGCCGCCCGCGAGAGCGCGCTGGATGAAAAAGCCATCGCGAAAGCGGCGGCGGCGCCGTTTCGTGCGCCCATGGTGATAACGGTAATTGCAGACTACAAGCCCTCTGAAAAAGTGCCGCAGTGGGAGCAGGTTGTCTCTGCGGGCTGTGCCGTTATGGCGATGCAGATGGCTGCGCTGGCTCAGGGATATAACGGCATCTGGCGCAGTGGCCCCTGGACCGACCATCCTCACGTGCGGGCGGCGTTCAACTGCAAAGAAAAAGATGCCATTGTGGGCTTTCTCTATCTCGGCACGCCGCAGCTTAAAGCCAGCACCACGGTTGTCGCGCCGGATACCACAGAGTTTGTCTCCTGGTTTTGATTCTCCCGCCTGCAATTTGGCAGAATTGCAGGCGTCGTGCGCAAAAGCACCGCATCCGTGCAGAGAAAGCTTACCTGCAGCAGGCCGCCAGGCTACCATCGCTTCACTGTTTTCGTTAAAGATAAAAGAAAGGATTTGCGCCTTCCATGCGTCTATTTATTGCTGAAAAACCGAGCCTGGCGCGTGCCATCGCAGATGTTTTGCCAAAGCCGCATCGCCGCGGAGAGGGCTATATCGCCTGCGGTAACGATCAGGTGGTGACCTGGTGCGTCGGGCATTTGCTGGAGCAGGCGCAGCCTGATAGCTACGACAGCCGCTATGCCCGCTGGAACCTGGCCGATCTGCCGATTATTCCTGAAAAGTGGCGTCTGCAGCCGCGCCCCTCGGTAGCGAAACAGCTGAAAGCCATAGAAGGCTTACTGCAGCAGGCCAGCGAAATCGTGCACGCTGGCGATCCGGATCGCGAAGGTCAGCTGCTGGTGGATGAGGTGCTGGACTATCTGCAGCTGCCGGCCGGGAAGCGCCAGCGGGTGCAGCGCTGCCTAATCAACGATCTTAATCCGGCGGCCGTTGAGCGTGCGGTGAGCCGGCTGCGCGAAAACCGCGAATTTATCCCGCTCTGCGTCTCAGCGCTGGCGCGTTCACGCGCTGACTGGCTGTATGGCATTAATATGACGCGCGCCTGGACCCTGCTAGGGCGTAACGCCGGCTATGATGGCGTGTTGTCGGTGGGGCGCGTCCAGACGCCGGTGCTCGGGCTGGTTGTGCGGCGGGATGAAGAGATTGAGCACTTTGTGCCCAAAGACTATTTTGAAGTGAAAGCGCATGTCATCACGCCAAAAGAGGAGCGCTTCGTTGCCAGCTGGGTGCCAAGCGACGCCTGTGAGCCCTGGCAGGATGAAGAGGGGCGCGTGCTGCACCGGCCGCTGGCAGAGCATGTACTGGCGCGTATTGAGGGACAGCCCGCGCAGGTAACCGGCTATAACGACAGGCGTGAATCGGAAACCGCACCGCTGCCGTTTTCGCTCTCCAGCCTGCAGATTGAAGCCGCAAAGCGTTACGGGCTGAGCGCGCAGAGCGTGCTGGAGTGCTGTCAGCGCCTCTATGAGACGCATAAGCTTATTACTTATCCGCGTTCGGATAGCCGCTATCTCCCTGATGAGCATTACGCCGGCCGTCATGCGGTGCTGAAAGCGATCGCTGTGCATCAGCCCGATCTCACGCCGCCTGCTGATTTCAATACGGAACAGAAAAACCGCTGCTGGGACGATAAAAAGGTCGATGCGCATCACGCCATCATTCCCACCGCGCGTACCGGCAAAGTCGCACTCAGCGACAATGAGGCCCGGATCTATGCGCTGATTGCCCGGCAATATCTGATGCAGTTCTGCCCGGATGCGCAGTTCCGCAAATGCGTTATCGATCTGGAGATCGGTGGTGGCCGGTTTGTGGCAAAAGCGCGGTTTCTGGCGGAAGCGGGGTGGCGCGCGCTGCTCGGGAATAAAGAGCGTGACGAAGAGAACGACGGCACGCCGCTGCCGGTGGTCGCTAAAGGCGACACCCTGCTGTGCGAGCGCGGTGAACTGCTGGAGAAGCAGACTCAGCCGCCGCGGCCGTTCACGGATGCCACGCTGTTATCCGCCATGACCGGCATTGCGCGCTTTGTGCAGGATAAAGAATTAAAGAAAGTGCTGCGTGCGACCGATGGTTTAGGAACGGAGGCGACGCGGGCCGGCATTATTGAGCTGCTGTTTCGCCGGACTTTCCTGGTTAAAAAAGGGCGCTATATCCACTCGACGGAGGCGGGCAGAGCTCTGATCCATGCGCTGCCGGAAATGGCGGCGCGGCCAGATATGACGGCGCAGTGGGAGTCAACCCTGACGCGCATCAGCGAAAGAAGCTGCCGCTATGATGAGTTTATGCAGCCGCTGGTGTCAACGCTGACCACGCTGATTGGCGAGGCGCGGCAGCGGCCTTCTTTGCAGGCGTTCAAGGGGCTGGCGGCCGCTTCGCCAGCGCGCGCGAAAGCCAAAAAACAGCGGCGAAAGCCAAAGGAGACGCAATGAGCAGGTATACAACGGGAGTGGCGCTGGCGCTGCTGGTCTGCAGCACTAGCGCGCTGGCAAACCGGATGCCGGAGCCGGGGCGGATGGGTAATACGGATGTGGTGGTGGATATGCCGGCGGAAGTCTGGACGCAGGGCCAGAATCGTCAGCAGAACAGCTGCCTTCAGTGCTGCATTTATGAAAACCGCAGCTATTCAGAAGGCGCAGTGGTCAAGGCCGAAGGGGTACTGCTGCAGTGCTCGCGGGATGAAAAGGTGCTGGGCACCAATCCGCTGCTGTGGAAAATCATTAAATAGTTAAGCGTGGCGCACAGGCGCCACGCTTAACGTTTACAGATCGAACGTCGCCCAGACGGGAGCGTGGTCAGAAGGCTTCTCCATGCCACGAATAGCGTAATCGATACCGGCATCGACGCAGCGTGCGGCCAGCGGCTGACTGGCCAGCAGCAGATCGATGCGCAGTCCGCGGTTGTCATCGAATCCGCGCGAGCGGTAGTCGAACCAGGAAAAGCGATCGTTTGTCGTCGGGTTTCTGGCACGCCAGGTATCGGTGAGGCCCCACTGCAGCAGCCGATCCATCCACTCACGCTCTTCCGGCAGAAACGAGCATTTTCCGGTACGCAGCCAGCGCTTGCGGCTCTCTTCACCAATCCCGATATCCAGGTCGGTGGCGCTGATATTCATGTCGCCCATGATCAGCAGCGGCTTGTCAGCGGCAGCGTGTTCCATCAGATAGCTCTGCAGATCGCGGTAGAATTTCTCTTTAGCCGGGAATTTAAGCGGGTGATCGCGGCTTTCACCCTGGGGGAAATAGCCGTTGATAACGGTGATGTTACCTGCCGGGCTCGGTATCTCCGCCATAATCAGGCGTCGCTGAGCGTCATCGTCATCGCCCGGAAAACCGCGCATAACCCGTACCGGTGCGTTTTTGGTAAGTAGCGCAACGCCGTAGTGACCTTTTTGCCCATGATAGAAGACGTGATAACCGAGCTGGCTGACCTCTTCCAGCGGGAACATCTCATCGTGAACCTTGGTTTCCTGCAGGCCGATAACCTCAGGCTGATGCTGTTCCACCAGCGCGGCCAGCTGATGAGGGCGTGCGCGCAACCCGTTGATGTTGAATGAAACAAATTTCATATCGCTGCCATTTTAATAACCTGTATGCGGCGCGATGGTAACGGCTTTTTGGCAAAAAGTCATGCCCGAAGCGGAGCAGGCAGCGCAGTATCAGAGGGGAGGAGTAAACGAAGCGTTTTCAGGATGTAGCGAACGGAACAGGAGATGGTGGCGGGAGAAGGATTCGAACCTTCGAAGTCGATGACGGCAGATTTACAGTCTGCTCCCTTTGGCCGCTCGGGAATCCCGCCTGGGATATAAAGCTCAGATTCAGGCACTGCAGAGTGATTCAGATGGTGGCGGGAGAAGGATTCGAACCTTCGAAGTCGATGACGGCAGATTTACAGTCTGCTCCCTTTGGCCGCTCGGGAATCCCGCCACTTGCCTGAATCTTTGTGCCTGAAGGCGGGGCGCATCATACCAAATGCGTTCCGCCTGTAAAGCACCGGATGTAAAAATAAAACCTGTTTGCCCGTTTTTTACGCGTAGCGCTGAAGAGTTAGACAGTTCAGCGCACTGGCGCGAAAACGCGCTTAAAGAATAATCGTGCGGTTGCCATAAACAAACACGCGCTGGCCGAGCACTTTATAGAGCGCGCGACTCAGTACGTTTTTTTCCACATCGCGTCCGGCACGCATCATCTCTTCAGCGGTATAGCTGTGATCCACGTTGATGACATCCTGCATAATGATTGGACCTTCGTCCAGGTTGTCATTGACGTAGTGCGCCGTTGCGCCAATGATTTTTACGCCGCGTTCATACGCCTGATGATAAGGGCGCGCGCCGATAAAAGCTGGCAGGAACGAGTGGTGAATATTGATGATCTGGTTCGGGTAGCGCTGCACAAAAGCAGGCGTCAGCACGCGCATATATTTTGCCAGCACCACGTAATCAGGCTGATAGCGATCGATCTCTTCCGCCATGCGATTGTCGTGCTCTTCGCGCGTCTTGCCTTCATGGCTGACCAGCACAAAAGGAATATCAAAACGTTCTACCAGCGAGCGCAGCGTATCGTGATTGCCGATAACCGCAGCGATCTCCATATCCAGACCACCAAACGCGCTTTTCATCAGCAGGTCACCCAGGCAGTGCGCCTCTTTTGTGACCAGAATAACAACGCGACGGCGACCGGCAGTGTGCAGCTCACGCACGGAACCGGCCGGCAGAGCGCTATCGAGATCGGCCAGCAGCGTATTGTCGTTAAAAATGCCTTCCAGCTCGGTGCGCATAAAAAAGCGGCCGGTGCGGTGATCGACAAACTCATTGTTTTGTACAATGTTGAGTTCATGCTTGTAGCAAATGTTGGTGATCTTGGCGATCAGACCTTTAGCATCAGGGCAAATGGTCCGTAAAACTTTTCGTTGCAGTGTTTGCGCTTGCATCTCAATCAAGGTCCTGTCAAAGCGATAAGGGTATTACCATTGCGGCGAAGCGGATATCAGCCACAACATTTTTTGTATTTTTTGCCAGAGCCGCAGGGGCAGCGATCGTTACGCCCGATTGCTGGCGCTGTTCCATCCACATAGTACCAGCGACCCTCCTCCCGAAGAAAGCGTGAACGTTCAGCGATCGCTGACTCGTGCTCTTTTTCGCGGTAGCGCGCAAAAAAGGTCACAAAGGCTTCGTTCTCATGGATGGCATGATTACAACAGGTTACATTTAGTCCGAGCCACGTTGTACCGGCAAAACTTTCAGATAAACGCGCCATTAGATCGACGCTGCGCTGGCTGGCGTGCCAGGTTTCTGTCAGATAAACTGCATTACCCGTGGCGTAGGCCGTATAGCGAGATCGCATCAGCTGTTCAGCACTTAGCGGGATGGCCTCGCCGTTTAAAAAGGGCTGACAACATAAGCTATACTGCTTCCCGCTGCAGCAGGGGCACTTTTCGGACACATCATCTCCTGAGAGTGGTTAACGTTATCATAGGCGTGCGCTATGGTAGCCGACTGCGTGGCATGATGCTACGTACCAGCGGCATCACGAGGTAAGATGAGAAAGGTCAAAATTGGACTGGCTCTGGGATCGGGCGCCGCAAAGGGCTGGGCGCATATCGGCGTTATTAATGCGCTGGAGCGTGCCGGTATTGAAATTGATGTGGTAGCGGGCTGTTCAGTCGGCGCGCTGGTTGGTGCCGCCTACACCAATGGTCACCTGGCAAACATGGAGAAGTGGGTCAGCGCGTTTCGCTACTGGGATGTTATACGCCTGATGGATCTCTCCTGGCAGCGCGGGGGGCTGTTGCGCGGCGATCGCGTTTTTAGTCATATTCGCCAGCTGATCCCGCATGACCAGATTGATGGCGGCCTGAAACCTTTTGGCGTGGTTGCCACAAACCTGAGTACCGGCCGTGAGCTCTGGCTGACTGAGGGCGATCTGCATCAGGCCGTGCGCGCTTCCTGTAGTATGCCAGGCTTATTACCACCCGTTGGCTACAATGGATACTGGCTGGTGGATGGCGCGGTGGTAAACCCGGTGCCCATCTCCCTGACGCGTGCGCTCGGCGCGGACATTGTTATTGCGGTCGATCTTCAGCATGATGCGCATCTGATGCAGCAGGATCTGCTGTCGGTAACGCCGGAAAACGGCGATGACGCGGCAGAGGCGCTCTCCTGGGGTAAAAAATTGCGTCAGCGTCTGATGGGATTTACCCGCCAGCGCGCGGTGCAGTCACCTGGCGCAATGGAGATCATGTCGACCTCAATTCAGGTGCTGGAAAACCGCCTTAAACGCAACCGTATGGCGGGCGATCCGCCGGATGTGCTGATTCAGCCGTTTTGTCCGCAGATCTCAACGCTGGACTTTCATCGTGCTGAAGAGGCGATGGCTGCCGGTAAGGCGGCCGTAGAGAAAAAAATGGATGAACTATTACCACTGGTCCGTAGCAGATAGTCAGTTGTTCATTCAGGGGGGTTGTCGCTGATGACAATAATTAAAGGCGCAACTGCATTTTATGAACCACTATTGCAATATCTGGTACGCAGGGGGAGAGAATGGAAAAACCACTACTCGGCAAAAAGATACTCATTGTCGAAGATGAGGTCGTTTTCCGTTCATTGCTGGAAAATGTACTGACCAGCCTGGGGGCAATAGCCCTGCAGGCTGGCGACGGGCTGGAAGGTCTCGACGTTCTGTCGTCGCACAGCGCCGATCTGGTGATTTGCGATCTGGAAATGCCCCGGATGGGCGGTATTGCGTTTGTTGAGCATCTGCGCAGTCAGGGGAATATGGTGCCTGTGCTGGTCATATCCGCCACCCAGAATATGGCTGATATCGCGCATGTGCTGCGGCTTGGCGTGCAGGATGTATTACTGAAACCGCTAAAAAATATCGAACGCTTCCGCGAGGCTGTGTTTGAGTGTCTTTATCCCTCGATGTTCACCTCCAAAGTGGAGGAGGATGAGCAGCTGTTTCAGGACTGGGATGCGCTGGCCCGCGATCCGATCGCCGCGGCAAAACTGCTGAAGCAGCTGCAGCCGCCGGTGCAGCAAACCATTGCGCACTGCCGCATTAACTACCGACAGCTGACCATGGCGGAACAGCCAGGACTGGTACTGGATATTGCTGCGCTCTCTGATAAAGATCTCGCCTTTTACTGTCTGGATGTTACCCGGGCGGGCGACAACGGCGTGCTGGCCGCGCTGCTGCTGCGGGCGCTGTTCAACGGTTTGCTGCAGGAGCAGCTGTCCGGACAGCATCATCGGCTGCCAGAACTCAACGGCCTGCTGCGTCAGGTGAATATGCTGCTGCGCCAGGCAAACCTTACCGGGCAGTTCCCGCTTCTGGTGGGATACTATCATCGCGAATTGCGTAAATTAATTCTGGTTTCAGCAGGGCTTAATGCCACGCTGCACATGGAAACGCAGCAGCTGCAGTTAAACAGCGGTGTACCGCTGGGCACGATGGGGGGGACCCATCTTAATCAGATTTCTCAGCATACGGGCGCCTGGCAATGCCACGTATGGGGCGCCGGAGGGAGGCTCCGTCTGATGTTATCGGGTGAAGAATAAGCAGTTAAACAGCGGGTTAAATCAGTTGAGCGACAGCGCCAGACCTATCCTTTACACTTGGGTAAAAGTCTTAAATTCCATGGATTAACTTTATCCAGGATAATTCCGCCTGATACTAACTGATATACTCATTTCGTTTTTTAAACCGACATATCAAGTATTAACTTGAGCGGCCTATTAAGAGAGGTATTTGATGTCTGCCTATAAGTCAAAAGTAAAAAAAGCGGTAATCCCGGTTGCAGGTTTAGGTACGCGTATGCTGCCAGCGACCAAAGCTATTCCAAAAGAGATGTTACCGCTGGTCGATAAGCCGTTGATCCAGTATGTCGTAAATGAGTGTATTGCTGCGGGCATTAACGAAATTGTGCTGGTTACGCACTCTTCTAAAAACTCAATCGAAAACCACTTTGATACCAGTTTCGAACTGGAAGCCATGCTGGAGAAGCGTGTAAAGCGTCAGCTGCTGGATGAAATCCAGTCTATCTGCCCGCCACACGTCACCATTATGCAGGTGCGTCAGGGTATCGCTAAAGGTCTGGGCCATGCGGTCATGTGTGCACATCCGCTGGTAGGCGATGAGCCGGTAGCGGTCATTCTGCCAGACGTTATCATCGACGAATATGAGTCAAACCCGACTAAAGACAACCTGGCAGAGATGCTGGCGCGTTTTGAAGAAACCGGTCACAGCCAGATCATGGTTGAGCCAGTAGCAGACGTGACCGCATACGGTGTGGTTGACTGCAAAGGCGCCGAACTGAGCGCGGGCCAGAGTGCACCAATGGTTGGTGTTGTTGAGAAGCCAAAAGCGAGTGAAGCGCCTTCTAACCTTGCGGTCGTGGGTCGTTACGTTCTCTCTGCTGATATCTGGCCTCTGCTGGCTAAAACCCCTCCGGGTGCAGGCGGCGAAGTTCAGCTGACCGACTCTATCGCTATGCTGATGGAAAAAGAGACTGTAGAAGCTTATCACCTGACTGGCGTCAGCCACGACTGTGGTAACAAGCTGGGTTACATGCAGGCTTTTGTTGAGTACGGCGTACGTCACCCGGTGCTGGGCAAAGATTTTGCACAGTGGCTGGACAACGCAGTAGGCAATAAAAAGTAATTCATTAAGCACAGGATAATTTAATGAAAGTCACTGTATTTGGTATCGGCTATGTCGGTCTGGTTCAGGCTGCGGTGTTGGCCGAAGTCGGACATGACGTTCTCTGCATTGATGTCGACGCTAACAAAGTCGAAAACCTGAAAAAAGGTATCATCCCGATTTTCGAACCGGGTCTGACGCCGCTGGTGATGTCCAACTATGAATCGGGCCGCCTGAAATTCAGCACTGACGCCAAAGAGGGCGTTAATCACGGGGTGATGCAGTTTATTGCTGTTGGCACACCGCCTGATGAAGATGGTTCTGCCGATCTGAAATATGTGACCGCGGTTGCGCGCACGATTGCAGAACATATGAACGATCACAAAGTCGTTATCGATAAATCAACGGTACCAGTCGGCACAGCCGATCGCGTACGCAGTGTGATGCAGGATACGCTGAAACAGCGTGGTGCCAGCGTTGCTTTCGATGTGGTTTCCAACCCGGAATTCCTCAAAGAGGGTGCGGCCGTTAATGACTGCATGCGACCAGAGCGCATCGTTGTCGGTACTGACAATGAGGATGTGGTGGAACTGCTGCGCGAGCTCTATGAGCCGTTCAACCGTAACCACGATCGCATGATCCTGATGGATATCCGCAGTGCAGAGCTGACAAAATATGCGGCAAACTGCATGCTGGCGACCAAAATCAGCTTTATGAACGAGATCTCTAATCTCGCTGAGCTGCTGGGCGCTGACGTGGAGAAAGTCCGTCAGGGTATCGGTTCTGATTCCCGTATCGGCTATCACTTTATCTATCCGGGCTGCGGCTACGGTGGTTCCTGCTTCCCGAAAGATGTGCAGGCGCTGATCCGTACAGCAGAGTCTATTGGCTATAAACCACGCCTGCTGCAGGCGGTGGAAGAGGTCAATGACGCGCAGAAAAACAAACTGCCTGCCTTTATCAAGCGCCATTTTGGTGACGATCTGCGCGGCAAGACGTTTGCGCTGTGGGGCCTGGCGTTTAAACCCAACACCGACGATATGCGTGAAGCCTCCAGCCGTGTGCTGATGGAAGCGTTATGGGAAGCGGGTGCTACGGTTCAGGCTTACGATCCGGAAGCGATGGAAGAAGCGCAGCGCATCTATGGTCACCGTGACGATCTGAAACTCACAGGGACTAAAGAAGCGGCACTGCAGGGCGCTGATGGTCTGGTTATCTGTACCGAATGGCAGAATTTCCGGGCACCTGATTTTGACGTAATTAAAAATGCGTTAAAACAACCCGTGATTTTTGATGGCCGTAACCTGTATGATCCAGAGCGTATCAGCAAACGCGGTTTCGTTTATTATGCAATCGGCCGCGGAGCGTCTATTCAAATTGCGTAATAAATGAGGGATGTATGAATTTTCTGGTTACCGGCGCAGCAGGATTTATCGGTTTTCACGTAAGCCAGCGTTTGCTCGCTGCCGGTCACCAGGTTGTTGGTATCGACAACCTGAATGACTATTATGACGTCAGCCTGAAACAGGCTCGCCTCGATCAGATTTTACCGCATCCCGCGTTTACCTTTATTAAAATGGACCTGGCCGATCGCCAGGCCATTTCCTCCCTGTTTGAACAGCACGCGTTTGAGCGCGTTATCCATCTCGCCGCGCAGGCGGGTGTGCGTTACTCAATCGATAACCCGCACGCTTATGCAGATGCTAACCTCACCGGTCATCTGAATATTCTGGAAGGCTGCCGTCACCATAAGATTGGCCATCTTCTTTATGCCTCCTCAAGCTCAGTTTATGGGCTGAACCGCAAAATGCCGTTCTCCACCGATGACAGCGTTGATCACCCGGTTTCCCTCTATGCGGCGACGAAAAAAGCCAACGAACTGATGTCGCATACTTATTCGCATCTTTATCAGCTGCCGACAACCGGACTGCGTTTCTTTACCGTGTATGGCCCGTGGGGCCGGCCCGATATGGCGCTGTTTAAATTTACCCGTGCAATGCTGGCAGGCGAGGCGATAGACGTCTATAACCGCGGTGAGATGACGCGCGACTTTACCTATATCGATGATATCGCTGAGGCGATTGTTCGCCTGCAGGCGGTGGTACCACAACCTGACAGCGCATGGAGCGTGGAGCACGGCTCACCCGCCAGCAGCTCTGCGCCGTATCGGGTGTATAACATTGGCAACAGTCAGCCCACGCGCCTGATGACCTATATAGAGTCGCTGGAAAAAGCGCTCGGCATTGAGGCGCAGAAGAACATGCTGCCGATGCAGCCCGGCGATGTACTGGGCACCAGCGCAGATACGCAGCCTCTCTACGACGCCATTAATTTCCGGCCGCAGACCAGCGTTGAGCAGGGCGTACAGCAGTTTGTTGACTGGTATCGCGATTTTTATCAGAAGTAAGCGCATAAAAAAAGGAAGCCGCGAGCTTCCTTTTTTTTTACCTGGCGAAACGAATATTGCAGTAAAAGTGCAGACAGTAAAAACGAAGCGCGCGCGGATTACAGCAGGAAATCGTCCAGCTGTTTACCGTCTTCTTCGATCGCTTTTCTAATTACGGCAGGCGTGCGTCCCTGACCGGTCCAGGTGCGGTTTTCACCATTTTCGTCTACGTAGCTGTACTTGGCAGGACGGGCAGCGCGACGTGCTTTAGTCACCGTTTTGTTTTCTGATAACGCGTTCAGTAGTTCATTAGGATCGATGCCGTCAGCCAGCAACATTTCACGATACTGTTCCAGTTTGCGGCTGCGTTCAGCATTTTCAGCCTGAGCATGACTCTCTTCTTCACGGCGCTCATTAACCACTACGTCAAGTTTTTCCAGCATCTCTTCCAGGGTTTCCAGAGAGCATTCGCGCGCCTGAGCACGCAATGTACGGATATTATTAAGGATTTTAAGTGCTTCGCTCATTGTTCTTATCTCAGAATATAAAAAGGAGTGGTTAATCTGTTCCATAATAGTGGCGGGAATATATAACTGCAATAGTGAAACCTGAGTGAGGAGATTTATTTATTTTTTGGTTATGTCAGCAGAGTTAATTATCTATGGCTGAGCTGCATAAATTATCTGCGATATGTCTCATTGCGTGACGGCTATTCCATTTAACTGAGATTAATTTAACCGCTATTAGTGATTTAACCGCAGCGCACCGGCATTGATTTTCAGCGACCAGCAGCGTGGTTTTCTGCTGCGGTAAACCTGTCGTTTGTAAGGTGCTCTGCGGCAATACATTTGTGTTAAACTGCCGCCTTCTGAATTTAGTATCTCCGGAGAGACTGGTAAGTGGCTCAACTCTATTTCTATTATTCGGCGATGAATGCGGGTAAATCCACCGCGCTGCTGCAATCTTCTTATAACTATCAGGAGCGCGGCATGCGTACCCTGGTCTATACCGCAGAGATAGACGATAGATTTGGTGCCGGCGTGGTCAGCTCACGAATCGGACTCTCTTCGCCTGCCTGTCTGTATAATGACAAAACAGAACTGGCCGAAGCCATTGCGGAAGAGCATGCGCGCCAGCCCGTACACTGTGTGCTGGTTGACGAAAGCCAGTTTCTGACGCGTGAGCAGGTGTATGCGCTCTCTGACGTGGCGGACAATCTTGATATTCCGGTTCTCTGCTACGGTCTGCGCACTGACTTCCGCGGTGAGCTCTTCACCGGCAGCCAGTATCTTCTTGCCTGGGCCGACAAACTGGTTGAGCTTAAAACAATTTGCCACTGCGGTCGTAAGGCGAGCATGGTGCTGCGCCTTGACGGGGAGGGCAGACCGTTCAGCGAAGGTGAGCAGGTCGTAATTGGCGGTAATGAGCGCTATATATCCGTATGCCGGAAACATTACAAGCAGGCGATTAATCTGGGTACGCGTGAGGCCATATATGGCGCTAATCCGCCACCGGTTTAATCAGCCAGCCATAAAAAAACCCGCCGCGGCGGGTTTTTTATTTTCAGCGGACTATGCTTTCTTTACTTTTTTTTCACGGGCAGCGGACTGCAGCTCGCAGATTTCTGCAGAGGGTATGTCCGTTTCTGAATAATCACGTCCGTAGAACGTATCCAGCATAATCTGTTTTAGCTCAGCGATTAATGGATAGCGCGGATTGGCACCGGTGCACTGATCGTCAAAAGCGTCTTCAGCCAGCTTATCCACTTTCGCCAGGAAATCCGCCTCCTGCACACCTGCTTCCCGAATAGAAGCGGGAATACCGAGCTGCGTTTTCATTTCATCCAGCCACGCCAGCAGTTTTTCGATTTTCTGCGCCGTGCGATCCCCGGGCTGAGTCAGGCCGAGATGGTCAGCAATTTCCCCGTAGCGGCGCCGTGCCTGCGGCCGGTCATACTGGCTGAACGCCGTCTGTTTCGTTGGGTTATCATTGGCGTTATAGCGGATGACGTTACCGATAAGCAGCGCGTTTGCCAGCCCGTGCGGGATATGAAACTCTGAGCCAAGCTTATGGGCCATAGAGTGGCACACCCCGAGGAAAGCGTTGGCAAAGGCAATGCCGGCGATAGTCGCCGCGTTGTGTACGCGTTCACGCGCAACCGGATTTTTCGCGCCATCGCGATAGCTGGCGGGCAGATTCTCTTTAAGCAGCTTCAGCGCCTGCAGTGCCTGTCCGTCTGAGTACTCACTGGCAAGCACCGAGACGTAAGCCTCCAGCGCATGCGTCACCGCATCGAGGCCGCCAAAGGCGCAGAGCGAGCGCGGCATATCCATCACCAGGTCGGCATCAACGATCGCCATATCCGGCGTTAAAGCGTAGTCTGCCAGCGGATATTTTTGCCCGGTGGCGTCATCGGTGACAACGGCAAACGGGGTGACTTCTGAGCCGGTGCCCGAAGTGGTGGCGATCGCGACCATGCGCGCTTTCACGCCCATTTTCGGGAATTTGTAGATACGTTTACGGATATCCATAAAGCGCAGCGCCAGCTCTTCAAAATGCGTTTCCGGATGCTCATACATGACCCACATGATTTTCGCTGCGTCCATCGGTGAACCACCGCCCAGGGCGATAATCACGTCAGGCCGGAAACTGTGCATCTGCTCTGCACCCTTACGCACAATGCTCAGGGTCGGATCGGCTTCCACTTCAAAGAATATCTCGGTTTCGATTCCCTGTGATTTCAGCACCCGCGTAACCCGCTCGGCATAGCCGTTATTAAACAGAAAGCGATCGGTAACGATAAACGCGCGCTTCGCTCCCTCAGCAGCAACCTCTTCCAGCGCAATCGGAAGAGAGCCGCGGCGGAAGTAGATAGACTTCGGTAACTTATGCCACAACATATTTTCTGCTCGCTTAGCCACGGTTTTCTTATTGATTAAGTGTTTAGGGCCCACGTTTTCAGAGATGGAGTTACCCCCCCAGGAGCCGCAGCCCAGCGTCAGGGAAGGGGCAAGTTTGAAGTTGTAAAGATCGCCAATGCCGCCCTGTGAAGCCGGGGTGTTAATCAGGATGCGGGCCGTTTTCATTTTGTCGCCAAAATAGTGGATCCGCCCAGCCTCATTATCCTGATCGGTGTAGAGACAGGATGTGTGGCCAATGCCGCCCATTGCGACCAGCTTCTCTGCTTTTGCTACCGCGTCCGCATAATCTTTTGCCCGATACATCGCCAGCGTCGGCGAGAGCTTTTCATGGGCAAAAGGCTCCGATTCATCAACGGCTGACACCTCGCCAATTAAAATTTTGGTGCCCGGCGGGACGCTGATGCCGGCAAGCGCAGCAATATTGCAGGCGGGCTGGCCCACAATTGCCGCGTTCAGCGCGCCATTTTTCAGCAGGATATTCTGAACCGCGCTCAGCTCATGGCCCTGCAGCAGATAGCCGCCGTGGCTGGCAAAACGTTCGCGGACCGCGTCATAGACTGCATCAACAATAATGACCGATTGCTCAGAGGCACAGATCACGCCGTTATCGAACGTTTTAGACATCAGAATGGAAGCGACCGCGCGTTTGATGTCAGCGGTTTCATCAATCACGACCGGCGTATTGCCCGCGCCAACGCCAATCGCCGGTTTACCTGAGCTATAGGCCGCTTTAACCATGCCCGGGCCGCCGGTTGCCAGAATCAGGTTAATATCCGGATGATGCATGAGCTGACTGGAGAGTTCGACCGAAGGCGCATCGATCCAGCCGATAATATCTCTGGGAGCACCCGCAGCAATAGCCGCCTGCAGCACGATATCGGCTGCTTTATTGGTGGCATTTTTCGCGCGCGGATGCGGTGAAAAAATAATGCCGTTGCGGGTTTTCAGGCTGATAAGCGCCTTGAAAATAGCGGTGGAGGTGGGGTTGGTGGTAGGGATGATACCACAGATGAGGCCAATGGGTTCGGCAATGGTAATGGTGCCAAAGGTATCATCGCTTGCCAGCACGCCACAGGTTTTTTCATCTTTGTACGCGTTGTAGATATATTCTGAAGCGAAATGATTTTTGATCACTTTATCTTCAACAATACCCATGCCTGATTCCGCTACCGCCATCTTAGCCAGCGGAATGCGGGCGTCAGCTGCCGCCAGCGCCGCGGCGCGAAAAATTGCATCAACCTGCTCTTGGCTAAAACTGGCAAATTCGCGCTGCGCGCGTTTTACACGTTCAACCAGTGCATTGAGTTCGGCAACATTGGTTACGGCCATAATACTCTCCTGAGGAAGTTAAACTTTTTTAATAAACAGGCCGGTGCGGAGAAAGAAATCAGCTAAGGTTTGACAGGGCAGGCCCGTCTGTTTAGTAAAAAGGTCTGACGTGAATGATTTACTGCACCCAGCGTAGCGCTGGTGGCGGGGCGTAATCATGATGCAGATCAAGAGAGGCTGCAGCGGTTGGCGGTCAGCCAGATCGTTTACGACTAAAGATGCCGTTTTTTAGACGCTACTGTTCTGCAGGCGTATCTGAAAACAGCCAGATTTTTATGCCATCTATGCGGCGGACACATAGCAGATATTTCTGCCGTATCCGCTGTTTTTCAGCAGACATATGCACTACATTAAGCGCGTTTTTTTGACTTTTTCAGGAGCCTGTTGTGACCCCTGTGCTACTCGATCTCTCCGGCTACATAAAATTTTTTGTCGGCCTGTTTGCGCTGGTAAATCCGGTAGGCATTATTCCGGTTTTTATCAGCATGACCCGCTATCAGGCGGTGGCTGAACGCAACAAAACCAATCTTACAGCCAACCTTGCGGTCGCGATTATTCTCTGGACCTCGCTGTTTCTTGGCGATGGGATCCTGCATCTGTTTGGTATCTCAATCGACTCCTTCCGAATCGCAGGCGGCATACTGGTGGTGACTATTGCGATGTCAATGATCAGCGGCAAGCTGGGTGAAGATAAGCAAAACAAGCAGGAAAAATCAGAAACGGCTATTCGTGAAAGCATCGGTGTTGTCCCGCTAGCGCTGCCGCTCATGGCAGGGCCGGGGGCTATCAGCTCCACTATCGTCTGGAGTTCACGCTATCACAGCTGGCTTAATTTGCTGGGTTTTACGCTGGCGATTGCGGTTTTCGCCTTTTGCTGCTGGTTACTGTTCAGGGCGGCGCCGTTAATGGTACGGATATTGGGTCAGACCGGAATTAACGTCATTACCCGTATTATGGGGTTGTTATTGATGGCGTTAGGGATTGAATTTGTCGTCACCGGCATAAAAGCGATTTTTCCGGGATTACTAAATTAGTCTGACCTGTTTTTTGCTGAAAAAGATCTTCATGAACTAAAAAGGTGCATCACAACGTGCAGGTGCACCTTTTTGGTGAAATTATTTATCGGGCTACTTGCAGGCTCGTTTTTATCACTTTTACTACTCAGTCAGTTATCCCTGCTTAATATCCGCTTATTAATGTGATTATTGTCACAGATTTACCTGCTGCCAAACAGGCGCTGAAAGTGATTAGCTGTGCCTCTCTTGCAAAGAATTCGCTGAATATTCCGCTTTGAAGTGAAAATACAATACATTTGCGCAAAATGAGTTTTGCATTAAATTAATGCGCGCATAATCGCCAGAATCGAGACAATAATCATATTTATCAAAGTATTAACTGATATTTAGCAGAAATAATTAACGCTTTCAACGTTATCCCGGACATGATAAAAGAGAAATAGCTAACATTTTTCTGCATTGGCTTTGGCGCAACGGGATAGCTTCTGATAATTTCTGGCACTCTCAGGATTTTTATCGCTCTCTCAGCAAATGTGTACGGTTTTTGCTTATTAGCACGCGGACGCAGCTATATCGGCAACGCGGATCAGAAACTAACGGCTGAACGCTCTCTTTATCAAAAAAACAGTGAGTGAGTCGTCAGCAAATATCACTGCCCGCTGGCGGCTTGCTGAAGTCACCCGGAAGGGGACAGGGGTCTTCGCTCGAACGAAACGAAGATCGCCCGGTAAACGGGATACGTCAGGCGCGATAGCGTACCGACGACAATAATAAAACTGGAGCATAACAATGAATAACATCACGAAAAAAAGTCTGATTGCGGCCGGCGTTCTGGCCGCAATTGCCTCTCTGGCAGGGAACGCTGCGCTGGCTGCAACGGTACCGGCTGGCGTTGAGCTGGCTGCCAAACAGGAGCTGGTGCGCGGTAACGGTGACGAAGTTCAGTCGCTCGATCCGCATAAAATTGAGGGCGTACCGGAAGATAATATTGCCCGCGATCTCTATGAAGGGCTTATCGTCAGCGATGCCAGCGGCAAACCGGTTCCGGGCGTGGCAGAGAGCTGGGAAAACAAAGATTTTAAAGTCTGGACTTTCCACCTGCGTAAAAATGCCAAATGGTCTAATGGCGAGCCGGTTACCGCACAGGATTTCGTCTATAGCTGGCAGCGTCTGGTTGACCCGAAAACGGCGTCACCTTATGCCAGCTATCCGCAGTATGGCCATATCGCTAACGTTGATGAAATTATTGCCGGTAAAAAGCCGACCTCTGAACTGGGCGTAAAAGCGCTGGACGATCATACGCTGGAAGTTACGCTAAGCCAGCCGGTCCCTTACTTTTATAAGCTGCTGATCAATGCCGTGATGTCACCGGTCTATAAGCCTGCAATCGAAAAATCGGGCGATCAGTGGACGCAGCCGCAGAACTGGGTGGGTAACGGCGCGTTTAAACTGGAGGCGCACGTTATCAACGAGCGCGTCACGCTGGTACGCAACCCGCAATACTGGGATAACGAACATACGGTACTGAACAAAGTCACCTTCCTGCCCATCAACTCAGAAGTGAGCGATGTGAACCGCTACTTCTCTGAAAATGGCAGCGACATCACCTATAACAATATGCCGATTGAGCTGTTCAAAAAGCTGCAGCGCGATAATGGCAAAGAGCTGATGGTAAAACCGTATCTCTGCACCTATTACTACGAGATCAATAACCAGAAAGCGCCTTTCACTGATGCCCGCGTGCGCACCGCGCTGAAGCTGGGTCTGGATCGCGACATCATGGTGAATAAGGTACTGGCGCAGGGTCAGCTGCCCGCCTACAGCTATACACCGCCGGCAACCGATGGCATGGAACTGCTGCCGCCGGACTGGTTTAAATGGGATCAGAACAAGCGTAATGCAGAAGCGAAAAAACTGCTGGCTGAAGCAGGCTATACCGCAGATAAGCCACTGACGTTTAACCTGCTGTACAACACCTCAGACCTGCATAAAAAACTGGCAATCGCGGCGTCTTCTATCTGGAAAAAGAACCTCGGCGTGAATATCAAGCTGGAGAACCAGGAGTGGAAAACGTTCCTGGATACCCGTCATCAGGGCAACTACGACGTTTCACGTGCGGCCTGGTGCGCAGACTATAACGAACCGACCTCCTTCCTGAACACCATGCTGTCTGACAGCAGCAGTAATACCGCGCACTACAAGAGCGCTGATTTTGACAAAGTGATCCACGATGCCGTGAAAGCTGCCGATGAAAAAGCGCGCGTGGCTGACTACCAGCAGGCAGAGCAGATTCTGGACAAAGACAGCGCTATCGTGCCGGTCTATTACTATGTTAACGCCCGTCTGGTTAAGCCTTACGTCGGCGGCTACACCGGTAACGATCCGCTGGATAAAACGCTGGATAAGAACCTGTACATCATTAAGCACTAATAGCACACAGGCTATCGACAGTGGCGGTGCTGCGGCGCCGCTTTTTTGATTTTGTGAAGCAACAGCCTGGCAGGTACGGCAATGTTAAAATTTATTCTGCGTCGGCTTCTGGAAGCGATTCCGACGCTCTTTATTCTGATCACCATCTCGTTCTTTATGATGCGTTTAGCGCCGGGCAGCCCGTTTACCGGCGAGCGCACGCTCTCCCCTGAGGTGATGGCCAATATTGAAGCCAAATATCATCTCAACGATCCCATTGGCAAACAGTACCTGAGTTATCTGGGTCAGCTGGCGCACGGCGATTTTGGTCCCTCTTTCAAATATAAGGACTATTCGGTTAACTATCTGGTGGGGCACGCCTTCCCGGTCTCTGCGAAGCTGGGGCTGGCAGCCTTTTTCCTGGCGTTGATCCTGGGCGTAACCGCTGGCGTTATCGCGGCGCTGAAGCAGAACAGCCTGTGGGACTACGCCGTCATGGGGGTGGCGATGACCGGCATTGTTATCCCGAGCTTTGTTGTAGCGCCGCTGCTGGTACTGATCTTTGCCATTACCCTGCGCTGGCTGCCGGGCGGCGGCTGGAACGGCGGGCAGTGGAATTACATGCTGCTGCCGATGGTAGCGCTCTCGCTCGCTTATATCGCCAGTATCGCCCGTATTACACGCGGTTCCATGATTGAGGTGATGCACTCAAACTTCATTCGTACAGCCCGGGCAAAAGGGTTGCCGCTGCGTCGTATCGTGCTGCGCCATGCGCTCAAGCCAGCGCTTTTGCCGGTGCTCTCCTATCTGGGTCCTGCCTTTGTCGGCATCATTACCGGTTCAATGGTGATTGAGTCAATCTATGGCCTGCCCGGTATCGGCCAGCTGTTTGTTAACGGTGCGCTAAATCGTGACTACTCGCTGGTAATGAGCCTGACAATTCTGGTCGGCGTGCTGACTATTCTGTTTAATGCGATCGTTGATGTGCTTTACGCCGTTATTGATCCCAAGATTCGCTATTAAGGGTGGAGCACGCTCATGATGTTAAGCAAAAAAAACAGTGACGTGGTGGATGCCTTCAGCGAAAAGCTCGAGGTGGAGGGGCGCAGCCTGTGGCAGGATGCACGCCGCCGCTTTATTCACAACCGTGCCGCACTGATCAGCCTGCTGGTGCTGTTGCTGATTGCCCTGTTTGTGGTGTTTGCGCCGATGCTGGCGCAGTTTAAATACGATGATACCGACTGGGCGATGATGTCGTCGCCGCCGGATACGGTCTCAGGGCACTGGTTTGGAACGGACTCCTCCGGGCGCGATCTGCTGGTGCGGGTGGCGATTGGCGGACGTATCTCACTGATGGTGGGCATCGCCTCTGCACTGATAGCGGTGCTGGTGGGAACGCTCTATGGCTCGCTGGCGGGCTATCTCGGTGGCAAAACCGACTCGGTGATGATGCGTATTCTTGAGATCCTCAACTCCTTTCCGTTTATGTTTTTTGTGATCCTGCTGGTGACCTTTTTCGGCCGCAATATTCTGCTGATCTTTGTCGCCATCGGCATGGTCTCCTGGCTCGATATGGCGCGTATTGTGCGCGGTCAGACGCTGGGACTAAAACGCAAAGAGTTTATCGAAGCGGCTCAGGTAGGGGGCGTCTCCACGGCCAGTATTGTGCTGCGCCACATTGTGCCTAACGTACTGGGCGTCGTAGTGGTCTACGCCTCGCTGCTGGTGCCCAGCATGATTCTGTTTGAATCTTTTCTGAGCTTCCTGGGCCTGGGGACGCAGGAGCCGCTTAGTAGCTGGGGCGCGCTGCTGAGTGACGGAGCGAACTCGATGGAGGTTTCTCCGTGGCTCCTGATGTTCCCGGCCGGCTTTCTGGTGGTCACGCTATTCTGCTTTAACTTTATCGGCGATGGCCTGCGTGATGCCCTCGACCCGAAAGATCGCTAAGGAGTTTCCCGATGAGTTTTAAAACCACAACGCCAGCGCGTGCTGTGCCGGCGGGAAGCCCGGAGCTGCTGCTGAATGTGCAGGATCTGCGCGTAACCTTTACGACGCACGACGGCGACGTTACCGCCGTGAACGATCTCAATTTTTCACTGCGTGCCGGGGAAACCCTGGGCATTGTAGGTGAGTCAGGCTCCGGCAAATCGCAGACGGCGTTTGCGCTGATGGGGCTGCTGGCCAAGAACGGCCGCATTGACGGATCGGCACGGTTTAACGGGCAGGAGATCCTGAACCTGCCCGAAGGCAAGCTGAACACGCTGCGCGCGGAGCAGATTGCCATGATATTTCAGGACCCCATGACCTCGCTTAATCCCTATATGCGGGTAGGGGAGCAGCTGATGGAGGTTCTGCAGCTGCATAAAGGCATGAACAGCGCGCAGGCTTTTGAAGAGTCGGTACGCATGCTGGATGCGGTGAAAATGCCGGAAGCGCGGAAGCGGATGAAGATGTATCCGCATGAATTTTCGGGCGGGATGCGCCAGCGCGTGATGATTGCCATGGCGCTGCTGTGTCGTCCTAAGCTGCTGATTGCCGATGAGCCCACCACCGCACTGGATGTAACGGTTCAGGCGCAGATCATGACGCTGCTTAACGAGCTGAAGCGCGAATTCAACACCGCCATTATTATGATCACGCACGATCTTGGCGTCGTAGCCGGGATCTGCGACAAAGTGCTGGTGATGTATGCCGGGCGCACCATGGAGTATGGCCGCGCCCGCGATGTGTTTTATCAGCCGGCGCATCCGTACTCTATCGGGCTGCTGAATGCGGTACCGCGACTCGATGCAGAGGGTGAATCTCTGACGACCATTCCCGGTAACCCGCCAAACCTGCTGCGGTTGCCGCAGGGTTGTCCGTTCCAGCCACGCTGCGCTTATGCAATGGAAATTTGTGCCGCTTCGCCGCCGCTGGAGCCGTTTGCCGACGGACGTTTGCGCGCCTGCTTTAAACCGGTGGAGGAGTTAGTATGAGCACCGTTGCGGAAGAGAAAAAAGTACTGCTGGAGATAGCCGATCTTAAAGTGCATTTTGAGATCAAAGATGGCAAACAGTGGTTCTGGCAGCCGCCGAAGACGCTGAAAGCGGTGGATGGTGTCAGCCTGCGGCTGTATGAGGGCGAGACGCTGGGTGTGGTAGGCGAGTCGGGCTGCGGCAAATCGACGCTGGCGCGCGCTATCATCGGGCTGGTGAAAGCGACTGAAGGGCGTGTCGCCTGGCTGGGACGCGATCTGCTGGGGCAGAGTGCGGAAGAGTGGCGTCAGGCCCGCAGCGATATTCAGATGATTTTTCAGGACCCGCTGGCGTCACTGAACCCGCGTATGACCATCGGCGACATCATTGCTGAACCGCTGCGCACCTATTATCCAAAAATGCCGCGCCAGGAAGTCAGAGACAAGGTCAAAGCGATGATGATGAAAGTCGGCCTGCTGCCGAATCTTATCAACCGCTATCCGCATGAGTTCTCAGGCGGCCAGTGTCAGCGTATCGGTATTGCGCGCGCGCTGATCCTGGAGCCGAAGCTGATTATCTGTGATGAGCCAGTCTCAGCACTGGATGTCTCTATCCAGGCGCAGGTGGTGAATCTGCTGCAGAAACTGCAGCGCGAGATGGGGCTGTCGCTGATATTTATTGCGCACGATCTGGCGGTGGTGAAACATATCTCCGATCGCGTGCTGGTGATGTATTTGGGTCATGCCGTAGAGCTGGGTACCTATGATGCGGTGTACAACGATCCGCAGCATCCCTATACCCGGGCGCTGATGTCGGCGGTGCCGATTCCCGATCCTGACCTGGAGAAGAATAAGCAGATCCAGCTGCTGGACGGGGAGCTGCCTTCGCCCATCAATCCGCCTTCAGGCTGCGTGTTTCGTACCCGCTGTCCGATTGCCGGGCCGGAATGTGCCAAAACCCGCCCGCTGCTGGAGGGCAGTTTCCGCCATGCGGTATCCTGCCTGAAAGTGGATCCGCTCTGACGCCAGTCAGTAGGCGCTGAACAGTAAAACGCCGGGCAAAAGCCCGGCGTTTTTAATTCTGGTTTATTCGCGCCAGAGAATATGGCAGAGCTTATGATCCTTTTCACGGCAGAGCAGCACGCGGGCAAACACATCCGTGATAGGTTCGCCATCGGCTTCACCCAGACCAATCACAACCTCTGAGAAAAAGTCGGGATTTAAGTCAAAATCAACGTGTTCCTGCCAGTCTTCCGACGGGTCAAACAGCTCTGCGCCGCCACGCTCTTCAAACTGCAGGTTAAACAGAATAATATCAGCCGGATCGAGGTTATCGCCCGCCAGCTCCAGAAAAATATCGTAGGCCTGCTCCAGCGTTTCATCATCGGTCAGGCGGTTATCTAAATCCATGGTCATGTGCTTATCCTGCGGCGGTAATCTTTCCGCTCGTTTTACAGTAATGGACTAAAGAAGTAAAACAGTCGTTCAACGATGCGCTGCCACCAGGCACGTTTCGCCCAGCGGGCATTGTCCAGCAGGCGCGAGCGGGCAATATAGTCATCCTGCACGGTAGCGAGATCGCTGCCAAAACCATCATCATCTACCACCAGGGTTATCTCAAAATTGAGCCACAGGCTGCGCATATCAAGGTTCACCGTGCCCACCAGGCTGAGCTGCCCGTCAACCAGCACGCTTTTGGTATGCAGCAGGCCATCTTCAAACTGATAGATTTTTACGCCCGCTTCCAGCAGTTCCGTAAAGAATGCCCGGCTGGCCCAGCCAACCAGCAGTGAATCGTTGTGGCGCGGAACAATAATACTGACCTCAACGCCGCGCAGCGCAGCCGTGCAGATTGCGTGCAGCAGATCGTCGCTGGGAACAAAATAGGGGGTAGTCATGATGAGCTGCTCGCGCGCGGAGTAAACCGCGGTCAGCAGCGCCTGGTGGATCATATCCTCCGGGAAACCCGGCCCGGAAGCGATAACCTGAATAGTGTGGCCGCTCTCCTGTTCAAACGGCATGATGTTGCCGTCTGGCGCCGGGGGCAGAATGCGCTTGCCGGTCTCAATCTCCCAGTCGCAGGCGTAAACGATCCCCATTGTAGTGGCAACAGGTCCCTCCATCCGCGCCATCAGATCGATCCACTGCCCGACACCGGCATCCTGCTTAAAGAAACGCGGATCGACAAGGTTCATGCTGCCGGTGTAGGCGATATAGTTGTCGATGAGCACGACTTTGCGGTGCTGCCGCAGATCCATACGCCGCAGAAAGACGCGCAGCAGGCTGACCTGCAGTGCCTCAACCACATCGATCCCGGCGTTGCGCATCATATTCGCCCATGGACTGCGGAAAAAGGCGACGCTGCCGGCAGAATCGAGCATCAGACGACAGTGCACGCCCCGGCGTGAGGCTGCCATCAGCGATTCCGCCACATCGTCGGCCAGGCCGCCCGGCTGCCAGATATAGAACACCATTTCGATATTATGACGCGCCAGCTGAATATCGCGGATTAGCGCCTGCATCACCTCATCGCTGCTGGTCAGCAGCTGCAGCTGATTGCCTTTGACGCCGGCGATCCCCTGCCGGTGCCGGCAGAGATCAAAAAGCGAGCGTGCAACATCGCTATGCTCAGTGGCAAAAATATGCCGGCACTGCCTGAGGTCGGTGAGCCACTTAGCCGTGGAGGGCCACATGGTGCGGGCGCGCTCGGCCCGGCGCTTGCCAAGATGCAGCTCCCCGAACGAGAGATAAGCGATAATTCCGACCAGCGGCAGAATATAGATGATCAGCAGCCAGGCCATGGCTGAGGTCACTGCACGACGCTTCATCAGAATACGCAGCGTTACACCCGCAATCAGCAGCCAGTAGCCAAACAGCAGTAACCAACTGATCAGGGTATAAAAGGTGGTCATTGAGTGGACATCCTGTTCGCGCATTTGTAGGCAAAGTTTACGTGCTGATGCGCTGTAGCGAAACCTTAATCTGCCCTGAGATTTATCGATAAAGGTTTCGAATTGGCATTTCTGTGCAGATCACTATAATGCGTGCCGAAATATGCCGGACTGAGAGAGTGTCATGAGACGAAGCAGAAATGAAGTGGCCCGCTGGAGAATGTTACGCCAGGTGCATCGCCGTCGTGCCCGCTGGCTGGAAGGTCAGTCGCGTCGCTATAAGCGCATCCATGCCATTCGTCACCAGGTTGCGCAGCAGCAACGCCGTTCAATTCTGTTTATTACGCAGAATATGTGAGGCCGGCGCGGCTGGGTTCGTTAATGGCCGCGCAGCATCAGCGTAATGTTGACGATCTGCGCCGCCGCCGCCAGGACTATCAGCATGACAATCTGCTGGCGCGCCTGAAGCCAGCCCTGATGGCGCCAGATCCAGAGCGCGCGCCCGGTAAGCAGCAGCGCCACCACCAGCAGCAGCAGCGATAACATCACGGATTAAAACACCCGCTTAAACGGCTTAACGGTGACTTTTTCATAAACGCCGGCGGCAATGTAAGGATCGTCCTGAGCCCAGGATTGCGCCGCCTCCAGCGAATCAAACTCCGCAACAATCGCCGAGCCGCTAAAGCCGGCGGGGCCTGGATCGTTGCTGTCGACCACCGGTAGCGGGCCGGCAACAATCAGTCGTCCCTCATCCTGCAGCAGCTGCAGACGAGCAAGGTGCGCAGGGCGCACGCTGTTGCGTTTTTCCAGTGAATCTGCGGTATCTTCCGCGTAGATGAGGTAAAGCACGATGGGATACTCCCGTTAGACTGGCCGAAATTGCGAGACACGTTAAGGGATTGCCAGGCAGAGTGCAAACGAAACCTCAGGGCAATCGGCGCCAGCGCAAGCGGGGTTAAAAAAAAGAGGAAACGGGGCACTTTTACGCTGCTTATTGAAACTGATTGCTATTTGCATTTAAAATCATCTTCTCACTCGATGACCACAGCTGCTATGACGACATTGACTACGCCTTTTCCGACCCGTACGCCTGTTTCACTGATCCTCTCCGTGGTACTGCACGGGTCCGTTATTGCCGGCATTCTCTATGCCTCGTTGCATCAGTCCCGTGAGCTGCCTGCCGCGTCTCAGCCCATCGCCATTACCATGGTCGCGCCTGAGGTGCAGCCGGAACCTGCGCCGGCTGTGGTAGCACCGGCACCGCAGCCTGAGCCTGAACCCGAGCCGCAGGCCACCCCGGAGCCGCCAAAAGCAGAGCCGGTTCCTGTTGCAAAACCGGAGCCGAAGCCAAAGCCGAAACCAAAGCCAAAACCAAAAACAGAGAAAAAACCGGCGCCAGCACCCCGTCAGCCGGCACCGGATCGGGCCGATCCGTTCAGGCAGGATACCGCAGCAGCTCAGCCCCGGCCCGCCACTGCACCCAAAGCGGCTACTGCTCCGGCACCGGTTAAAGCGACCGGACCGAAAGCGCTCAGCATCAGCAAACCAGCCTATCCGGCACGCGCGGCCGCACTGCGTATTGAGGGTAATGTACGGGTGAAATTTGATGTCGACAGTGACGGCCGGGTTGGCAACGTCACTATTCTTTCGGCACAGCCGCGCAATATGTTCGAGCGCAGCGTAAAGGATCAGGTTAAAAAGTGGCGCTATCAGCCGGGTCAGCCGGGCCAGGGGATTACCATGAATATTGTCTTCCGTATTAACGGCGGCGCAAAAATCGAGTAGGGCGGAGAGCAGAGCGGCCGGAAAAACCGCTCTGCTTTTCATCGCTCAGTGGCTGCGGTTAGCGCGATCTGCTGGCAGCGGACGCGACTTGCCGCTGTTGTCTACTGCGACGTAAACAAATACCGCTTCGGTGGCGCAGTAAGTCTGACCTATCGGCTCTGATGAAACCTTTTTAATCCACACCTCAACATTGATGGTCATTGAGCTGTTTCCGGTGCGCAGGCAGTGCGCATGGCAGCTGACCACATCGCCTACCGCGACCGGCTTCAGAAAGCTCATGCCGTCGACGCGAACCGTGACCACGCGACCTTCAGCAATCTCTTTTGCCAGTATGGCACCGCCCATGTCCATCTGCGACATCAGCCAGCCGCCAAAAATATCGCCGTTGGCATTGGTGTCGGCTGGCATAGCCAGCGTACGCAAAACCATTTCGCCCGTAGGCTGCTTATGCTTATCGTTCATTGCTCAGTTCTTCTGCAGGTGAAAAAAAGCCCGGCTTGCCGGGCGATGGGAAACTTATTTTGATTCCTGCTGGGGCATCTGCCGCCAGATGTAGAGCCCGCTCAGCAGGGTAAACAGCAGCGTTAGTCCTGTCAGGCCAAACACTTTAAAGTTTACCCAAACGGGCTGTGGCAACCAGAACGCAACATAGACGTTGGCAAGGCCGCACAGCAGAAAGAACAGCGCCCAGGCAATGTTGAGCCGGCGCCAGACCGTGGCAGGCAGCTGTAGCTCTTTTCCCAGCATGGTCTGGATCAGGGGCTGCTGCATGAACCACTGGCTGTAGAGCAGCGCGAGCGCAAACAGCGAATAGATCACGGTGACCTTCCACTTGATGAATTCATCATTATGAAACACCAGTGTCAGGGTACCGAACACTGCCACCAGGACAAAGGTAAACAGGGTCATCTTTTCCAGCTTGCGATAGAGCACCCAGCTCACTACCAGCGCCAGTCCGGTAGCCACCACCAGCGCGCCCGATGCAACGTAGATGTCGTAGAGTTTGTAAAAAACAAAAAAAACGACCAGGGGGAGAAAGTCGAGTAACTGCTTCATAGCGTTTCCAGTCCGGACAGTAGCCTGTAGTTATGGCGCTCAGCGGAGCGCCGTAACCCTTAACGTAACAGCATATAGAGCCGATACAAATAAATAATCAAAACGGCAGAAACCAGATTGCCCAGCGCGTTAAGCACCACGGAGGCAATATTGGCGGGCAAAACCGTCAGCGAAGAGAAAAAGAACATCAGAATAATTTTCGCCAGCAGCCACAGCAAAATTGCGGGTGCAATCAGGCGGATATTTTTCCACGCCAGACGCAGGCTGGCGCGCATGGCACCGATTACGCCCATTTTTTCACTGACCAGCATCACCGGCGCCAGAGAGAGTAAAATAGCGAGCACGATGCCAGGCACCATCAGCACCATAAAGCCAAGCTGCACCAGCAGCGTGATCAAAAAGGTCTGCAGCAGCAGCTTAGGCAGCAGCGGTGCAGCGGTGCCGATAGCACGTAAGGCACTGACGCGCTGACCGCTGGAGACCAGCGGGATCAGGCAAAGCATGCCGCCGAGCAGCAGCGTATTACCAATCAGCGCCGCCAGGGTTCCGGCTGCGGAAGCGCGCAGCAGTATACGCTGCTGCTCCGGAGACATATTCTGTACCAGTTCAAACAGGGAGGATGCGCTGTTGTCACTCTGACTCAGCAGCGACAGCTGCTCATCATCAGGCGTTAAGGCATGCCCGATAATCACGGTAATGAACGAGGTCAGCAGTGCCATCAGCACTATAGTGACCAGCTGATGGCGCAGAAAATTTCCTGTGTCACGGTATAACGAGCTTGCCGTGATAGACATGTACACTCCTTGAAAAAAACCGGGTTAATTAACCCGGCGATTGTACATGCTAAGCGGTCAGGCTGGCACCCGGAATACCATAACTTTCTGTCATGTCAGGTAAAGAAGGGTGAAAAAGGGCAGGTAATCCATGGCGGGCGCGGGCACGATCGCAGGCCTCGTTAACGACGCCATTTTCGCCGGACATCGCAAATTCACGGCAGGGTGAGGGGCGCTGCTCATAGATACCGCATGAGACGCAGCTACCGGGCTCGCCCTGCAGAGCGACGCAGCGCGGCGTGCGATCGTTAGTACCGCGCATGTTGCGCATCAGCAGGCTTAGCGGCTCGGTGAGTTCGGCTGGCACTGCGCCACCCGCATCATCGGCTTCAGCCCAGTAAAAGGAAACGCGAAAATAGGCGCAGCAGGCGCCACAGGTCATACAAGGGTTGGTTATATCGCTCATCTGATCGCCCGCCACTCCTGAGGCATCGAACCAAAATCACTCGGGATCAGCAAAGTAATCACGTTATGAAACTTCAGCAACCTGTTTTTGATCTTTTTTCGCGCTGGCAAATTTGATCTTTGTCAATTCATTGTTAACTAAGCATTTATTCTGCCAGTCAGTTAATGAAATCTGCGCTGAAAACCGTTACATCTGTGCCGCGAAAATTTTAATTCAGGCAAAGGAGTGATGATGAAACTGGCAAACTGCGCACTGTTCATGGCGATGGCGATACCGCAGCTGGCGCTTGCTCATCAGGCGGGCGACTTTTTTATGCGCGCCGGTACGGCAACGGTCCGTCCGACTGAGGGATCCGATAATGTGCTGAACATGGGCGAATTCAGCGTCGATAATAATACGCAGCTGGGTCTGACATTCACCTGGATGGCGACCGATCATATCGGAATTGAGCTGCTGGCTGCCACGCCATTTCGTCATAAAGTCGGCCTTGGTCCGACCGGTAACCTGGCCACGGTGCGTCAGCTGCCGCCCACGCTGATGGCGCAATACTATTTCCTCGACAGCAACAGCGCGGTACGCCCTTATGCGGGCGTCGGCATCAACTACACCACCTTTTTTGACGCTACGCTGAATCAGACCGCCAGAGATGCACAGCTCAGCGATTTGAGCGTTAAAGACTCCTGGGGCATTGCGGGTCAGGTGGGGCTCGATTATCAGATTAACCGTGACTGGATGCTGAACGCTTCGCTGTGGTACATGGATATTGATACTGAAGTGAAGTTCAGGCATCAGGGCGTAGAGCAGAATATAAATACGCGTATCGATCCGTTTGTCTTTTTCTTTGGTGCAGGCTATCGCTTCTGAGGCAGAAGAAGGGCGACCTGCCGGCCGCCCTTTTGGTATTACTTGATCTGCATATTATTAACAACAGACTTCACGCCTGCCACGCTGCGCGTAACGGAAACGGCGCGGTTAGCCATCTGTGGCGAGCTGACAAATCCGCTCAGCTGAACCTTACCTTTAAACGTCTCAACATTGATTTCTGTCGATTTCAGCGCTTCATCATTCAGCAGCTGCGCTTTTACTTTCGTAGTGATGACGGTGTCATCAATATAACCGCCGGTGCCTTCTTTGGTTGGCGTTGGCGCACAGGCGCTCAGTGTCAGTGCCACAAATGCAGCCATAAAAATTCCCGCAACGACCTTGAACAATTTCATTTGGTTATCTCCCTGTCATAGATGGATTCACACCGTAACGCAACGGCGCAATTAAGTGTGGGTCGGCCCTGAATAATCGGCAACCTGCCGGCAGAGAAAAAGTGAAAAAAGCTGGCGCTCAGGCAGAAAGGAGGGGGATGGCGGGAAAAAGAGTGTGGCCCCGTCGGGGTGACGGAGCCACAGCGATTAGCGGGTGGCCGCTTTCAGGCCGCTGACAAAGGCTTTCAGCTCACGCAGCAGCGTTGCCGGGTCACGCTGGTTTTTCTCAATAATGCGTACAATGGCGGAACCGGAGATCGCCCCCGCTGCGCCTGCGGCAATCGCTTCACGTACCTGCTCAGGCTCGGAGATGCCGAACCCCTGCAGGGCAGGCGGCGCCTGAAACTCACGCAGTTTATCAATCAGATGGTGAAGCGGCTGACTGGCGCGGTTTTCAGCACCGGTCACCCCGGCGCGCGACAGCAGATACGTGTAACCGCGGCCATGCTGAGCCAGTTCACGCAGCAGGTCATCGCTGGCATTAGGCGGGCAGATAAAAATCGGCGCGATATTGTGGCGCAGTGCAGCCTGGCGGAAGGGCGCTGACTCTTCAACTGGCACATCAGCGACCAGCACCGAGTCGACGCCCGCGGCGGCACACTGCGCATAGAACGTATCGATGCCGCGGCTGAACACCAGGTTGGCGTACATCAGCAAACCAATTGGCAGATCAGGGTATTTCTGCCGCACTACCTGCAGCATTTCAAAGCATTGCGCTACCGTGGTGCCGGCCGCAAAAGCCCGCAGCGTAGCGCTCTGAATGGTGGGTCCATCTGCCAGCGGGTCGGAGAAAGGGATCCCCAGCTCCAGCGCATCAGCGCCGCCTTCAACCAGCGTATCGATAATCTGCAGTGAGAGCTCCGGAGAGGGATCGCCCAGCGTAACAAAAGGGACAAACGCGCCTTCCTGACGCGCTGACAGGCGTGAAAACAGCTGATTATAACGCTCCATCAAATCTCTCCTTTCGCTTTAAGCAGATCGTGAACCGTGAAAATATCTTTATCGCCGCGACCGGAAAGGTTAACTACCAGCAGCTGCTCTTTTTCCGGATTTGCCCGCATCATTTTCAGCGCATGGGCCAGCGCGTGAGACGATTCCAGGGCCGGAATAATTCCTTCTGCACGACACAATGTTTTAAACGCGTCGAGCGCTTCATCATCGGTAATGGAGACATACTCTGCGCGCCCGATGCTGTTCAGATGCGCGTGCTGCGGACCGACTGACGGAAAGTCGAGCCCGGCGGAGATAGAATAAGACTCTTCAATCTGTCCCTCTTCGGTCTGCATCATTGGCGCTTTCATACCAAAATAGATACCAACCCGACCGTGCTTCAGCGGCGCGCCGTGCTCGCCGCTTTCTATACCGTGGCCAGCGGGTTCGATACCAATCAGACCCACGCTGCTCTCTTCAATAAAATCAGCAAACATGCCAATCGCATTGGAGCCGCCGCCTACGCACGCCAGCACGGCATCAGGCAGCCGGCCTTCCGCTTCGAGGATCTGCGCTTTAGTCTCTTCGCCGATCATACGCTGAAATTCGCGCACGATGGTCGGGAAGGGGTGCGGACCTGCCGCGGTTCCCAGCATATAGTGTGCGGTCTCATAGCTGCCTGACCAGTCGCGCAGCGCCTCGTTACAGGCATCTTTCAGCGTAGCTGAGCCGCTGTGGACCGGGATCACTTCCGCGCCCATTAGCCGCATACGGAACACATTGGGAGACTGACGCTCAACATCTTTTGCCCCCATATAAATACGACACTTCATGCCCAGCAGCGCGCAGGCGAGCGCGGAGGCGACACCATGCTGGCCGGCACCGGTTTCCGCAATGATCTCATTTTTCCCCATTCGCTTTGCCAGCAGCGCCTGACCGAGTACCTGATTGGTTTTGTGCGCGCCGCCATGCAGCAGATCTTCGCGCTTCAGATAGAGGCGGGTTTTCGTTCCCTGAGTCAGATTACGGCACAGGGTCAGCGCAGTCGGACGACCAGCATAATTTTTCAGCAGATCGGTAAACTCCTGCTGAAACTCAGGGTCACGCTGCGCTTCAACAAAAGCAGCTTCCAGCTGGCGCAGGGCCGGCATCAGGATTTGCGGAACGTACTGGCCGCCAAATTCACCAAAGTAGGGATTCAATAACGTCGACATAATTGATCTTTCCTCAACGGCCCGCACAGGCGGGCCAGCAACATTAGTAAGCGCGTAATGTGGTAAATACCGCAGCAATTTTGCCGGCATCTTTTATGCCAGGAGCGGACTCAACGCCGGAGTTGAAATCAAGACCGGCGCAGCCAAGCTGCGCTGCCGTCACGCAGTTATCAGCGGCGAGACCGCCAGCCAGCAGCACATTGTCCAGCGATTCTCCCTGCAGCAGCGACCAGTCAAACTGCTGCCCGCTGCCGCCCTGGCCATTATCAAACACGTAGCGATCAACGTGCGGCCAGTCGCGCGCCGGCAGGCTCTCTTTAACACTCAACGCTTTCCAGATTTGAATCCGGGCCGGCAGCGCCTGACGCAGCGTGGCAACATAGTCGCGGTCTTCGGCACCATGCAACTGCACCGCTGCCAGATTCAGCTCTACCGCCAGTGTGACAACGTCACCAACCGGCGCGTTACGAAATACGCCCACATAGCGCAGCGGCGCTGCGGCCATCACGCGGTGTGCCTGGCCGGTATCGATTTTGCGCGGTGAGCCTTCAGCAAAAATCAGGCCGCCATACAGGGCTCCCGCTTCACTGGCGGCGCGAGCCGCTTCCGGCTGCGTCAGGCCGCACACTTTATTATCACCCAGCAGCACGCGACGTACCGCAGCTGCCAGGTCAGCCTCCTCCATCAGCGCCGAGCCGATGAGAAAACCGTTAGCAAAGCGGCTCAGCTCACGCACCTGCGCATAATTATGAATACCGGATTCGCTGATGACCGTGACGCCGTGACTGAGGCGCGGTGCCAGCTCGCGGGTGCGGTTAAGATCGATCGAAAGATCGCGCAGGTCGCGGTTGTTGATGCCCACCACCTGAGCGTCGAGGGCAATCGCCCGCTCCAGTTCCGCCTCATTACTGACTTCAGTCAGGATGCCCATATTCAGGCTGTGAGCCACTGCGGCGAGCTGCCGGTACTGTTCATCATCCAGCACGGAGAGCATCAGCAGGATGGCGTCCGCCTGATAGTGACGCGCCAGGTAGATCTGATAGGGGTCGATGATAAAGTCTTTGCACAGCACGGGCTGGGTCACCGCCGCGCTGACAATCGGCAGAAAGGCGAAGTCACCCTGAAAATATTTCTCATCCGTCAGTACTGAAATGGCAGACGCGTGATGACGATAGACGGCGGCGATGGCGGCGGGATCGAAGTCCTCGCGGATCACTCCTTTTGACGGTGACGCTTTTTTGCACTCAAGGATAAAAACGGTGCGGGTGCCGCGCAGGGCGTCATAAAAAGAGCGCGTTGCCGGCTGCAGTTCCGGGTGGAATGTCTCCAGCGGCTGCTGCTGCTGGCGCTCTGCTATCCAGATCGCCTTATCCTGCACAATTTTCTCTAATACGGTGCCTTTAATACTCATCTCATCCTCTCGCTGCCAGTGCAACCACGCGCTCATAAGCCTGTCCGCTACGAATCGCGGCAATGGCCCGCTCCGCGTTGTCGCGCAGGTCTTCGTGACCAAACACTTTCAGCAGCATCGCCACGTTAACGGCGACCGCCTGCTCATGCGCGGGCTCTCCTTTACCCTGAAGTAAACGGGTCAGAATGTCACGGTTTTCTTCCGGCGTGCCGCCAGCCAGCGCCTCTTTGTCATGCATGCCAAAACCAAAGTCATCCGGCGTCAGCTGATAACAGGTAATTTCCCCTTCGCGCAGCTCAGCTACCTGCGTAGCGCTGTGCAGAGCGACCTCATCCATTCCGCCGCCGTGAACCACAGCAGCCCGCTGATAGCCGAGCACCTTTAGCGTTTGCGCGATGGGCAGCACCAGCTCCGGGCTGTACACCCCGATCACCGCCAGCGGCGGTCGCGCCGGGTTGATCAGCGGGCCGAGCACGTTGAACAGCGTGCGCGATTTCAGCTGCTGACGCACCGGCATTGCGTGGCGAAAACCGGTATGGTACTGCGGCGCAAACAGGAAACAGACATTGAGATCGTCCAGCGCCTGGCGCGCCTGCTGCGCGGGCATGTCCAGATTTATACCGAACGCTGCCAGCAGATCGGAGGAGCCGGATTTACTGGAGACGCTGCGGTTGCCATGTTTGGCCACTTTGAGACCGCAGGTTGCGGCCACAAATGCACTGGCGGTCGAGATATTAATGCTGTTACTGCCGTCGCCTCCGGTGCCGACGATATCAGCAAACGCATAGTCAGGACGCGGGAAGGGTTTGGCATCAGCCAGCAGCGCCGATGCAGCACCGGCTATCTCCTGTGGCTGCTCACCGCGCACTTTCATGGCAATCAGCGCCGCAGCCAGCTGAGTGGGCTCCAGCTGACCGGTAATAATGGCGCTGAACAGCTGGTGGCTCTCCGCCTGGCTCAGCGTTTGCGCCTGATACAGTTTTTCCAGAATAGTTTGCATCTTTATCTCCCTGTTACTGCGCCAGCGCCCAGGCCAGCGTCTGCTCAAGCAGGCGTGCGCCCTGGGTGGTGAGAATCGATTCAGGATGGAACTGAAAGCCGCAGACGCGATCGGCATCATGCCGCACGGCCATGACCATGCCGTTGTAGCTGGCGTTAACCGTCAGCTCAGCGGGCGTATTACTCCCCACCAGCGAGTGATAGCGTGCCACCGGCAGCGGATTACTCAGGCCGCTGAACATCGCGCTGTCGTCATGCTCCACCGCAGACGCTTTACCATGCAGAATTTCACCCGCCTGGCCCACGTGGCCGCCGTACGCTTCAACGATAGCCTGATGACCCAGACAGATACCGATAATCGGCAGCTGCCCGCGCAGCGCCTGCAGCAGGACTGGCATGCAGCCCGCATCCGCTGGCGCGCCAGGACCGGGTGACAGCATCAGCACCGGATTTTCCATCTGCTGCAGCCGCGCAATCAGCGTCTCAGCCGGCACGCTGTTGCGGAAGATAACCACGTTGTGACCGAAGCTGCGCAGCTGATCCACCAGGTTATAGGTAAACGAGTCGATATTATCGAGCAGCAGGATATCAGCCATCAGAACATCTCCTTGCAGTGGTGCGCGGTTGCGATAGCGCGCAGAACTGCGCGTGCTTTGTTGCGGCTTTCATCCGCTTCAGCCTGCGGGATGGAGTCCAGCACCACGCCGGCACCCGCCTGCACGGTAGCCACACCTTCTTCAACCCAGGCGGAACGGATCACGATGCAGGTATCGAGATCGCCGGTCGCCGTGAAGTAGCCCACGGCACCGCCGTAACTGCCGCGCCGCGTGCCCTCTTTTTCAGCAATCAGCTGCATGGCGCGTACTTTGGGCGCGCCGCTCAGCGTGCCCATATTCATACAGGCGCGGTAGGCGTGAAGGACATCCAGATCGTCACGCAGCGTGCCTACCACGCGGGAGACCAGATGCATAACAAAAGAGTAGCGGTCAACTTTGGTCAGATCGGCAACGTAACGGCTGCCGGGTTGGCAGATACGGGCAAGATCGTTACGCGCCAGATCCACCAGCATCAGATGTTCGGCCAGCTCTTTATGATCGGTACGCATCTCCAGCTCGATACGGCTGTCGAGATCGCGATCCAGCGAGCCGTCGGCATGGCGGCCGCGCGGGCGGGTGCCGGCAATGGGGTAGATCTCAATCTGGCGCGACTGCGCGTCATACTTCAGCGAGCTTTCCGGTGAGGCACCAAACAGAGCGAACTCCCGATCCTGCATAAAGAACATATAGGGGCTGGGATTGCTGTTTTTCAGCGTTTCATAAGCGGCAAGCGGTGACGGACAGGGTAGCGAGAAACGGCGCGACGGCACGACCTGGAAAATTTCACCGATGCGGATGGCCTGCTGCAGCGACGCCACCACCTCGCAGTAAGCATCATCGCTCTGGCTGGTGCTGAGCGTCATCTGTTCCACGCGCTGCACCGGCAGAGCGGGCGCCGGCTGTGTCATCTGCCCGTGCAGCTGCTCAATACGGCTCTGCAGACGCTGAAACTCACTGGTTGATGGGGTAAACAGGCTCGCCTGCAGGCGGGCTGAACCCTGCTGGTGGTCGATAATCAGCAGCGTTTCTGCCAGATAGAAGCAGTAGTCGGGACAACGCTGGTCGTTGCGCAGCGCCGGCAGCGCTTCAAAGCCGGCGACCAGGTCGTAAGCAAAGAGTCCGCCTAGCAGCATCGCTTCGCGCTCATCGGCAGGTGTATTAATCAGTTGCGGAATCAGACGCAGCGCGTCAAACACCGAGAAAGCTTTTAGCCGTGAATCTTCATCCTGTACCTCATTCGCCGTAGCAAAATGCAGCTCACGGCCATCCGGACGAACGTCGATTTTTACGCTCTCAGGCAGAGCGGCATCCAGCAACGGCAGCAGGGCGCGGCCATTTTCAGAGAGCGCCTGTAAAGTCACGGTCTGACCAAGGGCGCTGATGCGCAGTGCACTATCAACAATCAGCAGGCTTTTCAGATTTTTTTTGCTGTCGATGTCCGCAGACTCAAGCAGCAGAGTGGCCGGACGTGCGCCGCACAGTTGATGAAACACCGCGGCCGGATCTTCGCGATAGGGTGCGTTTCCGGTAATCAACTTCAATGTAGGTTTCGCAATTGCCATGATAATTTCTCTGAAATTCGCTCAAAAAAAAGCCCGCATGGTGGCGGGCTCAGGTATCTGCACAGCAATCAGGCTTGTGCACAATAACGCCACCCGTGACAGGAAGACGTACGCCAGCTATCTGTTAACCGCATTGCTACCTGACTCATGGCAGATACCCATTGTGTGTGAACTTGTGTACTAGTTAACTGGTTCGGGCGAAAAATGTCAATACCCTTTCTCAGTTAACAACAAAATCGCTATCATGCCCGCAGATTTTTAGCCGTGCTCCGGAGTTACTTTGTCAGATATCAGCCGTTTCCCGCTTTACGATCTTCACAGCCATACCCGCGCCTCCGATGGATTGCTGACCCCAGCGGCCCTGGTTCAGCGCGCGGTTGATAAGCAAGTTGGCGTGCTGGCCATTACCGATCACGATACGGTCGCGGGCGTTGCTGAGGCGCAGGCGTTTGCACAGGAGCAGAAACTGCCGATAAAAGTGCTGGCCGGACTGGAAGCGTCCACGCTGTGGGAAAATCACGAAATTCATATCGCTGGCCTGAATATCGATTGCGATCATCCGGCACTCACGGCCTTTCTGGCAGCGCAGCACCAGTGTCGTTATGAGCGGGCGCTGCAGATTGCTGAACGGCTGGAGCGGGCCCGGATCCCCGACGCACTGGCGGGCGCACAGCGGCTGGCACAGGGGGGGGTGATTACGCGCGGTCATTTTGCCCGTTATCTGATTGAACAGGGTAAAGCTGAGAATATGGCGCAGGTGTTCAAACACTATCTGGCACGTGGCAAAACCGGCTATGTGCCACCACAATGGTGTACAATTGAACAAGCTATTGAAGCTATTCATCATTCCGGCGGCGTCGCGGTGCTGGCGCATCCGGGACGCTACGGCCTGTCAGCAAAATGGCTGAAGCGGCTGATTGCCTTTTTCGCACAAGCGGGAGGCGATGCAATTGAGGTGGCACAGTGTCAGCAGCCGCCTAATGAACGCACTCAGCTGGCAGGCTATGCGCGCGATAATCAACTGGCGGCATCGCAGGGGTCCGACTTTCACCAACCCTGTCCCTGGATTGAGCTGGGGCGTAAACTCTGGCTGCCGGGTGGCGTTGAACCCGTCTGGGAGCGCTTTCCCGCTCTGGCCCCCGCTTCAGCTGCCTGAGACAGATGACAAGAGGTTTTTATGAGTCAACGTTTTCACATTCATCCTGATAACCCGCAGCCGCGCCTGATTAATCAGGCGGTGGATTATCTCAATAAAGGCAGCGTCATTGTCTATCCCACCGACTCCGGCTATGCGCTGGGGTGCAGGCTGGAAGAAAAAAATGCGATGGAACGTATCTGCCGTATTCGTCAGCTGGATGGTAACCACAACTTTACGCTGATGTGTCGCGACCTCTCAGAGCTTTCGGTTTACTCTCAGGTCGATAACTCAGCCTTTCGTATCCTGAAAAACAACACGCCGGGTAATTACACTTTTATTCTCAAGGCGACGAAAGAGGTACCGCGCCGCCTGATGAATGATAAACGTAAAACCATCGGGCTGCGTGTACCTTCTCATCCGGTTGCGCTGGCGCTGCTTGAGCGGCTGAATGAGCCGATGATGTCGACATCGCTGATGCTGCCCGGTAATGACTTTACGGAATCCGATCCGGAAGAGATCCAGCACAGCATCGGAAAACTGGTCGATCTGATCCTCGATGGCGGCACGCTGGGGCAGCAACCGACAACGGTTGTCGACCTGACGGAAGACACGCCGGTCGTGGTTCGCGCAGGTGCCGGAGATACGCGGCCGTTTAGCTAATCATCCGGCCGGCCAGGTGTCGTTACGTGACCGGCACCTGGCTGAGATTGCGTTCAAGCCAGCGTTTAAAATCGCCATAGGGAATATAGAGTGACACATCTTTAAGAATCACTTTCCTGCTGCGCCTGTTCGCAATTTCATGACTGTATCCCACAATCACTCCGGCAATGGTTTCATCACTGTTATAGACCGCGCCGCCTGACATTCCCTGAGTCACGCCTGCATTAGACGCCATTGCCATACAGGGTTTTTTATTCCAGCGATTAGTAATAGCGGTGCGCGCCAGATTAACGCCGCTTGATTCAACCGGCATAGCGGAAATAAAACTATAGCCATACATTTTAATCGCTTCGCCGGGCGCGCTGGTGCGAAATCTGGCCAGCGTATCAGGATTGTTTTTGTGATAAATAATCGCGATGTCGCAATAAGGATGATAGGCCTTAACGCGCTGCACAGACGTTTTAGCAACGTGTGCCGCTGTCAGACTATACTCCGGCGTAAGAGGAATGGTTGTACCGAGAACACCTAAACCCAGCACTGTCGGCACGCCTGTCACGCTCATATCAACATGTTCAAGCGCCGCTTTGCTGTATTCAGTCTGTCCAACGGAACAACCGGTCAGCGCCAGCGCGAACAGCGTCGGGCAAAGTACGGTTATTTTCATTGTTACAATCTTCTTTAAGGCGCGTCAGTAACATCCCTGGTGAGGAGAGCAGACACGCTAATTAATTATGTCAGCATGTGCAGGCATATAAACGGGCTACTCTCCGTTAAAACAGCCGTCATGCAGAGTGACGTTAATAATTTGTTATAAACAGCTTCGGGATAATAAATATATTTCTTTGAATCTGAATCTGGCCTGCTGCTTTATTTTACACCGCTTTTATTTATGCACAAATTCAGTGCGCTAATAGATGGTAATAAAACAGAATATAGAGCCTTAAACCAACCTGTAGCGCGAATCATGCGCGAAACCTACTCAGGGCGAGGTGAAATTTTGTTTTAAGCTGGTTGAGTGGATGATTGTGTGGTTTTCTTGAGCGGTGGCACTATTTTTACGGGTAATCGGGGTCTGGACGGTTTTAGCGGACTCATCGCTTTAAAGCGATTTCTGCGGCTGGACTCATCAGACATCAATATAATGAGGGCTTCTTCGTCGCCAGGTCTTTGACCAGCCTGTAAATAGCAGAGCGTAAGAGATAACAACGCCTGTCGTCATGAATGGCAAAACCGGCAGAGGCGGGAAAACGCCGGCCGGCTATTATCGGCAGCAAAGTTAAAGGTGTTAACGCAACCTTAGCTGGTGTAAAATCGCAGGCCGTTTGCATCCGGTCAGATTGATGCGCAACGTTAACAGTTTCTGACAGAGGACGTGGTAATCCCGCTGTCATACCCATTCTTACCACGACGCCTGGGAAGGCGACAACGAGGCAGCTCCATGAGCGAAAAATTACAGAAAGTATTAGCGCGCGCCGGTCACGGCTCGCGCCGCGAAATCGAAACCATGATTTCCGCCGGACGCGTCAGCGTAGATGGCAAACTGGCCACGCTGGGCGATCGCATTGAAAATGACAAAAGCCTGAAAATCCGTATTGATGGTCACCTGGTTTCTATTGCTGAGTCCACTACGGAAGTGTGCCGTGTGCTGGCTTATTACAAGCCGGAAGGGGAACTTTGTACCCGTAACGATCCGGAAGGGCGCCCAACCGTGTTTGACCGCCTGCCACGCCTGCGCGGATCGCGCTGGGTGGCCGTGGGTCGTCTGGACGTTAACACCTGCGGTCTGCTGCTGTTTACTACCGATGGTGAACTGGCTAACCGCCTGATGCATCCAAGTCGCGAAGTTGAACGCGAATATGCGGTGCGTGTTTTTGGCGAAGTGGGTGACGATAAAGTGCGTCTGCTGAGCAAGGGCGTTCAGCTGGAAGATGGCCCGGCTGCCTTTAAAACCATTAAGTTTGCGGGCGGCGAAGGGATTAATCAGTGGTACAACGTTACCCTTACTGAAGGACGCAACCGCGAAGTGCGTCGGTTATGGGAAGCGGTAGGCGTTCAGGTTAGCCGCCTGATGCGCGTGCGTTACGGTGATATTCAGCTGCCAAAAGGCCTGCCGCGCGGCGGCTGGATGGAGATGGAGCTGCCCGCGGTAAACTACCTGCGTAAGCTGGTGGGTATGCCGGAAGAGACCGTCACCAAAGTTGCCGTTGAGAAAGATCGCCGTCGCACAAAAGCGAACCAGATCCGTCGCGCAGTGAAGCGTCACAGCAGCGCCGGCAACACCAGTCAGCGCCGTAGCAGCAAACGCAGCGCCTGATGCCTGTGTGCCGCTGCCCTGCAGCGGCTACCAGTCAATTCCCTGTTGCGCCTGGATGCCGGCATCGAAGGCATGTTTCACCGGGCGCATCTCAGTCACGGTATCTGCCAGCTCCAGCAGGCGCCGGTGGCAGCCGCGTCCGGTAATAATCACGCTTTGCGAAGAGGGACGCTGTTGCAGAGCAACTATCAGCGCCTCCAGATCCAGATAATCCATGCTCACCATATAGGTGATTTCATCGAGGATCACCAGGTCAACATCGCTATCAGCCAGCATACGTTGTGCCTGCTGCCAGACCTGCTGGCAGGCGATCGTATCCGTGCTGCGGCTCTGGGTCTCCCAGGTAAATCCGGTGGCCATTACCTGAAATTCAACCCCGTGCTGCGCCAGCAGATTACGCTCGCCGTTGGGCCACTCCCCCTTAATGAACTGTACCACCGCCACCTTTTTTCCGTGGCCGCAGGCGCGCAGCGCCGTACCGAAAGCCGCCGTGGTTTTTCCCTTACCGTTACCGGTAAACACCATAAGGATACCGCGATGTTCTGTCGCCGCAGCGATGCGCGCGTCGACCTGCTCTTTCAGGCGCTGCTGACGTTGCTGATGGCGATTGCTCATGCGCTGGCCGGGCCCGCTTTACGTCCGGGCTGAGCATCGAAGCTCATGCCCGTTTTACGCCGGCTATCATCACCCATCAGATAGAGATAAAGCGGCATTAAATCGGCCGGGGTCTTCAGCAGGTTTGCATCCTCCTCCGGAAACGCGCTGGCGCGCATCTTTGTACGCGTGCCGCCGGGATTAATGCAGTTTACGCGCAGGGCGTGGTTTTTATACTCATCGGCGAGCACCTGCATCATGCCTTCAGTGGCAAATTTAGAGACGGCGTAAGCGCCCCAGCCGGCGCGCCCGGTGCGGCCTACGCTGGAGGTAGTGAATACCAGCGATCCCGCCTCTGATTTCAGCAACAGCGGCAGCAGAGCCTGCGTCAGATAAAAGGTGGCATCCAGGTTGATCTGCATCACCTCGCGCCAGAGCGCCGGCTCAAGATCGGCCAGCGGAACAATTTCACCCAGAATACCGGCGTTATGCAGCACGCCGTCCAGACGCGGCACGTGCTCAGCAATCTGCGCGGCCAGCTGCTGACATGATTCAGGCGTGGCGGTCGCGAGATCCAGCAGGTATGAGCTGGCGGGCTGCTTGTTAAGCTGATTAATCGCCGCTTCTGTCTGCTGCAGGGTAACGGCGTTACGTCCGAGCAGGACAACGCGGGCGCCGTAGCGGGCATAAGTCAGCGCCGCTTCCCGGCCAATGCCGTCTGATGCGCCGGTAACCAGAATAATGCGGTTTTCGAGTAGATCGCCTTTAGGCTGATAGTGCACAGCAATCTCCTTCAGTCAGTGGTAGAGGTTTCTGGCTTTATGCCTGAATTCGCCAGCCGGTGCAATGCTACAGAGGAGCATTCTGTGCCGCCTGCGGGCTTTTCAGGCGACGAACCGGGTTAAAGCGGTTACACTCAGCTGATAATTGTAATTCACTGTTTAATAAGGCGGCAGAATGGATTTTTTCTCCAGCTATGGGCTCTTCCTGGCCAAGGCTGTCACGGTAGTGATCGCCATTGCGGCCGTAGTATTTATCATACTGAATGCTGCGCTGCGCAAACGTCATCACGCCGGGCAGCTGCAGGTAACGCATCTGGATGATGAGTATCGTCAGATAAAAGAGGATCTGCAGCTGGCTAAAATGAAGCCGCAGGTACAAAAAGTCTGGCTGAAACAGCATAAAAAAGAAGAGAAGCTGAAAGCGAAAACAGAGAAGCGCAACGCAAAAAGCGGCGTAACTGAAACCGCAAAGCCGGTGCTCTATGTGCTTAGCTTCAAAGGCAGCATGGATGCGGGTGAAGTCGCCTCCCTGCGTGAAGAAGTATCAGCGGTACTGGCCGTAGCGCAGCCGGGTGACGAAGTCCTGCTGCGGCTTGAAAGCCCGGGCGGGGTGGTGCATGGCTACGGTCTGGCAGCGTCGCAGCTGCAGCGCCTGCGCGACGCAGGTCTGCGCCTGACTGCCGCCGTAGACAAAGTGGCCGCCAGCGGCGGTTATATGATGGCCTGTGTGGCAGATCGCATTGTCGCCGCGCCGTTCTCCATTATCGGTTCAATCGGCGTTGTGGCGCAGATCCCCAACTTTAACCGACTGCTGAAGCGCAATGATATTGACGTGGAGCTGCATACTGCAGGCCAGTACAAACGTACTCTGACGCTGTTTGGTGAAAATACCGAAGAGGGGCGTGAGAAGTTCCAGCACGATCTGGATGAAACGCACCAGCTGTTTAAGGGCTTTGTGCAGCAGATGCGTCCGTCGCTGGATATGAACCGGGTAGCGACCGGCGAACACTGGTATGGACAGCAGGCGCTTGAACTGGGCCTGATTGATGAAATCGGCACCAGTGATGCCTTGATCATCCGGCACATGGAGCGCTTCACCGTGCTGGGCGTTCAGTATGCGCGTAAGAAAAAGATGATGGATCGTTTTACCGGCAGCGCCAGCCAGGCGGCAGAACGGCTGTTGCTAAAAATCTGGCAGCGTGGTGAAAGGCCGCTGCTGTAACAGAAACCCGGCTCCGGCCGGGTTTTTTATTTAGCGACTGACGAATCCCATTTACCTCCGCCGGGTTGTGAAACGAATTCCATTTTTACCCCGAATTATCTGACTTTTTTTGACAGCGCATTTTCTCCTTCTATATTACCTGCCATTCTGCTGCCACTTATCTGTGTTCACGCCAGCAGCTGGCGCAAAATTAAACAGAGTGCTATTTAAGTTGCGTATCAGATTTTATCAGGTAGAGTGTGGGCGATTCAGCTTTCAGGGAGTTCACACCAGGATGTGTGATGATGTCAGGCGGAAAAAGTGTAGTTAATCATAAGGTTGCGCACGCCGTTTTTAAACTGAATAGTGGCAGTCCCCGCCAGCTTGAAAATCAGATTGCTGGCAGCAATATTAAACCCACTGGGTTTTGGGGCATTAATCCTCTCCCGTTTATCAGGACGTTTCAATCAGGTAAAGGTACATATGGGTAAAGCACTCGTTATCGTTGAGTCCCCGGCAAAGGCCAAAACAATCAATAAATACCTCGGTAATGACTACGTGGTGAAATCCAGCGTCGGTCATATCCGCGATTTGCCGACCAGTGGTTCAACGACCCGTAAAAGTACTGACGGTGAGAAGGCAAAAACCGGGAAAAAAGTTAAAAAAGATGAAAAGGCAGCGCTGGTCAACCGAATGGGTGTTGATCCGTGGCATGGCTGGGAAGCTGATTATCAGATCCTGCCAGGCAAAGAGAAGGTCGTATCTGAACTCAAGAGTCTGGCCGCTGATGCCGATCATATCTACCTCGCAACCGACCTTGACCGCGAAGGAGAAGCCATTGCCTGGCATCTGCGTGAAGTCATTGGTGGCGACGACAAGCGTTTCAGCCGGGTGGTGTTTAATGAAATCACCAAAAATGCGATTCGCCAGGCGTTTGAGAAGCCGGGTGAGCTGAATATCGAGCGGGTTAATGCCCAGCAGGCGCGGCGTTTTATGGACCGCGTTGTGGGATATATGGTTTCGCCTCTGCTGTGGAAAAAGATCGCCCGCGGTCTCTCTGCCGGACGCGTTCAGTCGGTAGCGGTACGTCTGGTGGTTGAGCGCGAGCGCGAAATCAAAGCGTTTGTGCCGGAAGAGTACTGGGAGATCGACGCAGATTTTGCGACGCCAAAAGGCGATGCGCTGGCGATGCAGGTGACGCATCAGGGCGATAAAGCGTTTCGTCCGGTTAACCGCGAGCAGACGCACGCGGCGGTCGCGATCCTGGAAAAAGCGCGTTATGAAGTGCTGGATCGCGAAGATAAACCGACCAGCAGCAAACCTTCTGCACCTTTTATCACCTCAACGCTGCAGCAAGCTGCGAGCACACGTCTCGGCTTTGGCGTGAAAAAAACCATGATGATGGCGCAGCGGCTTTATGAAGCGGGCCACATCACCTACATGCGTACTGACTCCACAAACCTGAGCCAGGATGCAGTGACCATGGCGCGCGACTATGTCGCCAGCGAGTTTGGCAAAAAATACCTGCCGGATGCGCCAGTGACCTATACCAGCAAAGATAATTCGCAGGAAGCGCACGAAGCGATCCGACCGTCAGATGTCAACGTAAGCGCTGAGCAGCTGAAAGATATGGAAGCGGATGCGCAAAAACTTTACCAGCTCATCTGGCGCCAGTTTGTGGCGTGTCAGATGGTTCCGGCTAAATATGACTCCACCACGCTGACCGTCGGCGCAGCTGACTTCAGGCTCAAGGCAAAAGGGCGCACGCTGCGTTTTGATGGCTGGACGCGCGTTATGCCGGCGCTGCGTAAAAACGATGAAGACAGAACGCTGCCGCCAGTAGCGGTAGGGGAAATACTGGATCTGACCGCGCTGCAGCCGAGCCAGCACTTTACCAAACCTCCGGCGCGATTCAGCGAAGCTTCGCTGGTGCGCGAGCTGGAGAAGCGCGGTATTGGCCGTCCCTCAACTTACGCGTCTATTATTTCCACTATTCAGGATCGTGGCTACGTACGCGTTGAAAACCGTCGTTTTTACGCTGAGAAGATGGGTGAGATTGTCACCGATCGGCTGGAAGAAAATTTCCGTGAGCTGATGAATTATGATTTCACCGCTCATATGGAAAACAGTCTCGATCAGGTAGCCAACAATCAGGCGCAGTGGAAAGGCGTGCTCGACTCCTTCTTCAGTGATTTCAGCCAGCAGCTGGAGCAGGCTGAAAAAGATCCGGAAGAGGGCGGCATGCAGCCGAATCAGATGGTGCTGACCTCAATCGACTGCCCGACCTGCGGTCGCAAAATGGGCATTCGTACGGCCAGTACCGGCGTATTTCTCGGCTGTTCGGGCTACGCCCTGCCGCCAAAAGAGCGCTGCAAGCAGACTATCAATCTGATCCCGGAAAACGAAGTGCTGAACGTGCTGGAGGGTGACGACGCGGAAACCAACGCGTTACGTGCCCGTCGCCGCTGCGTTAAGTGCGGCACCGCCATGGACAGCTATCTGATTGATAACAGCCGCAAGCTGCACGTCTGTGGTAACAACCCGGAGTGCGATGGCTATGAAATTGAGCAGGGCGAGTTTCGCATCAAGGGCTATGACGGCCCAATAGTAGAGTGCGAAAAATGCGGGTCGGAAATGCACCTTAAGATGGGCCGCTTTGGCAAGTACATGGCGTGTACCAACGAAGAGTGTAAAAACACCCGTAAAATCCTGCGCAATGGCGAAGTCGCGCCGCCGAAAGAGGATCCGGTGCCGCTGCCTGAGCTGCCGTGCGAGAAGTCAGACGCCTATTTTGTACTGCGTGACGGAGCAGCCGGCGTTTTCCTTGCGGCTAACACGTTCCCGAAATCGCGCGAGACCCGTGCGCCGCTGGTGGAAGAGCTGAAGCGCTTCGCTGACCGTCTGCCGGAAAAGCTTAAATATCTGGCAGAGGCACCGGCAGCCGATCCGGAAGGAAATAAAACTCTGGTGCGTTTTAGTCGCAAGACAAAACAGCAGTACGTTTCGTCTGAAAAAGAGGGTAAAGCCACCGGCTGGTCAATGTTCTATATTGACGGCAAATGGCAGGAAGCAAAAAAATAACTCTCCGGGGCTGGCATCTGCCAGCCCCGTTTACTCTCCCCGCCTTATAACCTAACGTTCTTTATTCTGTTAAAAACTGATATAGTTGTTATAGTTTTTCTATTCTCAATTCGCTCTGTTACTCACATCTGCATTATGGGCGGCTGCCGGCACGCACGTGAGTCGCTAACGGGAAGATATAACTATGAAACTGCAGCAGTTGCGCTATATCGTGGAAGTGGTCAATCACAATCTCAACGTCTCCTCGACCGCTGAAGGTCTCTATACTTCACAGCCTGGCATCAGCAAACAGGTACGCATGCTTGAAGATGAGCTGGGGGTGCAGATATTCGCCCGCAGCGGCAAACATCTGACGCAGGTTACGCCAGCTGGCGAAGAGATTATCCGCATAGCACGTGAAGTATTATCAAAAGTTGATGCGATTAAATCTGTAGCGGGCGAACACACCTGGCCTGACAAGGGATCGCTTTATGTCGCCACCACGCATACGCAGGCGCGCTATGCGCTGCCGGGCGTAATCAAAGGATTCATCGAGCGTTATCCCCGCGTTTCACTGCATATGCATCAGGGCTCCCCTACGCAGATTGCTGAAGCGGTATCCAAAGGCAACGCTGACTTCGCCATTGCTACTGAAGCCCTGCACCTCTACGACGATCTCATCATGCTGCCCTGTTACCACTGGAATCGTGCGATTGTGGTAACGCCCGATCATCCGCTGGCAGGCAAAGACAACGTGACTATAGAGGAGCTGGCCGATTTTCCGCTGGTAACCTACACCTTTGGCTTTACCGGTCGCTCCGAGCTTGATACCGCGTTTAATCGTGCAGGGCTGACCCCGCGTATCGTGTTTACCGCAACCGATGCAGATGTAATCAAAACTTATGTACGGCTTGGCTTAGGCGTAGGTGTGATTGCGAGTATGGCGGTTGACCCGGTAGCCGATCCGGATCTGGTTCGCATTGAAGCTTCAGAGATTTTCACCAATAGTACGACCAAAATAGGCTTCCGCCGCAGCACTTTCCTGCGCAGCTATATGTATGATTTTATTCAGCGTTTTGCACCGCATCTTACGCGCGATGTGGTAGACACCGCTGTTGCTCTGCGTTCTAACGACGACATCGAAGCGATGTTCCGCGATATCAAACTCCCTTTCAAATAATTCGCTAAATCATGAATTTACCGGGGTGTCCAGTGGGCACCTTCAGGTTTCCCCTCTCTTAGCGCCATCAGTAGTTCAACAAAAGCTGACATTTTTCTGTAAATAAAACATGCATCACAGGTTTTTTCATTGTTATTAATTAATTGAGAAACAGTACACATTTTTCGGCTCACTTCTTTGCACACTGCCAGGATTATTCCCATACTCCAGTTAACACCTGATGAAGAAGGGCTTTATTACTGAGGTTTCTTATTTAACTCAAATTTAAAATGGTACTAATTGTCGTTTAACCCAAATTACTTTCGTCATTTTTTTATAAGTTCTGAGGTCTGTGTTTCAATAAGGCTAATCAGTTTTCGAAGCTTTGATTAATAGCGTTAATCGTTGTGCTCAATAAAAATAACTGGATTTTTGGACTTAAGAAGTTTAGGATTCATCCTAAATCTTAATCGTTGTTATCAATCGTTTTGTTGAGAGTGATTATCAAAAACTATGGCTACGAGAATAACTGTACAACCCGACTTCCGGGCTAAGAGCACCAAGGTTCAGCGTACCGGTAACACCCGTCGCAAAGCCTGGTTGGCTGTCTTCGCTGCTTCAGCGCTGTTCTGGGTAGTGGTGGCATTGATGATTTGGCGTTTATGGGGCTAAGCCATGTGGGCAAACTCACTCAGTCGTAAATATCCGGTCACTGCACGGCAGCCAAATACACCTGCGTGCAAAGCAAAAGAAGCTCCTGCTGCTGAGCAGTCTGTAGCGATTCCTGCTTCCTGGGATCTGAGTGACAAGCAGCGCAGCTTTATCGAATCTTTTATGGATCCAAAACTCAAATAATTGTTGTTTCACTTATTTTTAGCATCTGATGTTGCTTTGATTTTTTCCGGTTATTCCGGTGGGCCAGCAAAAAGCCCATGACCTTACACTGCAAAAAAGCGTCGACAGTAGATTACTGAAGATTATAGAAAATTTAGCCCGAGAACCGGGAAGGAGTGACGAATGAATACAACCACTTTTTCATGGCTTAGCGTTTATGCTTTCTCATTTGCCTTCTGGGCAGCGGCAGCCTGGGCTCTTATGTAACCGACGCTTCTTATCACCGAATTCATGGAAATGCCCCGACTCAGGTCGGGGCATTTTTGTTTGTGGCACCCTGTGCCTTTCAGTGTTGTTATCAAAACGTTAACGAAAATGTGGTCTATCTTTAAGCTAAACCTTGCACTCTCTGAGGTTTAGCCTAAGGAATTAAAGGAGGAGACATGTCGTTAACATTACGCGAGCAAAGTCAGGATACGCTGGCGGTCGGGACACATACCTATCATTATTACAGTCTGGCTAAAGCCGCACAGCATACCGGCAACATTGATCGCTTACCGAAATCGATGAAAGTGCTGCTGGAAAACCTGCTGCGCTGGCAGGATGGCGAGTCTGTTACCCTTGAAGATATTCAGGCGCTGGCAGACTGGCAGCAAACCGCGCACGCTGACCGGGAGATTGCATATCGTCCGGCGCGCGTGCTGATGCAGGATTTTACCGGCGTACCCGCTGTGGTTGATCTTGCCGCTATGCGCGAAGCAGTCGCACGTCTGGGCGGAGATGTGGCAAAAGTTAATCCTTTGTCTCCGGTGGATCTGGTTATTGACCACTCCGTAACCGTTGATCGCTTCGGTAACGATGACGCCTTTGGCGAAAACGTCAGGCTGGAGATGGAGCGCAACCACGAGCGCTATGTTTTCCTGCGTTGGGGACAGAAAGCGTTTAACCGGTTCCGCGTGGTGCCGCCGGGTACCGGCATCTGTCATCAGGTTAATCTGGAATATCTTGGTAAATCCGTCTGGCATGAAGAGCTGGAGGGTAAAAACGTTGCCTGGCCCGATACGCTGGTGGGCACAGACTCGCATACCACAATGATCAATGCGCTGGGCGTACTGGGCTGGGGCGTTGGCGGCATTGAAGCGGAAGCAGCTATGCTGGGTCAGCCGGTTTCAATGCTTATTCCCGATGTGGTTGGCTTTAAGCTGACCGGGAAACTGCGTCCGGGCATTACCGCGACCGATCTGGTGCTGACCGTTACTCAGATGCTGCGTAAGCATGGCGTTGTCGGCAAATTTGTCGAATTCTACGGTGACGGACTGGCCGATCTGCCGCTGGCCGATCGCGCAACGATCGCTAATATGGCGCCCGAGTATGGTGCCACCTGCGGTTTCTTCCCGATAGACGAAGTTACTCTGAGCTATATGACGCTGACCGGGCGCGATGAGCAGCAGGTTAAATTGACGGAAGCGTATGCGAAGCAGCAGGGCCTGTGGCGAAATGCGGGCGACGAGCCGATTTTTACCAGCACGCTGGCGCTGGATATGGCTGATGTCGAATCGAGTATCGCAGGACCTAAGCGCCCGCAGGATCGGGTGGCGCTGGGTGATGTGCCCGCCGCATTTGCCGCCAGTAATGAGCTGGAAATCAACCACGCACAAAAGCCGCATAAAGCGGTCAGTTACCGCGACAGTGAAACCCGCCAGTCGCATCAGCTTGATGATGGTGCGGTGGTTATCGCCGCGATTACCTCCTGTACCAATACGTCAAACCCCAGCGTGCTGATGGCCGCCGGCCTGCTGGCTAAGAAAGCGGTTGAGCGCGGGCTGAAGCGCCAGCCGTGGGTAAAAGCTTCCCTGGCTCCCGGATCCAAAGTGGTATCAGACTATCTGGCTACAGCCCGTCTCACGCCTTATCTGGACAAACTCGGTTTCAACCTGGTGGGGTATGGCTGTACGACCTGTATTGGTAACTCAGGGCCGCTGCCGGATGAGATTGAAAGCGTTATAAAAGAGGGCGATCTGACCGTTGGCGCCGTGCTCTCCGGGAACCGTAATTTTGAAGGCCGTATTCATCCGCTGATCAAAACTAACTGGCTGGCTTCACCCCCGCTGGTGGTGGCCTATGCGCTGGCCGGTAATATGAACATTAATCTGCAGAGCGAGCCCATCGGTCAGGATCAGACCGGCAAAGATGTTTATCTCAAAGATATCTGGCCATCACCGGAAGAGATCGCCGCCTCGGTGCAGCTGGTTAACAGCAGCATGTTCCGCAAAGAGTATGCGGAAGTGTTTGACGGGACGCCGGACTGGCAGCAAATCTCCGTAAGCGAAGCAGCAACCTACGACTGGGATGAAGGGTCGACCTATATCCGCCTTTCGCCTTTCTTTGATGACATGGAGAAAACGCCAAAGCCGGTTGAGGATATTCGCGGCGCCCGTATTCTGGCGATGCTGGGTGACTCAGTCACCACTGACCACATTTCGCCTGCGGGAAGTATCAAGGCTGAGAGCCCGGCGGGACGCTATCTGCTGGCGAAAGGCATAGAGCGTAACGACTTTAACTCGTACGGGTCGCGCCGTGGTAACCATGAAGTGATGATGCGCGGTACCTTTGCCAATATTCGTATCCGCAATGAGATGGTGCCTGGTACGGAAGGCGGCTACACCCGGCATTTTCCGGGTAATGAGACGCTGGCTATTTATGATGCCGCAATGAAATATAAAGAAGAGGGCGTGCCGCTCGCCGTGGTGGCCGGGAAAGAGTATGGTTCAGGTTCCAGCCGCGACTGGGCTGCTAAAGGGCCGCGCCTGCAGGGAGTACGTGTCGTAATCGCTGAATCTTTTGAGCGTATCCATCGTTCCAACCTGATTGGAATGGGGATCCTGCCGCTGGAGTTCCCGGCGGGCGTTACCCGTAAAACGCTGCAGTTAACCGGTGAGGAGCGGATAGATATTGCTGACCTGGCGCAGCTGACGCCTGGCTGCACGGTCAATGTTACCCTGATCCGCGCAGACGGCAGTCAGGAGCAGGTGGCCGCACGCTGCCGTATCGATACGGCAACGGAACTGACTTACTACCGCAATGACGGCATACTGCACTATGTTATCCGCAATATGCTGAACTAAAAAAAGCCGGGCTTGCCCGGCTTCTTTTCTCTCAGGATTTCGGCAGCAGATGCCCCATCTTTTCCGCTTTGGTATCAAGATAGTGGGCATTTTTTGGATTGCGCCCGACGACCAGCGGCACACGCTCGACAATATTGATGCCCGCTTCGCTGAGGATCTCCACCTTGCGCGGATTATTTGTCAGCAGGCGCACTTCATCGATACCCAGTAATTTGAACATATCTGCGCACAGGGTGAAGTCGCGCTCATCAGCGGCAAAGCCCAGCTGATGGTTCGCCTCTACGGTGTCATAGCCTTTATCCTGCAGCGCATAGGCGCGGATTTTGTTCAGTAAACCGATATTACGGCCTTCCTGACGATGATACAGCAGCACACCGCGACCCTCTTCGGCAATGGCTGTCAACGCCGCTTCCAGCTGAAAGCCGCAGTCGCAGCGCAGACTGAACAGCGCATCGCCGGTCAGACACTCAGAGTGGACACGCGCCAGCACCGGCGTATGATCGCTGATATCACCGTAAACCAGCGCCACATGATCGTGGCCGGTTGCCAGTTCTTCAAAACCTACCATCAGGAAATCTCCCCATGGCGTGGGCAGTTTAGCTTCTGCTACCCGTTTAAGCTGCATGTGATTCTCCAGAACCTTCAGAGGATGCGCTATCATCTTGATAACGCACGGGCCGACTGACCCGAAAACTGTGTCTATTGTGCCATATCCACAAGCAGCCCCGCTAATCAGTCAGAAAGATTGTAGTGATAAAGCACGATTATCCAAGCCGCTTTAGGTATGTTATTCTTTTTTCAGCTAAAGTTATTCAGCAAACGCATCATAACCCGCAGGATAAGCCAAAGTATGTTGAAAATAGTGCAGCGCACGACTCTGGGTGCCTTCTTATTAATCGCGATGCCACTCTGTGTCTGGCTGTCGGGCTGGCAATGGCAGCCGGGTGAAAGCGGGGGAGTGCTGCGCTTTTTGTTCTGGATGACGGAAACCGTGACCAGCCCGTGGGGGATTATCACCAGCAGCGTGCTGAGCGCCTGGATGCTGTGGTGTCTGCGCTTCCGCCTTAAGCCTGCTATCCTGCTGCTGATTATCATGAATGGCGCGATTCTGGCCGGGCAGTACACAAAGTCATGGATTAAAGAGCAGGTGCAGGAACCGCGACCCTATGTGGTCTGGCTGGAGCAGCAGCATGGCATCAGCAACGATGAATTTTATCAGCTGAAACGGCAGCAGCGGGGCGAGATGGTTAATGGGCTGCTGGCCAGCGATACGCAAATTCCCCGCTGGTTAAAGCAGCACTGGGCATTCGAAACGGGATTTGCTTTTCCTTCCGGCCATACTATGTTTGCTGCCAGCTGGGCGCTGCTGGCAATGGGCCTGCTCTGGCCGCGTCGCCGGGTGGTGACGCTGGTGGTGCTGTTCAGCTGGGCCATTATGGTTATGGGCAGCCGGCTGGTGCTCGGTATGCACTGGCCGCGCGACCTGGTTGTCGCAACGCTTATCTCCTGGCTGCTGGTGACCGTCGCGACCTGGCTGGCGCAGCGCTTTTGCGGCCCGCTTACGCTTCCGCCTGATGAACAGCGCGAAGTTAAAGCGCGTGACGACGGATTGTAATCAGCCGAACCGGCCCCATATAGCTGATTACGCTTGCGCAAAGCCAGCTAACTGATAACGTGAAAGCAGCACGGTACGCGCTTTTTTGGCATACTCTATTGGAAACTCTACGACAGGACGCATTGTGAAATATTTGCTGATTTTTCTGGTGGTACTGGTCATTTTCATCATTTCAGTGACGCTGGGTGCTCACAATGATCAGGTGGTGACATTCAATTATCTGCTGGCGCAGGGTGAATTTCGCATCTCCACGCTGCTTGCGGTACTGTTTGGCGCCGGTTTTTTACTGGGCTGGGCAATCTGCGGACTATTCTGGTTACGCATCCGCGTTTCACTGGCACATGCTCAGCGTAAACTGAAGCGTATGCAGGCGCAAAACGAACACGCTTCGGCAGCCACCACCGTATCGACTACAGGTCGTCGGGATTAATGTTCAATGCATGAATTGCTGTTTCTGCTTCTCCCGGTCGCAGCGGCCTACGGCTGGTATATGGGACGACGCAGCGCGTACCAGAATAAGCAACAGGAAGCGAACCGCCTGTCACGGGAGTATGTGGCCGGGGTAAACTTTTTGCTTTCCAATCAGCAGGATAAAGCTGTCGATCTGTTTCTCGATATGCTGAAAGAAGACAGCGGTACGGTTGAGGCGCACCTGACGCTCGGTAATCTGTTTCGCTCACGCGGCGAGGTGGATCGCGCTATACGTATTCATCAGTCCCTGATGGAAAGCGCCTCGCTTACCTATGACCAGCGACTGCTGGCGATTCAGCAGCTTGGACGCGACTATATGGCGGCGGGTCTCTACGATCGCGCAGAAGATATGTTCAGTCAGCTGACGGATGAAACCGATTTTCGCATTGCCGCTCTGCAGCAGCTGTTGCTGATTCATCAGGCGACCAGCGACTGGCAGAAAGCGATCGACGTTGCTGAGAAGCTGGTAAAGCTGGGAAAAGAGAAGCAGAAAGGCGAAATTGCGCACTTCTATTGTGAGCTGGCGCTGCAGGCAATGAGCAGTGACGATCTCGATCGCGCAATGTCGCTGCTGAAAAAAGGTGAATCGGCCGATCATCAGAGCGCGCGCGTTTCCATTATGATGGGGCGCATTCTGATGGAGCAGGGGGAGTATGCGAAAGCAGCACAGCGCCTGCAGCGGGTGCTGGATCAGGATAAAGAGCTGGTCAGCGAAACGCTGCCGATGCTGGAAACCTGCTATCAGCGGCTGGCACAGCCAGAGGTATGGACCAGTTATCTGCAGCGCTGTACCGAAGAGAATACCGGTGCCGCCGCTGAGCTCTATTTGTCAGATATTCTGGAGCAGCAGCAGGGACCGGAAGCGGCGCAGCTCTATATAAATCGCCAGCTGCAGCGTCATCCGACGATGCGTGTCTTCCACCGGCTGATGGACTTTCACCTCCATGAAGCGGAAGATGGCCGGGCAAAAGAGAGTCTGATGGTTCTGCGCGATATGGTCGGTGAACAGATTCGCACCAAACCGCGCTATCGTTGCCATAAATGTGGTTTTACCGCCTACGCACTTTACTGGCACTGCCCATCCTGCCGGGCATGGTCTTCAATAAAGCCGATCAGAGGTCTGGACGGGCAGTAGCGGTAATTTAAAAAAAACGCCTAAATAGTTACAACGTACTTTAATAATAACAGTATTAACGCTCGTCAGGCACCAGGATATGGCCCGACAGGCCACGTATCCCGGCCGTAAGATTGTTCTGCCGCAGCATGGCAGGTAGAATGCAGGCCGTTTGTTGCCCCTGTGCCTGCTTATGAGGAAACGTTATGTCTGTAACCCCTTCACCCATCCTGGTGGCGCTCGACTACAGTAATCTGGATGACGCACTGCGGTTTGTGGACCGTATTGATCCTGCTCAGTGTCGCCTCAAAGTAGGCAAAGAGATGTTCACGCTGTTTGGTCCGTCAGTGGTCCGGACATTGCAGGCACGCGGATTCGATCTCTTTCTCGATCTGAAATTTCACGATATCCCTAACACCACCGCACATGCCGTAGCCGCTGCCGCAGAACTGGGCGTCTGGATGGTGAACGTGCACGCCAGCGGGGGAGCACGTATGATGCAGGCTGCACGCGAGGCGCTGCTGCCTTTTGGAAAAGATGCACCGCTGCTGATTGCTGTGACCGTGCTGACCAGCATGGATGAAGAGGATTTGCGCGGACTGGGCATCACCCTGTCACCGGCGCAACAGGCAGAGCGGCTGGCGCGCCTCACGCAACAGTGTGGCCTGGATGGCGTCGTCTGCTCAGCGCATGAAGCGGTCGCATTTAAACAGGCGTTCGGCAGCGAGTTTGCGCTGGTCACGCCCGGTATCCGACCGGCAGGCAGCGACGCGGGCGATCAGCGCCGTATTATGACGCCCCTGCAGGCGAAGCAGGCTGGGGTTGATTATATGGTTATCGGACGCCCGGTTACGCAGTCAGTCGATCCCGCTGCCATGCTGCAGCAGATTATTACATCGTTACAGGAGGCGTAATGGCGCAGGACAATCCACTGGTTTACTCCACCGACAGCGGACGTATTGTGCCGGCAGAGGAGAAGCCACAGCGACCGCGCGGCGACGGTATTGTACGCATTCAGCGTCAGACCAGCGGACGCAAAGGCAAGGGCGTCTGTCTGATCACCGGCATCGATCTGGAAGACAGCGCGCTGGCTACTCTGGCCGCAGAACTTAAAAAAAAGTGCGGCTGCGGTGGTTCGGTAAAAGAGGGGGTAATTGAGATCCAAGGGGATAAACGTGACCTGCTCAAAACGCTGCTCGAAGCCAAAGGCATGAAGGTTAAGCTGGCGGGCGGTTAATGAAAGCGGGCCACGCAGCGTGGCCCGGACAAAAGAGTGTCTGCTGTGTAGCCTGCAAAAAATTAACGGTCGATTTGATGGCCGATAATACCGCCCACCGCCGCGCCGCCCACGGTGCCCAGGCCACTGCCGTTGGTCAGGACTGAACCACCAATAGCACCGGCACCGGCACCAATTGCCGTGTTGCGATCGCGTTTAGACCAGTTTGAACAGCCGCTCAGCGCAACAACTAATGTTGCTGCCAGCACGGCAACGGATACACGTTTCACTGTTGTAGTCATAGATATCTCCTTGATAATTGGCTCAGAGGCAACAGCAATAAGTATAGATGCCCGACGGCAAAGTTCTTTATTCCCGCATGGAAAAATTGGGCCAGGCCGCCGGGTTTATGCTGTCTGCCAGAGTAAATATCCTGAAACCGAATGGTCCTGTTTAATAGTAAACACTGCAGAGCGGTCGTCAGACAGACAACGCTGAATCTGCGCCGCATTTATGACAAGACAGCGACTTTCCACTGAGCATTCAGCCATTCTTTCCATAACATCCGATCCCCTCTCTGCGCACAATCTCTCTATCACAGACTGGTGGAGAACAATGATGCTGGAAGCGCTAAAGCAGCAGGTACTGGAAGCGAATCTCGATTTACCACGCTATAACCTGGTCACGTTCACCTGGGGCAACGTCAGCGCCATTGACAGAGAGCAGGGCGTGCTGGTGATTAAACCTTCAGGGGTGCGATATGAAAAGATGCAGCGGGATGACATGGTGGTAGTAGATCTGCAGAGTGGTGCGGTGATAGAAGGCGCGCTGCGACCCTCATCTGATACGGCCACGCATCGTGCGCTCTATCAGGCCTGGCCCGATATTGGCGGTATTGTTCATACGCACTCGCGGCATGCAACCATCTGGGCACAGGCAGGACGCGATATACCCGCCTGGGGCACGACCCACGCGGATGATTTCTACGGCACGATTCCCTGCACCCGCGCCATGCTGCGTATGGAGATCGAGCAGGAGTATGAGTGGAATACCGGACAGGTCATCATTGAAACTTTTGCCCATCGTAATATTCAGCCTGCCGCCATTCCCGCAGCGCTGGTTAACTCTCACGGGCCCTTTGCGTGGGGCAGCGATGCGGCAGCGGCAGTACACAGTGCGGTGGTCCTGGAGGAGGTCGCTTATATGGCGCTGCATACCGAACAGCTGCGAGCTGAACTCCCGCCCATTTCGCAAAATCTGCTGGATCTGCACTACCTGCGTAAGCACGGTAAAAATGCGTGGTATGGACAATAAGGCTCTTCTTTCTGCCTCAGGCGCCTGCGGGCGCTTTTTTTTTATCGCCGCATCAGTAAATTCCTGGCTAATGATGCGTAATTCACTCACGTACAGTGCGCTAAATCGTCTTTAATCACAACGCGTTAGGCGATCTCATGTACTCTGGCTTTCGCTCAGCTATATCATGAAATGGTGCTAATGATTTTTCACCTCCCTGTTCAGGGATACTTCTGGATTTTGCTTTATAAATCAATCTCTCATTTGGTCTGGCCTCACTCTGCATTACGCTGATGTGGCGTTAAACGCATCACATAAATATTAGAGGATGAGACTATGACCGTTATTAACCAACCAACCTGCCGCCTGTTTACCGAAGCGGGACAGACTACCCAACTTGTTGCTTACTACGAGGAAGGGCGTCGCACCATGTGGATGATGTTGCGGGCTCAGCCACGCCCAAGCTTCAACCATGAATTAATCGAGGAGATCATGAACCTGAGCTACACGGCTCAGCGCTCCGGACTGCCGATCGATTTCTGGGTAACCGGCTCTTTAGTTCCACAGATGTTCAACGCCGGTGGCGATCTGCGCTTTTTTGTTGAGTGCATTCGCAACAACCGTCGCGAAGCGCTGCGTGCCTATGCCCGGGCCTGCGTCGACTGCATTCACTCGGCGGCACGCGGGTTTGATACCGGCGCGGTAACGCTGGCGATGATTGAAGGCAGTGCTCTGGGCGGAGGCTTTGAGGCCGCGCTGGCGCACCATTTCATTCTGGCACAGAACAGCGCGCGTCTGGGTTTCCCGGAGATTGCGTTCAATCTGTTCCCGGGAATGGGCGGCTATTCGCTGGTCGCGCGTCGTTCCGGTATGAAGCTGGCAGAAGAGCTGATCTGTGAAGGGGAGTCGCACAGTGCGGAGTGGTATGAGACGCGCGGCCTGGTCGATAAAGTGTTCCAGCCGGGTGAAGCGTACCGCGCGACGCGCACCTTTATCGATACCTTACGGCCTAAGCTGAATGGCGTGCGTGCCATGCTGAAAGCGCGCCAGCGCGTACTGCAGCTGTCACGTGCTGAACTGATGGATATTACGGAGGACTGGGTAGATTATGCCTTTACGCTTGAACCCAAGGATATCGCCTATATGGAGCGCCTGGTGCAGTTGCAAAATCGCCACAGTGCTTCATTACGTAAAGCCGGATAACACTTCCGCGCAGCGTTAAGCACGGGCAGGATGCTTCAGCCAATGCCCGAGCTGTTCTGCGGGCATTGGTTTGGCGTAAAAATAGCCCTGGCGCCCATCCACACCGTTAGTGAGAACAAATTTCTCTTCCGCTTTGGTTTCAATACCCTCTGCAATCACCTGCAGCTCAAGGGCTTTGGCAACCGCCACAATCGCGCGCACTAAAGATTGCGAAACCGGTTGTTTGTTGATATCCCGGACAAAACTCTGATCCAGCTTGATGGCATCAATGGGTACCCGTGCCAGCTGAGAAAGGGAAGAGTAGCCGGTGCCAAAGTCATCAAGATGTACCTGCGCCCCAAGCTCCTGAAACTGTTTCATGAGCTTAAGCGCACCCGCTTCATTCTCAATCAGGCAGCTTTCGGTTAATTCAATATCAATCGGAGATTCGGTCAGCCCCGCTTCGCTCAGCGCATTTTTCAGATCGCTGTAGATGCTCTGATCGATAAGCTGTTTCGCGGAGACGTTGACGGCGACGCGCAGAAAAATGCCTTCACTGCGCCATTTTATAATCTGCTGCAGCACGTTAAGCATGACCCAGCGGCCCAGCGGGACAATCAGACCCGACTCTTCGGCATAGGGGATAAAGTCGCCGGGCGAAACCATGCCGCGTTCCGGGGAGTTCCAGCGTACCAGCGCTTCGGCGCTGCGCACCTCGCCGTCGCGATCGACTTTAGGCTGGTAATAGACCACCAGATGATCCTGCTCCAGCGCTTTACGCAGGTTGGTATCGAGCCAGAGGTATTCAAAGACCCGTTTGTTCATTTCGCTGGTAAAGATGCAGAACTTACCGCGGCCGTTTTCTTTGGCATGGTACATGGCCGTATCCGCATTGCGGATCAGGCTTTCGCGATCTTCGCCATGCAGGGGAGCCAGTGAGATCCCGATAGAGCAGCCGCTGTAAACCTCAATAAGCCCGATGCGAAAGGGCTGCCGCAGCCGCTCAAGGATGCGCGACGACATCGCCTCCAGCGCAGCCTGACTGGTATGCTCAGCCAGCACCACAAATTCATCACCGCCAAGACGCGCCAGCGTCTGATCTTTGCCCAGGCAGCTGAGGATAGCCAGCGATACCGCCTGCAGCAGCTGATCGCCGAACATATGACCGTAAGCGTCATTTACCTTTTTAAAATTGTCGAGATCGAGGTAGACCACGCCGGTCTGAGAGCCGTTCGCCAGCTCCAGTGCCAGGCTAATTTGCTGGTGGATAGCGTTACGATTAGGCAAACCCGTGACCGTATCGGTATTTGCCAGCACCCGAAGCCGCTCCTGTGCCCGTCGCTCTTCGGTGATATCCGTACCGGAACAGATGAGGAAAATTTCATTTTTCCCGCTGCCGCTGTGAACAAACTTATTACGGAACAGAAACAGTCGCTGACCCTTTTTGGTTTTGACCCAGCGCTCAACTTCATACGAATTTCCGTCGCGGAAAAAACCGGTGATGTTACGGCGTGAAGCCTGCGCCTCCTGCCGGGTCATAAATAGCTGAAAGACGTTACGACCGATAACTTCCTGCTCTTTCAGGCCGGTATACTCTTCACTTAAACGATTAAAGCGCTGAATGTTACCGCGCTGGTCGAGAATAACGATAACCGAGTTAGCTTCAGATACCACCTGTTCGGCGAAAGAGAGTCCCTGGGTCAGATCGCGGGCAACCGATGAGGTATCACCCCATGCGGAGGCGGTGCCGGCCCAGGTAGACTGGTTCACTTTACGTCCGACAAAGTGCATTGGCACCGGGGTTCCGTGCAGCGGCAGAGTAAGATTAATGCTGGAGGTGATCACCGTCATCGCCCGTAACAGACTGGCCTGCGCCGGCGTAAGCGAAACGGCCAGGTTAGTATTGGCATTTTCATCTTCGGCAAAATGCAGTGCGTCACTGTCAGAGGTTAACCGCCAATGGGGGCTGGTGGTGCCAAACAAGGCATACAGCAAGGTTTGCCCCTGTTCATCGGTCATTTAAACTTCCTCCGGCCATGTCTCTGGGACTCTATCTCATTATTTTAGCAACAGTATTCAACCTCCTGCGTAAGCACAAGATGCAAACCGAATATATTTTTGTTTTTATTAAAGAATGGCACGAAAAAGCCCCGAAAACGGGGCTTATCATTATCAGCAGGGACATCTGCCGGGGTTTCCGGCCTGGCTCGGAAAGCGGGCATTGAGACAGTGCCGGTGAAAAGTGCGCTCATCCATAGGCGGCGTTTCAGGATGATGGAGGCGCATATGCTTCAGATAAGTTTGATAATCGTGCACGCCAACCATTAAACGAAAGCTCTGCTGCAACCCGCGCCAGATTTGCTGCCAGCGGGAGAGCGGCGGGGTATCAGCGGCACTCACTATCAGTAAGCAGCGCTTTATCTGCCAGCCTGCGCCGGGAGGCGTCCAGCGATAGATGGACTCAGACATGGCGTACCTCCTTAAGCAGTGAAACCTCTGCTTCGCGCACGGTCGGTGCGGTGCTGCGGAGCGCACGACGAATAACAAAGAAGGCGGCAACCAGCATAGTGACTGCAACCAGCATAAAGAAGCCGCACAGCGCCGCGTTGATCTGATTGCTGAAGATAATGGTCTGCATATCCGCCACGCTTTTGGCCGGGGCGATCACGATGCCATTGTCGATGCCCTGCTGAAATTTGCGCGCCTGAGCCAGAAAGCCGATGGCGGGTTTTTCATGGAAAATCTTCTGCCAGCCCGCGGTCATCGAGGTAATAAACAACCATGCGGTAGGGAGAATAGTGACCCACGCGTAACGCTGTTTTTTCATCTTAAACAGCACCACTGTGCCGAGGATCAGCGCCATCGACGCGAGCATCTGGTTACCAATGCCGAACAGCGGCCACAGCGTATTGATCCCGCCCAGCGGATCGACCACCCCCTGGTAGACAAAAAAGCCCCAGCCCGCGACGGCAACGGTGGTGCCGGCCATATTCCCCAGCCAGGAGCGGTTGCTGCCCATTGCCGGAACCACGGTACCCACTAAATCCTGCACCATAAAACGGCAGGCGCGGGTGCCGGCATCCACGGCGGTCAGGATAAATAAGGCCTCAAACAGAATGGCAAAGTGATACCAGAACGCCATCATCGCGCGACTGTTGAATACCTCGGTGATGATGTGTGCCATACCCACGGCGAAGGTAGGTGCACCACCGGCGCGTGAGAGTACCGTACTTTCACCGACATCACGTGCAATGCCACTCAGCATCTCCGGCGTGACAACAAAGCCCCAGCCATTAATCACCTGCGACGCGTTCTCGACGGTGGTTCCAATCAGCGCAGCCGGGGAGTTCATCGCGAAGTAGACGCCCGGATCCAGTACCGAGGCGCAGATCAGCGCCATAATAGCCACGAACGACTCCATCAGCATGGCGCCGTAACCGATAAACCGGATATGGCTTTCGCGCTCTACCAGTTTAGGCGTGGTGCCGCTGGAGACCAGCGCGTGAAACCCGGAGATAGCCCCGCAGGCAATCGTGATAAACAAAAACGGGAAGAGCGCACCGGAGAAGACCGGGCCGGTGCCATCAATGAATTTTGTGACCGCCGGCATTTTCAGCTCTGGCATAGCAAACAGAATACCTATCGCCAGCCCAACAATAACGCCAATCTTCAGGAAGGTGGAGAGGTAGTCGCGCGGTGCCAGCAGCAGCCAGACCGGCAGCGAAGAGGCGACGAAACCGTAGATCACCAGCACCCACGTCAGCTCTGTGCCTTTAAGGGTAAAGAAGGGGCCCCAGTAAGGATCGGCGGCCACATCGCCTCCATAGATAATTGCTGCCATCATCAGTACAAAACCGATAAGGGAAACCTCAGCAATTTTTCCCGGGCGCAGAAAGCGCATATAGACGCCCATAAACAGCGCGATAGGAATAGTGGCTGCGATGGTGAAGAGTCCCCACGGGCTGTTAGCGAGTGCTTTAACCACCACCAGCGCCAGCGCAGAGAGAATAATGATCATCACGCCGAGCGCACCGAGCATCGTCACCACGCCGGCAAAAGAGCCCAGCTCCTGGCGCGCCATTTCACCCAGCGAGCGCCCGTCACGGCGGGTAGAGATAAACAGGATCAGGAAGTCCTGCACCGCGCCGGCGAGCATCACACCCACCAGGATCCAGATAGTGCCCGGCAGAAAGCCCATCTGTGCGGCCAGAATTGGTCCGACCAGCGGTCCTGCACCGGCGATGGCGGCAAAGTGGTGACCAAACAGCACCCATTTGTTGGTCGGTACATAATCCAGACCATCGCTGAGGCGCTCAGCTGGCGTGCGGCGGCGATCGTCAAGTTCGAAGATGCGGCGGGCGATAAACAGGCTATAGAAACGGTAGGCGATGCTGTAGCAGGCGACCGATGCGATAACCAGCCAGACCGCATTGACATGTTCGCCGCGGCTAAGCGCAAGCATGGCAAATGCGCCAGCACCGATTAACGCCACTGCTAACCAGACGATGCCGGTTTTGACGTTGTTCATGAGTTAACTCCTTGTAGAGGCCGGGAAAACAGGCAAGCGAAATACAACGAGTTAAAAGTAAGGTAAAAAAATGTTAACGGAAGGTAGTAAAAGCAGAAGTGTGAAGCGCGATGCAAATTTAAAGCAGAGCAGAAAAGAAGAGGCGGGATAACAGCTGTTATCCCGCACTGTGAGCGCCGTCAGGCTGCCGGGCGGGCAACCACGCTGCGGGTCTCCATGCGCACTTCGGCAATGGTGACATCAATGATATCGGTGACGCGATACACCACTTCACCTTTGATCTGCACCGTACCGCTCTCCTGCGAGCAGACCAGCTCATCGCGTACCGCATGAATAAACGGCGCCGGAATAAAGGCCACCGCACCGTTTTCCTGCAGGCGCACGCGCATACCGCCGCGCGATACATCAATGATCTCGGCGCTGAATTTGCGCTCGCTGCCGGCGAAAGGCGTCAGGAAACGCGCATAAAGCCAGTCACCCACATCGCGCTCGGCCATGCGGTTAAGGCGGCGACGTTCACCCATGGTAACCGTAACGTCACTCTGCGGACGGGCAATGCTCTCACCACGCACAATAGCTTTCAGCAGGCGATGGTTGATCATATCGCCAAACTTACGGATCGGTGAGGTCCAGGTCGCATAGGCATCCAGACCCAGACCAAAGTGCGGGCCGGGTTCGGTGCCAATCTCAGCAAAGCTCTGGAAACGGCGAATGCGGCTGTCGAGATACTGAGTCGGCTGCGCGTCGAGTTCACGACGCATCTGGCGAAAGCCTTCCAGTGTCGTAATGGCCTGCGGATCGACGGTAATACCGTGACCAGCCAGTACGCCGGCTACCTGTTCCGCGTTGGCCAGATCGAAACCGGTATGCAGGTTGTAGATGCCAAAACCCAGTTTTTTCTGCAGCACGTTCGCCGCGCAGATGTTGGCCAGAATCATCGCCTCTTCAACCATGCGGTTAGCGATACGACGATGTTCAGCGATAATATCCAGCACTTCGCCTTTCTCTCCCAGCAGGAAGCGGAAATCGGGGCGATCTTTGAATACCAGCGCATGGGTCTGACGCCATTCACTGCGCGCCAGGCAGAGACGATGCAGCAGACGGATCTGCTCAGCAATCGCCTCACTTTCCGGCTGCCAGCTGCCGCTGTTTTCCAGCCAGTCTGAGACGTTGTCGTAAACCAGTTTGGCTTTGGATTCAATCCAGGCTGCAAAGAAGTGCACGTCGTCAGCGAGTGCGCCATCCGGCTGGACCGTCACACGGCAGGCGAGCACCGGACGTTTTTCATGCGGGCGCAGCGAGCAGATATTATCGGAGAGCTCGCGCGGCAGCATAGGAATGTTAAAGCCGGGAAGGTAGTTGGTAAACGCGCGCCGGGCGGCCAGCTTATCAAGCTCGCTGCCTTCCGCTACGTAAGCGGTAGGATCGGCAATAGCGATAGTCAGCAGCAGGCTGCCATCCGCCTGCGCTTCCGCATAGAGCGCATCGTCCATATCCTGCGTACTGGCGCTGTCGATGGTGACAAAGTTCAGCGCGGTGAGATCTTCACGCGTCAGCTGCTCATCCAGCATCCCGCCGCACTCACTCTCTGGCGCTTCGCGCTCCAGGTTATGGCGCGACAGCGTGACCCACCACGGCGCCAGGTGGTCGTCTGCGGTAACGATAAATTCAGTCAGCTCAGCATAAAAGCCGCGATCGCCTTTCAGCGGATGGCGACGCATTTCAGCCACAGCCCAGTCACCGTTCTGAAAATCGTGCGTCAGACCGCGCACGGCGCGACACTGAATGGCATCTTTCAGCAGCGGATGATCCGGCACGATGGCGAGACGATCGTCTTTTTTCTGCACCCGGCCGACGAAGCGCGTCAGAAACGGCTCAATCAGGGTATCCGGCTCTGCACTTTCACGATCTTTATCGGTGTGGATCACCGCGGTGATACGATCGCCGTGCATCACTTTCTTCATTTGCGGTGGCGGAATGAAGTAGCTTTTCTGAGCATCAACTTCAAGGAAGCCAAAGCCTTTTTCTGTGCCTTTCACAACGCCTTCGGCGCGCGGAGTCTGCGCGTGAAGCTTCTCTTTCAGCTGCGCGAGCAGCGGGTTATCCTGGAACATAATTTAGTCAGTTTCGTGGCCTAAGAGCGGTGGACAGTTTTACGCGAATCAGGGGCGCGCGGCAAGGTTAAAACGGGTTAAAAAGCCGCAGAGCGCGGCTTTTGTTTCAGAGAGTAACGCGTAATCAGGCGATGCGCTGCGTGGGCAGGGCGGCGCTAAGCGTGAGCTTCACCGGCACCGATTTAGAGGTCGGCGTCCCGCTGATATCGCCGTAGCTTGAGAGCGGTACCAGCGGATTAGTTTCCGGATAGTAGGCTGCAAGATTGCCGCGCGGAATATTGTAAGGCACCAGTTTAAAGCCGCTGACGCGGCGGGTCAGGCCATCATTCCAGAGGGTTTCAATATCCACCTGCTGGCCTTCGGTAAAGCCCAGCGCCGCCATATCCTCAGGATGAATAAACACCACTTCACGCTGACCATAGACGCCGCGATAGCGATCGTCGAGACCGTAAATTGTGGTGTTGTACTGGTCATGTGAACGCAGCGTCTGTAGCGTAAACGGTACGGTCACGTCGCTGCCGAGCTGAGGAAACAGCGAGTCGGGCAGCGCGGACGCGCTGAATTCCGCACGCTGTGATGGCGTATTAAAGCGCAGCTCTGCCGCCGCGTTGCCGAGATAAAAACCACCAGGCTGGTCGCACTTTGTATTGAAATCTGCAAAGCCCGGGATCGTCGCGGCGATATGATCGCGGATAATATTGTAGTCTGCCGCCATGCCGAGCCAGTCGATATGCTCACTGCCCAGCGTCGCATGGGCGATACCCGCCACAATGGCGGTTTCTGAACGCTGTGTCTCCGCCAGCGGGATGCCCATGCCTTCTGAAGCGTGAACCATACTGAATGAGTCCTCAACGGTAATGAACTGGTTACCGCCAGCCTGACGATCGCGCTCGGTGCGGCCCAGCGTAGGCAGGATCAGCCCTTCATGACCCGGCACCAGATGACTGCGGTTGAGCTTGGTGCTGATATGCACCGTCAGACCACAGTGCTGCAGCGCGGCTTCCGTAACCGGAGAGTCAGGCGCTGCCGCCGCCAGATTGCCGCCGAGAGCAATCAGCACTTTCACTTCATCACGCAGCATGGCGCCCAGCGCTTCAACGGTATTGTGACCGGCATTGCGTGGGGGTTCAAAACCAAAATGGGCGCCCATGGCATCAAGGAAAGGTTTAGAAGGCTTTTCATCGATGCCCATGGTGCGGTTGCCCTGCACGTTGCTGTGGCCACGCACCGGGCAAAGGCCGGCACCTTTTTTACCCAGCTGACCGAACAGCAGCTGCAGGTTGACGATTTCGCGTACGGTGTCGACGGAGTGCTTATGCTGCGTGATCCCCATCGCCCAGGTGATAATCACCCGTTCCGCGCTCTGATAAATGGCTGCCGCTTCGCGGATCTGCGCTTCGCTCAGGCCCGACTGCTGCACAATCTGCTGCCATGAGGTGTTATCAACCGCATCCAGATAGGCCTCAACGCCCTGCGTGTTTGCGGCGATAAATGTCCGATCGAAAATACCCGGCTCACCGGCGGCAAGACGCGCGCGCTCCACTTCCAGCAGCGCTTTCACCATGCCACGCAGGGCGGCCATATCGCCACCGAGGTTGGGCTGATAGTAGGCAGAACTGATGGTACCAGCTTTGGATGTGACCACTTCCAGCGGCTTTTGCGGATCGGCAAAGCGCTCCAGACCACGTTCACGCAGGGTATTAAATGTCACAATCTTAGCGCCGTGATCGGCAGCGTGACGCAGGCTGTGCAGCATACGCGGATGGTTGGTCCCCGGGTTTTGCCCGAGCACAAAAATGGCGTTAGCGTGATCGAAGTCGTCGAGACGAATAGTGCCTTTTCCGACACCGATGCTGCGTTTCAGGCCGCTGCCGCTGGCTTCATGGCACATGTTGGAGCAGTCAGGGAAGTTATTGGTGCCCATCACACGACCAAACAGCTGGTAGAGCCAAGAGGCTTCATTGCTGGCACGTCCGGAAGTGTAGAGTTCCAGCTGATCGGGATGGTCCATCGCTTTCAGGTGCTGAGCAATCAGCGCAAACGCCGCATCCCAGCTGATGGGTTCATAGTGATCGGTGGTGCTGTTATAGCGCATCGGGTGCGTCAGACGCCCCTGATACTCAAGAAAATAGTCGCTCTGCTGATAGAGCGTGCTGACGCTGTGCTGAGCAAAAAATTCAGGCTCGACCACGCGTCGCGTCGCTTCCCAGGTCACCGCTTTAGCGCCGTTCTCGCAGAAGCTAAACGTACTTTTATTATCATCACCCCAGGCACAGCCGGGGCAGTCGAAGCCGCGCGCTTTGTTCATGCGCATCAGATTACGCATATTTTTCAGGGCAGCTTTGCTGTCAAATACGAAACGGGTGGTCGCTTCCAGTGAACCCCAGCCGCCGGCAGCAGCGCGGTAAGGCTGAATTTTACGTTTAAATTTCATGGTAGTCGCAGGCTTATTGTTTATGAGTTGTTATCAGAATATGTCTTCTGTTGAAAAGAAGTGTGCGACTGAGAACAGAGGTTGTCTAATTGATTGACTTAATTGAGCGATAGGCGGCGTTTATCGCCATGGTGGCAAACTGTGAGCTGCTTCAAATTACCTTAGCTCTGAGAGACACGCTGCTGCGTAAGCAGCGCAATAGTGGCTAATAATTGCTCTTTCACCGTGTGAAGGAGCGCGTCATGAAACAACTCACCAGCCAGATCCACGCGTTTGGTAAAGCGCTGATGATGCCTATCTCGGTTATCGCCGCCGCTGGCATATTTCTCGGACTGGCCGCCGCGCTGCAGAACCCGGCGATCACCGGTGAAGCCTTTGCACAGATGCAGGTGCCACAGCTGATCATCGGCTTTATCCGCAAAGTTGCCGGTGCACTTTTTGCCAACCTGCCGCTGTTCTTTGCCGTTGCCAGCGCAATCGGGCTGGCGAAAGCGGAGAAACCCACGGCCGCTTTTGCCGCCGTCATTGGTTATCTGATGATGAACACAGGCATCAGCGCTACCCTCGCAGCCAAAGGGCTGACCGCCGCAACCACCACGCCGCAGGCGCTGCAGCAGGCGGGAATGGATCAAACCAGCGCGATGATGCTGTCGGCAGAATATATCCAGATGCTGGGCATTTTTACCTACAACATGAGCGTACTGGGCGGGGTGATTGCCGGGCTGCTTACGGTAGTACTGCATAACCGCTTCTATACCCAGCAGCTTCCGGTGGCGATCAGCTTTTTTGGCGGACGCCGCTTTGTGCCGATTATTACCGTGGTTGTGCTGCCGCTGGCGGGCGTGCTGCTGGCGCTCATCTGGCCAACTATCGGAGCCGGTATTGCCTGGGTCGGCGAGATGATTGGTAAAAGCGGGCAGTATGGCGCCTTTCTGCTGGGAGCGTGTGAACGGCTGCTGATCCCGACCGGCCTGCACCATATTCTGAACGAGACGGTGCGCTTTACCCCGATTGGCGGGATGGCCACCGTCGAGGGGCAGAGCGTCGTCGGCGCGCTCAATATCTTTAACAGTTCGCTGACGCATCCGGGGGCGATTCCGGATGATACCGTACGCACCGCCACGCAGTTTCTGGCGCAGGGCAAAATCCCGGTCATGATGTTTGGTCTGCCCGCCGCCGCCCTGGCGATCTACCATACGGCGCGCCCGGAGCATAAGCAGCGGGTAAAAGCGCTGGTGCTGGCAGGGGCGCTGACCTCATTTACTACCGGTATTACTGAGCCGCTGGAGTTCTGTTTTATCTTTGTTTCACCGGTACTTTATGTGCTGCATGCGCTGCTGACCGGCCTCTCGTTTATGCTGATGTCGATGCTGCACCTGATGATTGGCAACGTGCAGGGCGGCGCTATCGATCTGGTGGTGTTCGGCATTCTCGGCGGCAGTAAGACCCACTGGTGGTGGACGCTGGTGCTGGGCGCCTGTTACGCGCCGCTTTATTACTATCTGTTTCGCCTGGTCATCACGCGTATGCGGGTAGAGACGCCGGGACGCGAGAGTGAAGATGAGCAGAAACCGGCGCAGGTCACGGCAGACGAGCGTACCCGAGTCATTATCAGCGGCCTGGGCGGCGAAGCGAATATAGAGGAAGTTGATTGCTGCTTTACCCGCCTGCGGGTACGCGTCAAAGCAATGAATGAGGTCGTTGATCAGACGCTGCTTTCCACCGGGGCTAACGGCGTTAACCGCGTGACGGAACATGATGTGCAGGTGATCTATGGCCCGCAGGTTGAAAAAATTGCGAATGAAGTCAAACAGGCGCTCGGAGTAAGCTGATTTATAAGCCTGCTAATAGTGAGGATCGCAATCATTGTTAAACACGCCGGGCGGATATTTGCGATAGTGGCGCTGCCCTTTCAAGAGCTAAGCCATTGCGAGTGCCGGAGATAAGCGCCGGGTAGGGCATTACCCTGAAGCTGCCTGCGGGCAGCTTTTTTGTGCGTAGCGCTTACCGGTGATAAAGCGCAGAGTGCATAAAAAAACCCACCTGTCGGTGGGCTGGCTGAGAACAACGCTGGCTCTTTATCCTGTCAACGCACTTACAGGAATCAGTAACACGTACCGCCAGCATGGTGCGAGCCGGTACCGCCGTGAGGGTGGGTCCCTTTAGGACAGGCAACCGCTGCCGTTGAAAAAACAAATGCTGCAGTTAAAACCAGAAGCGTGGCGACTTTTTTCATTTTTATAGTCCTTTTGCTGTGTGCAATCTTTGCACACCTAATGTATCAGAATAATCCTATAAGTAAATGTTTATTTATCATGAATGCTTATGATTTATTCCCCGGCCCATATCGCTTACCCGCTCAGGCAGGGTAAGCTGACAGCTTGCCAGACCGCGCTTGCCCCTCTGTTTTGCTCAATCCTGGCGTCACCGGGTAACGAATATGTTATAATCAGATCATGCGTTAAATTGCCTTCGCGGGCAGTATCAGTTTGCCGTTGGGCAAGGCTCACCAGCTGCTTTAACAGCAATCTGAACACATCAGGCACCGCAGTTATCCGCCGTTAGCTCATTGGACAGAGCGCTGGCTACTTAGGGCAGAGAGCGGGGTTAAAATCCCCGACGGCGGTCCAGCCCGATTCTTTGATAACCAAAGTTCTGCATCAGCCGCGCTTTTATATTGCTGCCGGAAACCTCCAAACTGGCTAACAAAGTTGCAGAAGAAGCATTCGGAAAATGCAATTCTGACCTGACTGAACTGCATGACTCAATTGGTTCTGATAAAGATCAGTGGGATGCTTTAAACACGTCACAGCAACAAGCAATCATAAAAGTCAGGGATCAAACATCGGCTAAAGTTCGTGAGCAGCTAACTGCACAGGCTATTAAATACGTAACAGAAGAACGTAACAGTATGTAGCAAATAGCTTTCTGGCGCAGATTCGACATTGCATTTCCTAAACTATTTCATTATTTATCGCAGGCTATTTACTTTTGCGAATCAGCATAATCAATATAACCGCCTGCGGGCGGTTTTTATTGTCATCACAAACTGGATTCGGAAATATTTACTCCCACAGGAATGATGTCTTTTCCTGATTGAACACAATACTGGCGCTATGCCATTCCTTGCCATTAAGCAGCATTTCTACACACTGCGTCGGATAAAGGTCATCGGCAGGTTCAAACCGTTCATATTCTGCGTCAGCACTAAGCATCACATCGTGATTCACACTGACTATCCAGCCATCTGGATTGATGGGATTGGGCTCCCGGACACACAAAAGCCTGGCCTGGAAAAAATTATCAGGCAGGCCATCCAGCATACAGCCTGTTGCCCATTGAAGAAGCTCTTCTGTTGAATGTTCTGGCCTGGAGTCTTGTTGTTTTTGCTGATTATTGATTAGTCGCTTGAGTGTAGTGAGAAAAGAAAACATACCGCCTCCCTGGTTTTGTTAAAGGTAACACATTATTGCCATCACCATGGACTGTCCCATTTTGATAGCAATATATCCGGGGGGATAAAAAGGCTCTTAATGCCCGACATCTGCCGCATCACTGTCACCACAAAGTCAGGTGAAACCCATGAAGGGCTAATGAACCGAGCGCAGCCTGAAATCGTTAACGGCTTTATCGGCATTGCCTGGGAAGATGGTGGCTGGGTCTATCTGGCGCTCGATGATGTTCTCAAGATGGAGTACGTACTGGAGCAAAAAGAGTAAGATGTCCTTCACCACAAAGGAGGAGGTCAGTAATGAAAGTGAAGTTAAGATTTCAAGATTACACGGAAGCTGAGTTCACTCAGCTTGTAAGTGAAATCTGTGGCGCTGAAGGCGGTGAGGCTTATCAGGATAAACTTCTGGAAAATTTCATTGCGGTAAGTGAGCACCCTGAAGGTTCTGACCTGATTTACTATTGCGACGATGAAAATGCAACACCTGAGAGAATTGTGTTCGCTGTGAAGTCCTGGCGCAATGCTAACGGCAAGCCAGGACTCAAAGCCTAATACACTAGCCGCATGCGGGCGGTTTTTTATTGGGCGCCATTTATCAGTGCAGCCATCATTCAGCTCATCACTTCCGGTGGACTAACTAATGGTCAAGATGACCACGCTTAATGCATGAGGTAAAATCCCTTTGTAAAATTAAGGGGATAAAATGGACGCTGATTTCATATCTTTTGAAACTCTGATTGCCACTCGTGACTCTGCGTGGTGGGTAATGTGGGGTGCGATAGCAACTATAGTAACCGCTATTGGTTCATTGCTTACTTTGGCCTATGCTGTGGCAGCTCTGAGCACCTGGAAGAAGCAAGAAAAGACAAAGATCAAAAGTGAATTCAAAAGGTCGCTTCTGGCATTGGACTATGCCGTCCATATGATGCCTGATGACTGGAACAGAAGTATGGCACAATTCATCAGAGTAAAAGGCAGGGTGATCTCTGCTGATACAAGCGAAGCAGAGCTATGCCTTAACGAACTCAAGAAGTGCTGGCATGATGCAATTTCTGCATGGGTTATGTGCGAGGGTTTGTTGAAAAAAACAAATCTTAAGGCCTTATGGCATGACTTGTCGGACATTTATATAGACTATCTAAATGGACGAACTCAAAAGCTGGTAGTTCTGGAGAAGTTAGCTGATATGCACTCAGTCGAGTTTATATTTAAGGATTAAGCCATCAAATAAATCCTCTAATTTTTAAGAGGGTTCATTGGTGTGAATACGCCAGGCGCTTAACTCATCATCTTCATCAACGATTCCGTCGGAGTTTATGAAAGACTGACGAACCGATCACAGTCGGAAGTGGTTAACGGCTTAATTGGGATGGCGAAGGAAGATGGTGCCTGTATATACCTCGCGCCAGATGACGTGCTTAATATGGAGTAANAAAAAGAGTAAGATGTCCTTCACTACAAAGGAAAACAACGATGAAGTTTAAGCCTGGATTTGAGGATTACACGGAAGCTGAATTCACCAGTCTGGTACAGGAGATATTCAATGCCCAGGGTGGCGAAGCATACCAGGACGAACTGATTGAACATGTTTGCTCTCTGTCTGAGCATCCAGAAGGTTCAGACCTGATTTTCTATAATGATGACGATGACCTGACTCCAGAGAAGGTTGTGGCGACGATGAGAGAGTGGCGAAGAGGTCAGGGGCTGGCTGATTTCAAGGCATAGTCATCACAAGGCGGATTTGTGAGTACACCTGATAATAGATTAATATCTCTGCATTTTCTGGAGATAGAACATGCAATGGATTAGCACAGATTCAGATAAGCCAGAGGCATAAAGATTATTAATCGTGTCAATAGATAAAGGTTTAGGGTTTGCAACCTATAATCCGCTCTACAAAAATTTTGAAGTTTTGAAGATAGAAGGCAACTCGCAATATGACAGCTACACGGTATCGCACTGGATGTATCTGCCAGAAATGTTGACTAAATAACAGGCCGCCTGCGGGCGGTTTTTTATTGGAGTAAATATGGCGATAAAATTACCAATGAAATGTCTGGCAAAGACGGTGGCGCCATTCAGCATAAGCATAAGGTCAGCGCAGAGGAGTTAACTGATAAATAGCTTGCCGCAATAATCATGGTTAGGCGCTGCGCGACAGATGATTTGTCGGGGCACGTGGTGGAGATTAATCCTCGCGCTAAGATGCTGGCGTTTCCGGCTATCAATGAGTCAGAAGAGGCGCTGGTGCCAGACCTGCACCCCGAGGATAAGCTACCCGAAACGATAGCGATCCCTGGAGATTACTTCTGGTCAGCCATGTATCAGCAGTTGCCTAAATAAGCCGGCGGCCCATTCGTCAAAGACGAGTGTATGCAGTAGGGTCTGCCTGAAGACCTGCCGGCAAGTTTCAACCTGGATATCCCGGACGGCTTCCTGCGAGTTGACTCAGCTGCGAAGGTAAACCCGGCAACGTTGCGTATCAGTGGAGCGACTATCCAGGGCTGGGGAAGATAACGTGCGAGGCGCGGAACAGAGATGTTTCATTTTGACATTCCTGCTGAGCTACCTGATCATCCGCACACTGTATCTGAGCAATTTTTTATTTATTACGCAGGTTAGTACATAATAATTTCATCAGACGTTTTGTAGTTAATAAGCCATTGATAGGTAATCAAAATAGACATAAAACAATTAATTTACCTGTGTAATCTTGAGCGGGAGCGCCATTTTGGCCGGGCGGCAGAAGCGAGTTTTGTCAGCCAGCCCACGCTCTCAATGCGGCTCAAAAATCTCGAGCGTGAGCTGGGGTTATCGCTGATTAACCGCAGTAATAACTTTGATGGCTTTACCCCGGAAGGTGAGCGGGTGCTGACCTGGGCGCGGGAAATTGTTTCCGTTTATCAGGGGCTGAAGCTGGAAGTTGAATCCCTCAAACATGGCGTAAACGGTACGCTGCGGCTGGGCGTAATGCCGCAGTGCAGCGTGGCGCTGCCGGCGCTGCTTAAAGCGGTCGAGGCGCGCTATCCTCAGCTGGACTATCGCGTCGCAGCGATGAGCGCCGATCAACTACTGGAAGCGCTAAACAGCCATACCGTTGACGGCGGGATCGGCTTTTTTGAGCTGACCGCTCTGCGCGAACTGCACTTTCAGACGGCACTGCTGAACGACGGCGGAGTGGAAGCGATTTTTAACCCGCAGCACTTTCCGGCGCTGCTGAAGCAGCAGCGGCTCTCACTGCATACCCTGGCGGCGCAGCCGCTCTGTCTGGCTGAACCCACGCGCTATTTCCGGCGTTATCTGGACGGGCAGCTGCGCGAAACCGGCCTGCTGCCGCGTGTAATCGTTGAGAGCGCATCTATTATGCAGCTGCTGCAGAGCGCGCAGGTTGGTCTCGGCGTGATGGTTTCACCGTGCGGACATCTGCTGCCAGAGCTGCTGCAGAATCTGGCGCGCCGCCCGATCGATATGGCTCCGATGGGACGGCAGGCTGCGCTGGTGATCGCAGAGCCGGGGCGTGCTTCACCGCTGGCGCAGCACTTTTTTGATGAGGCGCGCCGCCATCTTCATGACTGACGCGTCTCTGCCAGCGCCATAGTAAGCCGGTCCTCCCAGCTGGCCAGCGCCACTCTCTGCAACAGCGTAAACAGGGCGGTATGATCCCAGCCGCTATTGATCAGCGGCTGCAGGTGGGCGGCACTGAACCGATCGGGCTGACGCGTCAGCTGCCCGCTCAGCGCAGCCACTGCGTCGCGATTATGCGCCGCGTCAGCCAGCAACGCTTCACGCCGCTCACCGGCGTAGCGTGTAAAACGCTGACGACAGCCGTGAATACGCGCGCTGACCGCCAGCGCCAGCGCTTCCGCCTCCGGGTTAACCGATATCATCTGCTGTTTCAGGCGCTGCAGGCCGCTCAGAACCGGCGCATCATACATCAGCAGCCAGCTCAGCGGCTCCAGATCGCTATCATTCAGACAGTCAGCCTGCGCGCTCAGCTGCTGCGGGCTGGCGTAGCGTCGCTCCAGCGGCTTCAGCCCGGGCGAGCAGAGATGATCGTCAGCAAACAGCGTGGCGCAGGCGTCGGGCGGCACTGATGCGCCGGGGATCCAGCGTACCGGCTGTGCCAGCAGCGCCTGCACGCCAGCCACCATCCGCGCCTGAAATCCTGTGAAACCGATAATCTGGGTCAGCGTGATGATATCGGGTTCTGTCAGTCCCACCGCCTCCAGTGCACCGAGGCTGTGGGCGTTAATCAGCGCCGGCTGCATCGCCAGCTGACGGGCATACTGCGTCATCTGCGTCAGGCGATTGTTGCTCTCGCGGGAAGAGTCGGGACCGGGGAGCGGGTTAAGGCGCGCTGAGTAGTGATTGCACAGGCGCTGAACGCCCGCTACCTGGGCGACCGTCAGGGCCGCGCTCAGCCGGTCATAGAGTGTCAGCGTATGCGTTTGCGACGCCGTCAGGCTGTCAGGAAACAGCAGCTGGCTGACATCGCGAGCCGCCAGCAGCGCCGGCTGAAAATGACGAAACAGCGGCTGTAAAACCGTTGCTTCCTGCTGCAAACCGAGCAGAAATCTATCGTTAACCAGGGCGGCCTCGGGGACCAGCGGGGCGGTGGTGGAGGTGTATGGGCGAGCCTGGCTTTCATACAGCCAGAGGTTATGGCCGGTAAAACGGCGTTGTTCCATAATCCATCCTTTCGCTAAATTCGGGCTGAGCGTACGACGGGAAATTCTGAAAAGCGTGTCGCCACTCGGGGGCAGGCTTATCGTCGCTGATGGTCAGGCGCAGGCAAAAGAATGAAGGGGAATAATTAATATCGAATGGGTATATAGTGCGGTCAGAGAGGGAGTGGGGCGAGTCAGGCTCGCCCCTGCAGAACTTATTTCAGTTCCAGCTCGTTCATCGCAGCAATGCTAAAGCCGCCATCAACGTGAACAACTTCACCGGTGATACCACCTGCCAGGTCGGAGCACAGGAAGGCCGCAGAGTTACCTACGTCTTCAATGGTCACCGTACGGCGAATCGGGGTAACCGCTTCACAGTGGGAGAGCATCTTACGGAAATCTTTGATGCCGGAGGCTGCCAGGGTACGGATTGGACCCGCAGATACGGCGTTGACGCGCACGCCTTCCGGACCCATTGCGTTAGCCATGTAGCGTACGTTAGCTTCCAGCGACGCTTTCGCCAGACCCATAACGTTGTAGTTTGGAATAGCACGCTCTGCGCCCAGATAAGAGAGGGTCAGCAGGGCTGCATTCGGGTTCAGCATCGCGCGGCACTCTTTGGCCATCGCCACAAAGCTGTAAGCGCTGATGTCGTGCGCGATTTTGAAGCCTTCGCGGGTCACGGCGTTGACGTAGTCACCATCCAGCTGATCGCCCGGGGCAAAGCCGATAGAGTGCACGAAACCGTCAAATTTTGGCCAGGTTTTTGCCAGCTCAGTGAACAGGGCAGTGATGCTCTCATCTTCTGCCACATCGCAAGGCAGAACAATGTCTGAACCCAATTCTTTAGCGAACTCTTCCACACGACCTTTCAGTTTGTCGTTCTGGTAGGTGAAAGCCAGTTCTGCGCCCTGCTTATGCATCGCCTGCGCAATACCGTAGGCGATGGAGAGTTTACTGGCAACGCCAGTAATCAGAATGCGCTTACCGGAAAGAAAACCCATAGCTGTAATCCTTATGGTCATTGTTGTTGGCGGTCGCGATGATTAAAAAGTATACGACCGACGTTAATCGACGTGCGGATTCTAGCACGTCTGTGTCAAATACGGTAAACCGCACCGCGTTTTCCGCGAGACGGGCGCCATTCAGAGCGCGCGCCGCCAGGCTTCAGCGGTCAGCGCTTCACCAAAGTGGCTGGCGATGAGCCTTTTGGTCAGCTCATGCAGCGGCGAGGCTAAAACATCTGCGGTGCCGCCGCGCTCAACCACTTCACCCTGATGCATCACCAGCACCTGATCGCTGATATGTTTCATCATGCCAAGATGCTGCGTGACGTAGATATAGGCGATGCCATGTTTCTCCTGCAGCTCCAGCATCAGGTTAACCAGCTGAGAGCGCATGGTCATATCCAGCGAGGCGAGCGCCTCATCGGCCACGATCACTTTGGGCTGCAGGATCAGCGCCCGCGCCAGCGCCAGGCGCTGCTTCTGGCCCGGCGCCAGCATATGCGGATAGTATCCTGCATGGTCGCGCAGCAGCCCGACCTGACGCAGCGTGCTGATAATACGCTGCTCGCGCGCCTCATCATCCAGCTCCGTGTTCAGACGCAGCGGCAGGTCGAGGATCTGACTGACGCGCTGGCGCGGATTCAGCGAGGTCGACGGGTCCTGAAAAATCATCCGGATGCGCTGGCTGCGATAGCCGTAGTCGCCGTAGCTCAGCGGGTGATCGTCAATCAGCATTTCACCGGCACTGGGAGCCACCATGCCGCTCAGCATCTTGGCCAGCGTTGATTTGCCGGAGCCGTTCTCGCCAATAATTGCCAGCGTCTGCTTTTCACGCAGCGTGAAACTGACATTTTTTACCGCCTCGACGTGCTGGCGACGAAACAGCCCGGTGCGATAGCGATAGGTTTTGCTCAGGTTGCGTACTTCCAGCAGGGTTTCCATTACTGACGCTCCCGGTTAAGCGGAAAGTGACAGGCAAACAGATGCGATTTACTGCCGGTCAGGCGCGGCGTTTCAACGCATTTGCGCTGCGCGTAAGGGCAGCGCGGGCCGAGCCGGCAGCCAATCGGCAGATGCTCCAGCGACGGAATCGCGCCGGAAAGCGTGTTCAGACGGCTTTTGTGCGGCAGCGCGCTGCCAAAATCGGGCATGGCGCGGATCAGCGCCTGGGTGTAGGGGTGGTGCGGCGTGCTCATCAGCTCCTCGCTCTGCGCGGTCTCCACCGTCTGTCCGCAATACATCACGTTAATGCGGTCAGCCCATTTGCTCATGGTGCGCAGATCGTGGCTGATCAGCAGAATCGTGGTGTTGTTATTCTGGTTCAGGCGGCTCAGCAGGCGAAATATCTGCGCCTGGGTAGTAGGCTCCATGGCGTTAGTTGGCTCATCGGCAATCAGCAGGCGCGGCTGATTTGCCAGCGCAATCGCTATCATCACTTTCTGACACTCGCCCTCGGTAAGTTCGTAGGGAAAGCTGCGCATAATATCTTTGTGATCGCGAATACCTACCCGGTGCAGTAATTCAATAGCGCGTGCTTTACGCCAGAACCACAGGCGCTGATACCAGCGGCCCTTATGCGTCCAGCATGGGATCGCCTGCATCAGCTGGCGGCCGACGCTCTCCGAGGGATCGAGACAGGATTGCGGCTCCTGAAAAATCATCGAGACATTGTGCCCCATGATTTTACGCCGTTCGCGCGGGGAAAGACGCTGCAGATCGATGTCGTCAAATACCATGCGATCGGCGGTTACGCGCCAGTTATCTTTCGTTACGCCGCAGATCGCTTTAGCCACCAGGCTTTTTCCGGAACCTGATTCACCCACCAGCCCGCGGATCTCTCCTTCGCTCAGCGTCAGATTAATGCGATCCACCGCCTTGACCGGGCCTTCCGGCGTCATAAATTCAATCGTCAGATTGCGGATATCCAGTAACGGCATTATTCAGCTCCCGCCTCAACCGCGCGACGGATACCGTCGCCCAGCAGATTAACGATCAGGACGCTTATCATCAGCGCCGCACCCGGCAGCATCACCGTCCAGGGCGCAACATAGATCAGCTCCAGCGCATCTCCCAGCATCGCTCCCCATTCCGGCGAAGGGAGCTGCGCGCCCAGGTCCAGGAAGCCCAGCGCGGCGATATCAAGAATGGCCATTGACAGTGAGCGGGTAAACTCACCAATCAGCAGCGGCAGAATGTTGGGCAGCACTGCGTTCCAGAGAATGCTGAGATTGCGGGCGCCGTCCAGACGCAGCGCCACGACATACTCTTTCTCCAGCTCATCGTGCACGGCGGTGTAGATCTCCCGTACCAGCCGCGGGATCAGCGCCAGCAGCACCGCCAGCATGGCGTGCGCCAGCTGCGGCCCGAGAAAAGCAACCACGATAATCGCCAGCAGCAGTGACGGAATTGACAGCAGCGTATCCAGAACGTGGTTCATCACGGCGGAACGCACGCCGCGCGTCATGCCCGCCAGAATACCCAGCAGCAGCGCGGCCAGCGCGGCCAGCAGCGTCACCATCAGCGCGGAACCCACCGTCGGCGCCACGCCGCTCAGCAGGCGGCTCAGCACATCACGGCCCAGGTCATCAGTACCGAGGAAAAATGAGACGTCACCATAGCGTGACCAGGAGGGCGGCAGCAGCTGATAGCCCAGAAACTGCTGATCGATGCCGTACGGCGCGATCAGCCGGCCAAACAGGCAGAGCAGCAGAAGCGTGCCGAAGCCATACAGGCCGATCATCGCGCCCGTATCGCGGTAGAAGTGATGCCAGCTGAGGCGCAGCGTGCTTGGCAGCCGCTTCTCGGCGTAAACGTTATCGATGGGCATACCACTCCTTGTGCTTTAGCGGGTTCAGGGCGGCGCCAAGAATATCAGAGAGAACGCTGACGATAATCACCAGCCCGCCCGCCACCATTACGCCGGCAGAAATGGCCGCATAATCCTGCTGGCGGATGGCGTTAATCAGCCAGCGCCCCAGACCCGGCCAGTTGAAAACGACTTCGGTGATCATCGCCAGCGTCAGCATGGTCGAAAATTGCAGCCCCAGCCGCGGGATCACTGGCGGCAGGGCGTTATGCAGCACGTGACGGCGGATCACGGTGAAGCGCGACAGGCCGCGGGTGGCCGCCGCTTTAACATAGTTTTTATCCATCACTTCACTGGTGCTGATGCGCAGCAGCCGGATCACTTCAGTGGTGGGTGCCACGGCGAGTACGATTACCGGCAGCACCATATGTGACAGCGCGCTCAGCAGCATCTCATGACGCCAGCGCGACGGGCTCAGCCAGGCGTCGATCAGCGCAAACCCGGTGACATTCTGCACCGGATAAAGCAGGTCAAATCGACCCGATACCGGCAGCCAGCCGAGCGTAAGTGAAAAGAACAGGGTAAACAGTAGCGCCAGCCAGAATACCGGCATGGAAAAGCCCAGCAGCGCCAGCGCGCTGATCGCTCTGTCCGGCCATTTTTTACGCATGACGCCGGCGCAGATACCGAGCGGGATCCCGGCCAGCAGCGCGAGCATAAACGCGAGCACGCACAGCTCCAGCGTGGCGGGGAAGACTTCACGCAGCTGCAGATCAACCGGCAGCCCGTTAATGCTGGAGACGCCAAAATCAAACTGCAGCAAACCCTGGGTCCAGAACCACCACGCATCGAGAAGCGACGCGCCTTCCAGCGGCGCATTCGGGGTGAAATAGCTCAGGCTGAAGCTCACCAGCGACAGCAGAAACAGGGTGATCACCAGCAGCAGCATACGACGCAGTAAATAGATAATCATCGGTTACTCTCCGCTCTGCTCATCACGATGTACGCCGGCGAAAGAGGCATTGCCAAACGGGCTCAGTACCAGCCCCTGAATGTCGTGCCGGTATGCCTGCACGCGCAGTGAAGAGGCGAGCGGCAATACCGGCAGCTCCTGAGCGAGCAGCTGCTGGGCACGGTCATAGCTCTCAATCCGTGCGGAGAGCTGCTGAGAGAGCAGGGCGCGCTGCAGAGACTCATCGAATGCCGGAGAACACCAGTGAGCATAGTTGGTCTGCGAACGGATCGCCGCACAGCTGAGCAGCGGACGGAAGAAGCTGTCGGGATCGTTGCTGTCGGTGGCCCAGCCGCTCAGGGTTAAATCGTGGTTCATCGCCATCAGCTGCGCTTCCTGAAAACGGCCTTCAACCGGGGTGATAATAACGTTAACGCCGACCTGCGCCAGATCTGCCTGCAGCAGCTCTGCGGTTTTAAGCGGGCTGGGGTTCCAGGACATGGAGGTGGTTGGCACCACCAGGCGCAGCGTCAGGTTTTCGATGCCGAGGGCTTTCAGCGCCGCGCGCGATTTGTCCGGATTATATTCCGTTACGCGGGCGTCGCTGTCATAAGCCCAGGAGGCGCGCGGCAGGATAGAGGCAGCGGTTTCCGCCGTGCCATAATAAATGGACTCCATCAGGCGCTCATTATTGATTGCCAGCGCCAGCGCGTGCCGCACTTCGGGCCGGTCCAGCGGCGCTTTGCGGGTATTAAACGCCAGATAAGCGATATTCATGCCGGGGCGCAGCGTCATGCGTAAACGCGGATCGTCGCGCAGGATCGAGAGCTGACTCGCCGCCGGATAAGCCAGCACGTCACACTCGCCGGTCAGCAGTTTTGACAGACGACCGGTGCCGCCAACGCCCAGGTCAATCACCACCTGCTGCAGGCGCGGTACGCCTTTCCAGTACCAGGGATTACGCGCCAGGCGCAGATACTGTCCGGTACGATACTCGCTCAGCTGATAGGGCCCGGTGCCCACCGGTTCGCGATCCAGCTTCTCCTGCTGCCCTTTGGCATCCAGCTGCGCGGCATACTCCTGTGACAGCACCGGCGCATAATGGGTGGCGATATGCCATAAAAAGGAGGCGTCGGGCGCGTTCAGGCGGATCTCTACGGTATAGCGATCCAGCTTCCTGACGCTCTGGACAGAGTCGGCAAACTGCAGGCTGTCAAAATAGGGATAGCTGCCGCCGTTAACGTTATGCCACGGATGGTGCCGGTCAAACATCCGCGCAAAACTGAATACCACATCATCGGCGTTCAGCGTGCGGCGGGGCGTAAAGCTGGCGGTATGCTGGAAAGAGACATTTCGCCGCAGATGAAAACGATAGGTTGCGCCGTTATCGCGCACTTCCCAGCTCTGCGCCAGATCGGGTATTAAACGATAAGTATAAGGGTCAACATCCAGCAGTCTGTCATAGAGCTGCGCGGCCAGGGTATCAACCACCAGGCCACTGCTGACCATCTGCGGGTTAAAGGTGTTAACGCTGCCGTTTACACAATAGACAAAGCCGGTCTGACGGATCGATTCCGCAGGCGCAGCAGACGCGCTCAAAGCGCTGAAACTCAGCAGCAGCGAGAAGAGAATTTTTAGCATAGAACTCAACGATTCTGAGGCAATAGCCAGAGTGTATCGCAAACCAGGGAGAGTTCCCAAACTCCCCTGCATACCCGCAGCAATAACAGTCATATTGCCCAAAAAACAGGCGCAATAAGTGTGTGGGAATGAGAAAAATTCTCAATAAAGCTTTACAGATGATAATAGGAATGATTATTATTCTCCTGCGCTTCACCGGTGGCTCTGCCGGAGAAGAGCACGACATTGCTCACATTGCTTCCAGTATTATGTTGCCCGCCCTGTGCGGGCTTTTTTTTCTTCCTGACTGGCGCGGCAGCTGTGTTGGCTGCGTTCAGCAGAACCGGTCACATACTGCTGTATGCTCCCGGTCTCCGCTTCACTTGCCGCCTTGCTGCCACACCAGTCAGTTTGNGGCTGCGTTCAGCAGAACCGGTCACATACTGCTGTATGCTCCCGGTCTCCGCTTCACTTGCCGCCTTGCTGCCACACCAGTCAGTTTGAAAAAAGCCCGTCTGGTCTGCGGCAGCTGTACTGGCTGCGTTCAGCAGAACCGGTCACATACTGATATACACGCAGCTTATATCATGTCAGGCAGAACAGAATGGAGATAAAACAGCAGGTCAAAATAAAGCCGGTCGTTAAAATAAATTTCATGCGTATGACGGTTATTAAAAATCATGTACGGCAGAAAGCAATCAGCCTGGTATATAGTAAGGCTGACTGCTGAAACAGCGCTCCGAAAAACAGCGGCTGCGCCGGATATAACCCGATTCTTCAAGGCGTAAACGGATTATTTCCCGGCAGAAGATCTCCTGCGCACCGGCACGCCAGACCGAAATAGCTTTCAGGTAGGTCGCGTTATTTTTGATGCCCAGTCGGCTAAACGCAGCGTTTTTAAAATTAAACCAGGTTTTATAATCTACTCCCATTCTGCAGCGTGACATCTCCTCACTCATTCCACGGCCGGTATCAAGCAGAACGCGTTTCTGGCCGGTGGAAACTGATATGTGCCAGAAAGCACCGCGCTGAAATTTTTGCAGTAAACCACGCAGACGCTCAATATTCGTATTACGCGGTACAACAATTTTCAGGCGCTCCAGAAACAGTGCAACCGAATCTCCCGTCAGAGAGTGGCCGCCGCTGTTGGGTCTTGCATCAAGAAAGTAAAGGTTACTGATACCATCATCCATGATAAGCAGTGGGAAATGGCTCAGATAATCATTATCGCGGTAGAGTTGTTCAAACCCCCACTGAAAGAAAATATCATCCGTAATCAGAATCATTGCTCAGGCTCGCTATCAACTTATGCCCGGCGTGCAATTCAGGGCATGAAAAATGAATAATCTGCTTGAAAAGAATGATGACGTACGGCGTGTGGCAGCGGAATAAAGGTAAGGTATTTACCTTTTATTACGCATTAAATTCTAGCTGAATCAGATTTCGAAGCATTTAAGTTTGGTATCAGGCCCTGTATCTCATCTTCAGCGCTTAAGTCAGCGTCCGAAAACGATCGGCTTAGTGCGGCTCAGTAACTCTGCAGGCATAAAGCGGGAAAGCGAGACCCGAGAATAACCAGACGCCGGGAGCCACCTGCTCGATTCGGGTGATATGTGTCTGCCTTCCCGCCTCAGGACGCAGGCGATGCATTATTGCATCCGGCACGGCATCATCGAACGCTTTATTTCCCGATGCGAGAGTGAGTCTGAAAGCATCTTCTTCCACCGCTGCAAGGGTAAAAGTATAAAAGCGATTATACCGCCACTGCTTACCGTTTGCGGTTACTGTCCCGGTATCGTGAGCAAACCCCTGCTGATGCAGAATCGTTACCACGCGTGAAAAACGCGCCTGCACGGAAGCCGAAGCCATACTTTCTGTAATCGTGGCAGTGCACTGCTTCATCTCAGGATAGGGATTCGCATTGATGATAAGCCTGACCACAACGCCGGTGGTCAGCAGGAGAAACAGAATCAGCAGGCTGAGATGCAGAGGGGAGCGTATTATTTTTCGATATAGTTGATACATTGCCGATCATCCTGCGGACAAACCGCAATCATAGAATAGCGCTGGCCAGACAGTTTGCTGTCGCGGATACCATCAATAGTCACTGCGGGACGCTGGCAGAGTGCAAAGTCATCCAGTTTCTCTCTGAGGCCGCTGAGGCTGCCCCGATCGCCACGCTCAATCGTAATGCAGCCCGGTCTGGCCGTTAAAAAAGAAGCTGTGACGGCTGTAATAATTATCAGCAGAAGAATCGAGGCCGGCAGCAGAAACCGGCGTCTGTGCGGCGCTGGCATTCTCTTTGCTGACGCAAGAGATTCGGTTGCCGACGCGGGATATTCTGTTACTGCAGCGCTGAAAATAATGCCCTGATGCGGCACGGTGGCAAGCACCTCGCGTTCAGCGCCCAGGTCGCTGAGGTAACGCCGCAGCAGGCTCAGGCTTTTGTTCACATTGGCTTCTGAGCCGGAATAAGGAGAGTGATCGAGTGCCCGCTGACCGAGCTCTGCTTTGGTCCATATCTGATCCGGATAGGAGATGAAAAAATCGAGCAAAATAGCGACAGAGCCGGGTGTAATGCTTATTTTGTTATCGGCATCATCACGGTGAGACAGGGTTTTCGCCTTAGCGTCATAAATTATGGTGTGGTTAATAAGGTAGCGCATGAACAGCGAATGATAATCCTGTGAGGCGGAAAGCGGCGACTGCTTATGATAGCGCATAGAGATCATACAATGCCACTACCTGAAAAGAAAAGCGGCTGGCTGAACCAGGAATAATCTGTCAGCAGAAAGAAAATGAGGTTCCCGTTTATTAATATCAAGAAAATAGTTCGCCGCGAGCTGATTTAAATATTTTCTAAACTGCGTTAAATATTTAATAAATCTCTTTTTTCTTAAAGTGCGGAGAGCTGTTTATCCTGTTTATAGCAGGTGATAAAGTTGCGCTTTCCCTCCTGTATATTTAAAGGAATAATGTCAGCAATTAACGATAACTGTTGCTGCTATTTAATACGTCATTCATGCTTAAACCTGTAAAGTATTTTGTCAGCGATCATGCGCTGAGTGGATTTTTGTTGCATCGCGCTGGTTGCCTGCATTTGCCTGCGGCCAACGCGCGCACTTTTATTGGCAGTTGTTATTCAAAAGAGCAGGCACTTTCCGTTTCACAGACAAATTATCGTGGCGTTAAATTGTGTCTGGACTGCCTGATTCCGATGGAAACAGCGTCATTTCTGCCGCCGGCAGTAAAATCCGGCAGCAAAAAAAAGCAGAAGACTTCGCCTAAAGAGAAAGCTGAAATGATCTATCTGCCTGCTGAACGCAAAAGCCGTAAGCGAATCATGAAAGTGAAAGCGGTCAGACATCTGCCGAAAATGTCCTGAGCCTCCGGTATGGATACTCAGGGCAGCTCTTTCACTTCAACATCATGCTTTTTCATCATTGCCCGCAGCTGATGATAGGTCACACCCAGCAGGCTGGCCGCACGTCGCTGGTTAAACTTTGCCTGCTGCAGGCTCATTTCCAGCAGCGCGCGCTCCTGCTGATACTGCCACTGGCGCAAATCGAGCGGCAGCGCGGGCAGGGCTGCTGATTCGGCAGGGCGCTGCGGCTCTGCGGAATCAGCGGCACATGAAGCAAACGGATTGATGATGATCGTGTCCAGCGGCTCTTCGGTGCTGCGGTGACGGTACACGGAACGCTCTACGACATTCTTCAGTTCGCGCACGTTGCCGGGCCAGCTGTGATCCAGCAACTCCCGCCGCGCACGTTCGCTGAAGCCTGGAAACAGCGGCAGACGCAGCTCGCGACACATCTGAATAGCAAAATGCTCCGCCATAAGCAGAATATCGCTGCGTCGCTGGCGCAGCGGCGGCAGCTGCACCACATCAAAGGCGAGACGATCCAGCAGGTCCGCCCGGAATTTTCCGGCAGCAGCGAGTGCGGGCAGATCTTCATTGGTGGCGCAGACCAGGCGTACATTAACCTGCAGCGCGTGATTACCGCCAACGCGCTCCAGCTGGCCATATTCGATTACGCGCAGCAGCTTCTCCTGAACCAGCATTGGTGCGTTTGCCAGCTCATCAAGAAACAGCGTGCCGCCATCGGCGCGCTCAAAGCGGCCAAGATGACGCTTCTGCGCGCCGGTAAAAGCGCCCGCCTCATGCCCGAAGAGCTCCGAGTCAAGCAGGCTCTCATTAAGCGCGGCACAGTTAAGCGAGATAAAAGGGCCCTGCCAGCGTTCAGACAAATAGTGCAGCCGGCTGGCGATCAGCTCTTTACCGGTGCCGCGCTCACCTATCACCAGCACCGGTTTTTCCAGCGGCGCCAGCTGAGACACCTGCTCCAGCATCTCAAGAAAATTATTCGACTCACCCAGCAGATTATCGTTGCCATTAGCCATGATGAATTTCACCAACAGTTGTGTAATTTACTCATCCTGGCCTTTCACAGCAGGAATGTAAACCCGTTGCAGTCAAGAAAATCAGCTACTTAAAAGTTGGCACGCATCTTGTAAGCAGTACAGGCGTCCCGACCATATACATGACAATATTGAGGAACATCATTATGGGTATTTTTTCTCGTTTCGCTGACATCGTAAACGCTAACATCAACTCGCTGCTTGAGCGCGCAGAAGATCCGCAGAAACTGGTACGCCTGATGATTCAGGAAATGGAAGACACGCTGGTTGAGGTACGTTCAACTTCAGCACGCGCGCTGGCTGAGAAAAAGCAGCTGCTGCGCCGTATTGAACAGGCTGAAGTCCAGCAGTCGGAGTGGCAGGAAAAAGCGGAGCTGGCGATCAGCAAAGAGAAAGAGGATCTGGCACGCTCTGCGCTGATTGAAAAACAGAAACTCACCGATCTGATTAGCCTGCTGCAGCAGGAGTCCACGCAGGTGGATGAGACGCTGGAGCGTATGAAAGGCGAGATCGGCGAGCTGGAAAACAAACTTGGCGAAACCCGCGCCCGCCAGCAGGCGCTGACGCTGCGCCATCAGGCGGCTTCCTCATCACGCGATGTTCGTCGTCAGCTCGACAGCGGTAAAATTGATGATGCGATGGCGCGCTTTGAGTCCTTTGAGCGTCGTATCGACCATATGGAAGCTGAAGCGGAAAGCCAGCGCTTTGGTAAATCAAAAACGCTGGATCAGCAGTTTGCTGAGCTGAAAGCTGATGATGAAATCAGCCAGCAGCTTGCCGCGCTGAAAGCCAGAATGAACCGCGGTGAGTGATCGCGTCCGGGTCCGTTTTCGGGCCCGGCTGAAACAGTGTAGATGATTAAGGAGAGTCAATGAGCGCACTTTTTCTTGCCATACCCCTGACAATTTTTGTGCTGTTTGTCGCGCCCATCTGGTTATGGCTGCATTACAGCAACCGGCGTAGCGCAGGTGAACTGTCGAATAATGATATGCAGCGGCTGCAGCAGCTGACGCAGGAGGCGCAACGTATGCGCGAACGCGTTCAGGCGCTGGAAGCGATTCTTGATGCGGAGCATCCAAACTGGAGGCAGCCATGACAGGCGATCGTAAACTCTGGCGCATTCCGCAGCAGGGTAAAGTACGCGGCGTGTGTGCCGGCCTAGCGGAATATCTCGACATCCCGGTGCGTCTGCTGCGCGTTATCGTCGTGCTGTCACTCTTCTTTGGTCTGTTTATGATCACCGTGACTGCCTATTTTATTCTTGGCTATGTGCTGGATGAGAAACCGGCCACGCTTCCCGATCAAAAGCAGCCCACGGCCCGGGAACTGCTGGATGAACTGGCGCTGAACCTGAGCCAGGATGAGCGGAGCGTTCGTGATGTAGAACGTTACGTAACCTCTGAAACCTTCAGCGTACGCAGCCGTTTCCGTCAGCTCTGATCCCCGGACCCTCGCGGGTCCGCATCTCAACTCATGAGGGGGCTTTATGCACACTCAGCGAATGACTGCTCTGCGCCGTCGCGCAACGCCTGCGTTGAAGTCGGCCGGAAAATTCATCATTATCAGTGCGGTAACATATGGTCCCGGCGGGCTCGCCGGCTGGGCTGTTAAATCGGTGGCGCGCCGTCCGCTGCGCCTGTTGCTGGCGGCCGCCCTGGAACCGCTGCTGAGCAGGGCGTTTCGCCGTCTGTCAGCGCGATTCATCAGGGAGAACGATGAAAAAACTGCAAAATGAACTTGTCGCGTTGATGAACCGCGGCGTGGATCGTCATCTGCGCCTGGCGGTCACCGGACTGAGCCGCAGCGGCAAGACCGCGTTTATTACCTCGCTGGTCAATCAGCTGCTCAACGTCCATCACGGCGCGCGCCTGCCGCTATTTTCAGTGGTACGCGAAGAGCGTTTACTTGGCGTTAAGCGCGTGCCGCAGCGCGAGCTCGGTACGCCGCGCTTTACCTATGATGAAGGGCTGGCTCAGCTCTACGGCGCGCCACCTGCATGGCCCACCCCAACGCGCGGCGTCAGCGAAATGTGCCTCGCGCTGCGCTACCGGCCTGACAACTCGCTGCTGCGCCACTTCAAAGATACCGCCACGCTCTATCTTGAGATCGTTGACTATCCTGGTGAATGGCTGCTCGACCTGCCCATGCTGGCGCAGGATTATGTCAGCTGGTCGCGGCAGATGCGCGGACTGCTGCAGGGCGACAGAGAGAGATGGTCAGCCCGCTGGCGTGAGCTCTGCCATAACTTCGATCCGCTGGCACCCGCTAATGAAAACCAGCTGGCAGAGATTGCCGCCGCCTGGACAGATTATCTGCACCACTGCAAAAGCCAGGGGCTGCACTTTATTCAGCCGGGCCGCTTTGTGCTGCCGGGCGAGATGGCGGGCGCGCCGGCGCTGCAGTTTTTTCCGTGGCCCGATGCGGATGAGCAGGCTGTGAGCAAACTGGCACAGGCGCCGGCCGGCAGTAATTTTGCCGTACTGCAGCAGCGGTATAACTACTATTGTTCGCACGTGGTGAAAGGCTTTTATAAAAATTATTTTCTGCGTTTTGACCGGCAGATTGTGCTGGTGGACTGCCTGCAGCCGCTGAACAGCGGACCGCAGGCGTTTAATGATATGCGTCTGGCGCTGACCCAGCTCATGCAGAGTTTTCATTACGGCCAGCGGACTCTGTTCCGGCGCCTCTTCTCCCCGGTGATAGACAAGCTGCTGTTTGCCGCAACGAAAGCCGATCACATCACCGCCGATCAGCACGCCAATATGGTGTCGCTGCTGCAGCAGCTGGTACAGGATGCCTGGCAGAACGCCGCGTTTGAAGGTATCAGCATGGATTGCCTCGGACTGGCCTCCATACAGGCTACCGAAAGTGGCCTGGTGGATCACCGGGGCGAGAAGCTGCCGGCACTGCGCGGTGAGCGGCTGACAGATGGTGAACCGCTTACTGTTTATCCGGGTGAGGTACCGCCCCGTTTGCCGGGTAACAGCTTCTGGCAGCAGCAGGGGTTTCAGTTTGAGCAATTCCGGCCGCAATCGCTGGATATAGATCGGCCTCTGCCGCATATCCGCATGGATGCCGCGCTGGAATTTTTATTGGGAGATAAATTGCGATGAGTGATGAGACGCCGTTAAAAGCGCGAATCGATTTTGCCCGTCCGCTCAGCAGCGATGCGCAGCCGCCGCTGCGTGCTGCGCAGACTTTTGACGTCAAAACCGCCGATTTTGTCGCGGCGACCGGGGCAGATCCGCTGCCTGAAGGCGCCGGTGAAAAGAGGGTGGAGGCGGCGCTGCGACCCAGGCGCAGCCTGTGGCGTAAAATAGCCGCTGCGGGCGTGGCGGTGTTCGCCGTCAGCGTGCTGGCTCAGGGCGTACAGTTTATGCACGATGCGTGGCAGGCGCGCGACTGGTTTGCCCTGGGCAGCGGCGCGGCAGGCGGGCTGATTGTGCTGGCCGGCGCCGGCGCACTGATTGCGGAGTGGCGGCGTCTGTGGCGGCTGCGCCAGCGCGCAGAATCGCGCGATGTGGCGCGTGACCTGCTGCAGAGTCACGGCATCGGCAAAGCACGCGCCTTTTGTGAAAATCTGGCGCAGCAGGCGCGGCTCGATCAGGCGCATCCGGCGCTGCAGCGCTGGTATGCTGCGCTGCATGAGACGCATAACGATCGCGAAACTGTCACGCTCTACGCACAGCTGGTGCAGCCGGTACTCGATCGCCAGGCGCGCAGTGAAATCAGCCGCCACGCGGCGGAGTCAACCCTGATGATTGCCGTCAGCCCGCTGGCGCTGGTAGATATGGCGTTTATCGCCTGGCGTAACCTGCGGCTGGTGAACCGTATCGCCGCGATTTACGGCATCGAACTGGGCTATTTCAGCCGTATCCGCCTGTTTCGCCTGGTACTGCTCAATATGGCCTTTGCCGGCGCGTCTGAACTGGTGCGCGAAGTGGGGATGGACTGGATGTCGCAGGATATCGCGGCGCGTCTTTCAGCCCGCGCCGCACAGGGTATCGGTGCCGGATTGCTGACCGCGCGATTGGGTATAAAAGCGATGGAGCTGTGCCGCCCGCTGCCGTGGCTGGAGGAGGATAAACCCCGGCTTGGTGACTTCCGTCGCGACCTGGTGAGCCAGCTTAAAACTGCGCTGGCAAAAGGCAGCTCCGCCTCAGAGCAGAGTGCTAAATAATCAGCTTTCCTGTTAATTTCATTCTGCTCTCATACTAAAAGGCAACGTAAACGTTGCCTTTTTCACTTCTTCCCGGCATAAGCAGCTCTTTATTCCCCGGCAGAAAAGGAAATCTGTGCTGTACTGTCAACTTTTCATGACACAGCCCTTCTGAGGTACTGCAAGTTAGCGTATTATCTCTGAAATCAAAACCTGACTAAGGCTTACTGCCATGCGTTTGGAAGTTTTTTGTCATGACCGAATCGGTCTGGCGCGTGAACTGCTCGACCTGCTGGTCGCCCGCAATATCGATTTACGCGGCATCGAAATCGCCCCGCAGGGTCGCATCTATCTCAGCTTCTCTGCGCTGGAGTTTGACGCTTTCAGCAGCCTGATGGCAGAGATCCGGCGTACGCCCGGCGTGACCGACGTGCGCACCGTGGCGTATCTGCCCTCAGAACGTGAGCATCGTGCGCTCAGCGCACTGCTGGTGGCGATGCCGGAACCGGTCTTCTCTATCGATCTCAAAGGCAAGATTGAGCTGGCTAATCCGGCGGCGCAGCATCTGTTTGCGCTGGATGAGCAGAAAATCCGCAATCATAGCGTGGCGTCACTGATTGGCGGCGTGAACTTTCAGCGCTGGCTGGAGAGCGAACGGGTAGAGGCGCAGACCCAGCACGTAGTGATTCAGGGGCGTGATTTTCTGATGGAGGCGCGACCCATCTATCTCGCAAACAGCGATGAGCAGGGCGACAACCCGGTAGGCGCAATGATTACGCTGAAGTCTACGGCACGCATGGGACGTCAGCTGCAGAACCTCAGCGTCACGGATGAGTCAGAGTTTGACCATATCGTGGCGGTGACGCCCAAAATGCGTCAGGTCATTGAGCAGGCGCGTAAACTGGCGATGCACGATGCGCCGCTGCTGATAGTGGGCGATACCGGTACCGGCAAAGATATGCTGGCACGCGCCTGCCACCTGCGCAGCGCGCGCGGTAAAAAACCGTTTCTCGCGCTGAACTGCGGTTCGATTCCGGACGACGTGGCGGAGAGCGAGCTGTTTGGTCACGCTGCCGGCGCCTATCCCAACGCGCTGGAGGGGAAGAAGGGCTTTTTTGAGCAGGCGAGCGGCGGCTCGGTGCTGCTGGACGAGATCGGTGAGATGTCGCCGCGTATGCAGACCAAGCTGCTGCGTTTTCTCAACGACGGGACCTTTCGCCGCGTAGGCGAAGATCATGAAGTGCATGTTGATGTCCGGGTGATCTGCGCCACGCAAAAGAATCTGGTTGAGATGGTACAGCGCGGGGAGTTCCGTGAAGATCTCTTTTACCGGCTTAACGTGCTGACGCTGAATCTGCCGCCGCTGCGCGAGCGTCCGCTCGATATTCTGCCGCTGACGGAGATGTTTGTGGCGCGTTTTGCCGATGAGCAGGGGCTGCCGCGCCCGCGCCTGTCACCACAGCTGCTGCCGTTCCTGACGCGCTACAGCTGGCCGGGCAATGTCCGGCAGCTGAAAAACACGCTTTATCGGGCTATGACGCAGCTCGAAGGTTATGAGCTGCGTCCGCAGGATATCGTGCTGCCGGAGCAGGCGCTGGATGTGTCGCTGGGTGAAGAGGCGCTGGAGGGATCGCTGGATGAGATTACCGGCCGCTTTGAGCGTTCGGTGCTGACCCGGCTCTATCTCTCTTATCCCAGCACGCGTAAGCTGGCCAAACGTCTGGGCGTATCGCACACGGCGATTGCCAATAAACTGCGTGAATATGGGTTAGGGCAGAAGCGCGGAGAGAGTGAATAGCTGCGCTGGCGTGTTCTGAACAGGAAAACCGTCCCGCAGGGACGGTTTTTTTATGGGCAACTTACTTCAGCGCGGCCAGCGCTGCATCGTAATCCGGCTCTTCGGTGATCTCATTGACCAGCTGGCTGTAAAGCACTTTGTCATTCTCATCAAGCACCACTACCGCACGGGCGGTCAGGCCTTTTAACGGGCCGTCAGAGATGGCGACACCATAATTCTCTTTAAACTCTGAGCCGCGCATGGCGGAAAGCGTGACCACATTAGCGACATTCTCCGCGCCGCAGAAACGTGACTGGGCAAACGGCAGGTCAGCTGAAATGCAGAGTACCACGGTGTTGCTGGTATCACCGGAGCGCTCGTTAAACTTGCGAACCGAGGCGGCGCAGACGCCGGTATCGATACTCGGGAAGATGTTCAGCACTTTGCGCTTTCCGGCATAGTCTGCCAGCGAAACATCAGCCAGATCTTTAGTGACCAGCGTAAAAGGCTGCGCCTGCTCGCCTGCCTGCGGGAAGTGGCCGGCAACCGGAACAGGATTACCCTGAAAGTGAACGTTCTGTGACATACAATCTCCTTTTTAAATGAAAAGTCAGCGCAGCGCGCGACTTTACGAAAACCGCTAAAGTTTATGCCATAATTTTTAGGGGTTTACGATGACCTTTCTTGTAATAATCGCTCAGCTTCACATCAGGCGCACAATTTTAAGGTGTAAAAATGAGAACAGTGAAGAGTTATCCTGAAGCCTGGCCACTGCATTCGCCGTTCGTTATCTCGCGCGGCAGCCGGACGGAAGCGCAGGTTGTGGTGGTGGAAATTGAAGAGAACGGCATCAAAGGCACCGGAGAAGCGACCCCGTATGCCCGTTATGGTGAGAGCGAGGCCTCAGTGCTGGCGCAGATTGCCGCTCAGCTGCCTGCGCTGCAGCAGGGCTTAACCCGAAGCGCGCTGCAGCAGGCGATGCCGGCGGGTGCGGCGCGCAATGCCATTGATTGCGCACTCTGGGATCTGGAACGCCAGCAGCGTGGAGAGACGCTGGCCGCGCTGTGCGATCGCCCTCTGGCCGGGCAGGTAGCTACGGTGCGCACCATCAGTATCGATACGCCAGAAGCGATGGCCAGCAGCGCGCTGGCGCTGTGGCAGCACGGTGCAAAGCTGCTCAAAGTGAAAATGGATAATCATCTGATCAGTGAGCGGCTGGTAGCGATTCGCAGCGCGGTACCGGAAGCGACCCTGATTATCGACGCAAATGAATCCTGGGAAGCGGAAGGACTGGCGGCACGCTGTCAGCTGCTGGCGGATCTCAATATTGCGATGCTGGAGCAGCCGCTGCCCGCCGGGCAGGATGCTGCGCTGGCAAATTTTGTCCATCCGCTGCCGATTTGCGCGGATGAGAGTTGTCACACGCGCGACAGCCTGGCGGAACTGGCGGGGCGCTACGAGATGATCAATATCAAGCTGGATAAAACCGGCGGCCTGACAGAGGCGCTGGCGCTGGCTGCTGCCGCACGGGAGCAGGGATTTACGCTGATGCTGGGCTGTATGCTCTGTACCTCGCGCGCTATCCGGGCCGCGCTGCCGCTGGTTTCACAGGCTGCCTTCGCCGATCTCGATGGCCCGACCTGGCTGGCAGCCGATGTCGATCCCGCGCTCTCGTTCAGCTATGGCACGCTTAATGCGGCGCCTGCCAGCGCAGCAGATTAATCATCGCCTCAAGATAGCGTTCGGTCGCCTCATCAACGGAAATCGGCGGCATTTCCGCCGTAATGCACAGCAGCCCTAAATCGGCGCACCAGCTGCCAAAAGAACCCGGCGTAGCGTATCCCACGCTGCTCACCACCGGCAGGGCGGTGTGCTCTCCCAGCCAGCGCGCCAGCGCGCTGTGGTGGGGATCGTCGATACAGGCCAGCGGTTCATGCCATGAGACCACCCAGCGCGGCTGCAGCTGATGGATCAGCTGGCACAGCGCGCTGGTTTCAGGTTCGGAGGCGGGCTTCTCACCGGTGGAGAGCACCACATCGCGCGCGTCAGCCGCGCTGTTCCAGCGGTAGTGGGTGTCGCCCCGCTGCCAGTTAGCGGCGGGAAAGTTACGGTTGAGATCGACGCCGCGCGCGTTGGCGCGTAGCCCGAGCTGACAGCCGTCCGGATTCACGGCCAGAATGACATGATGGCGGCGCAGGGAGGCGGGCAGCGTCCGCAGCGCGGCGGAAAGCGTGGCGATTGCGGCGTTCTCATCGCCGTGAGTGCCGGCGATGATCAGCCCGCTCTCTTCATCAGCTGACTGCGCCGGAAACCAGAGCAGCGGGGCGCCAAGTGCCGAGCGGCCATACTGTTGCCAGGCTGCATCGAGCTGACCGCGCTGCGGTCGCGGGTGATGAAATGACATATCGGGCTCTCCTGTGAGCGGCTCTGCAAACGAGCGGGGCGCGCGCCTGTCCGGCACTACATTAACGGTAAACAGCAAACCGGGAAATAGCTACATACCAATCAGCAATTTGCGTTACAGTTGCCGGAGTTGCTGGCGACATTACCCACTTCAGGTCGCCCTTTTTTCTGCTAAGGAGTGATGATGAAGCCTCTGTTTTCCCTCACGGCGCTGGCGCTGATCGTCAGCAGCACGTTTTTCCCGGCTACTGCTGCTGAAATACCAGCGGGCGCGCAGCTCGCCAGCCAGCAGACAATTGTTCGCCACATCAAAGATGAACCCGCCTCGCTTGATCCCATGAAAGCCGTGGGATTGCCGGAAATTCAGGTCATGCGCGACCTGTTTGAAGGCCTTACCAGTCAGGATGCAAACGGCCAGATTGTGCCCGGCGTCGCTGAGAGCTGGAGCAGTAATGACAATAAAATCTGGCTGTTTACCCTGCGCAAAGATGCGCGCTGGTCAGATGGCAGCCCGGTCACCGCGCAGGATTTTGTCTATAGCTGGCAGCGACTGGTCGATCCAAAAAACAGTTCGCCTTTTGCCTGGTTTGCGGCGCTAAGCGGTATTGAAAATGCGGAAGCGATTACCAAAGGCAGCATGAGTCCGGATAAACTGGGCGTAACGGCCACCGATGCCACTCACCTCAAAGTGACGCTGTCACGACCGGTGCCGTGGCTGCCAGCCATGATGGCTAACGCCGCGCTGTTTCCCGTGCCGCAAAAAATTATCCAGGCTGAAGGTGACGCGTGGACCGCACCGGGCAAGCTGGTGGGAAATGGCGCCTATCAGTTACAAACGCGGGTGGTAAACGAAAAGATTGTCCTGGTGCGCAATAAACATTACTGGGACGACAAGCATTCAGTGCTGACGCAGGTGACCTTTCTGCCCATCAATGAGGAGTCCAGCGCCACCAAGCGCTACCGCGCCGGGGATATCGATATCACCGAATCATTCCCGAAAAATATGTTTGCGCTACTGAAAAAGAGCCTGCCGGGTGAGGTCTATACCCCTGACCAGCTCGGGACCTACTACTACGCCTTTAATACGCAGAAAGGGCCAACGGCTGATGTGCGCGTGCGTAAAGCGCTTTCGTGGAGTATCGATCGCCGCATCATTGCAGAGAAGGTGCTGGGCACCGGCGAGAAGCCGGCGTGGCATTTCACTCCCGATGTGACAGCCGGTTTTACGCCACAGCAGAGCTATCTGCAGCAGCATAGCCAGCAGGAGCTGAATGCGCAGGCGAAAGCGCTGCTCGCAGCTGCGGGCTACGGTCCGGCTAAGCCGCTGCATCTGACGCTGCTCTACAACACCTCAGAGAGCCACCAGAAAATTGCTATCGCCGTCGCCTCGATGTGGAAAAAGAATCTGGGTGCAGAGGTTACGCTGCAAAATCAGGAGTGGAAAACCTATATCGACAGCCGCAACAGCGGAAATTTTGATGTGATCCGCGCCTCGTGGGTGGGTGATTATAACGAACCCTCAACCTTTCTCAGTCTGCTGACGGCCAGCCATAGCGGGAATATTGCGCGTTTCAACAGCGCGGAGTATGACGCACTACTGGCGAAAGCGAGTACTGAAACCAGCGTGCAGGCGCGTAACGCGGATTATAACAAAGCGGAGCAGATCATTGCCGATCAGGCACCCATTGCACCGCTCTATCAATATACAAACGGCCGCCTGATAAAACCGTGGGTAAAAGGGTATCCCATCACTAATCCGGAAGATGTGGCTTACAGCCGCGAATTATGGATTGAAAAGCACTGAGTACCTTGCGTCACGTTTGCATACACCGGCGTGATTGCAACTGAAAGGCGCGGCGCTAGACTGTAGCCTGTTGATTGAGAGCGTGGAGTGGGGACGTGAACGTTATTGAAGGGAAAGCATTACAGGTATCAGATGCGATTATTGCCTGTCAGTTTGATGGCAAAGGTGGCGTTATCGCCATTAAAGATGACGACATCATCCACTGCGAGCGCCACTGCTGGCTGCATCTTAATTACGCACAGCGCCAGAGCGCGGAGTGGCTGCAGAATACGCCGCTGATCCCTGATGCCGTGCGCGATGCGCTGGCAGGCGACAGTATGCGGCCGCGCGTCACGCGGCTTGGCGACGGGTTTATGATTGTGCTACGCAGCGTGAACCACAACGCCGACTCGCGTCCCGATCAGCTGGTGGCGATGCGCGTATTCATTAATGACAAACTGATCGTCTCTACGCGCCGCCGCAAAGTTAACGCGATAGATGAAGTGCTCAACGAGCTGCAGCATGGCAATGGCCCGGCAGACGGTGGCAGCTGGCTGGTGGACGTCTGCGACGCGCTGACCGATCACGCCAGCGAATTTATTGAAGATATGCACGACAAGATTATTGAGCTGGAAGATGCGCTAATGGATCAGCAGGTGCCGGCCAGAGGCGAGCTGGCGCTGCTGCGCAAGCAGCTGATCGTTATGCGCCGCTATATGGCACCACAGCGCGATGTTTATGCGCGACTGGCCAGCGAGAAGCTCCCGTGGATGAGTGACGACGACCGGCGACGCATGCAGGACGTGGCGGACCGTCTGGGGCGCGGCCTGGACGATCTCAACGCCGGCGTGGCGCGCACCGGCATTCTCGCTGATGAGGTCGCCTCGCTGCTGGCGGAGTCGATGAACCGCCGGACGTATACTATGTCACTGATGGCGATGATTTTCCTGCCAGCGACCTTTCTCACCGGACTGTTTGGCGTCAACCTCGGTGGCATTCCGGGCGGTAACTGGCAGCACGGTTTTCTGCTGTTTTGTCTGATCCTGCTGCTGATGGTCGGCGGCGTGGCGGTATGGCTGAAAAAACGCAAATGGCTGTAGCAAACGCGGGAAAAGCTGATCGATATCAACTCATCCTGCGGAAAATCGCGGCACACTCTCTTTCGCAGGTGAATGCAACGTCAAGCGATGGGCGTTGTACTCCATATTGTCTTACTTCCTGTTTGCGAATTACTGCATAGCACAGTTAATTCCTCTGACACCGGCCCCAGGGCCGGTTTTTTTTATGCTGGCTTGTTCAGCAAAGCTTTCCTACGCTTAAAGTACGTTCCGCAACAGGAGAAAGCGATGCAAGCTATCCACGCCAGTGAGCCGATCCCAACCGACCCGGTACCGATTCCGGAGCCTGTTCCGCAGCCGCAGCCCATTCCGGAGCCGGAGCCGCCGCACGATCCCGATGTGCCACCCATCAGCGATCCGCCGCCGCATCAATAAAAAAAGGCGCGTGCCTCGGGGCCGCGCCTTTCTGGTTCTCAGCAGAACTACTTTATCTCTAATACATCCAGCCGCAGCTCTGCGGTTGCTGCTGCATCCTCATCCGGCTGCCAGCCCGCGGGCTGCACCGGCAGCGTCTCGCGATCGAAGCCAATATCACCACCATCAACCACTTCATCGCCATGGCGGATGCCTTTGAAATCGAACAGGCTGATATCCGCCATATGCGAAGGCACAATGTTCTGCATGGCGCTGAACATGGTTTCAATGCGGCCCGGAAAACGTTTATCCCAGTCGCGCAGCATATCGGCCACCACCTGACGCTGCAGGTTGGGCTGTGAACCGCACAGGTTGCAGGGGATGATCGGGTACTGGCGCGCTTCAGCAAAGCGGATAATATCCTTTTCACGACAGTAGGCGAGAGGGCGGATAACAATATGTTTGCCGTCATCACTCATCAGCTTGGGCGGCATGCCTTTCATTTTGCCGCCGTAGAACATATTGAGAAACAGCGTCTGCAGGATATCGTCGCGATGATGGCCGAGCGCAATTTTAGTACAGCCCAGCTCGCTGGCAGTGCGATAGAGAATACCGCGACGCAGACGCGAACAGAGTGAGCAGGTGGTTTTGCCTTCCGGGATCTTCTCTTTAACAATAGAGTAAGTATCTTCGGTGACAATTTTATACTCCACGCCCAGTGTCTCAAGATAAGCGGGCAAAATATGCGCCGGGAAGCCGGGCTGCTTCTGATCGAGATTGACCGCCACCAGCGAAAAATTCACCGGCGCGCTCTGCTGCAGGCTGCGCAGGATCTCCAGCATGGTATAGCTGTCTTTACCGCCTGAGAGACAGACCATGATGCGGTCGCCTTCTTCAATCATGTTGAAGTCAGCAATCGCTTCGCCGACGTTGCGGCGCAGGCGCTTCTGCAGTTTGTTAAAGTTGTATTGCTCTTTTTTTGTTACGTCTTGATTTTCTGACATTATTTTCACGCTTGAGAGTGCCGGCGAACAGAACAGGCGGCTGAAACCCGCATTAGCGGTCATAAACCTGTAGTTATGGATGCGTATGGTACGGATTGCGCGCGCGAATACCAGCCTCGCGTGAACGCTTTTAATCTGTTGCCGCATCCGTGGCTAATAATTTTGCCCGGTCTGCGCCTCTATACCATCTCCAGCGACTGTACTCCTTTAATGTCCATGACCTTCTCATAAAGGGTGTGGCGCGGTGCCCGGCGGGAGAGGGTGACTTCTACGCTGAGTTCACACAGGCCGCTCTCTTCGTCACGGTTGACCACCGCGATATGCCCGTAGCGGATCCCTTCACGCTGCAGCACCAGTAACACCAGCGGGACGCTTTTGGCTTTCAGATGCACGATCAGCGTATGGTGGCGGCCAATCAGCCAGTGGCTGAGGCGGCGAAAAACCTCCAGCACCACCAGCGCCAGCAGCGTGCCATAAATGCCAATTTCATACATGCCGCTACCGATAACCAGGCCGATGGCGGCGGTAACCCACAGACCCGCTGCGGTAGTCAGGCCTTTTACAATCTGCTTCTGAATAATGATGGTCCCGGCCCCGAGAAAGCCCATCCCGCTGACGACCTGCGCCGCGATGCGGCTGGGATCAAGACCCACATGGTCGCTGCTGAGCATATCGGCAAAGCCATATTTTGACACCAGCATAAACAGGGCGCTGCCGATCCCCACCAGAATATGGGTACGCAGACCCGCCTCTTTTGCCCGCATCTGACGCTCAAGTCCGATAAGCCCGCCGAGAACGCCGGCCAGCGCGATGCGTAACAGCATATCGGTTAACATAATTTCCCCTGAGCAATTGAAATAACGGATTATTTTAGAANAAAAATCTTCTCTTCAGGATAATTCTGCTTGCAATGAAAGGTCTGAAATTTTGTAAAAAGCTATGTCCGCACTCGATTCGCAGCGGAGGCTGTCATATGCTGTGAACACTTTTCGTCCCCTGTCCCCGGAGTCCGACTAATGAAAGCTGCCTCTTTACTGCTGGCTGGTGCAGCACTGCTGCTCTCCGCCTGCAGCAGTACCCCTGATAACGAACCGCCGCAGCAGGCGACCGCGGCTCACGTCCAGCCGCACGTGGTGATGTCCGCGATGGCAGAAAGCAGCTGCAGCGGGGCCGGGGGCACGCTGGCATTTTCCCGCCAGCTGGATGGTTCACGTATCGGCATGTGTCAGCTGTCAAACGGCCGCCGCTGCGATGAACAGGCGCTGATGGGTGGCACCTGCGCCCGCTGATGCGGGCACACTATTTCAGGGCTTAACCCGGTTCGGGCACGCCTCGTCCTGATCGAGCTGCTGCAGATTACTCAGCGTGGTTTCTGAGATGGCGGTCAGGGCTTCTGCGGTCAGAAACGCCTGATGTCCGGTGAACAGCACGTTGTGGCAGGCAGAGAGGCGGCGGAAAATGTCGTCCTGAATGACGTCGTTCGATTTGTCCTCAAAAAACAGGTCGCGTTCATTTTCATAGACGTCCATTCCCAGCGAACCAATCTTCTGCTGTTTCAGCGCTTCAATCGCCGCCTGCGAATCGATCAGGCCGCCACGGCTGGTATTGATGATCATCACGCCATCTTTCATTTCGCTGAACGCCTGTGCGTTGAGCAGATGATGATTTTCCGGCGTCATCGGGCAGTGCAGCGTAATCACATCCGAGCGGGCAAACAGCGTTTTCAGATCGACATATTCTGCACCCAGCTCAAGCGCAGCGTCGCTCGGGTAGGGATCATAGGCCAGCAGCTTCATGCCAAAGCCTTTCAGGATGCGCAGCGTAGCCACGCCGATTTTTCCCGTACCGACCACGCCTGCGGTTTTATTATGCATGTTGAAGCCGGTCAGGCCATCGAGCGAAAAGTTTGCGTCACGGGTGCGCTGATAAGCACGATGAATGCGGCGATTCAGCGCCATCATCATACCCACCGTGTGTTCCGCCACCGCTTCCGGGGAGTAGGCGGGCACGCGTACTACCTCCAGGCCCAGCTCAGCAGCCGCCTGCAGATCGACGTTATTGAATCCGGCACAGCGCAGAGCAATATACTTAATGCCCAATGCCGCCAGCTCCTCCAGCACCGCTCTGCCGCCGTCGTCATTTACGAAAATACAGACCGCGTCACAGCCGGCGGCATTTTTTGCCGTATCCTCGCTGAGCAGGAAGTCAAAAAACACCAGCTCAAATCCAAAACGGGCGTTGACCTGCTCTAAATATTTCTGGTCATAGTGCTTGGTGCTGTAAACCGCAACTTTCATTGTTTCGCTCCTGAAAAATGCCATGTCGGTATCATCAAAGGATAACGGTTTCTGCGCGACTTTGCTTTTCTTCACGCAGCAGACCAGGCTAACACCTTCATTTGCGAATGATTACGTGCCATCATTTCGGCAGGAAAATATAAACAACAGGATAGTTACCCGCCATGACGCGTGGCCTTCGCCGACTACTTGCCGCCTTGCTGGCGCTGATTCTGCTGCTGCTGGGCCTGCTGCTGACGCTGACGCAGTGGCTGCCACGGCTGGCCGGCATCTGGCTGCCGGATGAAACGCGCATCGAAATCACGGGCAGGCCGGGCTGGCAGCAGGGTGCAGTGACGCTGCCGCAGCTGCGTTACCTGACGGGCAGCTGTACGCTGGCTGAGGTTGAACAGGTGGCGCTGGGGCGCTCACAGCAGCGCTGGCAGCTTAGCGCGCAGCGCGTCACGCTTAACAGCGCCTGCTGGCAGTCGCTGCCATCGCAGCCAGCTTCCGCCGTACCGCGTACGCTGGCCGACTGGCAGCAGCGCCTGCCGGGAGCCGATGTGCATATCGGCAGGCTGGCCGTTCTGCCGTGGCAGCACTATGCCGGTGAACTTGATCTCACGCTTGCACCGGAACAGCAGCAGCTGCGCTATCGCGGCGATAATCTCAGCCTGAGCGCGCGCCTGCAGGGCCAGACGCTGACGGTAAACGCTTTTAAGTTACAACATACTTTGTTGGCACAACCACTAGCGCTGCATGGCAGCGTGACGCTGCCTGCATTTGCAGATGGCTTACCAGTGACCGGTTCACTGCAGAGTGAGCTGCGCGTGGCTCAGTGGCCGCAGCCGCTGACGCTGGATCTGCAGTGGCAGCAGCAGCAGGGTAAATTAATCGTTCAGGAGCAGGGCGATAAGACACCGCTGCTTGAGCTGCCGTGGCAGAGCGACCGCGACACGTTTCAGATCGCCGGCGGGCGCTGGCGCTGGCCTTTAGCCGGTCAGATGCTGTCAGGCGGCGTGGGGCTGAGGCTGACCGGATGGCAGCAGGGAATGGACAACCTGCGCGTGCAGGGACGGCTGAATCTGCTGACGCAGGGGCGCGGCGGGAAAGGTAATGTAGTACTGAGCGTCGGGCCGGGACCGCTGCGCATAACGGATAACGCGCTGCCGCTGCGCATTACCGGCGAGAGTAAATTTGCCGGGCTGCAGCTCTATGGCAGCCTGCCCGGCGAGCTGCGCGGCGCCCTCAGCGCGCCGACGCTGACGTTCCAGCCGGGTGCGCTGCTGCGCCTGCGCGGTCAGCTGCTGGATCTCCCGGAAGTGGATGAAGCGCGCTGGCCGCTGGCGGGCGTTTCGCTCTCAGCGCAGGGCATTGATGGCCGGCTGCAGGCGATTCTGACGGCGCATAAGCGCGACTATGGTCACTTTACGCTGCATCTGGATGGCCGCGCGGCCGCGTTCTGGCCAGACAGCGGCAGCTGGCGCTGGCGCTACTGGGGCGACGGCAAACTGCAGCCGTTTAATGCAGAGTGGGATGTTACAGGTACCGGCAGCTGGCTGGATCAGCGCATTACGCTGGATACGCTCAATACCGGCCTGAATCAGCTGGCGTGGGGGCCGGTGCAGATTGATCGGCCGCGTATCCGGCTCACTGCACCGCTGAACTGGCAGCGGGATAGCACGCAGCCCGGTTTTACAGGCAGTTTTCGTCTTGATGCAGGGCAAACGCACTTCAGCTACGGCGGCTGGCTGCCGCCTGCAGGGCTGACATTTGATGTAAAAGGGCGCGATCCGGCACGGTTTTTATGGCGTGGTGAACTGCGCGCTGAAGATATCGGCCCGCTGCGCGTGCACGGGCGCTGGGATGGTGAGCGGCTACGCGGTGAGGCCTGGTGGCCGGCACAGTCGCTGCGTGTGTTCCAGCCACTGCTCAATAACGACTTAAAAATGCGTATCCGCAGCGGTGAGCTGCGGGCGCAGGTTGCGTTTTCAGCCGGAGCCCGCCAGGAATTTCAGGCAGGCGGCTTCTTTGCGGTTCAGCAGGGCAGTCTGCTGCTGCCGGACAGTGACATCAACGGCATCGACTTTGCGCTGCCGTTTCGCTATCGCGCTCAGCAGTGGCAGCTGGGGCGGCGCGGACCGGTTTCGCTGCGTATCCGCGAGGTTAACAATCAGTTTGCGCTGCAGAATATCACGGCCGATCTGCAGGGTTACTATCCCTGGCAGGAGAGAGAGCCGCTTACCCTGAGTAACGTGACGCTCGATTTGCTGGGCGGGCACGTCAGTATGCCGGCGCTGCGCATGCCGCAGCGCGAAGCGGCCAGGATTTCGCTACGCCAGATCGATCTCAGCCGGCTGGTGACGGCACTCAAGCCCAAACAGTTTGCCATGTCGGGTAAGGTGAACGGCGAGCTGCCGCTCTGGCTCAGTAATCCGCAGTGGCTGATCAGAAATGGCTGGATCGCTAACAGCGGGCCGCTCACGTTTCGGCTGGATAAGGATACGGCAGACGCGATTGTGAAAGACAATGTCGCCGCCGGGGCGGCGCTGAGCTGGCTGCGCTATCTGGAGATTTCACGCTCCTGGGCCACACTCGATCTGGATAATACCGGTAATCTGGTGATGCAGTCGCAGGTCACCGGCGTCAGCCAGTTCAGTAACCGGCGCCAGACAATCAATCTCAACTATCGTCATCAGGAGAATCTGTTCCAGCTATGGCGCAGCCTGCGCTTTGGCGATAATTTACAATCCTGGGTGGAGCAGAACGCCACCCTGCCATCAAAGAGGGATCCCTGATGATGAGGTTAAGAGGTGCGCTGCTGGCAGGCAGCGTTGTGCTAACAGGATGCGTACCGCGGATTGAAGTGGCCGCTCCCGATGCGCCGATTACGATAAATATGAATGTGAAAATTGAGCATGAGATCCACATCAAGGTGGATAAGGATGTTGAGGCGCTGCTGCAGAACCAGAGCGGGCTGTTCTGATGGTTCGCAACCGAACAATACGCGCTGTTGCGCTGCTGGCTTTGCTGGCCGGTCCGGCGCACGCGCTGACGCTGGATGAGGCGCGGCAGCAGGGTCGGGTCGGGGAAACGCTGAGCGGCTATCTTGCTGCCCGGCAGCAGGATGAGGTCACGCTGGCGCTGGTGAGTCGTATCAATGAGGGCCGCCGAATGGCGTACCAGCGCATTGCCGGGCAAAACAGGCTTACAACCAGCGACGTCGCGCGGATTGCCGGAGAGAAGCTGGTGAACCGGGCCAGCGCAGGGGAATATGTGCGCGGCATCAACGGCCAGTGGCTGCGGAAGTAACCGGTGGCGAGAGGCTCAGGGCTTTCCCGCCACCGGGTGTGGCTTACCAGGGATATGCTGCTGTCAGACATTACGCTGCACTGCTGGTACGTAAGCCTGCCAGCGCTGGCTGCCCTTCAAGCAACGCGGCACGCATTTCGTTTCGGTCGAAGCTGTGGCGTGTACCATAAATATTTCTTTTGTCATTGTGTATATCATTAAACAGTTTTGAATAGGCCTCATTAACCATCCTCTGGGTTATTGACTGTACTGAGTTAGCGCGCTGGCGCCCACTTAAGCTCTGCGAATTGCGACGTAAGGTTGCGGAGGTTGCGTTTTTACTTCTAATGTCTTCCTGTACCCGACTGACGCGCTGCTGCATAGTCGGCACGCCATATTTTATATTGTGCTCAATGGTATTGTTTTTTGATAACGTGAAAAAGCTGGCGTTAGCGCCTGAATTAACCGCATAGCGATTAGCCTGATCGCATAGTTTACGCAGATCGATTTCTTTATTTTCTTTCCCTGCCTGAGCAATGATTTCATTTATAGCATTAAATATTAGCTCCTGTTTTGCTGCGTTATATAGAAAGAGAGCTTTGCAAGGGCTATTGCCATATGCGTTTAATATTTCAATCATCGTTCCGCAGCCTTCAGATTTGTTTCTGGCGACATTTTCAAATCTGGCTTCATTTTTGCTCTGTTGCTGCCGGAATATATCTGTCAGTGATGACATATAATTTTTTAGGGATGACCATATCTGCGTAAACTGATGCTTAATTTGGGTCAGCAATGAGGGCGCGTCTTTATGTCCGGCTGAACTTTTTGCCTGAACGGTTACAGGATCAGGTTTTGCTTCTGCCTGAGAAGATGCTGATACACTCTGGCGGGCGATAGAGATATCCTGTACCACCGCAGCTGGCGCCGCTACAGTCGTCGCTATAACCCGTGCAGCGATGGGGCGTGTTGCGGAAGATGATAGCGTGCGGTTGCCTGTACTATGAAGTTTTTCAAAAGCTGATGTCAGTTGCGAAACCTTCCTTTCCGCTTTCAGGGTAGCGATCCCACTTGCAAATTCAGCATTCGGCTTCAGCTGCGCTCTACAATTACCAGTTGCTTTGACAGGCATCTCAAACATTTTAATTTTTTCGCTAACGCCCGGGAAATGATTAACGTTTGCAGTTTGTCCGGGCAGAGTATTGCTTACAGGGATATAGCATAACAGTAAGGCCATGTTATTCTCCTTGGGAAAAATATTCAGCATTTGAGGTAAAGGTAGAAATCATTTCCAGCCTCTGTGGCTGGATTTGATTGCGAATTAATCGTGCCACGTTACTGACATGAAAACTTTCGTATTTCGATTTTTATCAGAAGTCTGGCAGTGCTGCGCTTTAATTAAAAAGCGGGTGCGGGTTGTCAGTAAGAGAGTTGAAATCGTAAAGCAGAATGAGAGAGCGATGCGGCAGTGTAAATTAAAAAGGCGGGCAGGGGATGGGAAGCAAAGATATATTGACGTTAAAATAAAAAACCGGGCGCTCAGGCCCGGTAAAAAATAAATCAGCAAATCATTTTTCTAATCAGGCAGAGACGCGCTGTTTAATCGCATCTTTCGCATCAGCGGTCGCTTTGGTCGCCACTTCCGGACCGTAGGCGATCCCTTCGGCAAACACAAACTCAACGTCAGTGATACCGATAAAGCCAAGGAACAGCTTCACATACGGCGTCAGCAGATCGGTTGGGGTATCTTTGTGGATACCGCCACGGCTGCTCAGGATCACCGCACGTTTGCCTTTAACCAGACCTTCCGGACCCGCTTCGGTGTAGCGGAAAGTCACGCCCGCGCGGGCAATCAGGTCAAAGTAGTTTTTCAGCTGCGTCGGGATGTTGAAATTGTACATCGGTGCCGCAATAACAATGGTGTCATGCGCCTGCAGCTCAGCGATCAGCGCATCGGAGAGCGCCAGCGCCTCCTGCTGACGCGGAGAAAGCGGCGCATCTGAAGGACGCAGAGCACCCACCAGTTCACCATCCAGTACCGGTACCGGATCGGCAGCCAGGTCGCGTACGGTTACGCTGTCGCCGTTGGCGCGCGCTTCTTCAGCGTAAAAGTCAGCCAGCTGGCCTGACTGGGAATAACCGGCAAGGATACTGGACTTAAGAATTAATACGTGGCTCATAATAGGTTCCTGTGGGTTATGTGGCGGGCTTCCCGCTCAATGCGTCATACTCTACGGCGTTCACCGGTAGCGTAAAAGCGTAATAATTCGAGGCCAATGTTCGAATTAATTGAATAAGCCAGCCGGAGCGTCTCAGCCAGCCGGCTGAGAATATGCTATTATGGCGTCCGGTAATTGATTGAATCTGCCGGGAAAGCGTTCCGGCGCCGCGCGTGTTTCCGCCGTGCTGCACTAACAGGTAATCCATCTCTATGTCATCATCCATTGAATCACCTTTAGCTCCACTCTGGGCCCGGCTTGATGCGCTGACGCTGCGCGATCGCCAGCGCCTGCAGCGACGTCTGCAGGGTGCGGCAAAGGTGAAAAACAGCGCCGCACAACAGACCATTGCCGCAGAGCTGGCGGACGAATTCAGCGCTGCCGAACAGCGCATCGCCCGGCGCGTGGCGGGCACTCCGCGCATCACCTTTCCGGAAAATCTGCCGGTCAGCCAGAAGCAGCAGGCGATTTCAGACGCGATTCGCGATCATCAGGTGGTGATTGTTGCCGGTGAAACCGGATCGGGTAAAACCACCCAGCTGCCGAAAATCTGCCTCGCGCTGGGACGCGGCGTAAAAGGCCTGATCGGGCACACGCAGCCGCGTCGTCTGGCAGCCCGCACCGTGGCGAACCGCATCGCGGAAGAGCTGGAGACCGCGCCGGGAAGTACCATCGGCTATAAAGTCCGTTTTACCGATCAGGTCAGCGACAGCACGCAGGTCAAACTGATGACCGACGGTATCCTGCTGGCGGAGATCCAGCAGGACCGGCTGCTGCTGCAGTACGACACCATCATTATTGATGAGGCGCATGAGCGCAGCCTTAACATCGATTTTCTGCTGGGCTACCTGCGTGAGCTGCTGCCGCGCCGCCCCGATCTCAAAGTAATCATCACCTCCGCCACCATCGATCCGCAGCGCTTCTCGCGTCACTTTAACAACGCGCCGGTTATTGAAGTGTCAGGTCGCACCTACCCGGTAGAGGTGCGCTACCGGCCCATCGCGGAAGAGGCGGACGAGAGCGATCGCGATCAGCTGCAGGCTATTTTTGATGCGGTGGATGAGCTGGGGCAGGAGAGCCGTGGCGATATATTGATCTTTATGAGCGGGGAGCGTGAGATCCGCGATACGGCTGATGCGCTGATGAAGCGTGATTTGCCGCATACCGAGATCCTGCCGCTCTACGCGCGTCTCTCTAACGCGGAGCAGAATCGCGTGTTTCAGTCCCACAGCGGACGGCGCATTGTTCTGGCGACCAACGTAGCAGAGACCTCGCTTACCGTGCCGGGCATCAAATATGTCATCGATCCCGGTACCGCGCGAATCAGCCGCTACAGCTATCGCACCAAGGTGCAGCGCCTGCCGATTGAGCCGGTTTCACAGGCTTCGGCAAACCAGCGTAAAGGGCGCTGCGGCCGCGTGTCGGAAGGGATCTGTATCCGGCTCTACTCCGAGGATGATTTCCTCAGCCGGCCCGCCTTTACCGATCCGGAGATCCTGCGCACCAATCTCGCGTCGGTGATCCTGCAGATGACCGCGCTGGGGCTGGGGGATATTGCGGCGTTCCCGTTTGTGGAAGCGCCTGACAAACGGAATATTCAGGATGGCGTACGGCTGCTGGAAGAGCTGGGCGCCATCACTCTCAATGAAAATAAGCACTACCGGCTGACGCCTTCTGGTCGTACCCTGGCGCAGCTGCCGGTGGATCCGCGGCTGGCGCGGATGGTGCTGGAGGCGCAGCGCTTTGGCTGCGTGCGCGAGGTGATGATCATCGCGGCGGCGCTCTCAATTCAGGACCCGCGCGAGCGGCCGGCTGAGAAGCAGCAGGCGTCGGATGAGAAACATCGCCGCTTTGCTGATAAAGAGTCTGACTTTCTCACTTTTGTTAATCTCTGGAACTATATTCAGGAGCAGCAGAAGGCGCTGTCGGGCAACCAGTTCCGTCGCCAGTGTAAAAGCGACTATCTCAACTATCTGCGCGTGCGCGAATGGCAGGATATCTACACGCAGCTGCGTCAGGTTGTGCGTGAACAGGGGATGCCCGTCAACAGCGAGCCGGCACCTTATCGTGAGGTGCACTGTGCGCTGCTGACCGGCCTGCTGTCGCATATCGGACAGAAAGATGCGGAGAAGCAGGAGTTTACCGGCGCGCGCAACGCCCGCTTTGCCCTATTCCCCGGCTCCGGCCTGTTTAAAAAACCGCCCAAATGGACCATGGTGGCAGAACTGGTAGAAACCAGCCGCCTGTGGGGCCGGGTGGCGGCACGCATCGATCCGGAGTGGATTGAGCCGCTGGCTCAGCACCTTATCAGGCGCAGCTACAGCGAACCGCACTGGGAGAAAGCGCAGGGCGCGGTGATGGCTACAGAAAAAGTGACGCTCTACGGGCTGCCCATCGTGCCGGCGCGCAAAGTGAATTACAGCCGTATCGATCCGCAGCTGAGCCGCGAGCTGTTTATTCGCCACGCGCTGGTTGAGGGCGACTGGCAGACGCGCCACGCTTTTTTCCGCACCAATCTGAAGCTGCGCAGTGAAGTTGAGGACCTGGAGCATAAATCACGGCGGCGCGACATTCTGGTGGATGACGAAACGCTGTTTGCGTTTTACGATCGCCGTCTGGGCAAAGAGGTGGTCTCTGCCCGTCACTTTGACAGCTGGTGGAAGCAGGCCAGTAAAGAGAATCCGGACCTGCTCAACTTTGACAAGCAGATGCTGATCAAAGAGGGAGCAGATAAGGTCAGCCAGCTCGACTACCCCAATGTCTGGCAGCAGGGCAATCTGAAGCTGCGGCTCACCTATCAGTTTGAGCCAGGCGCCGATGCGGATGGCGTGACCGTCCATATCCCGCTGCCGCTGCTGAACCAGGTGGATGAAGCGGGTTTTGAGTGGCAGATCCCCGGCGTGCGGCGTGAGCTTATCATCGCGCTGATTAAATCGCTGCCCAAACCGCTGCGCCGCAATTTTGTACCGGCTCCCAATTACGCGGAAGCGTTTCTCGGTCGCGTCCAGCCGCTGGCACAGCCGCTGCTGGATGCGCTGGAGCGTGAGTTCCGGCGCATGTCAGGCGTGACGATTGAGCGTGATGCCTGGCACTGGGATCAAGTGCCCGATCACCTTAAAATGACGTTCCGCATTGTGGATGAGCACAACCGCAAGCTGCAGGAAGGGAAAGATCTGCATCAGCTGAAACAGGCGCTGAAAGGCAAAGTGCAGGAGACGCTGTCGAAGGTTGCCGATGATGGTCTGGAGCAGAGCGGCCTGCACATCTGGAGTTTTGGCGACCTGCCACAGAGTTATGAGCAGAAGCGCGGCAGCTATCAGGTCAAAGCCTGGCCGGCGCTGGTGGATGAAAAAGATAGCGTGGCGATCCGCCTGTTTGACAGTGAAGAGGAGCAGCAGAAGATGATGTGGCGCGGTCAGCGTCGCCTGCTGCTGCTAAATATTCCTTCACCGGTTAAATATCTGCATGAAAAGCTGCCGAATAAAGCCAAGCTCGGGCTCTACTTTAACCCGTATGGCAAAGTGCTGGAGCTGATAGACGACTGTATCGCCTGCGGCGTGGATAAGCTGATGGCGGAGGCGGGCGGACCCGCGTGGCAGCAGCAGAATTTTGAGCAACTGCGCGATAAAGTGCGGGCGGAGCTGAACGACACCGTGGTGACGATTGCGCAGCAGGTTGAGCAGATCCTGACCTGCGTGTTCAATATCAACAAGTTTCTGAAAGGCCGCGTGGATATGACGCTGGCGCTGGCGCTGGCAGATATCAAACAGCAGATGAGCGGTCTGGTCTATCGCGGATTTGTCACCGGCAACGGCTACGATCGGCTGGCGGATACGCTGCGCTATCTGCAGGGAATTGAGCGCCGTCTGGAGAAGCTGCCCGCCGATCCGCACAGCGATCGCGCCCGCATGCTGAAGGTACAGGCGGTGGAACAGGCGTGGAACGTCTGGCGCAGCAAGCTGCCGCCGCAGCGCCGGGACGATGCTGATGTAGTGGCGATCCGCTGGATGATTGAAGAGCTGCGCATCAGCTACTTTGCTCAGCAGCTGGGTACCCCCTATCCGGTTTCAGATAAGCGGGTGCTGCAGGCGATGGAGCAGCTGAGCTGAATGCATAACGCGCGCAGGCGTGCGTGACCGCACGCCTGCCTGCTTACTCAGCCAGCTCTTCGAGTTTATCTTTAAACGAGGTGACGGCAATAGCCCGGTTGTCAGCGCGATAGCGATCGACCGGCGCCGGTGCCGAACTCTGTACGGCGATGAGCTGCCAGCCATCATCTTTTTTCAGCAGCAGCGGGGAGCCGCTGTCGCCAGGCAGCGTGTCGCACTGGTGCGAAAGCACGGCGCGCTGCGCCCAGCCGGTGACTATACAGTCGCTATGCGAATAGAGTGAATCAAGGTGATCGGCCGGATAACCCGCCTGGGTGACTTTGCGTCCGCTCTCTTTGAGCGCGGCGGTGAGATCGCTGCGTGAGCCATCAAACAACGGGATCGGCACAATACCTGAAGGGGGGTTGTGCAGGATCACCAGACCATAATCGTAAGGCGCGGCGGCAGACGGCACAATCCAGCCCTCGCCATCTGCCTGCAGACGCCGCGCCAGCGACGGCTCAACCCGGGCATCTATATCGTGAATCTCGTAACGCCAGCCTTTTTCACCCGCCATAAAGCGCAGCGCAACCGGTTTATCGAACCGGCCTGGCGGTGTCAGCAGGCAGTGGCCGGCGGTCAGGGCCAGGTGAGCAGAGATCAGCGTGGCGGTGCAGAGGTTGCCGCTTTCCGTCTCCAGCTGGCCAATGGCATCCCAGGGCGCAGCGGCCACGTCGCTTATTGCCTGGCGATGGTCTTTACCAAAAAACAGCGTCCTGATCTCTTCGGAGCTCAGCCCGTCTTCATCATCGGCGTGTGCTGTGAGGGTAAAGCTGAAAATACCAATAAATAACAGAATTGCCAGGCGCATAGTTCTCTCGACAGGGAGAATAAAAGGGAGTTTTTGTTATCACGCTTAGGCGATAACTATAGTCGGTGAGCGGTAAAAAAGGGAGAAATATTGGAGTAATCAGCGCGCTACAGCCATCAAATAAAAAAACTGGCCGCGACAATGCCGCAGAGAATCATCACAAAGAGAATAATTTCGAAGCGATAGCGACGCACCATTTTTCGCTACTCCAGTAAATAAACACCCGGCATAACCGGGTGTTTTAAACAACATCGTGGTGTTGGCGCGAACTTATTTCGCTGATTTTTTCATTTTGTGGTGCTTTTTAGCGGCCTGCGCTTTCTGCGCAACTTTAGCGTGATGCTTTTTAGCCGCCTGCGCTTTCTGTGCAGCAGGTTTAGCGGATTTCACGTGGTGCTTTTTGGCAGCCTGCGCTTTCTGTACAGCGGGCTGAGTTGATTTCTTGTGATGCTTTTTAGCGGCCTGCGCTTTCTGTTCAGCAGGCTTGGTTGCTTTTTTATGATGCTTTTTCGCAGCCTGAGCTTTCTGCGCAGCAGCTTTATGTTTGTGATGCACCATTTTATGTTTAGCTGGCGCAGCAGTAGTAGAGCTGGTGGTGGCAGTTGCCGCCGGAGCAGCGGTTGTCTCAGCAGCAAAAGCAGCAGAAGAGAGACCCATAGCAGCGGCGATTACCAGTGCACATAATTTTTTCATCGCTTAATCCTCGGACTATTTTTTCATATGTAGCCCACTGCGGGGCCGGTGAAAACACTATATGAAAAAGCGATTTCGCTTTCCGTGAGGGATTGGTATCAGCGTGTAACGGATTGTACAAGGCGGGAAAGCGGCGGCCGGTGCGGCCGCCTGCGGGATCAATCGGCGAGGTAGCGTTGCTCGAGGTGCTGACGGAAATAGTCCGGATTCAGCGCTTCACCGGTGGCGTTGCGCAGCAGCTGTTCTGTCGGAAAGCGACTGCCGTGCTGCCAGATATTCTGCTGCAGCCAGTCAAATACCGGCTGCAGCTCGCCGTTAAGGATCAGCGTCTCCAGCTGCGGGATCGCGCGCTTCACCGCCTGATAAAGCTGTGCCGCATACATCGCGCCCAGCGTATAGGTCGGGAAATAGCCGAACGCGCCGTCGGTCCAGTGGATATCCTGCATACAGCCATCGCGATAGTTGCCACGGGTATCAATACCCAGCGACTGCTGCATTTTTTCATCCCACAGCGCCGGAATATCCTCTACCTCAATCTCACCCTCAATCAGCGCTCGTTCAATCTCATAGCGCAGAATAACGTGTGCCGGATAGCTCAGCTCGTCGGCATCGACGCGAATAAAGCCAGGCTTGACGCGCTGCGCCAGACGAATAAAGTTGTGCGTCTCCAGCGCAGGCTGTTCACCCATCAGCGCGACGACCTGCGGCTGAATATGCTGCAAAAAGGCGCGGCTGCGGCCCAGCTGCATCTCCATAAACAGGCTCTGCGACTCATGAATTGCGGTAGAGCGCGCCAGCGCCACCGGCTGACCGCGCCACTGCTGCGGCAGATTCTGTTCGTAGCGCGCGTGCCCGGTCTCATGGATCACACCCATCAAGGCGCTGAGAAACTCGCTTTCGTTGTAGCGCGTGGTGATGCGCACGTCGTCCGGCACACCGCCGCAAAAAGGGTGGGCGCTGACATCCAGACGACCATGATTAAAATCGAAGCCGAGCAGCTTCATTACGCTCAGCCCCAGCTGCTTCTGTGACTCAACGGCAAAGGGTCCCAGCGGCTGAAGCGGCGCCTGCGCCTGCCTGGCCACCGCCCGCTGCAGTAACTCAGGCAGCCAGCTTTTCAGCGCGCCAAAAGTGGCGTCAAGCCGGGCGCTGGTCATGCCAGGCTCATACAGATCCAGCAGCGCGTCATAGCGCGACGTGCCGGCCGCCGCGGCGCGCAGCTGCGCCTCTTCCCGGCTCAGCCGGACAACCTCTTTGAGGTTAGCGCTGAAGCCCTGCCAGTCATTCGCCGGACGCTGCGAACGCCACGCATGCTCGCAGCGGGAGCCCGCCAGCGATTTTGCTTCGACCAGCGCGGCGGGAAGCAGCGTTGCCTGACGCCAGGCGCGCTGCATCTCCGCCACGTTTGCCTGCTCAACATCGTTCAGCGACTCCTGCTCAGCAGCAGAGAAAAGCCCTGCCAGCGCCGGCGCGGTCAGCAGCTCATGCATAAATACGCTGAGTTCGGCCAGCGCTTCGCCGCGCGCCTGACTGCCGCCGGGCGGCATGGTAGTCTGCATATCAACCCCGGCAATCGCACCGAGGTGACCAAAACGGGAAAGGCGCTGAAACGTGCGGGTAAGTTCCTGATAAGCTGATGTCACAGCCAGATCTCCTTAAGCGGGTAAGCGGGGGGGTGTCTCACGCAAGGGTAAATCAACCGGCCAGCAAAAGCGAACGCTGGCGCCGCCGAGCGGCGAGCTCTCAATCACCACCTGACCCTGCAGCGCCTGGGCAATCGAATGGACGATAGCCAGCCCGAGGCCACAGCCACCGGTCGCGCGATCGCGGCTGGGATCGAGACGGACAAAAGGCTCAAAAACCCGCTGGCGCTCTTCGGCCGGAATACCGGGACCATCATCCTCTACCTGCAAAATGCCGGTTGTGCCGTCAAACCAGAGGCTGACGCGCAGCCGCTCAGTAGCGTAGCGCAACGCATTATTGACGAGGTTATCCAGCACCCGCTCCATCAGCCGCATGTCGGCGCTGCCGGTATTCTGCAGCTGCGGAATATCCAGCGCGATCTGCGTGTGCGGCTGCATACTCTGTACATCAGCAATATAGAGCCGCAGCCACTGCGCCAGGTCGAACGACTGCAGATGCAGGTCTACCCGCGGACGGTCCAGCCGGGCATAGGTCAGCAGTTCTTCAATCAGACTCTCCAGCTGGCCCACATCGCGATTCAGCGCGGCGGACTCCGCCTCTGTCAGGTTGTCGCTCATCTCCATCCGGTAGCGCAGGCGCACCAGCGGCGTGCGCAGCTCGTGGGCGATGCCATCAATCAGCTGTTTTTTGCTGGCCACCAGCGTATTGATGTTATCCGCCATCTGGTTAAACGCCACGCCGAGACTGTGCAGGCTGGAGGTGCTTTCAAAATGGGTGCGCACATCCAGCTCACCGCGGCCAAAGCGCTCCGCGGCTTTCTCCAGCCGCTGCATCTCCTGCCAGTGCGGGCGCAGCCAGATAAATACCGGCAGTGCCAGCGACATACCGATAAACGCCACCAGCGCAATATCCAGCAGCCGCATCTGATGCAGATAAAACAGATAGGGGATAGGCCCGACAGAGAGCACGTAGTGGCTGCGGGGAATATGCTGCAGAAAGGTGTATTGATCGTCGAGCGCGACGATTTCGCCGGCGCGCAGGCGCTTCATATCCCTCTCATCAAGCTGGTATTTGCTCATGGGTTCGATATTGAGATCGAAGGAGAGGTCAAGATCGAGACTGCGGATAGTTTTGTTCCAGTCGCGCGGCGGGATCTCGCGCAGTTCGCTGCGCATCAGAAACAGCGAGCTGGCCATCAGGTCATTCATCGACTGCCGGCCAGCCCGCTCGGCGGTGAACTTATACACCAGGCCCACCAGCAGGGTCATCACCAGAAAACAGACAAACAGCAGCAGGTAGAACTGAATAAAGAGCTTTCTCATCAGCTGCGTGTATCCCAGGCCTGAGGCGCAAACAGATAGCCTTTGTTGCGGATGGTTTTGATGCGAAACGGTTCAGTCGCGCTGTCATAGAGCTTTTTGCGCAGCCGCGAAATAGCCACATCAATACTGCGATCCATGCCGTCATAGCTCACGCCGCGCAGCGTCATCAGCAGCGCGTCGCGATCGAGAATTTCGCCGGCGTGGCTCGCCAGCTGCCACAGCAGATCGAAGTCGGCCGTTGAAAGCGTAATGTTCTCATCAAACAGCAGCACCTGACGGTTCAGCGCATCGATAGTCAGCGAACCAAACCGCAGCACTTTCTGCGACTGCTGCTGTGCCGGCGTGCTCTCCGGCTTGTTGACCACCGCCTGACGCAGATGCAGACGCAGCCGCGCCAGCAGCACGGCAGGGGGCGTGGTCTTGAGAATGTAGTCATTGGCGCCCATTTCAAGCGCGAGAATATGGTTCATATCGCTGTCGAGCGAGGTCAGCAGCACAATGGGACCACTCCAGTGCGCCCGCAGGTCGCGGCAGAGCGTCATGCCATCTTTACCCGGCAGCATAATATCGAGCAGGACCAGATCCGGCTGGACGTTAAGAATCGTCGCCTCGGCGCGATCGCCGCGCGTTTCGACCACCACGTCAATATCATGGCGACCCAGATAGGCAGCGATCAGCTCGCCGACTTCCGGCTCATCTTCAACATAGACAATTTTGTTCATAGGTAAGCGCGCTGAAAAAGAATGGCAGCAGCATAGCTTTTCCTGGTCCTGAGCACTACGCTACCGCACGAAATATCCCTGTCTTACTGGTATGTATACCGTGAAATGTGCCATTATTAGCGGCGCGTTAAGGCGCAAGGTTCGGAACCGCATTGAAAAACAGGAGGAGTGCGAGGGTGTCTGATAAAGAGCTGGCTTCAGCCGGATACAGTGATCGCATCTGCTTCAATTACAGTGACTTTCTCTCCGCTTCCTGCAAAAAACGCTGGAGCTTTGTTGACGCCATTTACGGTGTGATGCCCATTTTTGGCATGGTAACCCGCAAGTCTGCGCACAGCTTACAGGCCAGCGACGATCACCTGAAAGAATTAGCGTTGCAAATCATTTCAACGCAGGTCAGCGATGAGATCAATATCGCCCGGCTGATCACGCTGGCGGAGCAGCAGCATATCAGCCGGTTTGATATTCAGCTGCCTTACCCGCTCTCTGCGGAACAGCTTGATGGGATCCACCACGAATACAGTAAACCCCTGAATCTTACACAGCAGAACGATCTGCTGTGCGTCTCCATTCCGGCACTCGCGCATTGATTACTGCGTAAGCTGCCACAGCGCGGGCAGCGATGCCGCCATCAACAGCACAATCGCCAGGCGTTCCAGCTGCAGCAGCGGCTTGTCACCGCGTCCGCCGCGGCGCGCGTAGAGAAACAGCAGCAGTCCCGGGGCGTAAAGCACCACGGAGAGTAGCAGATGCAGCGGGCCTGAGGCGTAGAGCAGCCAGAGGCCATAGAGCGTGGCACCCAGCCCGATGCTCATCGCCAGCGGCTTCTGCTGGCCGCGCACCACCTTCATCAGATAGAGTCCCACCAGCAGGTAAGGCACCAGAATCATCTCTGAGGCGATCGTCAGCAGCGTATTGTAGTCAGCGCCGGTCAGCGCGATGACGATAAGGCAAACCTGTACGCTGCCGTTGGTCAGCCACAGTGACGCCGCAGGCGAGTTATGACGGTTCTGCCGGGCGAGGCTGCGCGGAAATGCACCCTGCCGGGCAGCGATAAAGGGCACTTCAGCCGCCATGATGGTCCAGCTGAGATAGGCGCCGCAGACCGAGACAATCAGCCCCGCGGCTATCACCGCATCGCCCCAGTGGCCCAGCAGATGCGTCATCAACCCGGCCATTGACGGGTTGCGCAGCTGCGCCAGCTCAGCGCGCGGGATCACACCCAGCGAGAGCAGCGTGACCAGCAGATAAACCAGCAGCGCCGCCAGCACCGCCAGCAGCGTGGCGCGCCCCACATCCTGTTTATTGCGCGCGCGCGCCGATACCACCACGGCACCCTCAACGCCGATAAAGACCCACAGCGTGATAAGCATGGTTTGCTTTATCTGCTGCCACAGCGGCTGACCCAGCTCAGCGCCGCTGAAATCGAAGCTGAACCGGTCATAATTAAATGCCAGCAGCGCCAGCACCACAAACAGCAGCAGCGGGACCAGCTTGCCAAGCGTGGCCAGCATATTAATGCTCGCTGCGGTCTGCACGCCACGCAGCACCAGCCAGTGTACCAGCCAGAGCAGCACCGAAGCGCCCAGCATCGCCTGCCAGGTGTTACCGTCGCCAAACACCACGTGCTGCGGCGTATCGGTAAAAAAGCTTAGCGCAGAGAACACAATCACCAGATAGGAGACGTTGGCGATCACCGCGCAGAGCCAGTAGCCCCACGCCGAGCAGAATCCCGTCAGCTCACCAAACCCGGCGCGGGCATAAGTAAAAATACCGCCGTCGAGCTCCGGTTTGAGCCGCGTCAGCAGCAGCATTGCGAGGGAGAGAAAAATAATACCCACGCCGGTGATGAGCCAGCCAATGAGCAGCGCCGCCGGACCCGCGACGGCCGCCATATTCTGCGGCAGACTGAACACGCCCGCGCCAAGCATGGAGCTGAGCACCAGAGCCGTCAGCGCGCTAAGACCTAATTTTTTATCCAAAATGCCATTCCTGAACAGCAGAGTATGCTGGGTCGTGAACTTTCCGTAGAAGTGTAGTGCACCATCAGGCGCAAATTAAAACGGAATCCCCTGAAAACAGGCGGCAGATTTTACGAGGAGGCGAGGGGGATGGCAATGCAAGAGTATGCAGATTTGCGCAGGAACTATGCAAACAGCGGGGCAGTCTGGCTGCCCCGCTGCATCATTATTTAAACAGGTCAGCGGTAACGGTAAGGTTGCCACCGCTCTGGTTCTGCCACTGGCGCGTGATGTGGTAATACTTTGCGCCTTTGGCGATAGCCCGCTTGCCGACGGCCTCTGAAATCTCAGTCGGCGTCCCGAAGTGATCGGAGAAGGTGATGGTATCAAACGGCTGCATCTGCGCGGCGGTAATCGCATTGACTTCCTGCACGCTGCGGCCATCTGACTGCTTCACCGTATAACGTTTGCCGGTAGAACTCTGCGTCTCAAAGAAGCGACCTACATTGGTGCTCGGCGTATCTGAAGAGGCTACGCCCGGCAGCGCCACGCGCGACGCCGCTGCGCCGCCAGCGGCCAGCGCGGCTTTTCCGGCTTCAGAATCAGCAGGAATTGAGTTTGATGTGTCCTGGACGATACGCGCTTTAGCATCAGCCTTATAGACATAGGCGGTGATGTACTGATTGCCGCCGTTATTGGCATCAACCTGGCGCACAATAAAGAATGAGGCGGCGCCTTTTTTCTGGGCGGCTCTGGAGATCGCATCATTTACCGCAGGCTGGCTGGAGAAGAAACCACTGACTGAAACCGTGTCGAACGGTTCAAGACGGTAGGCTTCCGCTTTCGGCAGCTCTTTAACGCCGTTGATCACGCGATACTGCGTAGCGGTCGATGCTTTAGCGGCGTCTGCTTTGTATAGATCTGCGGTGACGCGCCAGTTGCCGCCGTTACCGTTGGTATCATTGATGCCCTGAACATAAAACGAGTCAGCGCCTTTCTCATCTGCCGCTCTCGAGACTGCGCTGGTGGCATCACCGATTGCGTTGAAGCGGCCGTTGATATTAATACGTTCGAATGGTTTCAGGCCGGCCGCTTGTTCCGGCGTCAGCTCTTTGGCAGCAAACGCGTTAGCTGCCAGCAGCGAAAACAGAGTAGACGCCAGAATGGTGTTCTTCAGCTTCATAAAAATGATCCTTCGCCTTACGCAAAATGAGTACGAAAACGTGCTGGACTCTTGATGTATAACAGATTAGCCGCTGATTATTGCATGTAATAATCAGCCTGTCTCAGCCAATTTAGCGTGAATGCCATATGGATGCATGTCTCTTTTTGCGGCAATATTTTTTCTGAAATCGCGGATGCGTCTATCGGGCAGTTAAGCGCGTAGCCCGCTCAGGCTACGCGCTGCGGTATAGGATGTTGTTAAGCGGGGTAATGGTTCAGGACGAGAATAATCATGCAGGGGCGCCGCAGCGCCCGTGACGGTTAATCCTCTTCATCTTCCTCATCATCACGATCGACCGGCGATTTAAAATCATCCGGCTTGATGGCCAGTAAATCACAGCGCAGATGATCGATAACCTGCTCAGCGGTGTTGCCGAGAAAGGCCGCCGAGAGGCCGGTACGGCCTATCGTACCGAGCACGACAATACCGGCATCCAGCTGTGAAGCGATATCGGGGATCACCTCTTCCGGCAGCCCTTTAGCGACGTGAGTAAACTCTTCACCAATAGAGAATTTCTGTCGCAGCGCTTTCATCGCCACCAGATGCTGACCGCGGATAGCGTCGTTATAGACGCTGGGATCAAAATCGGGCAGCTCAATGGCGATATTAATCGGCGTAACCGGATAAGCGCCCACCAGATGAACTTCGGTGTGGTTTACCATCTCCGCCAGACGTGCGGTCTCGCGGATCAGTTTCTGATTCAGCTCATCATGATGCGGCTCTTCGCTGGCGAGGTTTACCGCCACTACGGCTTTGCCGCCTTCCGGCCACGGCTGATCTTTTACCATCCACACCGGGCAGGGACATTTACGCAGCAGATGCCAGTCGGTTGGGGTAAAAATAACCGACTCCAGCCGGTCATGCTGGTGTGCCATTTTCAGTACCAGATCGTGATTGTGCGCCAGCACTTCCTGAATAATTGCTTCAAAAGGGCGGTTGTGCCAGACCACTTTGATTTCAATATCCACGCCGGCATCCAGATAGGCCTGCGCCTGCTCACGGATCCACTCGGTGCGCTGGCTAATCACCCCTTTGCGCATATTCGTGCGCTCATCAGGCGAAAGCAGGGTGGTCATTTCATAGGAGAAATCATAGATGGGCAGAAATGCTTTAATTTTTCCGCCGATGCGTTGATTCAGATAAACCGCGCGACGCAGCGCCGGCTGATCGTCCTGCTGAGGATCGATCGCGACCAGAACATGTTGGTAACGGGACATAGCGCACTCTCCTTAGACCCAGGCCATTTGGAATAAAGATAGCCTAAGTTCCGGGCGTGCAGAAGCGGAAAAGGTGTAGCCGGATCAATAAAATAACAATTACTGACCCGGCTGCGCCTCAGGCGGGTTGCTCCGACTGACCCGCCAGCTCAGAGAGCAGGGCGTGATCTTCAATAGTGATATATTTGCCTTTGACGGCCAGCATGCCGCTTTTCTGGAAGCGCCCCAGCAGGCGGCTGATGGTTTCAACCGTCAGTCCCAGATAGTTACCGATATCGCCACGCGTCATGGTCAGCCGGAACTCGCGCTGCGAAAAGCCGCGCTGGCCAAAGCGCCGCGAAAGATTCCAGATAAAGGCGGCCAGCCGCTCTTCAGCATTTTTTCTGGAGAGCAGCATAATCATATCCTGATCGCCTTTAATCTCTCCGCTCATCAGACGCATCATCTGCTGACGCAGTGCGGGCATTTTGCCTGACAGATCGTCCAGCGTCTCAAAAGGAATTTCGCAGACCATGGCCGTTTCCAGCGCCTGTGCGAAGCCCGGGTGCTTAGCGTTAACGATGGCGTCAAACCCGACCAGATCGCCCGCCAGATGAAAGCCGGTGATCTGCTCGTCGCCCTGTTCGGTAATGGTATAACTCTTGATAGTGCCGGAGCGAATGGCGTACAGCGACTTCAGTTCGTCACCCGCCTTGAATAATGTCTGGCCTTTCTGAATCGGCTTTTTACGTTCGATGATGTTGTCCAGCTGATCAAGCTCATGCTCATTCAGTGTGAAAGGAATACACAACTGGCTGATACTGCAATCCTGACAGTGGATCGCACATCCGCCAGACTGAATACGTCGAATGCTGCGTTTATCCTGGATCATATCTGTACGCTCGATGATTATTGACTGCTGTCAATTTTACCATTTTTCTCCCTGCTGTGAATGTATGCAGGCTGGATCTGGCACAAAAACCTTACAAATATTGGGTATTCGCTCAATTGATGATATCCGCGCTGCGCAACAGCATCCTGCCTCTGCTGTTCAGACCTTTTACCCCGTACGGCAACCTTTGCTATTCTTCAGTTTTATCGGTATGCCGTGCGCATATGCTTAATCGGGTATGGGGAAACATGATGAACCTTGATGATGAAGACCTGTTCCGCGATGCCATGGGGGATGTCACACCCCTGAAAGATTGTGCCAATACGCAGTGGCTGCGTGCGCCCTCCACTAAAGCGCCACGGGCTGTGCCGCCGGAGAGCGAAGAGAACTTTCTTACGCGCGGTTTTCTGGAGATTGTTCCGCTCACGTCACCGCTGGAGTACCGGGCAGAAGGCATTCAGCAGGGCGTCGTGGATAAAGTGCGGCTGGGCAAATATCCGCTGGAGGCCAGCCTGAATCTGCTGCGTCAGCCGGTGGAGACCTGCCGCCAGTCGCTGTTCAGTTTTATGCAGGAAGCGCGCCGCCAGGGGCTGCGTAATTTACTGATTATTCACGGTAAAGGGCGTGATGACGAGTCGCATGCCAACATTGTGCGCAGTTATCTGGCGCGCTGGCTGCAGCAGTTTGATGAGGTGCAGAGCTTCTGTACCGCACAGCCGCAGCACGGCGGTGCGGGCGCGCTTTATGTGAGTTTGCGAAAAACTGAACAGGCGCGGCTCGACAACCGCGAGCGGCATGCAAAGCGCAGCCGCTAATGGTGAAACTTGCGGATCGTGGCGATCAGCACTTCGGCGCTGAGGCTGAGCGGATAGCCGCTGCGGGTAATAATCCCTACCGGTTCGCCCGGACCGGGTGAGGCGAGCGGCAGCGCATGCAGGGCATGGTGTTCAAGATCCTCTTTCACCGCGCCAGAAGGAACAAACCAGACATAGTCGTAGCGCAGCGCCAGCTGGCGGGCAAGGGAGGTAGAGGAGGTTTCCACGCAGTCCGGAGGCAAACTGCAGCTCTGCTCATCCAGCATGTGCTGAGCGATGCGCCGCGGCGCGGTGCCTTCCGGCGAAATCACCACCGGCCACTGCATGGCGCGGGACAGTGTGACATTGTCACTTAAAAGCGGATGTTCCGGCCTGACGACCAGCTTCAGCGACTCCAGGAACAGCAGCTCATAACTCAATCCCGCCATCATTTCACTGCTGGCCATACGGCCAATGCCGACATCAAATTCACCGGCGCGCAGTCCGGCCAGCAGCACGTTGTTATGCAGCGTAGCCACCTGTACCGTGGTGTTTGGCTGCTGCTCATGAAAGCGATCCAGAATCTGCGGTAACATACCCATTGCTGCCGTGGTCAGCGCTCCGAGCCGGATAATTACCGGCCGTCCCGGTGCCGGCGCGTTAAAGCTTTGCGCAGCATGATTCAGCGCGTCCAGCACTTTTACGGCGTAAACCAGAAACTGTTCGCCCGCCGTGGTCAGCTGCGCGCCCGAACGCCCGCGATCCAGCAGGCGCGCGCCTGCCAGCTCTTCAAGCTCATTCAGGGTCTTGGAGAGCGCAGGCTGGCTCAGGCTGAGCGTCTCTGCCGCGCGCCCCAGCGTTCCCTGTTGCGCGACGGCGACGAAAGCGTGCAGATGGCGCAGGCGAATGCGCTGGCTGAAAACCGAGTTTTTATCCATAAGGTCAACCTAATCCGTAAGGGCTGGCAAGAGCAACCAGCAAAAATGCGATCTGTTAACTTAATTGCAAAATGAATTTAACAAAAGTCTTTTCATCCACAGCCTCTCTTAACCCCTTGTTTTTGCGACCTGCTCCCGGCTGGCTGAAAAGCGGTTTTTGCAAAAGTATGTTTTATCAGAGGCTTAAATCGTTCTGTTTCTGAGTGAAACAGGGGTAATGTGAAAAAATTGTGCAGCGCAGGGTTAACGATGGGCTATCATATCCGCCGCTTTTTTTACCAAAACTGATGACCTTTTTGCTGAACAGCAGGAGTTAAACCGTGACCAGCGCCGAAGCCGTAGATGTTCGCCAGTTAATCAATCGTCATGCGCTGAGCCGCTGGCAAAAACGGCTTATCGCGCTCTGCTTTGTGATTGTGGCACTGGACGGTATGGATATTGCGCTGATGGGGTTTATTGCGCCCGCGCTAAAAGCAGGCTGGGGCGTAACAAACCATCAGCTGGGTATGGTGATCAGCGCCGCGCTGATTGGTCTGGCGCTGGGGGCGATGGTGGCCGGGCCGCTGGCCGATCGCTACGGACGCCGCATCATGATCCTGCTCAGCGTGCTCTTTTTTGGGCTCTGGACGCTGGCCACCGCGCTGGCGCAGAACATCGAGCAGATGATGCTGTTTCGCTTTCTGACCGGACTGGGGCTGGGTGCCGCCATGCCCAACGTGAGCACGCTGGTGGCGGAATATGCTCCTGAACGTCGCCGATCTTTTATTATCACCGTGGTCTTTTGCGGCTTCACCTTTGGCGCAGCGGCTGGCGGATTTGCAGCGTCCTGGCTGCTGCCGCGCTACAGCTGGCACGCGGTGTTAATGATGGGCGGTATTTTGCCGCTGCTGGTGCTGCCCTGGCTGCTGTATGGCCTGCCGGAGTCGGTGCGTTTCCTTATTCACCAGCGCGCGCCGGCGGCGCGTATACACGCGATCCTTGAGCGTATGCTGCCCGGCGAGGTGGCGCCAGGCAGCCGCTATCACGCCAGTGAAGCTCTGAACGTGCGGCGCGGCGCGATAGCCACCGTGGTATCGGAGTCCTATCTGTTTGGCAGCCTGATGCTCTGGGGCGGCTATTTTATGGGACTGTTTCTGGTCTACCTTATTGGCAGCTGGCTGCCGTCGCTTATCAACACGCTGGGGATGTCGCTCACCGAGGCCGCAATTGTCACGGCCATGTATCAGGCGGGCGGCACGCTGGGGTCGCTGTTTGCCGGCTGGCTGATGGACCGCATGAACGCCAGTCTTGCGCTGGCAACCATCTACTTCTGCGGCGGCCTTGCGATAGTTGCGCTCGGCTTCTCTCCGGCGCAGGTCGGATTGATGAGCGCGATCGCGTTCTGCAGCGGCTTCTGTTTTAACGGCGCCAATACCGGCATGAATGCGCTCTCCGCACACTTCTATCCCACGCACGCCCGCGCCACCGGCTCAGGCTGGATGCACGGCGTGGGTCGTATCGGTGCGATTCTCAGCGCGTTTGCCGGCGCAGAGTTGCTGACGCTGGGCTGGGCGTTCAGCCAGATTTTCCTGCTGCTGGCGATACCGGCCGTGCTGACAACCCTGATGCTGGTGCTCAAGTACCGCTTTGCCGATCCCAAACCGGGCGTGGAGTGACAGGGCGATCACACTTCAGGGAAAATTTTACCTGCGCTGCGTGCCTTGATTTAGAGTAACAGCACTGTTCCGGCTCAGGACCCCTGTTATGGAAAATTTTCTCAGCTCTGATGCGATCCGTACGCTATTTTCACAGGCCATGTCGGCCATGTATCAGCAGGAAGTGCCGCAGTATGGCGCGCTGACGCAGCTGGTCAGCGCGGTTAATGAACGCACCCTGGAAGCGAATCCCGCGCTGAAAGATCGGCTGGCGGCGGCGGATGAGCTGGCGCGGCTGAGCGTTGAACGCCATGGCGCTATCCGGGTCGGGACGGCCGCCGAGCTCTCCCTGCTGCGGGAGATGTTTGCCGTGATGGGCATGGAGCCGGTGGGCTATTACGATCTCTCCCAGGCGGGCGTACCGGTTCACTCCACGGCTTTCCGGCCCGTGAGCGAGGCTGCGCTGCGCCGCAATCCGTTTCGCGTTTTCACATCGCTGCTGCGTCCTGAACTGATTGACGATCCGGCGCTGCACGCCCGCGCGATGGCGATACTCGGCGCGCGTGATATCTTTACGCCCGGCTGCCGCAGGCTTATCCGGCGTCATCAGGAGCAGGGCGGCCTCAATGCCAGAGACGCAGCAGCGTTTGTCAGCGAGGCGCTGGAAACGTTCCGCTGGCATGCGCAGACTACGGTGGACAGCAAAACCTATCATGCGCTGAGCCAGCAGCACCGGCTGATCGCTGACGTTGTCTGCTTCCGCGGCTGCCACATTAACCATCTGACCCCGCGCACGCTGGATATCGATCGCGTGCAGGCGCTGATGCCGTCGCGCGGTATTGAGCCAAAAGTGCTGATTGAAGGCCCGCCGCGGCGCCAGGTTCCGATCCTGCTGCGGCAGACCAGCTTTAAAGCGCTGGAAGAGGCGGTGCATTTCAGTGACGGTACGCCGGGCACGCACACGGCGCGCTTCGGCGAGATAGAGCAGCGCGGTGCGGCGCTGACCCCGGCCGGACGGGCCCTCTATGACCGGCTGCTGGCTGCCGCTGGCTCCGGCAGCGATAATGCGCAGCATCAGCAGCGCCTCAGTGAGGTATTTCGTGATTTCCCCGATGATGAAGAGACGCTGCGCGAGCAGCAGCTCGCCTGGTTCCGCTATCGTCTGACGGAGCGCGGTGAACAGCAGCCTCCGCGCGCCGGAGAGAGCGTGTCAGCCCTGCTGCAGGCCGGCCGGCTGCAGGCAGAACCTATCGTGTATGAAGATTTTCTGCCGGTCAGCGCGGCGGGCATATTTCAGTCTAATCTGGGTAATGCGGTAACAACGCGCGAGGCGGGTCACGCCAGTCAGGCAGCGTTTGAAGCGGCGCTGGGTGCGTCAGTAAAAGATGAGATGGCGCTCTATGCGCAGATGCAGCAACGCAGTCTGATTCGCTGCGGAATTCATGAGGGATGACAGAGAGCCGGTCAGCGAAATCAGCGATGATTTCAGCAGCCGGCGATTTTTTATCATTATAATGGCAGACGCGTATACGGATACGCTTCTGCTCAGCGGCGCCGTTCAGAACGGTTACGCTTTTTCCCCGATGTAAGCCTGGTATTCGATCAAATCCGCCCGTTCAGGATGAAACTCATCTGACCTGCCGGATTCAGCCCCGCCACAATAGACCAAACAGCCTGCCAACAGTAAGCCAAAATATTTGATGATCTCGTTCAGCGATCCGGGTCATGTTTCGGCATAATCTGCAAATGCTTTAAGAACATAGACATTTATCAGGTCGCTGCAAATAATGAGGCACGCTTTATCAGGGAACCCGATATGAAAAATGAACCGCGTCTGAGGATCAAGACAGCAGAAGGCGAGCTCAGCGGCCTGATGGATGATGACATCTATGTTTTCAAGGGGATACCTTATGCTGCGCCGCCGACAGGCGCGCTACGCTGGCGGCCGCCTCAGCCGGTTACCCCCTGGCAAACCGCACGCGACGCGACCGCGTGGGGAGCGGCAAGCTGGCAAAATCGCGCATATTGCATCGGCATCGGTGGCGGCGATCCGGGCACATTCAGTGAGGATTGCTTATATCTCAATATCTGGACCCCCGATCCTGAGCCTGGCGCACCGCTGCCGGTGATGGTCTGGCTGCACGGTGGTGGTTTCACCCTCGGTGCCGGCAGCCTGGAGCCTTATCAGGGTAAAGCGCTGGCCGCACAGGGCGTGGTGGTGGTCACCCTTAACTACCGGCTGGGCCACCTTGGTTTTTTCTCACATCCGGCGCTGGATGCGCAGTATAAGGCGGGCGCAACCGTCAATAACTTTGCGCTGCTCGACCAGATAGCCGCACTGCAGTGGATCCAGCGCAATATTCCCGCCTTTGGCGGCAACCGTCACAACATCACCTTATTTGGCGAATCGTCCGGCGCCCGCAGCGTGCTCTCTCTCTGCTGTTCACCGCTGGCAGAAGGGCTGTTTCACAAAGGCATCGTCCAGAGCAGCTACAGTCTGCCCGATCTGACGCAGCAGCAGGCGCGGCAGAAGGGAACAGAGGTCGCCGCCCATTTCGGACTGCCGGAGAACGCAACGGCAGAACAGCTGCGCGCGCTGCCCGGCGATGCATTCTGGTCACTGGCGCAGCCGCTGGCGCCGGGACCGGTGGCGATCAGCGGGGATGCCGTGCTGCCAAAGCCGATGCTCGATACCTTTATCGCCGGCCGGCAGCATCGCGTGCCGCTGCTGATTGGCAGCAACAGCGATGAAGCGAGCGTACTCAACTATTTTGGTGTCGACGCGCGCGGCGTGCTGCTGCAGATGCGCGAAAAGAACCGCTTCACCTATCGTTTGCTGAAATGGTTATACGACATTCATGATGATGCGCTGCTGGGACGCGCGGTGGCACGCGATATGGCATTTACCGTCATGCCGCTGCTGGTCGCGCAGTCGCAGTCCGGTACCGGCATGCCCGTCTGGCGCTACTGGTTTGACTATGTTTCTGAAAATGCACGCGATCTCTATCCGCACGGCGCCTGGCACGGTAATGAAATCCCCTATGTGTTTAACGCGCTGGAGACGCTGCCGCCGCCCGATAACCGGCCTTATACTGCCGCGGACAAAACTCTGGCGGCAGAGATAAGCGCATACTGGGTGGCGTTTGCCAGAGATGCCACTGAATTCAGCTATCGCCTGCGCGGCCGCAATGAAACGGAGTGGCCTGTCTGGCGCACCGGAGAGGATGTCACGCTCGCGTTTGGTGACCAGGGCCGTGCAGCTACCGTGTTAAAAAAGCGCTTTATGCGCCGCCGTTTGCGCCTGTTCCGGCTGATGATGCGCAGCCACGTGCAGCTGTGATCCCGGCAGCAGAGTGGCGCACGATCGCGTTGTTCCCCCCGCTGCGCTGGCGCTTATTTAGCTTACAAAACGGTTACATTTTCCCTGCCTGCTGCCGATAACCGCAATATGCCCGATTTTATCGGGCGATAACGCGTATCAATCCAGGGGAACAGGTATGGGTATTTTTAAAAATTTTACGATTCGCGCGGTTTTACTGGCGCTGCTCGGGCTGTTTTGCCTGCTGTGGTGCGGCGTCGGTCTGTTCAGCGTTTATGCGCTGAATTCGCTGGGGAAAGGCAATGAGGTTGATCGCCAGCTGGTCAATCAGATGACGGTGCTGAGCAAAGGTAACGATCAATATTTTCGGGTAGTAACGCGTCTGTCGCGCGTGATGGAGAGCCGTACCGCCGGCGCGGCAATCAGCACAGAGGCCTTTGTCCCCGTTGAGCAGGCGCTCAGCAGCATGAAAGCGCAGCTGGATCAGTTTAAAGCGATGGCACCCGGCCCGATGGATCCGGCAACAGCGCAGAGCGTGATCAACAGCTGGCAGAAATTGCTGGATGAGGGCATTGCGCCGCAGGTCGCGCTGGCGCGTCAGGGCACGCCTGAAGCGTATAAAGCGCAGGCGACCGGCGTGACGCCGGCGCTGAGCCGTGCGTTTGGCGCTACTGCGGAAATCTTTAATCAGTCCGCGGGCAGTAAGCTGGATGCAACCCGGGTCACGGTAGACCGGCTGACAGGCATGACCAAAGTCATCATTGTGATGGCGGTGGCGGCAGGTCTGCTGATCCTGCTGTTTACGGACAGGTATCTGGTGAGCATGCTGGTCAGGCCGCTGGCGCGGATCCGCGAGCACTTTACGCTGATCGCGCAGGGCGACCTCAGCCAGCCAATGGAGGATGCAGGCCGCAACTGCGTGGGCAAACTGATACCGCTGCTGCGCGCCATGCAGGAGAGCCTGCGTGATGCCGTCAGCGCTATCCGCAGCGGGACAGATAATATCTACCGCGGCGCGTCGGAAATTTCCGCCGGCAACAATGACCTCTCTTCACGCACCGAAGAGCAGGCGGCCGCGCTGGAACAGACCGCGGCCAGCATGGAGCAACTCACCGCGACGGTAAAACTCAACGCCGATAACGCCCGTCAGGCCAGCGCGCTGGCAGAGACCGCGACCGGAACCGCGCAGCAGGGCGGTCAGCTGGTAGGCGAAGTGGTTGCCACGATGCAGGGCATTTCCGGCAGCTCGAAGAAGATTGCTGAGATTACCAGCGTCATTAACAGCATCGCTTTCCAGACCAATATTCTGGCGCTCAATGCCGCCGTTGAAGCGGCGCGTGCCGGTGAGCAGGGGCGCGGCTTTGCCGTGGTGGCCAGCGAGGTGCGCAATCTGGCACAGCGCAGCGCCGGAGCCGCAAAAGAGATTGCCAGCCTGATTGCCGACTCGGTGGAGCGAGTGGACAAAGGCTCCGTGCTGGTGAGCAGCGCCGGCACCACGATGGATCAGATCCTGACGTCCGTGCAGGATGTCAGCGAAATTATGAAGCAGATCGCCGCAGCCTCCGAAGAGCAGAGCAAAGGGATCTCGCAGGTTGGCACCGCGGTGACGGAGATGGACAGCGTGACGCAGCAGAACGCCTCGCTGGTTGAGCAGGTCTCTGCGGCGGCGAGCGCGCTGGAGCGGCAGACGGAAGCGCTGCAGCTCTCCGTCGCGCGTTTCCGCCTCTCTGCCACCGCGCCGGTTCATCATGCGCCGCCGGTTTCCGCTGCTCCGCTGCGTCGTCCGGCGCTGGCTGGCGCTGCCCCGGCGGGGAAACCTGCAGCCAGTGAGGAGTGGGTCGCTTTTTAAGAGCTGCTGAGCCACGACACCAGCTCAGCAAGCAGCGGCGGGGCGCGCGTATCCTGACGCTGCAGTAAACTGTACGCCGCCCCGGTTGCCACGCTGCCGGGGAACGGCGTCACCAGACGCTGCGCCCGCAGATCGTTTTCAATCAGCGTGATATCCGCCACCGTAATACCAAACCCCTGTATTGCCGCACTGATCGCGAGATCCATCGTGGCAAAATGCTGATTACGCTGCATCACCAGCTCAATCCGCTGCTGCTGCAGCCAGTGCTGCCAGTCACGCCGGTCTGGCGTCGGATGCAGAAACGTCAGCGCGCTCATCTCTTCAATTCGCTGCGGGATCGCCATCCCGGCGGCCAGCACCGGCGTCAGACGCTCATCAAACAGCCGCAGCGCATCGGGTGGCGGCAGACCATAAACAATCGCCGCATCAAACTCCTCCAGCTGCGAGAGATGCTCCTGGGTCGTGGTCAGCGCGACATGCGTTGCCGGGTAGCGCTGTTCAAACGCAATCAGGCGCGGGAGCAGCCAGCGCATAATACAGCTGGGCGCTTTCAGCCGCAGCGTCTGCGACGGCTGGCGCGCCCGTTCCGTTACCGCCAGCAGCTGCTGATAGCTCTGCTGCAGCTCCGGCAGCAGCGCCGCGCCGCGTTCAGTCAGCCGCAGGCCGCGCGCATGGCGCTGAAACAGCGCAAAGCCCAGCCAGTTTTCCAGCGTGGCAATTTTGCGGCTTACCGCACTCTGCGTCAGGCACAGCTCGCGCGCCGCATGCGTCAGATTAAGACAGCGCGCCGTTACCAGAAACGCGTTAATCGCCGCCAGGGGAGGGGCAGAACAGGCCATAACATCCTCAGCTATGCAATTTTCTCATGGCTATTATGACGACAATTCGCTTGTCGTCTCAAGGCGCTATGCGTTGAATAGCGTTCTGATCCCTCAATCTTACTCTGCCAGTCAGCGAGGCCGCAGCAATGAGCATCACCACGCCAGTTTCTCTCTGTTCAAAACAGCCCGATGTGGGCACCACGATCTTCAGCGTGATCGGTCAGCTCTCGGCCCGCCATCAGGCGATTAACCTGTCGCAGGGCGCGCCCAATTTTCCCTGCGATCCGCTGCTGGTGGAGCTGGTGGCGCAGGCGATGCGCGATGGCCAGAATCAGTACGCGCCGATGACCGGCCTGCCGGCGCTGAAAAACGCGCTGGCGGAAAAAGTGCACACGCTTTATGGCCAGCATTATGATGCTGACAGCGAAGTGCTGATCACCGGCAGCGCCAGCCAGGGACTCTATATGGCGATTTCAGCTCTGGTGCATGCAGGCGATGAAGTGATTTTTTTTGAGCCAGCCTTCGACAGCTATGCGCCGGTGGTGCGCCTGCAGGGCGCCACGCCGGTAGGGATCAAGCTGCAGCAGCCCGATTTTGCCATTAACTGGGATGAGGTGCGCGCCCGTCTCTCACCGCGTACCCGCATGATCATCATTAACACGCCGCATAACCCGACCGGACAGGTGCTGACGCCGGCAGACCTGAGCGCGCTGGCGCAGCTGACGCGCAACACCGATATTATTGTGCTGTCAGATGAGGTGTATGAGCATATTCTGTTTGATGGCCGTCAGCATTGCGGTATGGCGACCCATCCGGAACTGGCGCAGCGCAGCGTTATCGTCTCGTCGTTTGGCAAAACCTTTCACGTCACCGGCTGGCGGGTTGGCTACGCGCTGGCACCGGCTGCGATCATGGCAGAAATCGTCAAGATCCATCAGTTCATGATGTACGCGGCAGACACGCCGATGCAGGCGGGGTTTGCCCGCTATCTTGCGCAGCCGGAGCACTATCTGCAGCTCGCTGCGCTCTATCAGGCAAAGCGCGACCGGCTGGCCACGCTGCTGCAGGCGTCACCGTTCAGGCTGCTGCCCGCCAGCGGATCCTTTTTTATGCTGGCGAGCTTTCGCGATTTCAGTGACGAGAGCGACAGCGAAATGGTAAAACGTCTTATCGTTGATTACGGCGTGGCGACCATTCCGCTCTCAGCGTTTTATTCAGATGGCACCGATAACCGATTAATCCGTCTTTCGTTTGCAAAAGATGACGCCACACTTGAGGCGGGCGCAGCTGCGCTCTGCCGGGTTACAGGGTAAAAGAGGATATATAATGAAAAAACTGAACGCGCTGTTTATTGCACTGGGCATGATCGCATCGGCACAGACGCTGGCGCAGACCAGCCTGCGCTATGGCGTGGAGTCACAATACCCGCCGTTTGAGAGCCGCAACGCGCACGGCGAGCTGGAAGGCTTTGATATTGAGCTGGGTAACGCCATCTGTAAAACCGGCAACTTCACTTGCAGCTGGGTGGAGAGCAGCTTCGATGCGCTGATCCCGGCGCTGCAGGCGAAAAAGTTTGATGCGATTAACTCCGCGATGAACATCACCGAGGCGCGGGCAAAAAGCATCGATTTCACCAAGCCGATTTACCGTATTCCCAGCATGCTGATTGTGAAAGCGGGCGAGAAGCTGCAGCCTTCAGCAGATGCGCTGAAAGGCAAATCGGTCGGCGTGCTGCAGGGCTCTATTCAGGAGACCTATGCGAAGAAACACTGGGAGCCTCAGGGCGTGACGGTAACGTCCTATCAGGATCAGAATCAGGTCTATAACGATATGGTCGCCGGTCGTCTGGACGGCACGCTGGTGATGTCGGCGGCCGGGCAGTCCGGCTTCCTGGACAAGCCGCAGGGGAAAGGTTTTGCCTTTGCCGGCGGGCCGGTTGAGGATGACGCCATCCTGGGCACCGGTATCGGTTATGGACTGCGCAAGGGCGACAGCCAGCTGAAAACGGCGCTGGATGAAGCTATCAGCAAGGTTCAGGCGGACGGCACCGTGACCCGGCTGGCAGCCAAATATTTTCCGGGCATCGACGTGACCGCCAGCAAACAGCCCTGATAAAGAGCGGGCAGGCGCAATGCCTGCCCTCTGTCAGGCCGGTCTGGCAGCCAGCGCGCAGAGCGCTTCTGCAACCTGATACGACTTCACAAACGACGGGATCGGCAGAAACTCAAAGCGCGAATGAAAATTGTGCGCGCCGGTAAAAAAGTTAGGCGTCAGCAGACCTTTCGCTGACAGCGCAGAGCCATCGGTGCCACCGCGCATCGGGATCACTTTCGGCGTCACGCCAGCCTGCGCCAGCGCGGCAAACAGCAGATCGATGGCGCGGCGATCTTCACCAATCGCATTGCTGATATTGCTGTAAACGTCGCCGATTGTCAGCGCCACCTTGCCGGTGGGATAGCGGGCGGCAATCTGTTCGGCAACCGTTGCCAGCTGCTGTTTCTTCGCGGCAAAACCCTGCAGATCGAAATCACGAATGGAGGCTTTCAGCACCGCCTGACTGGCGTTCGCCTGCATCTCGTTAAACCAGATATAGCCTTCGCGGCCCTCGGTCTGTTCCGGCGTCGCCTGACGGTCAAAACAGCTGATAAAATCATGCGCCATCAGCAGCGGATTGACCAGCACCCCTTTCCCTGACATCGGATGCGCCGGCACGCCGCTAAACACCAGCTCAGCGCTGGCGCCATTGAAGCATTCATAGACCACCTCTCCCAGCTCACAGCAGTCGATGGTCCAGGCGAAATCGACGTTAAAGCGCCGCTCAAGATCCAGCGCTTTAGCACCGCGCAGCCCAATCTCTTCGTCCGGTACAAACGCGACCACGACGTCGCCATGCGCACCCTGCAGATTCGCCATGAGCGTCATTACTACGCTGACCGCAGCTTTGTTATCCGCACCCAGCACGCTGGTGCCGTCGCTGAAAATAATCTCCTGACCGCGGTAAGGCAGGATCTCCGGATGTTCCGCCACGCGCAGCCAGATTTGCTGCTCAGCATTAAGACAGAGGTCGTCGCCGGTAAAGGTCAGCGTCTGCGGATGGATATCGGGCGAGAGGCCAACGTCCACGGTATCGATATGGGTAATAAAACCGATACGGGGTGCGCCAGGCGTGTTGCCGGGCTTAACGGCGGTTACGGTAGCGTGCTGGTCAATCTCGACCTGCTGCAGCCCCAGGTCGCGCAGCTCCTGTGCCAGCAGCGCAGCCATCTCATGCTGAGAGGGCGTACTGGGCAGGGTGGTGGACTTTGCATCACTCTGGCTGGAGACCGCCAGATAACGATAAAACCGCCGGGTCAGTTCCCGGGCAAGCTGGTCTGTCATCACAATTCCTTATCAGTAAGGGTCCGCAGGTGATACGCCTGGCGGTGAAAACATGTTATCAATGAAATAAATAGCGATGCAGACCAACATAAGTCAATAAAAAGCGAGAAACAGTATGAAAATGATGATGAGCAAACTGGCGTTAAGCCTGCTGGGCGTGGCTGTGGCGGGCAGCGTATCCGCGAAGACGCTGGTTTACTGTTCTGAAGGCTCCCCGGAAAACTTTAACCCGCAGCTTTACACCTCCGGCACCAGCGTGGATGCCAGCGCCGTACCGCTGTTTGACCGGCTGGTGGATTTCCGTCCCGGCACGACCGATTTACAGCCTGCGCTGGCAGAACGCTGGGAGATCAGCCCCGATGGCAGGGTTTACACCTTCCATCTGCGTAAAGGTGTCAAATTCCACAGCAATAAACTCTTCACGCCGGGACGCGACTTCAATGCGGATGACGTGATTTTTTCTTTTATGCGGCAGATGGATGCAAAAAATCCCTATCACACTGTATCCGGCGGCAACTACGCGAACTTTGAGAGCCTGGAGCTGGCAAAACTCATCACCGCTATTGACCGGGTAGATGATCACACCGTGCGTATCACGCTGGCGCACCCGGAAGCGCCTTTTCTCGCCGATCTGGCGTGGTATTTCGCCTCCATTCACTCCGCCGAGTATGCGGACAAAATGCTGAAGGCGGGCACGCCGGAAAAGGTTGATATGCAGCCGATTGGCACCGGCCCGTTTGAGCTGGTGCAGTATCAGAAAGACTCGCGCATTCTGTATAAGGCGTTCCCGGCTTACTGGCAGGGCAAAGCAAAACTGGATCGGCTGATATTCTCGATCACGCCGGACGCCTCGGTGCGACTGGCGAAGCTGGAGAAAAATGAGTGCCAGGTTATGCCATTCCCGAATCCGGCCGATCTCGACAAGATGCGCAACAATCCCGATCTGACGCTGGAGCAGAAGTCGGGCCTGAACACTGGGTTTCTCTCGTTTAACACCACCAAAGCGCCGCTGGATAATGTGAAGGTGCGCCAGGCGCTGGCGATGGCCATCAATAAACAGGCGATTATTGACGCCATCTTCAAAGGCACCGGCACGGTAGCGAAAAACATTCTGCCGCCTGGCGTCTGGAGTGCGGATCAGCAGCTGAAAGATTACGCCTGGGATCCGCAACAGGCCAAAGCGCTGCTGCAGGAGGCGGGCATTAAACCCGGTACCGAAATTGCACTCTGGGCGATGCCGGTGCAGCGCCCCTATAATCCCAACGCGCGCCGGATGGCTGAGATGATTCAGGCGGACTGGGCGCAGGTGGGCATTAAAGCCAGCATCGTCAGCTATGAGTGGGGCGAATACCTTAAGCGGGTCAAGGCCGGCGAACATCAGGCGGCGCTGATGGGCTGGACCACCGCCACCGGCGATCCGGATAACTTCTTTGGTCCGCTCTACAGCTGCACGTCAGCGAATGGTGGCTCCAACTCGTCAAAGTGGTGCTATCAGCCGTTTGAGAAAATCATTACCGCCGCGCGCGCCGAGCAGGATCATGATCGGCGCGTTGCGCTCTATCAGGAAGCGCAGCAGATGATGCATGACCAGATGCCAGCGGTCATGATTGCACACTCCACTATTTTTGAACCGGTGCGCAAGTCGGTCAGCGGCTATCAGGTCGATCCGTTTGGCAAGCACAACTTCTATCCGGTCGATATTAAGCAGTAAGCGCAGGATCGTCTGCGCTCAGCTGCTGCTGCAGGAACGCGAGGAACAAGGTCAGGGCGGCGCTGCGGGGCCGCCCTGACTGCGCCTGCAGCTGGAGCGTACGCTGGCTGAGCTGTTCGATATTAATGCTCCGCAGGGCGAGCTGATGCCGTCCGGTCTGGCCGCGTACGGTAAAGGCGCTGCAGATGGTCACCGCCTGCGGCGTCTGCAGCAGAAAGTTAAACAGCGCCGAGAAGTTGTCGCAGGTTAACACCGGCTCAATCAGCTGGCCGCTCATGTGGCTCGCCAGTTCAAACAGCTGGCGCACGGTTGTATTTTGCTGCGGCAGCGCCAGCGGATAGTGGCTGAGCTGCGCCAGCGTAATAGCGGACGCTGCGGCCAGCGGGTGCTGCTGCTGCATCAGGAGCAGCACCGGCGCAGGCCAGGAGCCGATAACCTCCACTCCCTGTTCAGCACGCAGGCTGAACTGCAGCGCAATATCGCACGCGCCCTGACGCAGCTGCTCTGCCACACCCTGTGCGTCTGCCACCTGTACCTCAAACAGCGTGGCCGGGTGGTTAGCGCGAAAAGCGGCGATCAGCGCCGGCAGCAGGCTGAACGCCAGACCATCGGTGCACGCCACGCGGATCAGCGTGCGGCGCATCGCACGTAATCCGTTGATTTCCGCCAGGGCATACGCCATATCGAGCTGCGTTTTTCGCGCGTGATGCGCAAAGATTTCCCCCGCCTCCGTCAGCACCATCCCGCGCGCGTGGCGCTGAAACAGCGGCGTGCCGACCTGCGTCTCCAGCCGCTGTATCTGACGACTGATAGCGGAAACGGCCACGTAGAGCTGCGCGCTGGCCGCGCTGAGCGAACCTTCCCGGGCAACTACCAGAAAATAGCGAAGTTCAGTGCTTAACATCGACGTGCCTCATGATAGTGCATGCCTCAGAAACGGGCAGGGAAGCTTTGCTGTGAAAGCAAAGCATACTCGATAAATTGATCATTGTGGCAAAGCAGTGATTTCGTAACTATGTCAGCACAATAACGCAAACAGAGATGCAAACATGACACGAGATCGGGCGATATCAGCCGCGCTGCGCTACTTCGACAGCGGTGAGTTTCAGCAGCTGCTGGCGAGACGCGTGGCGCTGCGTACGGAGAGTCAGCGGCCGGATCGCGCGCCGCAGCTGGCGCATTACCTGCGCGAGGAGATTGGCCCGCAGCTGAGCGCGCTCGGTTTTGAGCTGCACTTTATTGCCAACCCGCTGGCGGATAAGCCGCCGTTCCTGGTTGCCATCCGTATGGAGGCGGCGACGCTGCCCACGCTGCTGAGCTATGGTCACGGCGATGTGGTCTTTGGTGACGATGAAAACTGGCGCGCCGATCTGGATCCGTGGCAGCTGACGGCAGAGGGCGATCGCTGGTATGCGCGCGGCAGCGCGGATAATAAAGGCCAGCACTGCATAAATCTGGCGGCGCTGGAGCAGGTCTGGCACGCGCGGGGCGGCCGGCTCGGCTTTAACTGCAAGCTGCTGTTTGAAATGGGTGAGGAGATCAGCTCGCCGGGCCTGGCGGAACTCTGCCGGGAACAGGCGGCGCTGCTGAAGGCCGATCTCTTTATCGCGTCAGACGGACCGCGCGTCAGCGCCCCCCGTCCGACGCTGTTTCTCGGCTCACGCGGCGCGGTGAATTTTCGTCTCACCATCAACGCGCGCGACAACGCCTGTCACTCCGGTAACTGGGGCGGCCTGTTGAGTAATCCCGGTACCCGGCTGGCCCATGCCATCGCAGCCCTGATAAGCGCCCGCGGTGAGCTACAGGTCACCGCGCTGAAGCCTGATTCGCTGACGCCAGAAGTGCGTGCGATCCTGAGCAGCATCCGCGTGGGCGGCATGCCGGGCGATCCTGCGCTTGCCTGCGACTGGGGGGAGCCGGGGCTGACGCCAGCCGAGCGCCTTTATGGCTGGAACACGCTGGAAGTGCTGACCTTTATCACCGGTAACCCGGCTCGCCCGATGAATGCTATCCCCGCCAGCGCCACGGCGGTATGTCAGCTGCGCTTTGTAGTGGGAACCGACTGGCAGCGGCTGGGCGAGCACGTCGCCGCTCACCTTGCCGCCGCAGGCTTTACCGACGTTAAGGTTGAGGTGCTGCACGGATCGCCGGCAACGCGTTTTGATCCGACCGATCCGCTGGTGGAGTGGGTCATGCATACCATGACGGCGCTGTGTGAGCAGCCCCCGGCGCTGCTGCCGAACCTGGGCGGATCGCTGCCAAATGATGTGTTTGCGGACATTCTGGGATTACCGACGCTCTGGGTGCCGCACTCCTATCCGGCCTGCGGGCAGCATGGCGTCAATGAGCATCTGCTGACGCCGGTGGCGCGCGAAGGGCTGCAGATCATGACCGCGCTGCTGTGGGATCTGGGCGAGCGGGGTGACGCGCTTATTGCCCGGCATCGAGCCAGAGCAGGAGGTGCACAATGAGCAGCCTGAACCCGACCGTCACGCTCGCGGGGAGTAAACCTGCGTTGCATAAAACGCTGTTTGCCACCTGCATCGGCAACGCCCTGGAGTGGTTTGATATTGCGGTATATGGCTTTTTTGCCAGCTATATTGCCCACGCGTTTTTCCCGGTCAGCGATCCGGCGGTCTCGCTGCTGCTGACCTTTGGCAGTTTTGGCGTTTCGTTTCTGATCCGCCCGCTGGGGGCAATCGTGCTGGGTAACTACGCCGATCGCCACGGACGCAAGCGGGCGCTGCTGCTCTCAATCAATCTGATGATGCTGGGCGGGGCAATCATCACTTTTATGCCGGGCTATGCGCACATCGGGCTGCTGGCGCCGCTGCTGATTCTGGTGGCGCGGCTGATTCAGGGATTTTCAGCCGGCGGCGAGTTTGGCAGCTCGACGGCCTTTCTGGTAGAGCACTATCCCGAGCGCAAAGCCTTTATCGCCAGCTGGCAGTTCGCGACCCAGGGAGCCAGTACGCTGATGGCCTCTGCGTTTGGACTGGGGCTGACGCAGCTGCTGAGCGAAAGTGAAATGCAGGCGTGGGGCTGGCGCATTCCGTTTGCCTTTGGGCTGCTGATTGGTCCGCTGGGTCTCTATATCCGCCGCCATGTGCACGAACCCGCAAGCTTTGCCGACCGTCCGCCGGAGCCTGCGCCACTGAAGCGTTTGTTCGGGCGCCAGAAGCAGCTGATGCTGCTGGCGATTGGCCTGATGGTGATCTCGACGGCGGTTAACTACATGCTGAACTATGTGCCAACCTGGGCGACCAAAAATCTGCACCTTTCAGGCAGCGCGGCCTTTACCGCTACGCTGCTGGGCGGGGTGATCCTGACGCTGGTGACGCCGCTGATGGGCCTGTGGGCGGAGCGCGTTGGCCGGGCACCGCTGATGTGGGGATCGCTGATACTGTTAATGGTTACCATCTGGCCGGCGTTCCGGCTGTTAGCGAACCATACCACGCCGGTGACGCTGATTCTGCTGGTCTGCTGGATGGCGCTGCTGAAGTCGGTCTACTTCTCCGTGGTGCCATCAGTGATGGCCGATCTCTTTCCGATGGGCACGCGCGCCAGCGGCATGGCGATCAGCTATAACGTCGCCGTTACCCTCTTTGGCGGCTTCGCGCCCCTGATTTGCACGCTGCTGATTAGCTGGACGGGAAGCAGCCTGGCACCGGGCTATTATCTGATGGCGATGTCGCTGCTGAGCGGTGCGGCGTTGCTCTTTAGCCAGAAGCATATCCGTTAAGGCGCTGACGCCGGCTGCTGCAGCCGCAGCGGTGCCGCTTTACGACCCCGGCACCGCTGCGCCGCTGGCGATGAACCAGGCCAGAAACGTTACGCCGGCAACAATAATGGCAATGGGAAACAGCAAACCAATCTTCATAGCAATCCTTATTAAGCGAGCCTGAGCAGCGCGCGATGCGTTTTCATCATGCTGAACAGTTCAAACTGCGTGGCATCCGCGATCTGCCGCAGGCGATCGCCTTTATGGTAGTCGATGTGCTGAATCTGCCCGAGCTGACGCCACACCACAATAGCGGAGGCGAGCAGCGCACAGTTCTCTTCGCTCTGCAGGCACTCAACCGTTGCGTAGCGGGTTTCATCCAGTGTATTGATAAAAACGCTCAGCGCAGCGGCTGGCACAATCGCCCGGATATCCTCAAGCATGACGTGGCTGACGGCGCGCGACAGAATCAGCGTTACTCGTTTACTGTTCATAACGGTCCCTGCGGAGAGAGTCAGTGCGATTATAAAGGGCAAAACGGAGAGGATGCGAGGCGTAATACAAAAAGCGGGATCCGGCAGCGTGCATCCCTGCAGCTGCCGGTCGGTCAGTCAGCCATTAGAGCGTAACTGCGGATAGCGGCGGAAAATCGCCACGCACCAGAACAGCGAGAAAAGCCCTATCAGCGCCCCGACGTTGCCCACGTCTGAGAGCTGCAGATGCTGGCTGACCTGGCTGCCGAGCAGTGCGCCCGCTCCGATACCGATATTATAAATACCGGAGAAGAGCGACATCGCCACATCGGTGGCATCCGGAGCCAGTGACAGCACGCGAACCTGCATCGCCAGGCCGATCATCATCATCGCCATGCCCCAGATAATACAGAGGGTGATAATGGCGGTCGGGCGCACCGCTGCAAAAATCAGCAGTCCCATACAGAGCGTAATCAGCGCAATAGCAGCGATTAACAGCGCAGACGGGAAACGGTTACCCAGCGTACTGAACAGAATGCTGCCGAGAATGCCCGCAGAGCCGAACAGCAGCAGCAGCAGGGTGGTAAAATTGGCATCCGCGTTCGCCACCACCTGCATAAAGGGCTCAATATAGCTATAAGCGGTGTAGTGCGCCGTGACCACCAGCGTCACCAGCAGATACATCGTCACCAGCGCCGGACGGCGGAACAGCATGGGCACGCTGCTGAGCGAGCCGGTGTGCTCGCTTGGCAGACGCGGTAATACGCGCACCAGCAGGATCATCAGCACCAGCGCCGAGAGGCCAATCATGCCAAACGTGGTGCGCCAGCCGAGATACTGCCCGATTACGCGCCCGATAGGCACCCCCAGAACCATGGCCAGTGCGGTTCCGGTGGCAAGCATACTCAGCGCCTGCGTTTTCTTACCCGCCGGTGCCACGCGAATAGCCAGCGAGGCAGTGATCGACCAGAACACGGCGTGTGAGAGTGCAATCCCGATACGCGACACCACCAGTGAGCGGAAGTCCCAGGCAAACGCTGAGAGCACGTGGCTGCCGGTAAAGAGAATAAACAGCACCGCCAGCAGCAGACGCCGCTCAACGTTGCGCGTCAGCAGCATCAGCGGCAGCGACAGCAGCGCCACCACCCAGGCATAAATAGTGAGCATGATCCCCACATCTGCCGTTTTCATCGTAAAGCTTGCTGCAATATCAGAAAGCAGGCCGACCGGGACAAATTCAGTGGTATTAAAGACAAACGCCGCAATGGCCAGCAGGACAACGCGTAGCCAGGCTGTTTTACGGGAAACGGTAGAAGTTTGCATGAAATTCAAATTAGTCAGACAGCAGGTTAACGGGAGCAGAGACGCCTCAAAGGTGATCTGCGTCACAAATTACCTCTATTGTGGCTGATGAACCGGCAGATGGAAACCTGCTAAGAGTTTTTTATTCCTCTGTTTATTACCGGCATCAGCTGCTGTCTGGGAAAAGCGCGGGATTCAGGGCTGACAGAGTGGCGACCTAACCCTTTTTATAATAGTGTGACTTCAGACCAGGATTATCAGAGTCACACCATATGTTTCAGGGCCACGCTATTGCAGGGGGTCAGGTTTTTTTTTACGCCCACCGGGCAGCAGTGCTCACAGCCCATGGCGCCCGGATAGAATTTACGCGCCTGCTGGATCGCCGCGTTCGCAGCATAAAAGGTGCCAAGAAAGCGTCGCGCCGCGTCGGCAGGCAGGAACGGACAGCCTTTAGCGTGCACCACATGATTATTGTTATACCCGGCATGTTTATCAACATAGTAAAAAAGCGCCATTAACCACCTCATTGCTGAAAAAAAAAACGTCTGACTATTATTGGAATAGAAAAGATTATAACGATGAATTGCAGTTTTGTTTCAGGTGGACCTGGGGAAAGGTGGCGAAAGCGGAGCGTCGGGGCGCTCCGCCTGGCTAAAAGCGCGGGTCAGAGGCGGCGGCGCAGCAGCAGAAAACCGGTGAGCAGTGCCAGCAGCAGCAGCAGCGTAATAAACAACGTGACGCCCGGCCAGCCGTAACTATGCCAGAACAGGCCGCCCGCCGTACCGGCCAGGCTGGATCCGGCATAGTAGCTGAAGAGATAGAGCGAAGAGGCCTGGCCCCGGGCGCGCCGGGCGCGCGTGCCCACCCAGCCGCTGGCAACGGCGTGGGCGGCAAAAAAACCGGCGGTAAAGAGCAGCATGCCGGGAACGATCAGCCACAGGGTGGTGGCCAGCGTCAGCAGCAGTCCGGCCAGCATAATAGCGATAGCGCTCAGCATCACCGGCGCGCGCCCAAAGCGGCCGGTCAGGGCACCCGCTTTTGGCGAACTCCATGAGCCGGTAAGATAGACCAGCGACAGTAATCCTACTGTCGCCTGGCTGAGCGTCCACGGCGCACTCATCAGCCTATAGCCAATATAGTTAAACAGGGTGACAAACGCGCCCATCAGCAGAAAGGCCTCGGCAAACAGCAGCGGCAGCCCGCTATCGCGCCAGTGCAGGCGGAAGTTGATCAGCAGATGGCGCGGGCGGAGCGAGGCGGGGCGGAAGTGACGCGAGGCGGGCAGGATTTTCCAGAACATCAGCGCCGCCGCCAGCGAGCAGCAGCCGGTGACGCCAATGGCGATGCGCCAGGAAAAGAGATCGGTGATCACCCCGGTGAGCAGACGGCCGCTCATGCCGCCAATAGAGTTACCGCTGATATAGAGTCCCATCGAAAAAGCCACCACCCGGGGATGCATCTCTTCGCTCAGATAGGTCATGCCGACGGCGGCCACGCCGCTGAGCGACAGGCCGATCAGCGCACGCATCAGCAGAATGGCGTGCCAGCTCTGCATCATCGCCGACAGCAGCGTACACAGCGCCCCCAGCATCAGCGCCGTTACCATCACCGGTTTACGGCCAATAGCGTCAGAAAGCGGACCGGTAACCAGCAGCCCCAGCGCCATCAATCCGGTAGAGAGCGAGAGCGAGATGCTGCTTTGCGCCGGCGTGATGCCAAACTGCTGCGACAGCACCGGCAGAATAGGCTGAACGCAGTAGAGCAGAGCAAAAGTGGCAAGGCCGGCAGAAAACAGCGCCAGCGTCACCGGCAGGAACTGCGGTGAGCCGCGCCCGATGCGGGACGGGGTGGCGTCAGCAGTGACGTCGATAGGGTTGCGCCATATCAGCGAGGTAAGGCGGCTCACAGTATATCCTTAATGAGAGAGAGTGACTTACTGTAGAAAGGCGTTAATGAGATGTACAATATATTAATCCTCTCAACTGATATGTTGTAAATATGGCTATCGAGTTGCGTCACCTGCGCTATTTCATTGCTGTCGCTGAGGAGCTGCATTTTGGCCGCGCGGCGCGGCGCCTCAATATTTCTCAGCCGCCGCTCAGCCAGCAGATCCAGCAGCTGGAGCAGAGCATTCAGGCCCGGCTGCTGGTGCGTACCAATCGCAGCGTACAGCTGACGCCGGCCGGTGCCGCTTTTCTGCAGGATGCGCGCGCTATTCTGCTGCAGGTAAGCCAGAGCGCTGAGCGGGCGGCACGCATTCATCAGGGGCAGCAGGGCGAACTGCGCATCGGTTTTACCTCATCAGCCCCGTTTACCGGACTGGTTTCCGATGCGCTGTTTCGTTTTCGTCAGCGCTGGCCGGAAGTGCATATTCATATGCAGGAGCACAACACCCGCCAGCAGCTGACGCCGCTGCTTGATGGCCAGCTCGATCTGGGTGTGATGCGCAATACGCCGCTGCCGCCAGATCTGCGTTACCAGCTGCTGCTGCGGGAGCCGCTGTACGCGGTGATGCACCGCGATCATCCGCTGGCGCAGCACCGCAGCCTCTCCGTTCGCGCCCTGACCGGGGAGCCATTTATCTTCTTTGACGCGCAGAGCGGTACGGCGCTCTACGGCGACATTCTGGCCCTGCTGCATCGCTATCACGTCAGCCCGGTTATCACGCAGGAGGCGGGCGAGGCGATGACGATTCTGGGACTGGTGGCGACCGGGCTGGGGATCTCGGTATTGCCCGCTGCGTTTGCCCGGGCGCGGCTGGCCGACCTGATCTGGATCCCGCTGGAGGAGCAGGATGCGCGCTCAGAAGTCTGGCTCGTCTGGTCAGCGCTGCGGGAACCCACCGCCCAGATGCGCAACATGCAGGCGCTGATGCTGGAAAACGCTGAAATCTGACGCAATCCGGGCAGACAGAGCCTATCAATCTGTGCGACCAGTCACATTTTCAGCCAAATAGTTAACGCTCTCCGGCAAAGTGCCTCACCATAGCGAATGTTTATTTAGAAGCGCGAAAATATCCGGGAGCAGGGTGTGAATCGGGAGAGTCAGCCTGGTCATATTGACCACATCAAACAGACTAACGCAGGCGTAGTCTACCGTCTGATTGACCAGCATGGGCCGATATCACGTATTGAACTCTCCAGGCGGGCGCAGCTGGCACCCGCCAGCATCACTAAAATTGTACGCGAAATGCTCGATGCGCATCTGGTGCAGGAAACGGAGTTTCAGGAGCCTGGCAGCCGTGGTCGTCCGGCAATTGGTCTCGTGCTCGATACGCTGGCGTGGCACTATCTGGCGATACGTATCCAGCCCGGCGCAATCACGCTGACGCTGCGCGATTTAAGCAGTCGCGCCCTGGAAGAGGATCGCCTGCCGCTGCCCGTGACGTCTGACGTGCCGCTGCTGCAGAATCTGCAGACGCTGGTGGATGCGTTCTTTATCCGGCATCAGCAGCGGCTTGAGCGTCTGACAGCTATCGCTATCACTGCCCCTGGTCTTATCAACGCCGCCTCCGGCGTGGTTCATCGCATGCCGGGCTATGATGTAGAGGATATGCCGCTGGGCGAAACGCTGGCGCAGCGCTCCGGCCTGCCGGTGTTTGTGCAGCATGACATCTCAGCGTGGACGCTGGCAGAGGCGCAGTCTGGCGCGTCGCGCGGCGCGCAGGATGTTATTCAGATTGTGATCGATGAGACCGTAGGCGCCGGCGTCATCAGTGGCGGTCAGCTGCTGCATAAAAGCGGCCGTGCGCTGGTGGAGATAGGGCATACCCAGATCGATCCCTGGGGCCAGCAGTGCTATTGCGGTAATCACGGCTGCCTGGAGACCGTGGCCAGCACCGCCAGTCTGCTGCAGCTGGCGCAGCAGCGGCTGGCGCTGCAGCCTGACAGCCAGCTGCATCAGCAGCCGCTGACGCTGGAAAACCTCTGCCGCGCTGCGCAGCAGGGTGACCGGCTGGCGCACGATGCAATTGCCGGCGTGGGGCATCACGTCGGGCGTATGCTGGCGATGATGGTGAATATTTTCAACCCGCAAAAAATTCTTATCGGTTCGCCGCTCAATCAGGCTGCAGACGTACTTTTTCCCGCCATAAACAGCACTATCCGGCAGCAGGCACTGCCCGCTTACAGCCGCGATCTGGAGCTGGTGCCTGCGTTGATGCGCGATCCCGGTACGCTGGGGGCGGCAGCGCTGATCAAAGACGCCCTCTATAACGGTCATCTGCTGATTAAACTGCTGCAGGGATAACTCCAGCCCGCCTTAAGTTTGCGCTAACGCAAGCATCGGGCGGCGTCAATTACCTACACTGCCTTCTTCGCAGGCTATCCATGCTGCTTACTGGAAGGAGTGGAACAGGTGAAAACGCTATTTGTCACAGGTACCGATACCGGAGCAGGAAAAACAGTGGTTGCATGCGCGCTGCTGCAATTGCTGGCACAGGCAAACATCTGCGCCGCAGGTTTTAAACCTGTGGCAAAAGAGGCGCGTGCCACGCCGGAAGGATTGCGCAACCGCGATGCAGAACTGCTGCAGCAGGCGTCAGGGCTGACGCTCAGCTATCCGGCGGTGAATCCGGTTATTCTGACCGGCGATGCGTCCGGACCAGGGGCCCGGCAGCATATCGACTACGCGCTGCTGGATCGTCATCTGGCCGATCTGCAGGCGCAGGCGGGATATGTGATTGTGGAGGGCACAGGCGGCTGGCGCAGCCTGATAAACGATCGGCAGCCGCTCGCCGGCTGGGTACAGCAGCAGCAGCTGCCGGTCGTGCTGGTCGTGGGGATAAAAACGGGGTGTATTAATCATGCGCTGCTGACGGCGGAGGCGATTGCGCACGATGGCCTGACGCTGGCAGGCTGGGTCGCAAACCGCATCAATCCGGGCCTGGCGCACTATGCGGAGATTGTCAGCGTGCTGCGCGACCGGCTTGCCGCGCCGCTGCTGGGAGAGCTGCCTTATCTGCCGCGCGCTGAGCAGCGCGATCTCACGCGCTATATCGATCCTGACGCGTTAACCGGGCCGGCGTTTTCCTTTACCAGGGCGCAACGCGCGGCCGGCTGACCCGCAGCTGTCAGCCTGTCAGAACACGATTAACGAGCCACGCGTGCGCCGCTTCAGGCGCACGCAGCGTTCAGGGGTTCAGACGACGGCGGGTCCGCCCGGAACTGAGATAATCCGCGATGTAATCCTGCGAAATTTCGCCGCTGTAGCGCCCATCTTCATCGACAATCGGCATCCAGACGGTATTGTGCTCATACAGTTTTGACAGCACCACGCGCAGGTTCTCTTCAGCTTTGCCGGTGACGCGAAAGTGGTGCAGCAGCTCTCCGCACTGGCCGGCAGCGCCGCGCGCCTCGCGCCGCTTCACAAATCCGAGCGGCCTGCCATCCTCATCGACCACCGTAACGGAACGCATATCGTTGTCATCCATAGTGGCAAAGGCCTCCATAAGCGGCGTGCTGCGGCGTACGGTAATGGTGGGCTGCTGGTCAGTAACGTCACCCGCCTGTACCAGCAGCAGGCGCTTAAGGGTGCGATCCTGCCCGACAAAGGAGCCGACAAAGTCATTGGCAGGTTTTGCCAGCAGCTCATCCGGGCTGGCGCACTGCACGATTTTTCCCTGACCAAACACCGCAATGCGATCGCCGAGCTTCAGCGCTTCATCAATATCGTGGCTGACCAGCATGACCGTTTTTTTCAGCTGTCGCTGCATCTCCAGAAACTCGTTCTGGATCGCTTCGCGGTTTATCGGGTCGACGGCGCCAAACGGCTCATCCATCAGCAATACCGGTGGATCGGCGGCCAGGGCGCGGATAACGCCGATACGCTGCTGCTGACCACCGGACATTTCGCGCGGATAGCGATGCAAAAATTTAGTCGGGTCCAGCGCCACCATGCTCATCAGCTCCGTAGCCCGTTCACGGCAGCGCTTTTTATCCCAGCCCAGCATACGCGGCACCACCGTGATATTCTCCTCAATCGTCATGTTCGGAAACAGGCCAATCTGCTGGATCACATAGCCGATGTTGCGGCGCAGCGTTACCGTATCCTGGCCGCTGGTATCCTCTCCGTTGATATAAATCCGGCCGCCGCTGGCCGGTATCAGCCGGTTAATCATCTTCAGCGTGGTGGTTTTGCCACAGCCGGAAGGGCCGAGCAGCACGCACATTTCGCCTGCCGGTACATCCAGACTGACGTTATCTACTGCGTTAAAGGCCGCGCCACTCTTCTGGGTAAAAGTTTTCGTCAGGTTTTCCAGTTTAATCATTAGCGAATCCCCCTCGGGGTCAGTGCCAGCTGCAGCCGGTGCAGCAGCCAGTCAAGAAAGATAGCCAGCAGACATATCATCAGCGCGCCGGCAATAAGCATGCGTACATCGCTTCCGCCGATGCCATCCAGCAGCTGCAATCCGAGACCGCCTGCACCGATAACGGCGGCGATCGCCATGACGCCGACGTTCATCACCACCGCCGTGCGGATGCCGCCAAAAATCACCGGCAGCGCCATCGGGATCTCTACCCAGCGCAGCCGCTGCCAGAACGTCATACCGATGCCGCGTCCCGCTTCGCGCAGCCCGGAGGGCAGGTTCTCCAGCGCCGTATGGGTGTTACGCACAATAGGCAGCAGCGAATAGAGAAACACTGCCGTGATGGCGGGCAGGGCGCCGATGCCCTGGCCGATCTGCGAAAACAGCGGGATCATCAGCCCGAACAGCGCGATGGTGGGGATGGTCAGTACAATAGTGGCGACGCCCAGCACCGGCGTCGCCAGCCACTTAAAGCGGACAATTAAAATGCCGAGCGGTACGCCAGCCAGGATGGCAAAACCCACCGCCACCAGCACCAGCCAGGTGTGCTGCCAGGTCAGACCCAGCAGCATCTGCCAGTTATCAGTGATGTAATACAGGGTATCCATGGTGTCTCCTTACAGCATGTTGCGCGACTGGAGGAAATCGCGTGCAACCTGAGCGGGTGACTGATGATCGATATCCACCCGCTTGTTCATTTGTGAAATAGCGTCATCAGTAATCAACGCTGAGAGCTGATTCAGCGCTTTCTCCAGGCCCGGATGTGCAGCGAGCACCTCTTTACGTACCACTGGCGTGACGTTGTAACTGGGGAAAAAGTGCTTATCATCTTTTAATACCAGCAGGTCAAAGCCTTTGACCCGGCCATCGGTGGTATAGATCAGGCCTGCGTCCACAAACCCGTCACGGACCGCGTTATAGACCAGGCCGGGATCCATCTGGCGGATTTGCGGGCGATCGAGCGGTAGCTGATAAACGTTTTGCAGCGGCTTCAGGCCATCGGAGCGACCAGCAAACTCCAGGTCGAGTCCCAGCCGCCAGTTATGCTCCGGATCGCTGGCGCGCACCTGCTTCATTCTGCTGACCAGCTGCGACAGGGTGGTAATACCCTCCTGCTCTGCGCGACGACGCTGCATGGCGAAGGCGTAGGTGTTGTTCATCGGTGCCGGTTCAAGCCAGACCAGGCCCAGTTTTGCATCCAGCTTTTTTACTGTTTCCCACGCCTGTTCAGGGGACATGGGCTTACTGATGTGGTTGAAAATAATGAGCGAGGTGCCGGTATATTCCCATGTCATATCGATCTGTTTATTGATCATGGCATTACGGCTGATGGTGGTCGCAATATTGGTCTTAGGGACGATCGTAAACCCGTTTTTCTGCAGCCATAAAACGGTCAGGGCAGACAAAATATGCTGCTCTGTAAAGCTTTTGGTTGAGAGCGTAACGGGCGCAGCCGCCAGCGCTGACTGATTAAGCAGTAGCGCAGCGCTCAGGGCCAGCACAGCGCCGCGCAGCCGGTGGAAAAACAGTCTGGTGGGGGTCATCAGAACGTGCTCCATGAGTTAAGTTGCAGCGTGTGGCGAAAGAATGCGGCCCAGCGCGGCCAGCAGCATATCCAGGATCAGCGCAATCAGCGCGGTGGCGGCCGCACCCAGAATCAGCGTCGGGAAATCGTTCAGATAGATCCCGGGGAAAATCAGCTCGCCGTAGCTGCTGGCGCCTATTAAAAAGGCCAGCGGCGCGGTGCCGACGTTAATCGCGGTGGCGATGCGCACACCGGCTAATATCACCGGCAGCGCGTCCGGCAGCTCAACCCGGCGCAGCCGCTGCAGGCGGGTCATGCCAATGCCTTTAGCCGCCTCAGTCAGCGCCGGCGGAACCGCGCACAGGCCGGCATAGGTATTGCGCACAATGGGCAGCAGCGAGGCGAGAAACAGCGCAATCAGCGCCGGTCGCTCACCGATGCCTACGACGACCATGGCCAGCGCCAGCACGGCCAGAGGCGGGAGAGTATTGCCGACGTTGAATATCTGCATAACATATTCCGCCTGACGTCGCGCAAAAGGGCGGCTCAGCACAATCCCGGCAGGGATCCCCACCAGCAGGGCGCAGAGCATGGACCAGAAAACCAGCCAGAGATGCTGCTGGCCAAGATAGATCAGATCGGTCTGGCGGGCGCGCAGCGTATCCGGACCAATGCCCCAGATCAGAAGCGCAACGAGTACCATAAGAGTGAGAAGAGCCAATCCGGTGCGCCGGATCAGCGATGCGTGAGGCATAACCGTTTTCTCCCTGAATAAACAAACTATCAGCTATGATTGCTCTGCTGAGCGGCAGGATAAGGGGCCGCTTTCGATAGCAAAATTTTATGGTTAAAGTGTGTGTTGCCTGCGTTAACCCTGCATAAATTCACAGATAATTAACCTGATGGCTAAAAGTCTATAGCAATCTCTGATCGGCAAAGCCAGCATTTAACGCAAAAAACAGCTGACAGAACGTGGTCAAAACTGTCTGCAGCCCGCACCGGGTACGGGATGGTATGACAATAAAAAAAATTCATCGAAAAAGGTTACCCTGTCACATAAGCACGGACTGTGTGGCGGGATAAGAGAGAGTAAAATAGTATAAGGAGCGTTATGTCAGAGCACGCTGAAGTTTTGCGCAGCCATCGTCCATGGATCCTGTTTGCCTGTATGCTGGCCATGTTTATGGCCGCGATTGAGGTGACGATTGTGGCGACGGCGATGCCTACGATCATTGCCGATCTGGGTGGCTTTGCGCAGTTTGGCTGGGTATTTTCTATTTATCTCCTGACGCAGGCGGTCAGCGTGCCGCTTTATGGCCGTTTAGCTGATATATGGGGACGTAAGCGGCTCTTTTTTGTCGGGGTATCGCTGTTTTTGTTCGGCTCAGTGCTGTGTGGCTTTGCTCATACCATGACGTGGCTCATTCTGTTCCGCGCGTTTCAGGGGCTGGGAGCGGGTGCCATTATGCCGCTGACGACCACCATTGTGGCGGATATCTACTCCCCGCGTGAACGCGCCACCGTTCAGGGCTGGCTCTCCAGCGTCTGGGGCGTGGCGGCAATTATCGGGCCGCTTAGCGGAGCGTGGCTGGTGCAGCACTTCAGCTGGGCGGTGATCTTTTGGGTCAACGTACCGATAGGGCTGATCTCCATGCTGCTGCTGGCGCGTTTCCTGCCCGCCCGCCCGGTCTCCGCAGCGGGTGCGCTGAATATTACCGGCAGCTGCTGGCTGATGATCAGCGTCACTGCGCTGCTGGTGGCGCTGCTGCAGGCGGAAGTGCTCGGCTACTGGCTGCTGCCGTTTCTGCTGCTGGCAGGCGTGGCAGGCTGGCGTCTCAAACGGCACGAACAGCAGACGGCGGCACCGCTTTTCCCGCTTGCGCTGTGGCGCAGCCGTCTGATTGTGGCAGGCAACGCCGGTAATCTGATTATCGGCGCCACCATGATGGGCATCAGCGCGTTTCTGCCCACCTGGATCCAGGGAATTACCGGCGGTACGCCGCTGCAGGCGGGCAGCGCGCTGGCGATGATGTCCATTGGCTGGCCGATTGCCAGTACGCTCAGCGGTCGCCTGATGCTTGTGACCTCCTATCGCTTTACCGCTCAGCTTGGCGCACTGTTACTGATCGCCGGCAGCGCACTGCTGCTGCTGCTCCACGCGGAAAGTTCCGTGCTGCAGGCGGGCTTTACGGCCTTTGTTATCGGCACCGGCATGGGCATGACCAGCACCACGTTTCTGGTCTCCGTGCAGAACCATGCGCAGTATGAGATCCGCGGTATCTGTACCGCCTCTATTATGTTCAGCCGGATGCTCGGTTCAGCGCTGGGAACCGCACTGATGGGGGCGGTTTTAAACATCAATCTGGCGCAGCGGCTGCCGCAGGCGGAGGACCCGATGCAAAAAATTATGTCGCCGGAGAGCCGGGAGGCGCTGCCAGTTGCAGAACTGCAGCTCTGGACGACCCAGATTGCCGCATCGCTGCACTGGGTATTTATCGTGGCTTTGCTGATCGCGCTGCTGACGGTGTGGATCGCCTGGCTTATGCCGCGTCAGCGACCGGAGATGGAATAGACGAGAAGAAGCGGGGCAGCAGCGGCGGCTGCCCCGGTTGCAGGTTACTGCGCTGACATATCCTGAGAGCTGCCGGCGCCGTCAGGTGCGCTACCCTCCGCATCCCGCATATTCTTTTTATAAACAATTTTTTGCGTATCGTTTTCACAGTGGCCGACCACCTGACCACCCGCCTGATCGGCCTGATCGTTCGGCACGATATCCAGCGTAAAATCTGACTCCGCCACGCCATTACTGACAATTTTTTTACTGATATCGGCGCGAACGCTGTCGCAGGAGGCCTGAGCCATCAGCGGCAGCGTCATCACACCCAGCAGCAGTACCAGAGAACCCTTTTTCATCGCAAACTCCTTGTTGACTGTTTCTCTGAACACTATAGCAGCAGCGCCGCGTTACGGCGCGACGGGACGACCAGTGCGGCGGTCGAGGCAGCGCAGGGTATTCTCTTCCCAGTAAGCATTCACGTTGTAGCTCTTGTCGCAGGCGTCGCGGGTATCAAACGCGCGGTCCGCTTTGTCGAACTCTTTCTCTGTCCGGGTATTAATCTTGCTGCGCAGATTACGCGTGTCGTTCCACTGCTCTTTACTCTGGCGGGCGGCTTCATTGCTGGCCGCGCTATTGCCATCTTCCACGATCAGACGATCGGTGCGGGCAGTGGCAAAGGGAGCACTGAGCAGCACGCTGGCCGTCAGCAGCGCCGTAAACAGAACGGAAGCATAGTGTTTCATGATGTTGTCCTTTAGTCAGACCCGGTCAGCCGGGCAAGGCTGTTGCCGTAACAGCGGCTAGTATATCATCCTGCTTTTGCTGCTCACCAGCGGTGTGCAGCGCGTTGAGGGAACAGAGAGCAGGATTATGCTGATCAAGACCGCACTATTATTTTTCATTACGGCTGTCGCAGAGATTGCGGGCTGTTTCTTGCCCTGGCTCTGGCTGCGTAAAGGGATGAGCGCCTGGCTGCTGTTGCCGGCTGCGGCGAGTCTGGCGCTGTTTGTCTGGCTGCTCACGCTGCATCCGGCGGCAAGCGGGCGGGTGTACGCGGCGTATGGTGGTGTCTATGTGTTTACGGCTCTGATCTGGCTGCGCGTGGTGGATGGGGTGCGGCTGAGCGCATGGGACTGGGCGGGCGCGCTGATAGCGCTGTGCGGGATGCTGATTATTGTCACCGGCTGGGGAAAAGCGTAACAGCGTCACCCGGTGCTATCAGGTGACGTTGTCACACGCGATTATGCGTCTTTATGCACTTTCAGCCCGGCGGTGGTCTGGCTGACCGGCATAATCTCCAGCGTNCTGCGCGTGGTGGATGGGGTGCGGCTGAGCGCATGGGACTGGGCGGGCGCGCTGATAGCGCTGTGCGGGATGCTGATTATTGTCACCGGCTGGGGAAAAGCGTAACAGCGTCACCCGGTGCTATCAGGTGACGTTGTCACACGCGATTATGCGTCTTTATGCACTTTCAGCCCGGCGGTGGTCTGGCTGACCGGCATAATCTCCAGCGTGTTGATATTGACGTGCGCTGGCAGCGTGGTTACCCAGTAAACGGCCTCGGTAACATCCTCTGCCGTCAGCGCCGTTGTGCCTTCATACACCGCGCCGGCGCGATCGTCATCGCCTTTAAAGCGCACATTAGAAAACTCCGTTCCGCCGACCAGACCCGGCTCGATATCGGTTACGCGCAGCGCGGTGCCGTGGAGATCGGTACGCAGATTCAGGCTGAACTGGCGCACAAACGCTTTGGTTGCACCATAGACGTTGCCGCCCGCATAGGGCCAGCTTCCGGCAATAGACCCGATATTGACAATATGCCCGACGTTGCGCTCTACCATGGCAGGCAGCAGCGCCCGGGTCATGAAAACCAGGCCTTTGGTATTGGTGTCGATCATGTTTTCCCAGTCATCAACGCTGGCTTTGTGGGCTGGCTCAGTGCCCAGCGCCAGGCCGGCGTTGTTGACCAGTACATCAATGTTGCGCCACTCTGCCGGCAGCGCAGCGATGACCTCCTCGATAACGGCACGATTACGCACATCGAGCTGAACGGTATAGAGGTTTTCACCCAGCTCATCCTTCAGCGCCTGCAGTCGTTCGGCGCGCCGCCCGCTGGCGATTACTTTATGGCCTGTGGCAATGAAGCGACGGGTAATACTTTCACCAAACCCTGCAGTGGCACCGGTAACAAAAATAATCATCTCACTGTTCCTTAACTGTTTTCAGGTAGTCCGCGTTTAACCATATCACCATCATTCTTCGCCTGCTGAAAAAAAGCGACCGGCAAACGCTCCGTCGCCAGAATGCGTTAACCGGGTGCAGGGGCGCACCGCGCTGATGCATCATGGGGCAGCGTGAGCGGTCGCCATTAAATCTTAACGCCGGCGCAGATACGCGTAATCGTTTGCGCATTCGGTTGCCTCTCTTTCAGGCTAACCTTATGATTTAGCAGATAAATAAACCGTTCCTGGCACGTCTTTTGCACATTCATCTTATCTTACTGAGAGGATGAGTTATGAATGCTGACAACGAGACGCTGCTGCGCGCCAGTTTTTTTGATTTTACCCGCACGGTAGATCAGCCAGAGGCGCTGAGTGACGCCGCACGCTATCTCGCTGATGGTCTGCTCACGCTGCGTGCAGGAAAAATTGTCAGCCTGGAAAGCTGGAGCAGCGCGGCGGCGCGGGTGGATAGCCGGCGGGTCACGGATCTGCGCGGCAAGCTGATTGTGCCGGGGTTTATCGATACCCATATTCACTATCCGCAGACGGAAATGATGGGCGCGTTTGGCGAACAGCTGCTGACCTGGCTGAATAACTATACCTTTCCGGTTGAGCAGCAGTATCACTGTGCAACCCATGCGGCAAAGATGTCCGGTTTTTTCCTGCAGCAGCTGCTGGCTAACGGTACCACTACCGCACTGGTGTTTGGCACGGTGCATCCGCAGTCGGTTGACGCGCTCTTCAGCGCGGCGGAGCGGCTCAGCATGCGACTCATTGCCGGTAAAGTGATGATGGACCGCAACGCGCCGGACTACCTGACTGAAACCCCCGAAACGAGCTATCAGCAGACGCGGGCGCTGATAGCGCGCTGGCACCGGCGCGGCCGTCTTGGCTATGCGCTGACGCCACGCTTTGCGCCGACCTCTTCGCCACAGCTGCTGGAACGGGTAGGTCAGCTGCGGAAAGAGTTTCCCGATACCTGGCTGCATACGCACCTGAGTGAAAATCCGCAGGAGGTGGCGTGGGTCAGAGAGCTTTTTCCCGAGCGCAACGGCTATCTTGATGTCTATCACCACTATCAGCTCACTGGCGCACGCAGCGTATTTGCCCACTGCCTGCATCTGCAGGATCATGAGTGGCAGTGCCTGCACGACACCGGTTCAGCCATCGCGTTTTGTCCTACTTCAAATCTGTTTCTGGGCAGCGGGCTGTTTGATCTCAAACGCTGCTGGCAGGAGAACGTGCGCATGGGGATCGGCACCGACGTCGGCGCTGGCACCACTTTTAACCTGCTGCAGACGCTGGGCGAGGCGTATAAAGTCGGGCAGCTGCAGCACTATAAGCTGACCGCCTGCGAAGCGCTTTATCGCGCCACGCTGGGCGGGGCGCAGGCGCTGGATCTCGACGATAAAATTGGCAATTTCACGCCCGGCAAAGAGGCGGATTTTGTGGTGCTGGATCCGGCCGTATCGCCGCTGCAGCAGCTGCGTCATGGCAACAGTAAAGATATTTTCGAGCAGCTGTTTGTTCTGATGACGCTGGGTGACGATCGCAACATTGCGCAGACCTGGGTAAATGGCCAGCCGGTGTGGCAAAAAGAGACGGCGGGCAGCACGCCGGGTTGTTGCCCGCACCCCGGCGTGCCAGGATAAAGGCTCTCTGCCGCAGGCTATTGCGGCGTTGCTGATTATCAGGAGCGATAATGAACCGATCCGCCAATCCCTTTTTTAGCGCCAGCACGCTGCCGTATCAGGCGCCGCCGTTCGATCAGATAAGCGAAGACGATTTTCTGCCGGCGCTGGAAGCGGGCATCGAAGAGAAGCGCCGCGAAGTCGCCGCGATTATCGCAAACCCGGCGCCACCGGACTTTGCTAATACCTTTGAAGCGCTGGAGCGCAGCGGCCTCTTACTGAGCCGGGTATGGCAGGTCTTTTCAGCCATGACGGCAGCGAATACGTCGTCGCGCCTGCAGGAGGTGGAAGAGATCATCACGCCCGCCCTGGCGGCGCTGCACGATGAGATCTACCTTAACAGCACGCTCTTCGCCCGGCTGGAGGCGGTCTGGCAGCAGCGCAGCACCGCCTGCCCGGACGCAGAGGCGGTGCGGCTGACGGAAGTTACCCGGCAGGCGTTTCAGCTGGCCGGCGCCAGCCTGAGTGAGGATGAAAAACAGTGGCTGCGCGATATCAATCAGGAGCTGGCAGGCCTCAGCACCCGCTTTGGCAACCGGCTGCTGGCGGCGACGCAGTCAGCCGCCTACACCGTCAGCAGCCCGGAGGCGCTGGCGGGACTCGACGATGCAGCGCTGGAGCAGGCGCGTGCCGCTGCGGCCGCACGCGGTCTGGATAATCAGTGGCTGATCCCGCTGCAAAACACCACGCAGCAGCCAGCGCTGAGCCGATTAACCATCCGCGCCACGCGGGAAGCGCTGTTTGAGCAGGCGCTGAAGCGCTGTGAGCGTAACGATGCAAACGATACGCGGCCGCTGGTTTCGCGTATGGCGCAGCTGCGGGCGGAGCAGGCCGCGCTGCTGGGCTATAGCAGCTATGCGGCGTGGAATTTGCAGGATCAGATGGCGAAAACGCCGGAGGCCGCGCTGGACTTTATGCGTAATATTGTGCCGGCAGCCTGCGAGCGCGCCGGGCGCGAGGCCGCAGAGATAGAACAGCTGATGGCTGAGCAGCAGCAGAGATTTGACCTGCGCGCCTGGGACTGGAACTTTTACGCCGAGCAGGTGCGCCAGGCGAAATATGACTTTGATGAAGACGCTATTCGTCCCTGGTTCGCGCTGGATAGCGTGCTGGAGCGCGGCGCATTCTGGGCCGCCACGCAGCTTTACGGCATCCGGTTCAGCCAGCGCCACGATCTGCCGGTCTATCATCCGGATGTCTGCGTCTATGAGATTTTCGACGCCGATGAGACGCCGCTGGCGCTGTTTTATACCGACTTTTTCGCCCGTGATAATAAAAGCGGCGGGGCATGGATGGGCAACTTTGTCGACCAGTCTGCGCTGCTGGATCAGAAACCGGTGATCTACAACGTCTGCAACTATACCAAACCGCAGCCTGGCCAGCCGGCGCTGCTGAGCTGGGATGACGTTATCACGCTGTTCCACGAATTTGGTCATGCGCTGCACGGCCTGTTTGCCAGCCAGCGCTACGCCAGCCTCTCCGGTACGGCCACGCCGCGCGATTTTGTGGAGTTTCCGTCGCAGATTAACGAACACTGGGCCAGTCATGAGGCGGTGTTCGCCAGCTATGCGCGCCACTGGGAAACCGGGGAGCCGATGCCCGCTGCGCTGCGCGAAAAAATGGTGCGGGCCGCCACCTTTAATAAAGGTTATGACATGACCGAACTGCTGGCCGCGGCGCTGCTGGATCTGCAGTGGCACTCCCTCTCCGCGCACGATAAGCCGCAGGATGTGGAACATTTTGAACGGCAGGCGCTGCAGGCAGAAAACATTGCGCTGTCAGCGGTGCCGCCGCGCTATCGCTCCAGCTATTTTCGTCACATCTGGGGAGGAGGATATGCGGCAGGTTATTACGCCTATATCTGGACGCAGATGCTGGCTGACGATGGCTATCAGGCGTTCACTGAACAGGGCGGCCTGACGCGGGAAAACGGGCAGCGCTTCCGGGAGCTGGTCTTGTCACGCGGAAACAGCAGCGATCTGCAGCACGTCTGGCTGAGCTGGCGCGGTAAAGCGCCAGCGCCAGAGCCGATGCTGCGCCATCGCGGATTAAGAGCAGAGTAGGGCAGAAGCGGTGGCGCGCTACCCCATCGGGCCACCGCAGATTGTGTCGCACATGCCAGCCAGCACCCGCTCGCCGCTTTCGGTTTTTAGCTCTTCATACCAGGCCGCCGTCAGCGCGGGCTCTTTACCGTGCGTCACGTCGCAGCGCTTGCGAGCCTTCAGCACCAGGTCGCGGGTGCGATCCAGCCGGCGCGCCTGATAGCGCAGCAGCGCATCTTCCACCCCCAGCGAGTGGGTCGCCAGCGTTTGTGCCAGCACCACGGCATCTTCCATTGCCGCGCAGCCGCCCTGACCAATATCGGGGGTGGTGCTATGGGCTGCATCGCCCAGCAGCGCCACGCGTCCGCGCACAAAGCGGGTAAGGGGTTCGGTATCGTGTATCTCGACCCGGTTAGTGGTGAGCGGATCGAGCTGCGCTATCAGCCGCTGCACCGGTTCGGCCCAGCCGGCGAAATAGCCGCTGAGATCGGCGCGCAGCGTGGTGCGATCCTGAGCGAGGCCGGCAGGTAGCGGCACATCGAAGAAGAAGTAGAAGCGGTTGCCGGCAACCGGCATCAGCGACACGCGTTTGCCGTCGCCGACAAAAGTGGTCCACTGATCGGCGGGTGCTATCGCTTCATCCACGCTAATCAGCCCGTTCCAGTTTACATAGCCCGCATAGCGACGCGCCACGCGCTCGCCCAGCACCGCCTCGCGCAGCACAGAGTGCGTGCCGTCCGCAGCGATCAGCAGGTCGCCTGTGGCTTCGCTGCCGTCGGCAAAGAAAGCGGTAACGCCCTGCGAGGTTTGTTCAGCATGCGTAACGCGCCTGCCAAAGCGAACGCGCGTCCGGCCATACGTATCAAGCAGCATCGCCTGCAGCCCGGCGCGTGATACCGGCGCAGGATATTCACCGGTGCGCTGCACCAGCGGATCCAGGCTGAAGCGGGTCAGGGGGGCACCGCTTCGCGCATCGTGATAAGCCATCCAGGCCATATTGCCGCTCAGCGCGCGCAGCGGCTGTTTCAGACCGAGGGCATTCAGACATTTCACGCCGTTAGGCCAGACGGAAATGGCTGCGCCAACCGGCTTCATCTCCGCGACAGCCTCATAGACTTCTGTCTCAAAGCCTGCCCGTTCCAGGGCGATAGCTGCACTCATTCCGCCGATACCGGCGCCAATAACAATCACTTTCATCATGCTCTCCTGTGCTCAGACAGGGAGATACTGCAACTTCTGTACCAGATGCGCGTCAACAGGCAGCATGTTGATAACTATAGGTTTTTATAAAAGAGACGTATTAGTGAAACGAATGTTGCAGTGCATTCGCACTTTTATGGTGCAGGCCTATTCTCATGAATCTTTTGTTTCATGCGGCATTTTGACCAGATTTTGCGCATACTTAACGCTTCAGAGCGGAGGATTAATCATGAAGTGGATAATTGCGTTAATGATGACGTGCAGCGTAAACGCGATGGCGCAGAGCAGCTGGCAGCCGTCGCCCAAATCGCCGTCTGCCATGTTTACCCCGGTTGCGTCGAAATGCGATCTGTCGGCCTGTCAGCAAAACTGCTACGTACAGCAGTCACAGTGCAAAAATGATAGCGGCGGCGGATGTGGCTCGCTGGCGCAAATCTGTGTACAGAACTGCACCAGCCAGTGTCGCTGAGTATCAGCGGGTCTCGCGCCAGATGTCGCGCATCGCCAGCTCCAGCTTTTTAAACTGGTGATAGCGCGCGTCGTGGAAGCTGACCCACTCCGGCCGCGGCTGCCGCTCTTCCGGCTGCAGACGCACCGCGTGCTGCACCGCATCTGTCAGATCCCGCCACACGCCCACGCCAACGCCTGCACAGAGCGCGGCGCCCAGCGCGCCGGTTTCCGTACACTCTGCCACCCGCACCGGGATATTCAGAACGTCGGCAAACATCTGCGGCCAGATGACGCTGCGCGCGGCGCCGCCTGAGAGCGTTGCGCGGGTAAAAGGGAGGCCGGCAGCGTGCAGCCGGTCAATATGCGCCCGATGAGCAAAGGTCACACCTTCAAACAGGGCAAACAGCATATCTGCACGGGTATGCCAGCCGCCCAGCCCGTAAAAGCCGGCGCGGGCCGATTCCGGTTTGCGGCCGGAGTAGAGATAGGGGTGATAGAACGGCAGATGCGGATCCTGACGGATCTGCGCCACGCACTCACTGCTCTGCACCGCGCCTTTTCCTCCGCGCCGGTCGTCAAATTCCCGCAGAAACCAGTTGAGGTTAGCCGCTGAAGTAGCGCTGGCCTCAATCGCCATAAAGCGATCCCGTTCTATCATTGAACTCATGGAAACCGGGCGAAGATAGTCAGGTTTATCCACCACAACCTGATTGATGCTCCACGTACCCGCTACGATTGAGGCGTCACCGCAGCTGACGACCCCCGATCCCGCTGCGCTCGCCACCACATCAAACAGGCCCGCTACTACCGGTATGCCCGCCGGCAAACCGGTGCGTGCCGCCGCCGGCGCGGTAACATAACCGCTGACCGCGCTCGATTCACGCAGCGGCGGCAGCCAGGCTGCTGCCTCCTGAATGTCATAGAGCGCCAGCAGCTCACTACTGTAATCGCGAACGCGATAGTCAATCAGCCCGGCACCCGCCGCATCTGAATAGTCGCTGCTGAGCGCGTCGCTGAGAAAATGGACGATAACATCTTTAGCGCTCAGTACCGCACCAATCTGCTGCCATATCTGAGGCTGATGCTGTTTAACCCAGCTCAGCAGCACCGGCGTGGAGGCTGCCCACGGCGTCTGGCGGGAGAGGGTATAAATGGCGTGCTGTTTTTCAGCCTGCTCCAGCGCAGCGACAATATCGTCCGCCCGCCGATCGATCGACTGAATACCGAGCTGCGGCTGCAGCGCCCGGTCCAGCGTATAGAGGCCATTGCCGTGTCCGGCGGCGCCCACTGCAATGATATCCTGTGCGTCGGTGCCCGCCTGCAGCAGGCAGCGACGGATCGCCTGTTCAGTACCGTGCCGGATGGCGGCTATCGAACGCTCGGCGTAGCCCTCCTGCGGCTGCAGCGTTTCGCCGCTATGCTCAGCCACGGCCAGTATCGTCCCGCTGAGATCAAACAGCACCGCCTTGATCATCGTATTACCGGCATCAATACCCAGGATTTTCATATCCGGCTCCGTAAAACTGCAGAGGAGAGCGTGCAGAACCTGCGCCAGGTCAGGCGTCAGCCTGCTGATAAAGGGCCAGCGCATCCTCACCGCTAGCACCCTGATGAATAATGGCCATCAGGGCGGCGACGACCCGGGCAGGAGAGGCGTGCTGATAAACATTGCGCCCGTACACCATGCCGCTGGCGCCCTGCGCCATCAGCAGCGCGCTTTTGTGCAGTACCGCACCGATCTCGCCTTTACCCCCGCCGCGCACCAGCGTCGGACAGCGCGCCGCCTCTACCACGCGGTGAAAATCAGCCGGGTTATCGGTTGGATCCGCTTTGATAATATCGGCGCCCAGTTCGCGCGCCAGCCGCACCAGCGGAACGATCTGCTCTGCATCACCCAGTGAACCGTAGGCGACCCCCTGACCGGCGGGTGCCATCACCAGCGGCTCAATCATCAGCGGCATGCCGTAGCGGTCGCACGCATGGCGCAGCCGGCCAATATTTTCGATGCACATGCGAAAAATCGCGGGTTCATCGGGGATAAGATAAAGGTTCACCACCACGGCGGCCGCATCCAGCTGCAGCGCTGCCAGGATCGGCTCATCAGGATTATGCAGCACTGCCCACATCTCACGATGGCGCACGGCGTTATAGGCGTTGCCGACGTCGGTGCGCAGCACCAGAGCGGGCTTCACCCCTTCCGCGCGCTGCAGCAGATCCGCCTGTCCGTAATTGAGCTGAATCGCGTCCGGCTGCGCGGCAATCAGGTTCTGCATCACCGCGTCAATATTCTCAAGTCCCTGCAGAAAATCGGGTTCATTGGCAATACCGTGATCGACCGCTACGTCCAGACAGCGGCCGTGACGGAATAACCGCTTCATGCGTACCTTACTGCTCGCTGACATGCTGTGCCTCCTGCTGCATCACCGTAGGGTAGAGGCCATGCAGGCCGTGAAAACGCGCCAGCGACGCGCAGCAGCGCTGCAGCTGCTGTACCCGCTGACGCTCGCTCCAGCCCAGCGTCTGCGCCATCAGCAGCGAGATCTCCTGAATAAGCGGCGGGGTCAGCTCGCCGCCGATCGCCAGCGACGTGCGGCGCACCAGCAGATCTTCCAGCTGGCACACCTGCTCATGCTCTGTCAGATAGCGCAGTTCCGTGGCGCTGTAATCGGCGTGGTGATGCAGCGGGTGGTCGTCGTCGCGCAGCAGCGGCAGCAGCGGTAAGGCGCGGCTGCCGTAACGTTTTACCAGCTGCGTGACGCGCGGCAGCGGCAGTTCATGCTGCTGCGCCAGCTGGGCGATCCAGGCGGGCTGAGCCGCCGGAGCAGGAAAGTCGCGCCCGCCGCCAATCGCTAAATCCGTGGTAGAGACGTGGCGCTTTTCGCCCAGCAGCCGCAGAACACGATCTGCTGCCTCTTCACCGAAGCGGCGAAACGTAGTCCACTTACCGCCGACCAGGCAGAGCGTGCTCCAGGCGCGGGTGGGATCGGGCGGCAGCATCACCAGCGAATGGTTACGTGATATCTGACCGCTCAGCTTTGCATCACTGGCGGGCAGCGGACGCACGCCGCAAAAGGTGTAGACTACAGCGGACTCCGGCACCACCACCTCAGGAAAGACAAAGCGCAGCGACTCAAGAATATACGCTTTCTCAGCTGCCTCGCAGACCACGTTATCGGGATCGTCAACGCGGATATCCGTTGAGCCGGCCAGAACTTTACCTCCCCACGGATAGAGGATGCAGACGCGCCCCTCCTGATTCTCGAAATAGACCATTTCGCCATCGAGCATGCGCAGCAGCTCCGGATGATCGAGAATCAGATGTGACCCTTTGGTTCCGCCAATCAGCTTCTGCCGGGCGCTTTTAGGCGCGATCTGCTGGTTAAGCCGATCAATCCACGCGCCGCCGGCATTGACCAGCACGTGTGGCTGCAGGCGAAACTGCTCTCCGCTCAGCGTATCTTTCAGCGTAACGCTCTCACCGTCGCTGCTGATTACCTGCATATAATTCAGCGCCAGCGCGTCGCTGCAGGCGCGCTCCGCATCCTCCACCAGCTCAAACCCCAGCCGTTCAGGGGCGCTGATCCACGCATCATAGTAGCTGGCGCTATATTTCACCCACGGCGCAAAGCCCGGCCAGCGATCGCGGGTTGCCGCCTCAGTTCGCACCTGATGTTTAGGCATGGAGCCATACTGGCGCGTATAGAGGTCATACAGGCTGAGGCCGGTTTTGATCAGCAGCGCACCGCGCCGGGCAGGTTTGTCACTGAGGCGCAGAAACCGTCGCGTGGCGTTGACCATGCCGCCGCCGAAGGTTTCCACCGGCACCGTGGTTCGCAGCGGGAAAACATAGTGCGACGCGTTTTTCAGCAGCCGGTCGCGCTCGATCACCGACTCTTTAACCAGGCCAAACTCACCGGTCTCAAGATAGCGCAGGCCGCCATGGATCATGCGCGACAGGGCGCCACTCGCCGCCTGACACCAGTCATCGCGCTCCACCAGAATCGCCGGGATGCCCTGGAGGGCCAGTTCGCGAAAGGTACTGATGCCGTTTATGCCGCCTCCGGCAATCAGGACCGGTGTAATCTGACGCTGGCGCAGCCTGTCGAGACGCTCATTACGGGTTAATACAGTAGCCATAGCACGCTCCCTGACGGTGAAGGCTTATCCGTCAAAGGTATAGGAGTGCGCAGCCAAAACGGCAAACCCGCTTACTCAGGATGTGACTCTGTTCACTTACGCCACGAATGGGCATGTGGGGTGGGCCGGGGGCGGATATACTATGCGCACCGCTTTGGGTTCTGAGGAATAAGGATTATTCATGCGACGCCGCGTTATGGCTACAATTTTGCTGCTTATCGCCAGCTCCGCTGCTGCCCGGGCACCGGATGAGATTATCGAGCCGCTGATGACCCGCTTTGCGATCCCCGGCATGGCTGTTGCCGTGCTGAACAAAGGCCAGACGACTTTTTATAGTTACGGTGTCACTTCAACCGATCGGGGAGAGCCGGTCACCTCCCGCACGCTGTTTGAGATCGGCTCACTCAGCAAAACCTTCACCGCTACGCTCGCCAGCTACGCCGTACAGCAGCATAAAATGCAGCTTCGCGACAGCGCCAGCCAGTGGCTGCCTGCGCTGCAGGGCAGCGCGCTCGATCGCGTTACGCTGCTGAATCTGGCGACGCACACCAGCGGCATGCCGCTGTTTGTGCCGGAGGAGGTCACGGATAGCGCGCAGCTGATGCAGTGGTATAAAACGTGGCGGCCTGAGGCAGAGCCAGGAACAGAGCGCGTCTATTCAAACCTGGGTATCGGTATGCTCGGCATGATAGCGGCGAAGAGCCTGAATATGTCATTTATGCGCGCAATGGAGTCAATGCTGCTGCCGGCGATGGGAATGCATCGTACTTTTCTTGAGGTGCCGCCGCGCGCCATGCCGGATTACGCGCAGGGCTACGATAAACAGAACCGGCCGGTACGCGTAACCCCCGGGCCGCTGGATGCAGAAGCGTACGGGCTGAAATCAACCTCAGAAGATCTGATTCGCTGGCTCGGCATTCAGATGGGGGAGGTTAACGTGGTGCCCGCCTGGCGCCAGGCGGTGGCTGCCACCCATCAGGGCTATTTTCGCACGGCGGCATTTACGCAGGCGATGATGTGGGAGTACTACCCGCTGCCTGTTACTCAGCAGCAGCTGGTGGCGGGGAACAGCAGCAAAATCATACTTAACGGTATGCGGGCCACGCCGGTTTCTCCCTCTGCGCCGGTGCCGCTGCGCGCCTGGTATAACAAAACCGGCTCGACCAACGGCTTTTCAGCCTATGCGGTGTTTATCCCTTCCCAAAAGGTGGCGCTGATTATGCTGGCCAATAAATGGATACCCAATGACGATCGCGTTATTGCTGCGGATGAGATTATCCGTGCGCTGACGAAGTGAGGAGAGATGATGAGTATACGAGCATTGCGGGCTGAAGATTATGTCGCCTGGCTGCGGTTATGGCAGGGCTACCAGCAGTTTTATCAGACAGAGATTGATGAGGCGACGACCGGTGAAACGTTCCGGCGCATGCTCTCCCGTGCGGAACCGATGTATTGTCTGGTGCTGGAGCAGGGGGGCAGCATGGCAGGTCTGGTGCATTTTCTGACGCATCGCTCCACCTGGACGCGCGGTGACTACTGCTATCTGCAGGACCTGTTTGTCGCAGAAACGGCGCGCGGTAACGGTGCGGGAAAGGCGCTGATACTGGCCGTCTATGAGCAGGCCAGAGCGCGCGGCTGTTCACGGGTTTACTGGAACACGCAGGAGGGAAACGTCGCAGCACGGGCGTTGTACGACCGGCTGGCGACAAAGACGGAATTTATTCAGTATCGTTATCTGGTAGCACCTTAGTAGTTACAACAAACATATTTACTTTGTAATGATATAATTAACCTCCTCTGCAGGAATTCTGCCTGGGCAGAGAAAATAAGCCGCGGGCAGGGCCGCCCGCCAGAGCTAAGCGTTTTTCACCGCACACTTTCAAATGAAACCTCCTGCCTGCTGTGACCGCGTCCGGCTTTCCGCCACGACCGGCTTGCTGTAAATCGACCGTATGCTATGAATGAAACAGATCTAACTTTCATTTGAAACCAGAGCGCGAGGTAATTCCTGTGACCACTTTATTCTCTTCAGAGCAGCAGCCCGACGATTTTAGAAAAAGCATTCGTCAGATGAAGCAGCAGCTGCGCCAGCAGATCGGAGATGTGGAGGCGCTGTATAAGCAGGTGCGGGATAGCGTGGTGACGGAGCTTGCCGCGGCCAGAAGTGAAGAGGTGCAGTCCGGTTCCGCCTGGCCCCAACTGAGCTGGCAGGCGATAGCCGCAGGTGAAATCAGTGAGGCAGAGAAAGCACATATCCGGCGGCGCGGCTGTGTCGTGGTAAAAGGTAATTTCAGCCGCGAGTGCGCGCTGGAGTGGGATGCATCGATAATGCATTATCTGGACAATAACGACTTTATGACGCGCTACACAGGACCGGGGGATGATTTCTTTGGCAACCTGGCGGCGTCACGGCCGGAAATCTATCCGATTTACTGGAGTCAGGCGCAAATGGCTGCGCGGCAGAGTGAGGCGATGGCTACCACCCAGCGCTTCCTCAATCACCTGTGGCGGTTTGATTCTCAGGGTAAACGCTGGTTTGACCCTGATGTCAGCATTATCTATCCCGACCGCATCCGCCGGCGGCTGCCCGGCACAACCTCTAAAGGGCTCGGTGCGCATACCGATTCCGGCGCGCTGGAGCGCTGGCTGCTGCCGGCTTATCAGCAGGTATTCAGACATATCTTTAATAACCGCTTTGCGCAGTACGACCCGTGGGATGCGGCATACCGCACAGAGGTAAATGAATACCAGTCCGGTACCACCACAAAATGTTCGGTATTCCGTACGTTTCAGGGCTGGACGGCGCTCTCTGATATGCAGCCGGATCAGGGGCTGCTGCACGTTGTGCCGGTGCCGCAGGCAATGGCGTTACTGCTGCTGCGCCCTCTGCTCCGCGACGTCCCGGAAGAGGAGCTGTGCGGGGTTGAGCCGGGTAAAGTCCTGCCGGTATCGGAGCGCTGGCATCCTGAACTGATTACCGGACTCTGCTCCATTCCGGCGCTGGAAGCGGGCGATTCCGTATGGTGGCACTGCGATGTGATACATTCTGTCGCGCCGGTAGAAGATCAGCAGGGCTTGGGTAATGTGATGTACATTCCGGCCGCACCAATGTGCGATAAAAACCGCGCTTACGCGCATCAGGTGGCGCAGGCGCTGACAGCTGGCGTATCACCCGGTGATTTCCCGCGTGAAGATTATGAGGTTAACTGGCAGGATCGCTTTACGCCACAGCACCTGAACGCCCGCGGCCGTCAGGCGCTGGGCCTTACTGACTAACTGCAGGACACTATGAACGCACGTCATCAGTCAATTATCGAGCTGCTCAGCGCGCGCGGCAGCGTCAGCGTCAGCGAGCTGGCGCTGACCACCGGCGTCTCTGAAGTCACGATGCGCCAGGATCTTAACCAGCTGGAAAAAGAGGGGCTGCTGCGTCGGGTGCATGGCTCCGCCGTTGCTGCGGGCGGTGACGACGTCAGCGCCCGGATGCAAACCCGCCTTGCCGTAAAAAAACGGCTGGCCGATTATGCCGCCTCTCTGGTCAATGCAGGAGAAACGGTATTTATCGAAGGGGGCAGCACCAACGCGCTGCTGGCACAGGCGCTGAGCGAGCGGCATGACGTTACGCTGGTCACGGTAAGCCACTATATTGCCGGCCTGCTGCGTGAAAAGGGCGGCGACGTCATTATTCTCGGCGGTCTGTTTCAGAAAAGCAGTGAGTCGGTGGTCGGTCCGCTGACCCGACTCTGTATTCAGCAGCTCAGCTTTCATAAAGTCTTTATCAGTATCGATGGCTGGGATCGCGCCACCGGCTTTACCGGACGCAACATGCTGCGCTGCGATGTGGTTCATGCGCTGCTGGAAAAGCCCACGCACACAATTGCGCTGACCGACTCTTCTAAATTTGGTCAGATCCACCCTTATGCGCTGGCGCCGCATCAGCCATTCAGGCAGCTGATTACCGACAGCGAGCTTGATCCGGCCGCTCAGGCGCTGCTGACGGCGCAGGGAACGGAGGTCACGCAGATTTAACCTGGCGGCGCGGGGCGCTGTTTTACTGACCGGTCAGCTTTATATCAGCAGCGCCTGCGCCGTGACCTCATCGGTGATCAGCCCGGAGAGCTGACCGCTGCTGAGCACGGCGCGAATCGCCGCCACTTTACTCAGGCCGCCCGTCAGCGCCACGATCTCACTGCGGTTCTGGCTGAGCGGCACGGAAAGCGTGCGCGCCGTCAGTGAGTTGTGGATCAGCGTGCCGTCGGCGGCAAAGAAGTGGCCCAGTAGTTCTCCCACCGCGCCGGCTGCAGAGAGGGCATTGATCTCCGCCTCTTCGAGCATACCCGCTTCAACCAGCTGAGCCGCCGGTTCTACCGTTCCGATACCAACCAGCTTGACCTCACTGCGCGCGGCCATATCAAAAATCTCGCTGACGCCGCGCTGCGCCAGCAGAACATCGCGATCTTCTTCGGTGTTTGCAAAGAACGGCACCGGCATCATATAAGCCTGCGCGCCGGTTTTGGCGGCGATGCGGTGCATAACATCGTGCGGGTTCAGCGCATAGTTGCGCGTCAGGCAGCCCAGCAGCGACACAAAGCGCGCCTGGGGAGCCTCAAGGCGCGCCAGCTGATGGATCGCCGCGGAGAGGGTCCGGCCATGTCCCAGCCCGAGCGTGATAGCGGGCGCGTTAAGCAGAAGCTGACGCAGATAGTTTGCGCCAGCCATCCCCAGCGCCCGCACCGGCAACCCGGTTTCACCCAGATCGGGCGCAACCTGACAAAACCGCAGGCCAAAGTGCTGGCGCAGCTTATCCTCCAGCGCCACGCAGTCGAGAATATCGCTATCGATGGTGATTTTTACTGCGCCTTCCGCCACCATGCGCGCAATCAGGCGGTGCGTTTTTACCGAAGGCAACCCCAGTCGTTTGGCAACTTCAGCCTGAGTCAGACCGCCTACATAGTGCAGCCAGGCCGCACGCAGCGCCAGAGAGTCATCGCGGTCGGCAGAAACAGGTGCGGATTTCATGTCTTTGTCCATTCAGAGTAGATGACGACGCGGGCTCCGGCCCGCGTGTTTAGCTGTACTCTCCGGCGGGCCGATGCGTCGCCAGATGCAGGTCCGCCACGCCGGTTTCAATATGGCTGGCCCAGAACGCCACGCTCTCTGCGATCTCCGCCACGGCGCGACTGTCGGTGGGCTCGCGCTCTTTGAAACTCAGCTCCAGGCAGATTTCATTATCCTGCGCGCCGCCACGCGCCAGCGCCTCCAGCAGCGGCTGCGGCTGAATACAGCCGCCGCTATTGTACTGCATTGTAAACGGACGATGCCCGCCTTTATCCATCATGCTCTGCTTGATATGAATGATGGGCGAGCAGCGCGGCACCGCTTCCGCCCAGGCGTAAGGATCGTAATCACGCGGGTCAGCAGAGGTCACATCACCGTGATCGATATCCGCCATCATCCACATCGGCAGGGCGAAATCGCGCTGGCTCAGGCGCTGCTGCAGGGCCAGCGCGGCGGGAATGGTTTCGCCAAACTCGCGTGCCACGCTCATCGGCTCCCAGAAAAGATATTTCAGCCCCGCCGCGCGCGCATGTTCAGCGACTTCCTGCCAGCAGTCAGTGGCGATATCGATAAGCGTTTCGCGGCGCTCTGCGTCCCGGAAGTCGCGCTGCGTAAAAATGGCAAACTGCGAGCCGATAGCCACACCGCCCAGTTCAGCGGTGATATCCGCAAAGGTTTTGAACCAGTCAATATAGTAGCGGCGCACCGCAGCATCGGGATGACCAAAGTGGTTCAGTCGCCCGTAGGGGCCGGTCATACCGGAGGTGACGCGCACGCCGGTGGCGCGCAGCGCCTGCTGCATACGACGCGTCATGGCGGTTATCGTCGCGGCAGGCCAGCCTGGATTGATAAATTCATGGGTCAGCTGCAGGTCGCGAATGCGGATCTGCTCTGCCACGGTGGTTATTAAATCGTGCGGATCGGCAAAGCGGTTAACCAGCGGATTCGTATTAAGCGAAAGAGTCAGGGCCATATCAGTTCTCCTGTCCGGCACGGGCGCGCAGCGGGATCACGCGCGCGGAAGCCGCTTCAAACCAGCTGGTGAACGCATCGCGCTGCGCCGGGGTAAGGTGCAGCTGATGTTTGGTGCGCCGCCACAGAATATCGTCTGCCTGCTGCGCCCACTCGTGGTCAGCCAGATAGCGTGCTTCTGCTTCATACAGCAGCCCGCCAAAATGACGCCCCAGATCGCTCAGCGCCGTTGCGTCTGCCAGCAGCTGTGCGATGCGTGTTCCATAGAGACGGGCGTAGTGTTTACGCAGCGGCTGCGGCAGCCACGGCCAGCGCGCTTTGCACTGTTCCAGAAAGGTTTCAAAGTCGGCGTCAGCCATATCGCCTCCCGGCAGCGTGGCCGCGCGCGTCCAGTCAGCGCCCATCTGCGGAAAGAAGAGAGCAAGCTTCTGCAGTGCGTGCTCTGCCAGCTTGCGGAACGTAGTGATTTTCCCGCCGAAGACGTGCAGCAGCGGCGCATCCTGCTGGTTATCAAGATCAAACACGTAGTCGCGCGTCACCGCGGAGGGGTTGCCTTTGCCGTCGTCAAACAGCGGACGCACGCCGGAGAAGCGGGTAATAACGTCAGCCGGGCGCAGCTTGACTTTAAAGTAGCGGTTGACGACGTCTAACAGATACTGTTGTTCCGTATCGTCAGCGATCACCGCTTCCGCTTTGCCTTCCCACGGAATATCCGTCGTGCCGATCAGCGCCTTATCGCCTTCATAGGGATTGATAAAAATCACGCGCTTATCGGTGTTCTGCACCAGATACGCCTGCTGACCCTCCCAGAATTTTGGCACGATAAGATGTGAGCCTTTCACCAGGCGCACCCGGCGCTGGCTGTGGCTCTGCGTCACGTCGCTGACAATGTCCAGTACCCAGGGGCCCGCCGCGTTGACGATTGCCCGCGCAAACAGCGTGCGCCGCTCGCCGCTGCTGACATCTTCAAGGGTGATCTGCCACTTGCCGGGCAGGCGCTGTGCGGCAACGCAGCGCGTGCGCGGCAGAATGGTTGCGCCGCGCTCAGCCGCATCCAGCGCGTTCAGCACCACCAGCCGCGCGTCATCGACCCAGCAGTCAGAGTACTCAAACCCTTTTTTATAGCTGTCGAGCAGCGGGGCGCCTTCAGGATCGCGTGTCAGATCGAGTGAGCGGGTGCCGGGCAGTTTCTTGCGGCCGCCCAGATGGTCATAGAAGAAGAGGCCGAGCCGTACCAGCCAGGCGGGACGATCGGAGGGGCTGTGCGGCAGTACAAAACGCATTGGCCAGATAATATGTGGCGCGGCGTTCAGCAGCACTTCCCGCTCGATCAGCGCTTCGCGCACCAGCCGGAACTCATAATACTCCAGGTAGCGCAGGCCGCCGTGCACCAGCTTGCCGGAGCGGGAAGAGGTGCCCTGCGCCAGATCGTCTTTTTCACACATCGCCACCGACAGGCCGCGGCCGGCGGCATCCCGGGCGATACCGGCGCCGTTAATGCCGCCGCCAATAACAAACAGATCCAGCATAGTGTCACTCATGATTGACTCCGTTACAGGTATTCAGCGCCTGCCAGCAGGCCGGCAGATCGCTGCGGATCTGCTGATAATGAGGAAACAGCGCGTCATAACGCTGCATCAGTTCGGGCTGCGGCGCTTCCGGCGCGTCAAGCAGCGGGCGGACCCAGGTTTCGGCACACGCGGCCATAGAGGTAAACGCGCCCACCGCGACGGCAGCCATCATTGCCGCACCGGCCGCGCCCGCTTCTTCACGCTGGCTGATACGTACCGGGACACCGATAGCGGCCGCGAGGATCTGACGCAGCGGCCCTGAGCGCACCGCACCGCCGGTCAGCCGGATCTCACCGGGCCGATCCTGGCCCATCGCCTGGTAGCAGTCGCGCGCCGCCATGCCAATGCCCTCTACCACGCCGCGCACCAGGTCACCAAAAGAGTGCTGATAGTGCAGGCCGGTAAAGCCGGCACGCGCGCTGGCATTCACGAAGGGACCGCGTTCGCCCGCCAGTGAAATATAGGGATGAAACAGCAGCGTGCCGGGCGGGGTGCGCGTCAGCCAGCTATCAATCTGCGCCACCAGCCGGGCGTGATCGGTTTCGCAGCCAAAACTTTGCAGCAGATCGCTGGCGACATTCAGCAGCCAGTCCAGATTCAGCGTCGAGGCCATATTGGTCTGAACCTGCGTCACATAACCGGGCCACGGCAGCGGGATCACGTAGCCGGTCTGTGCCGGATTAAGCCAGACATCCCCGACGGTCACGCTACGCAGATGGACGCCGGTTGAGCCCACAATCGAACAGGCGGTATTGGCCTCGCCGGTGTGAACGCCCGCGCCCAGCGCCGTCATCGCCATATCCACATAGCCCAGCACCACCGGGGTACCGGCCCGCAGGCCCGTCAGCGCTGCCGCCTCGCGGGTCAGGGGATGCGTGGTCTCCGTGCCTTCAACAATTTCCGGCAACAGATGCCGCCGGTGCATCAGCCCCAGCGCGTCAATCACGGTGTCGTCATAGCCGGCATGGCGAAAGTTGCCAAAGGTAAAGCTCGCCTCAGACGGGTCGGTGGCACGCACGCCGGTGAGGTTAAGGTAGAGCCAGTCTTTGCAGTGCAGCGCGACGTCAGCTTTTGCCAGCAGTTCAGGAAAGTGTCTGTCCATGTGTGCCAGCTGCGCCCCCTGCTGGCAGGTATTGAGTCCGGTGCCGGTAGCGCTGAAGCGCGCCTGCGCCAGCGGATGCTGATTCAGTCTGGCCACCGTGGGAGCCGCCCGGGCATCGAGCCAGATCCAGGCGTCACCCACGGGCCGATCCTCTGCATCCACCAGCCAGCTGCCGTCCCCCTGAGCCGTCACGGCTAACGCCACCACGCGGGCAGCCAGGTTGGCGATATGGTCGCTGAGCTGACGCAGGGCGCTGGCCGCATCCTGCCAGGTTTGTGACATCGACTGCTGTGCTGCGCCACCTGCTGCGCGATAATAGCGGTTACGTACCGACGCGCAGGCCAGCTGTTTGCCGGTCAAATCAAAGGCTACCGCCTTGACCACCGAGGTGCCTGAATCCAGGCCCACAATGATATCGCCACTCTCCACCGACACCTCCACCTGGTATGTGCTGCGGGCTGTCTGCGATCCCGCCGTATGCCGTGTTAACGGCGTGTGATTATTATGCTGCTGCTAGTGATACTTCTTTTCTCACTTAGATAACATATCTTTCGTATTAAATTTCAATACACGTAAAATATTTCATTCCACTTAGCGAGCAGGATCACGAAATTACCGCCCGCCTGAGCCAGAACCAGGCAATACATTTCCGTCAACAGCCCTGACATAAGGGAATTTAAACCTTTATCAGCGGTTGCGGTTCAAACAGCGATCCAGATCGCTCTCCTGAAAAAATCGCCGCCGGGCTGTTGACATTTTAGTCACATCAGCACAATTCTCATCACATGAGTTATCACATATATAACACATCCCGCGTTAATTCCGGGCTGTTAACCCGATGAGGTGCCGTTATGTCTGATGTTTCAGTGCTCGCACAGCAGCTTGACCGGCAGCGCAGGCGTCGCCTGCTGCTGACCGCCGTGCTGAGCTGTGCCGTGATAGCCGGCATTGCCCTAGATACCCACGTTGTCAGAACCGACGCCACCGGGCAGTCGCAGCAGGGCTTTTCACCAGACAGCTGGGCGGAACAGCACTTTCCTGAGGTGAAGCAGAGCGTGGAGCGTCGCGCCGTTGCGGCGCAAACGCTGGCCGCAGCGCTGCAGGCGAACCAGCAGGCCGCCGCCGCGCAGTATGGTGTCGGCTCGCCGCTGCCGGTGATCCCGGTCAGGCTGGAGGGCGTGGTGCAGCCGGGAGAGAAGGGGATTTTTCCGCTGCAGGTCGCCGGCGTGCCGGAGAGCCTGAAAGTGCGCCTGCAGACCGGGCCGGCCCTGAGCGGTACCGATCTGCGCGACGCCAGCGGCACTATTCAGTTCGGCGATTTTACCAACCAGATTGAGTATCAGAACGCCGGGGCAGCGCTGAACCGCGCCATGAAAAACAGCGTCCTGGAGAAGCTTGACCGCGACACGCTGCCGGGCAAGACCGTAGAGGTCATCGGGGTGTTTCGCCTCCTTAATGCCAGTAACTGGCTGATCACACCGGTCAGCGTGGAGGTTAAATGAAACCCTTTCCTGTTAATCCGGCGCTGTTAAAAGGTGAAGTGGTGCTGCAGGCGCGTAACGTCAGCAAGGTGTATGGCTCAACGCATGCGCTTAAGGGCGTGAACTTTGAGATACGCCGCGGCGAAGTCACCACGCTGTTTGGTGAAAACGGCGCCGGCAAATCGACCTTAATGAAAATATTATCCGGCGTGATTACGCCAACATCCGGGGAAATTCTGCTTAACGGCGAAAGTAAGTTGTTCCACTCCGCCACCGAGGCGCGCAGCTGCGGTATCTCCATTATTCATCAGGAGCTGAATCTCGCGCCGAACATGAATGTCCGTGACAACATCTTTATGGGCCGCGAAATCATGGGGGCTACCGGCGTCGACTACGACGAAGAGGCGCGGCTGACCCGGCACCTGATGGCCGCGCTCGAAGAGGATATCGATCCGCTGACGCCGGTAGAGAACCTGCGCCTCGGCCAGCAGCAGATTGTGGAGATTGCGCGGGCGCTGTCGGTGAATTCACAGATCCTGATCATGGATGAACCGACCTCGGCTCTGAGCGCTGCCGAAGTCAGCGTGCTGTTTCAGGTGATCCGCGATCTCACCAGCCAGGGCGTCGCCATCGTTTATATCTCCCATCATCTGGAAGAAGCGCTGGAGATCACCGACCGCGCCGTTGTGCTGCGCGACGGCGTGATGACCGCCTGGGCGCAGCGCAGCGATATCGATCTTGAGTGGATCGTGCGCAACATGGTGGGGGAGCATTTCGATCTCGGCTCGCCGCCGCAGGGTTACGCCTTTGGCCCGCCGGCGCTGACGGTTGAGAACCTGACGGTGAAGAGTAAAACCGGCATCCGCCTGGTAGATAACCTGTCGCTGACGGTAAAGGCGGGTGAGATTGTCTGTATTTATGGCCTGATGGGAGCAGGGCGCACGGAGCTGCTGGAGTGCATTGCCGGACGTATCGCGCAGAGCAGCGGCGATATCCGGCTGCAGGAGACGGAGATTAGCCGCTTATCTCTGGCGCAGCGTATCGCTATCGGGCTGGCGCTGGTGCCGGAAGATCGGCAGCGCGACGGACTGGTACAGACCATGAGCGTAGGGGAGAACCTGTCGCTGGCCAGCATCGGTGAGTTTGTCCGGGGACTGATGCTCTCCGCCCGCCGTGAAAAGCAACTGGTAAGCGATACCATCCGCAACGTCACGGTGAAAACCGCAGGCGGTGATGCGGCAATCGGCTCGCTCTCGGGCGGTAATCAGCAGAAAGTTGTCATTGGCAAGATGCTGGCGACGCGGCCCAACGTGCTGCTGCTCGATGAGCCAAGCCGCGGCATCGATATTGGCGCCAAAGCAGAAGTGTTTCGCCTGCTGGCAGAGAGTGCGAAGCAGGGGCTGGCGGTGGTTTATACCACCTCCGAGGTTGGTGAATGTCTTAGCATCGCTCACCGCATTGTGGTGATGAGCAAAGGACGTATCTCCGCCATTTTCGACGCCAGCGTGAGTAAAGAGCGCATCATGGCGGCGTCGGGTGAAGCACTGGTGGCATAACATGAAAAACGGAGTGAAAAGTATGACCGATCAAACGCAAACGCTGGCCACCTCGCCCGCGGCGAATGCCTCCCGCACTACCAAACAGCTTAACCTGGCCCGCCTGCTGCTGGAGGGACGCGCCTTTATTGCGCTGCTGGTGATTATCGCGACGTTTTCGTTTCTGTCGCCTAACTATTTCAGCGGAGCTAACTTCCTGACGATGGCGTCACACGTGGCGATATTCGGCCTGCCCGCGATCGGTATGCTGCTGGTGATCCTGAATGGCGGCATCGATCTCTCGGTCGGCTCCACGCTGGGACTGGCTGGCGTAATGGCGGGCTTTATGATGCAGGGCATCAGCCTTGAGGCGCTCGGCGTGGTGCTCTATCTGCCGGTGTGGGCCGTGGCGATACTGACGCTGGTTGTGGGCGCGCTGGTAGGGCTGGTGAACGGCGTACTGATTGCCGTCTGCCGCGTACCCGCCTTCGTGGCCACGCTTGGCACCATGTATGTGGCGCGCGGTATTGCGCTGCTGATGACTAACGGTCTGACCTATAACAAACTTTCCGGCAGTGAATCACTGGGCAATACCGGCTTTGACTGGCTCGGGTTTAACCGGCTGTTTAACATTCCGGTTGGCGTGCTGGTGCTCGGCGCGGTGGCGCTGGCGTGCGGTTTTCTGCTGAGCCGTACCGCCTTTGGCCGCTGGCTTTATGCATCAGGCGGCAATGAGCGCGCCGCCGATCTCTCCGGCGTGCCGGTGAAACGCGTGAAGATTAGCGTTTATGTACTGTCAGGTATCTGTGCCGCGATGGCGGGGCTGGTGCTCTCTTCGCAGCTGACCTCTGCCGGCCCAACGGCGGGTACCACCTACGAGCTGACGGCGATTGCGGCCGTGGTCATTGGCGGGGCGGCGCTGACCGGCGGGCGCGGTAACGTGCGCGGTACGCTGCTGGGGGCATTCGTGATTGGCTTTCTCTCTGATGGTCTGGTGATTATCGGCGTTTCTGCCTACTGGCAGACGGTGTTTACCGGGGCCGTGATTGTGCTGGCCGTGTTGCTGAATACGCTGCAGTACGGACGACGCAGCCGCTGAATTGCGCGCGCCGCTGCGGTGCGCGTTTATCCGTAAAAAAAACCTGTACCCTGATAATAACGGAGTCACTATGTTTACCAAACGTCTTATGCTTGCCGCTACTGTCGCCATCAGCACCTTTGCCGCACCAGGCTGGGCCGATAAAGGTCTGATGACCATTATCGTCAACGATCCCTCTAATCCTTACTGGCTGACGGAGGGCCAGGTCGCACAGAAAGCGGCTGAAAAACTTGGCTACAGCGCCAAAGTCAGCGCTCATAAAGGCGATACCAACGCGGAAAGCCAGCTGATTGATACTGCCATCACCAATAAGTCTAAAGCGATCATCCTCGATCCGGCCAACGCTGACGGCTCTATCGGCTCGGTGAAAAAAGCGATTGCCGCCAATATTCCGGTGTTTATCATCAACGCTGAGCTGAATCAGAGCGGTCTGGCGAAAGCGCAGCTGGTTTCGAACAACGCGCAGGGCGCCGCCGCTGGCGCCATGGAGTGGGTGAAGCAGGTGGGTGACAGCGGTAACTACGTTGAGCTGGTGGGGCCGCCCTCGGATAACAATGCGGCAACCCGCGCCAACGGCTTTGATACCGTGCTGTCACAATATCCCGATCTGAAAAAGGCGGGGCAGGAAGTGGCGAACTGGGATCGCACGCAGGGCTTTAATAAGATGCAGTCGCTGCTGCAGGCGAATCCGGATATCAAAGGCGTGATCAGCGGTAACGATGAGATGGCGCTGGGCGCTATTGCGGCTCTGAAACAGGCCGGCAAACTGGGGCAGATCAAGGTCGGGGGCTTTGACGGCACGCCGGACGCGGTTGATGCGGTAAAAGCCGGCACGCTGGCCTATACCGTTATGCAGCCGGTGGCGCTGTTTGCTCAGAAAGCGATTGAGCAGGCAGATACCTTCCTGAAAACCGGAAAAACCGGCGCGCCGGCTGAAAAACAGCTGTTTGACTGCGTGCTGATCACCAAAGAGAACGCCGGCAACTTCATTTCACCGTTTGTGCTTAAACAGTAACCGCTGCATCCCCGGCTGGCCGCAGCTGGCCGGGGTGCAGGCGATCGGTTATTTGCATTAATGGGTATAACGCGCTGTAATTACAACTAATCCTGCATTTACTCCTCTCCGGAATCTATATGGCGCATAACCCACACGACACCCTGCCTGGTGTTTTCACGGCGGATACGCTGCCCGGCGACAGTCGCCAGGCACGCCAGCAGGCGCGCCGCCAGCTGATCGCGGAAGCGGTCATGGCGGAGGGCGCCGTACGCATCGAAGATCTGACCGCGCGGTTTGGCATCAGTCTGATGACCGCACACCGTGATATTGATGAGATGGTTGAGCGCGGCCTGCTGCATAAGTCGCGCGGGGTGGTCTCGGCTACCTCAACCAGCCTGGTGGAATCGAGCGATATCTATCGCGCTACGCGCCAACTGGAGGAGAAGCAGGCGATTGCCGAAGTGGCGGCCAGCTATCTGGAGCCAGGGCAGGCGCTGTTTCTGGATGATTCCACTACGGTATTTCAGCTGGTGCGGCAGCTTTATGCCAAAGCGCCGCTGACGGTGATCACCAACTCGCTGACCCTGATGAACGAGCTGCGTAACGGGCGGGATATCACCCTGATGGGACTAGGCGGGCAGTATCACCCCTGGTGTAACGCGTTTATGGGGCGCATGACGCGCGAAGAGATCGCCTCGCTGCGCGCGGATATCTTTTTTGTCAGCATGTCCGCCATTGTGGATGACGCGGTGTTTCATCAGTCAGCAGAGACGGTAGAGACCAAGCGCGCCATGTTTGAGTCGGCACAGAAGCGTATTCTGCTGATGGATCACACCAAGTTTGGCCGGCGCGCGCTGCATCGCTTTGCCGATCTGCGCGAGTTTGACGTGGTGATTGTGAATCAGGGCACGCCGCTGCCGCTGCTGCGTCGTATGCAGGATAACGGGGTCAATGTGGTGGTCGCACCCATCAAACGCGCCGCTGGCGGTCCGGAATAACAGCGAATCATTTAACATAATACCAGGGCATCTCATCTGGCAGCGCCTCCCGCCAGACGCAATCAACGGGACTGCATCCGGCGGGGAGGTATACTCAGGCTGTTCGATCAGCTTTTTTGCACAGAGAACCAGCTATAACAGCTATCGGCCAGCTTTTTCCCCGCGCGGATAGCGTAGCGTTCGACATAGCGAAACAGCAGCGCGGCCAGCGCGATACTGCCGCTTACCGACAGCGCAAAGACCAGCAGCTTTGTGCCTGCGCTGGCGTCAGCCGGCAGCTGGTTGAGCAGCACGCGGCGCAGCGGATAGTGCACCAGATAGAGGGAATAAGAGATGTTGCCGAGGAAATTCAGCACCGGCTGCGGCGCTGACTGCCGCCCGTCGCTGAGCAGAATGACGCAGGCCATGATGATGGCGGCGAGCCAGTAGCCGCCGTGCAGGCCAAACGGCTGCGGGCCTGTCAGCAACGCGATACCCGCGGCAGTGGCGAGCGCCAGCCAGACAATGCGTCGCCCGCGGGTGCGCAGCACCGGCATGTTGCCGCTGACAACCAGTTCTGCCAGCAGCATGCCGGTAATAAACTCAAATACAATGGTATTGCTGCTGAGTTTGATCCACGCCTGCCACCAGGCGTTTACCACCAGGTCCGGAGACGCCTGAGAGGAGAGGGTGACGCTGCCGTTATAGGCCAGCTGAAAGCCGACGGAGGCGGTAATAAACATCAGGCTGCAGACCAGGCTGCGCTGACGATAGCTGATACACATCGCCAGCGTGAACAGCGTATAGAACAGCACTTCATAGGTCAGCGTCCACGGCGGCCCCAGCGCGCTGTAACCAAACACCGGTCCGGCACTGCTGTAATCCTGCAGGCAAAAGTAGAGTACGCAGCCCATCTGCTGAAATTCGCGTTCGTTATACACCAGCGTCCACGCCGCCAGCCAGACCAGAAAAAACACCGGCCAGATGCGAAAGAAACGCTTAATCAGAAAAGGCAGCGGACGTTCAGCGGAGTGTGCCGTAATAAAGGTCATGATAAAGCCGCTGATGATAAAGAAGATATCCACGCCCAGCGCGCCCGGAATATGCGCCGCCATACCATCCGGTAACAGCAACGCGTTATGCGCAACAACAACCAGCAGCGCGGCCAGCCCACGCAGATACTGAACAGAAAGGATCTTCATTTAACACATCCTGTGGCCGATCGGGTTGTCCGGAGGTACTTTGTCAGAAAGTACCACGATAAAAGATGACGCATAAATACATGCTAATTGAATCCCGCCGGGCGGTCGCCGGATTTATGCGTAAGCCGGGGGCGGGCGCAGGTTCATCAAAGGAGTACGTACGTTCACCAGGGGCGCATTAATGCGCCCCCTACAAAATCCGTAGGGGCGCCATTAATGGCGCCCGGATAACACGTCATCAATTCAATACACGCCCATAAAACCGTAGGGGCGCCATTAATGGCGCCCGGACACCATCTCGGGCGCATAAATACGCCAGGGACGCATACGGTTGGCATTGTTATCCAGCAGGGGCGCCATTAATGCCCAGGCCCGCGCGGTTGTCAGATCCGGGCCGCATAGGTTTTGTAGGGGCGTCATTAATGGCGCCCAGGTAGATGCGGCCGATTCTGTATAAATGTCTATTCTGCAATATATTACCGGCCACTACCAAAGTGCACATAATGTATATTATGTTAAATTGTGGATTTCATCCGCAACAACGCAATGACCTCAGACGTCTGTCAGACCGTTTTCCCTGCTACCCGCCTCACCTCTTCCGTTGAGACCATCAGCCTTCTGCTTTTTATGCAAAGGCTTTTTCTGCTGCAGTCGCCGCTGCTTATCCTGGCGAATACGCTCGACATACTTTTTCATGTCCGCTGCCTTAACCGGTAGCTCTTTCTGCCAGAAAGCAGCCAGCACATTATAGCTCTCCGGTTCAGCTGCAAATATTGCGATCAGCTGTTCAAAGATGCGGTACAGCGCAATCTCATGGCGGACCTGCACACGTACTACATCTTCCTGCATGGCAAACGCATACAGCGCATCAGCATAACGTTTCATCGCTCTGAAGCTCACGGGCTGTGCGGCCATCACCTCATCAGGCGCGCTAACCGCATCAAACTTCTCCAGCAGAAAATAGACGCACGGCAGCATCATGGCGTTAATACGGGCGACCTCTATCAGCGGATCGCGTTGCAGCGTCTGCAGATTACTAAACCTGGAGCGCAGACAGGCCAGCGGATTAATCACCCTGACCTGCTCGTGATACTCAGGCTCATCCGGATGTTCCTGGCTGACATAAAAAGGTTCGGTATTAAGCAGCAGATTCTCACCGGCGAAGTCCTGCCAGGTAAAACCGGAAGGAAAATCGATGACATCCACCGTGTTGGCATGTGCCGGCTGCGCTGGGTCAGCAAAAAACCGTCCTTTTACCGCTTTTATACTGCGGGTCGCGGCATCAGTCAGGACAAAACGCGCCAGCGACGGCGGCTGGCCGGCATCGTTCAGATTTGCATCGACGCCTAACGCGCGGGCAATGGCCGTTATATCATGTCGCCGGGCGGCATAATCCACATCCACTGAGGTAATCAGACGCGCATCGGGCAACGCATTGCGGTACAGCTGATGGTAATAGGATACCCAGTACTGTATTGCCTGGCCGCCAATGGTGATCACCGGGTTTCTGAACAGATGCGCCCGGGCAATCAGCTGTTTATTCAGCAGATAAGCCTGTTCATAAGGCGGAATAACCGGATAGTCAGACATAAAAAAACCCTCATCAGCGAGGGCTTATTTTGCATCACCATAGTGAATCAGGTAAAGCTTACCTGATGTTTTGGCTGCAGTTTGCATGATTTGCTCTGCGGCGATTTGATCGCTGGCTGATAGCCCGCTTCTCCACGTAACACCGCCAGTGCCTGAGCATCATACTGCTTGTGTTGCGCTTTTTTCAGCTGTGCTGGCGACATGGTATATGACCTTTTTCCGGGTTAAGCCGTAAATTTACGCTATCCTGCCGCAGGCTGCCACTTTTTTACGCCGCTCTACGCCACTTCAGCGGACGTGTCGATCAGCGCCTGCAGGCGCTGGCGATAAGCGGTGTCGAACTGCGCCGGCACGCGACGAATATAATCAAATGCGTGTTCAGCCGCCTCACCGCTCAGGTTGGCGAGATGCGCGAGCGCCTCGTCGCAGCTGGGGATTAAGCCTTCCTGATGCTGATAGCGCGGCGGCAGCGCGGTCCAGATCACCGCATCAAGGCAGCGATCCTGCGCCCAGTCGCTGAGCACACCCGGCGTATGCTGCGGCTGCAGCAGTATGCCGACGCCATCTTCACGCTCATCAGGGATCGCCTCGCGCAGACGCAGTGCCGCCACCGCTTCCGGCAGCGAAACGCTCGCCAGTAACGCCCAGTAGACGTTAACCTGTGCCGCGTTCATACAGAGCGCCGTAGCCAGTTCACCGCCATCGCCAATGCGACAGAACTCCACCGGCAGCGCCGGACCATCCGCATGCCACTCGCCGGCAACCGGCAGTTCACCAGGTTTCCAGATCAGTGACCCCCATGCTAAACAGGCTATTTTCACCGCTGTCCCCCTATTAGTGATGTTATTTAACGCGTGAGCACCTGTTATTAAAGGTAGCGCAGTTCGCGATTCCCGCTACGCTTCCTGCAGATTGCCTGCAGCTCTCACACTTTTCTCGCCGTTTCTCTCAATTTCAGGCGGCCTGTGCCACACTTGTGATACCGTTTATTGGTAAGGAAAACTGATGCGTTACTCACTTATTGCCCTGATCTGCGCCGCGCTGTGGAATGCCGGAGCGGGTGCGCAGCCTCTTCCGCAGCGCCCGCCTGATACGCTGGTTCCTGAACAGTATCTCTCTGCGGTTAACGCCGATAACAGCATAACCTGGCGACTCTGGGCCCCGGCGGCAAAAGCGGTGGATGTGGTCACCGGTGCCACGCCCGACCGCTATGTCACGCACCCCATGACCAAAGATGAGCGCGGCATCTGGCGCTTTACCAGCACACCGCTCGCCCCGAGCCTGTATGAATATTTCTTTAATGTGGATGGCTTTCGCAGCATCGATACCGGCAATCCCCTGCCTAAGCCGCAGCGACAGGTCAATACCAGCCTGATTCTGGTGCCCGGCAGCCTGCTGGATACGCGTCAGGTCCCGCATGGCGAAATCCATACCCTGACCTGGCACTCAGAGGTGCTTAAGCGCGAGCGACAGCTGGCGGTCTGGGTACCGCCGGGCGCGGCAGACGCCGCAGATCCCCTGCCCGTGCTCTATTTTTATCATGGCTTTGGCGACACCGCGCTGTCAGCGGTAACCCAGGGGCGCGTTCCGCAAATCATGGATAACCTGCTGGCGGAAGGTAAAATTGTCCCGATGCTGGTGGTGATCCCGGATACGGAGACGGATATCAGCGATGCCATACCCGAGACGTTTGCGCCCGCCTCCCGGCGGGAGATCTTTTATCCGCGTAACGCGCAGGCAGCCGATCGTGAGTTAACGCAGGAGATTATGCCGCGCATCGCTCAGCGCTACCGCGTGCGCAGCGAGGCCAGCGGTCAGGCGCTGGCGGGCCTCTCTCAGGGCGGTTACCAGGCGCTGGTCAGCGGCATGCGGCATCTGAACCAGTTTGCCTGGCTCGGCATCTTCAGCGGCGTTACCATGGAAACCGTGCCTGACTTTCGCGTTGCCGCACAGCTGAAAAAGCCCGCCGCGATCAATCGTCAGCTGCGCCTGTTTGCCCTGGCGGCGGGTGACGAAGATATCATCACCGGCCGGGATATGACCGGCCTGCAGGCGCTGCTGGAGCAGCAGAAAATCCGGCATGAGTGGCACAGCTATGCCGGCCTCGGGCATGAGATGGATGTCTGGCGTCCGGCTTACATAGCGTTTGTCCAGCAGCTGTTTAAACCTTCAGACACCCGGTAGCGCCCGCCACAGCGTCAGCTGGTTCTCTGCCGGCTGACGCTGATAGCTGACCCGATCCACGCTGGCGTAAATCAGCGGCCAGCCCCGGCCGCCCTCATCCAGCGGATCGATATCATCAAAACCGCGCTGTGCGCGCTCTGTGAATGCCTCGGGCACCGGCCGGCCGTTATCGGACAGCGTGACGGTGACGCCCTGCTCATCACAGGAAAAATGCACCCGGTAGTGCTGCTGCGCATCATCCTGATAACCGTGGCGGATAATATTGCTCGCCGCCTCGCACAGCGCCAGATCGAGCGGGTAGATCCAGCTCTCCGGCAGCTGCAGCGGCTGCAGAAAATGGCGCAGCGCGTTGCCGAGGCGGGTCAGGCTGTTTAGCGTGGCGGGCAGCGTCAGCGTTTCTGCGGCCATTGCGTGGTGCATAAGCCCCTCCTTATTGCAGCGTACGCAGCGCCTCTTCGCGATCGGCGCACAGCGTAAAGACCCGGTCCATCCGGGTCAGCGTGAACATACTTTTGATGTTGCTATTCAGGGCGCAGAGCATCAGCTGGCCGCCGTTGAGCGATTTCAGGATAGAGATCAGCGCGCCCAGACAGCTGCTGTCAATGAAATCCACGCGTGAAAAGTCGAGGATCAGCGCACGCGCGCCCTGCCGCATCTCCTCCAGTACCTGCTGCTTAAAGGGCAGCGCAACGGCGGCGTCCAGTCGTCGTACCACCGGGGTCAGAATGCGGGTGTTATCGACGATGTCAGATTCAAACTTCATGTGCAGACTCCTGTTCGTCCGGGTTCAGATGTTCAATGACCAGCAGTGAGATATCGTCGCCTGCCGGTGCGGTACTGTCAGCGGGCAATTCACGCCAGCGATTAAGCTGCTGGTGCAGCGTCTGCAGCAGACTCTCTGCCGGCTGGCAAGCCTGGCCGGCGAGCAGCGCCTGCAGCCGTGCCATGCCGAACATCTCCTGCTGTGGATTTTCACACTCGGTAATGCCATCGCTGTAGAGGCAGAGCCGCTCGCCGGGTGCCAGCGTAAAACTCACCTCTTCCCAGCTCAGATCGTCAAGCAGTCCGACCGGCGCTCCGCCCTCGCCGGCGATACGGATTGCGCCATCGCGCGCCACAATCAGCGGTGGCGGATGCCCCGCCTGACAGAGTCGTCCGGCACCGCTCTGACGATCGATCGCGCCATATACCATAGTGAAATAGCTGGTTACGTCGCTGCTTTGCGCCACAAAGCGCTCATTCAGTATCGCCACTACGTCGGCGGGCGGCGTGATCGTCTCGCCGCTATAGAGAAACCGCTCTACCGTACGGCCATGCAGAAACTGGCGCGCCACCGCTACCGACATCATTGCCGCCGACACGCCGTGTCCGGAGACATCCACGCTATAAAAACCGAGCGCCTGCCCGTCCAGCGGAAAAAAATGAAAGATATCGCCCGAGACCCAGGCCGAAGGTATAAACAGCCAGTCGGCAAACCAGCCAGCGTGATGAATGGCGTGCGGCGGTAATATACTGCGCTGCAGCGCGGCGGCAGCCTGCAGGTCAGTCTCAATCTGCTGCAGCGCCTGCTGCAGGCTCTGGTTGCGGCTCTCCAGCGTCGATTCCAGCTGCAGAATGCGCTCTCCGGCATGCAGGCGCGCCTGCAGCTCAATCCGGTTTACCGGCTTGCGCAGAAAATCATCGGCACCGGCGGCGAAGCCGGCGCGTAGATCGTCGGTGCTTTCGCGTACCGTCAGCAGAATTACATAGATATAACGCTGCCGGAACTGCTGACGCACCTGGCGGCACAGCGTCAGCCCGTCCATGACCGGCATCTCCCAGTCGCTGATCAGCAGATTAACCGGATGCTGTCGCAGCAGCGCCAGCGCCTGCTCACCCTCTTCGGCTTCCAGCACGTGATAGCCCCACTGCCGCAGCAGACCGGCCAGCAGCTTACGCCAGGTGAGCGCATCATCAACAATCAGTACCGACTGTGCGGAAACGGGCTGCATATATACCTTCCTAAAACGGCAGGAACCAGATCAGAGATACCGTGCCTTCACGAAACTTTGCATTCGCGCTGCTTCTGCCGGGAAAGCGGGTACCGCTATAGTTGCTGTACTGCAATGAGAACGTGCCAGGCGTATAACCGGCATAGCCAAAGCTGTAGCTGTAATCTCCGTTCCACGGCTGTTGCTGGCTGGCGTGCGGATACCAGAACGCGGTGGCGCGGACGAAGAAGTGCTGTTTAAAGGTGTAACCACAGCCGCCCAGCATGACCTGCTTGTTGGCGCGCAGATCGTTATCCGCCAGCGAATAGTAGCGTGGCACCCAGCTGTAGCCGAGCTGGCAGGTCAGCGCATCCCCGTCATTAATCAGCAGGTGACGCTCAAGCGGTTCAGGCAGCGAAAATTTATAGGCAAAGGTAAACGCACCCTGCTCAAAGTAGGTAAAGCGTTTATTACCGGAGGGAAACAGATGGTTGTCGCCATAGTTGCTGTAGACCAGGCTGAAAGTATTAGCATGCCAGTCGTCATAGCCGAAGCTATAGCGGAAATCGGTGGTGTAGCGGTCAAAATCGGTGATCGGTGCGCGCAGGGTGACGTTAGCAAACCAGTAGCTGTAAGGCGAGTACTGCAGGCTCAGGTTCAGCAGCTGATTAATCTTCTTTTTTTGCTGCGCAGATTCAGAGCCGTTCGGGATGGTCAGCCACTGCTCTTTCAGCCCGCTGGAAAAACTCAGCGCGCCGGAGAAGGTATCTTTGTTACCGGAAAAGAGTCGTCCCCAGCGGCTGGTAAACACGCCTGCCTGAATCGGTTCACTGCTCTCTGCTCCGGCCCCTTTATCAGAGCCGGTCTCTGCCGCTGAGGCGTTAAGCGTGCCTGCCACCAGCATGATCATACCGCACGTTATCCCTGCCCGCTGCCCGAATTCCATCTGATGTCTCCGATCAATTAGGAATAAAACGCCCGCCAATCTCTTTTTTAGCCATCCACCACAGCAAACCCAGTGCGCCCAGATGGATAGCGGTGTTGCGCAGCCACGCCTGCTGCCACAGATCAAAAGTGACAAACTGGCTGACGCCCAGCACCACGAACACGTGCAGGATAAAGGTGTAAAGCGAATGCTGACCAAGCGGGATCAGAAACCAGCCCGCCACTTTATTGATGGGCCACCAGCAGCGGGTAAGGATCAGATAGACCAGCAGAATCAGGCAGAAGTCGTTGATAACCCGGCACGGTCCAAGCGCGTTTTTGGCGGCGAGATGGTGATAAAACCAGTTAAAATCGGCAGGCGGAATGATATGCAGCAGCAGCGCCGGCGGCATAAACGGATTGGTATGGTTCTGCGCCACAAACATCATCACCAGCGCATAAATCACCATCAGCGTGATCACCACATAGCCTGCCGGGGTGCGCGCCAGTGAGGTCAGCTCATCTTTAAACCAGCCACAGCACATGCCCAGCACGTAGATCAGCTGCCACGCCAGTAAGGGAAAGGCAAATTCAAATTCGGAGACCGTCAGCCGCAGCGGCCAGCGCTGGTAAGCGAGATAGCCGAGCAGGGAAGCTGCGATAAGCCAGCCTGCGCGTCGCGTCTGCAGCAGCCAGAGAAACAGCGGGCTGACCAGCAGCAGGCAGATATAGAGACCGAGGATCTGCGTCTGATGGGGGCCTATCTGCAGGTAAAGCACAATATTAAACCAGGTCTCTTTGATCTGCGGCGTAGCGGGAAACAGCGCCCAGACCGTGCCGGAATACCGATCGACAAAGTGCGTCACCTCAAAGGTGTTAATCAGCGGCAGCGCGGAGAGCAGCAGAATCAGCAGCACAATGACGATATTGACCAGGTAGATCTTCCCTGCCCGCCGCCATAACGTCCAGCCAATGGTCAGCAGGACCTCTTTCTGCAGCCGCTGCCGGTTGAGCATGCCAAGCATAAAACCGGAAAGGATGACAAATCCTTCGGCTCCCGTAGTCAGGCCAAACCGCTCCCAGGTGAAAATATTGATCGCAGAGAGCAGTTCAGTATGGGCTACCACCATCATCACCAGCGCAATCCCGCGCAGCATATCAATACGCAGGTCGCGCCTGCCAGGCACGGCATAATGCCATGTCGGCGGCACGGTAACAGAGGGGATAGCCGCGGCGGCATTTTCGCTCATAACGCATTAGCCCTGCTGATAAGGTATGGAGTAAAAACATTAATATAATATATATTTCAGATGTAAGGAAAAGTGTAGCCAGGTTGTGCAATAAACAGACAAATGGTAAATACAGCGCCAAATAAGCTGTTAAAACCGCTATTTGCCAGCTATATGTTTTCTTGTGCTGTCAGATTTTCTGAGCGCAGGCATCAGAAAGCCAGACGGTAATAATAAATAATAGTGATCTGTTTTTATATTATTCATTCGCTTAGCTTTCCTTAACGTGTTCACCAGGTCAGATGCCCTTTTTTGCAGGATGTGAGACAGGATGCCATGGACCACTACTTTTCCCGTTTTGAACAGCGTCGTCCCCCTCCGGCGCTGCAGACACCGCGCTGGGTCGTTATCTGCTGGCAGGTGCTGGCCGTTGCCGGACTGATTCTGGGCGCAAACTATATTCGCTGGCGCTGGATGTCTTCGCTGAACCCCGACGCGCTCTGGTATGCGGTGCCGCTGGCGCTGGCAGAGACCTGCGCCTGGTTTGGCACGCTGCTGTTTACCATCAACATCTGGCAGGAGAAAGATCCGCCCTGTCCGCCTGCGCCGGAGGAGATTAATCAGTGTCTGCTGCCGGCGGACCAGTCCGCACCGCGTCCCATCCGGGTTGACCTGTTTATTGCGACCTACTCCGAAGATCCGGAGCTGGTCAGGCTGTCGATTCAGGATGCGTGTAAGGTGCACTATCCCGTCCCTATCGACTACCGGGTGCACGTGCTGGACGATGGCCGTCGTCCGGAGATGCGCGCGGTGTGTGAGCAGGAGGGCGTAAATTACATTACCCGCGACAACAACACCGGGTTCAAGGCGGGTAATATTCGTAACGGCATGGAGCACACCGACGGCGACTTTCTGGTGATCTGCGATGCGGATACCCGGGTTTTTCCCACGCTGCTGGTGCACACGCTGGGTTATTTTCGCGATCCCGACGTCGCCTGGGTGCAGACGCCGCAGTGGTTCTATGACCTGCCTGAAGGCGAGCGTCTGCCGGCATGGCTGCGGCGCCGGACCGGCTGGCCCGGCTGGCTGCTTGGCCGCCTGAGTGAAAAGCTGTTTGGCCCGCTTACCGTGGGCAGCGATCCCTTCTTCAACGATCCGCGTATGTTCTACGACGTGATCCTGCGCCGCCGCAATGCAGCCAACGCGGCGTTCTGCTGCGGTGCGGCCTCTGTTCATCGGCGCGAAGCGGTGATGCAGGCCGCGCTGCGCAGCTACGCGTTTAACGTAGAGGAAGAGATAGCGCGCTTTACGCAGGGTATCCGCGATGAGGAGACGCGCCAGGCGCTGTCGCAGGCGATGCGGCCGCATGTTATTGCCGACACCGAGCTGACGCCCTATAAATTTCACGTCTCTGAAGATATCTACACCTCCATCGTGCTGCACGGCGATGCCGGGCGCCGCTGGCGTTCGGTGATGCACCCGGGCATTGAATCCAAAATGCTTTCGCCGCAGGATCTGCTGACGTGGATGATCCAGCGCTTTAAGTACGCTGCGGGTTCGCTGGATATTCTGTTTCATGACAAAATCTTCAGCCGTCGCCGCTTCAAACTCAGCGCGGCGCAAACCCTGATGTATGGCACAACGTTCTGGTCTTATCTCGCCTGCATCTGGAACACGGTGTTTCTTATCTCGCCGCTGATCTATCTGTTTACCGGTATTCCGCCGGTGGCCGCTTACTCAACGCCCTTCTACCTGCACTTCCTGCCGTTTTTTATCGTCTCTGAGCTCGCCTTTATGTTTGGCACCTGGGGGATCTCCGCCTGGGACGGTCGCGCCTCCTATCTGGCGTTCTTTTCTGTCAACCTGCGGGCGCTCGGTACGGTGCTGCGCGGGGAAAAAATCAAGTTTCACGTCACGCCAAAGGAGCGGCAGAGCGGGCGTTTTCTCTATCTGGTGAAACCGCAGCTGGCGATTGTGGCGCTGACGCTGCTCGGGCTTATCTGGGGCGGCATACAGGTTGCGCGCGGCAACGTCGATGACCCTTCGGGTTACGTCATCAACATTTTCTGGGGAGCCGTCAACATCGCGGCGATGCTGCCCATGATTATGGCTGCGCTCTGGACGCCGCCGGCACAGGAGACGGCAGACCATGAGCCTTAAAGCGGGACTCTATAGCGCACGCAGCTATCTCACGATTCTGATCGGCTTTCTGATCGGCTTTGCCATTGTGCTGTGGGTTGAGCATCAGATGCCCACCCGGACGGAAACCACCGACGGAATTATCCTGAGCGAAGGCTTTCCCGCGCTGCCGGAGACGCGTGAGCTGACGTTTGAGGAGGCGGTATGGGCACGCGTGGCGTGGCAATATTTTGTCAATAACACGCAGCCTAACGGGCTCGCTAACGCGGAAGCGGATAACCCCTGGCTGAGCCTGTGGAGCAGCGGCAGCTATCTGCTGGCAACCATTGCCGCCCGTCAGCTGGAGGTGATTGACGCCGCCGAGTTTGATGACCGCATCGGCTCCGCGCTTGAGGCGCTGGGCAGGCTGCCGCTGCAGCCGGATAAGCTCCCCGCCGCTTTTTATCAGGCTGAAACCCTGACGCCGCTTGAGCAGGAGACGGCGCGTCCCGGCTCCGCTATCGATATGGGCCGTCTGCTGATGCCGCTGCAGATCCTGCTGTGGCGCTATCCGCAGCACGCCGCCGCCGTACAGCAGCTGCTGGCGGGCTGGCAGCTGAATGCGCTGCTGCAGAGCAGCGGTCCGCAAGGCGCCAGCCTGCCGGTCAACCGCTGGGTGATCCGCAGCGACGACCCGCGCGGCAGCTACGGCTACCGTCTCTATGCAGGCAGCGTGCTGCGGCTCATCAACAGCACGGCGGGACTGGCGGTCAGCCAGCCGCCGGACGGGCTGAAGATGATTGAGATCGAGGGGCATGCGGTGCCTGATGAAGGGATCCGCACGCCGTGGGGCAAGCAGCCGTCGCTCATCAGCTCCCCCTATCTGCTGACCGGCCTGGAGCAGGGGTTTGACGCGCGCAGCGGGGAGATCAGCTGGCGCATTATGCAGATCCTGCAGCAGCGCACCGGCAAACCCGACTCGCGAGGTGATATCAGCGCCGACTATGCCGAACAGGCACCCGATTTCAATGCGGCGTTGCCGGGTCGCCAGCCGCAGCGCGGCGCACCGCAACAGACTATCGCCCCGCTGCCCAACCAGGCGCTGCTCTCGGTCCGTACCGCCTTTGCCTGGTATGCCCTGTTCCGCAACCGCTGGAGCGACGCGCTGCGCCAGCAGATGCTGCCGCTGCTGGTGCCTGGAAAAGGCTGGCAGGCGGGATTTAACCCTGACGGCAGCGTAAACGCTGCCCTGACGGCCGATACTAACGCGATGGTGCTGGAGAGCCTCTCCTATATCGCCCACGGACAGCTGCTCTGCCTGGGCTGCCTGTCTCAGCCCCCCGCAACCGCACGCAACAAGGAGCAAGAACGATGAAAGTGCTATCGCTACAACACGCTGGCCTGGCGGGGCTGACGCTGCTGCTGATCCTGTGGATGCTGCCGCTGCAGGCAGCCGTCAGCCTGCCCGCCTCCGACTATAAAAGTCGCCACGGCGAGCTGACGCCGCGGGAGATGCAGGTGGCGCGCAACGCCTGGTCCTATTTTGTCGCCAACTATCAGCCCACCACCGGTCTGGTGAACGCGGTGAATAAATACCCCTCCACCACCATGTGGGACAGTGGCTCTTACCTGGCGGCGCTGACGGCAGCGCGTGAGCTGGGGATCATTGACAAGGCGGAGTTTGATCGCCGCTTTCTGCAGTTTATCGCTACGCTGAACAAGCTGGTGCTGTTTCAGAATCAGGTGCCAAACAAAGCCTATAACACCATTACCGGGCAGAAAGTGGATTACCTGAACAAACCGGGCGAGATTGGCTTCTCCGCTATCGATATTGGCCGCATGCTGCTCTGGCTAAAGATTATCAAAGAGCGCTATCCGGAGCATGGCAACAGCATTGATAACGTCGTGCTCGGCTGGGACTTTACCCACGTGGTGGATGAGTGCGGCACACTCTATGGCGCCTATCTCGATAAGCAGAAGCAGCCTCAGTACGTTCAGGAGGGGCGGCTTGGCTATGAGGAGTATGCGGCGGCGGGTTATCAGCTGTGGGGATTTACCACCTGTCAGGCGAGCCGGCCTGAGCCTTATGCGCTGGCGGATATCTACTGCGTGCTGGTGCCCTACGACTCGCGCGATCCGCGGCTGACCAATCAGCATAACTACGTGGTCACCGAATCCTATCTGCTACACGGGCTGGAGATGGGCTGGGACAACAGCGACGATCGTGAAGCGCGCCCCAATAATCACTCTCATCCATGGATGAAGAACTTCGCCGATCGGGTCTATCAGGCGCAGGAGAACCGCTACATGATCACCGGTACCCTGACGGCGCGCTCCGAACACCAGCTCGATAAATCCCCCTACTTTGTCTATGACACCGTCTTCAGCGACGGCTTCAACTGGAACACCATCACCGATAAAGGCCAGTATGTGCCTAATGTTGCCGCTGTCTCGCTGAAAGCCGCGCTCGGCATGTGGGTGCTGTGGAACTCGCCCTATACCGATCGCCTGTTTGATGCGATCGAAAACGCCGATGAGAAAGACAAAGGTTACTACGAAGGGCTCTATGAGAATGGTGACGGCCCGATCAAAGAGTTTACCGCCAACAACAACGGCATCATGCTGGAAGCGCTGCTGTTCAAAAAACAGGGCAAGCTGCTGCGCTTTAACACTAACGATGCGCGCAGCCGCAGCTATGCGCCCTCCCTGTGGGAAAAGCGCCTGGTGGATCTGTTTGAAGAGAACAACACGCGCCGCAACCGGCCTTTCCTGGAGGTGACGCCCGGCATTAAAACCTGGTGCGATCAGAGCGGGACCGCCGTGCGCACCGCACCGAAGTGCAGCGCCTGCAAGTGCGCCCGCTGCGACAGCAGTGCGCCCGTTAAACTTCCGCCGGTAGCGACCTCATGCCTAAAACCCTAGTGCGTACCACCGGGCTTGTAGTGGCTCTGCTGCTGGCGCTCGGCGCCTGGCTGCTGCTGCGTCACGAGGGAGACGGCTGGCGCTGGCTGGTAAACGGGGGCTGGCACACCACCGCCCGCACCGGCGCGCTGACGCCTGAAGAGCAGCGCTGGGCCGCGGTGGCCTGGCGCTACTTTGAGAATAACAGCGAGGCGAACAGCGGTCTGGTCAGCGGCAGCGACCGGCGGCCGGTGGTCAGCCTGTGGCAGATGGGCGATACCCTGATTGCGCTCACGGCGGCGCGCGAACTGCAGCTTATCGACGATCGGCGTTTTGACCACCAGCTCAGCCAGCTGCTCGGCAGCCTCAATCGCCTCCCGCTCACCCGGAGCGGCGTGCCCAATCTGCTCTATAACAGCCAGACGCTGGCGATGGTGGGCTACAGCAATACGCCACAGGTGATCGGCTGGTCTTCACGCGATATGGCGCGCCTGATGATGGCGCTGCAGGTGGTCGCATCGTTTCACCCGCAGTATGGGGAATACCTGCAGCGCATTATCCTGCGCTGGAACTTCTGCCCGGTAGTGGATAAACAGGGCCAGCTCAGTGCGGGCATGTGGCAGCAGCAGCAGATGCGTATCCAGCCGGAGGGACGGCTGGGCGACAGTGAATACAGCGCCGCCGGTTTCGGGCTGTGGGGCTTTGCTAACCAGCAGTCGCTGCAGCCTCCGGCGCAGCACGTCATTATCGACGGGCTGGCGCTGGATATCGACAGCCGCGATCCCCGCACCACCTGGACGCCTGCCGCCATTACCACGCTGCCCTGGGTGCTGAGCGGAATGGAGTATGGCTGGCAGCTGCCGGGCGCCGACCGTGCGCAGATCCGGCAGCAGCGACAGCGCGCCAGCCTGGTCTATCAGGTGCAGGAGCGCCGCTGGCAGCGTCAGGGCATTTTAACCGCCCGCAGCGATTTCGCCCTGAGCGTCGCGCCGTGGCACGTCAACGACACCATTTTCGCTAACGGCTACGCCTGGAACACGCTGACCGATGATAACAAATGGGTGCCGACGCTGGCGCAGGTCTCTACCCGCGCGGTATTCGGTCTCTGGGCGCTCTGGGATACGCCGTTTACCGATGCGCTGATGCGCACTACCCGGCTGCAGTACGATCCGGCGCGCGGCTGGTATGAAGGCCGCACCGAGGCGACCGGGGAGTACAACCGCGCTATCACGCTCTCTACCAACGCCACGGTACTGGAAGCGCTGCTGTTCAAAACCCACATGAAGCCGCTGATTGACAGCGAAAACAGCGAGAACCGCCAGTTTTTCCGTCAGCAGCTGGCCGATCCGTTCCGTGCGCCGCAGCGCTGTCTGCCGTTCACCGCCCTGCTGGCCGAAGAATAAGGAGAAACCGATGCCGGAAAGCCTGTTACCCAAAGCGCTCGACTCCCTGCGCGCCGCGGTGCTGATGTATGACGCACAGGAGCGGCTGGTGGCCTATAACCAGCAGGTGGTCTGTTTCTATCCCGGGATGGAGCAGCGGATCCGCGTCGGTATGACGCTCACCGAGCTGGCGCAGGATTTTATCGCTTCCGCCTACATGACAGAGGATGACCGCAGCCGTCAGGCGATGATCGATAATCTGGTAAGCCGCTGCCGGCTCGACAATCACAGTGAAATGCGGCGCATCGCTAATCGCCAGGTGTTTGTCCAGCATAACCGCACGCCTGAAGGCGGGATCGTCAGTCTGCATATCGACGTCTCGGGCTACACGCTGATTGACGCATCGCGGCGGCAGCTGCACGCCGACTTTGTGCTGGCGGCGGAATCGACCCAGATTGGCATCTGGGACTGGCAGCAGCAGCACGATCTGCTGCAGGTCAACGATGCGCTGCTCAATATGCTGGGCTATCCGCGTGAAACCTGGCACTACAGCGCCACCTTTCTCGATACGCTGCTGCACCCGGACGATCGCGAGCCGCTGCAGCAGCTGTTTGCCTCCGCCAGCAACAAACAGCTGCCGGTATTTGAACGGGAAATTCGTCTGCTGCACCGCAGCGGCAACTACCGCTGGATGCTGCTCTCCGGTCAGGTAGCCAGCGTCACGGTCAGCGGCGAGACGGAGCGCGTCATTGGCACGCTGCAGGACATTACCAAGCGCAAAGAGGCAGAACAGCTCTCGCTGCAGGCGATTGCCGCTGCGCACGCGGCCAATGAAGCCAAAAGCGCGTTTCTGGCGAACATGAGCCATGAGATCCGCACGCCGATGAACGGCATTCTGGGTATGACACAGCTCTGTCTCGACACCCGGCTGACCGCGGAGCAGCGCGAGTACATGACGCTGGTCTATCACTCGGCCCACACCCTGCTGCGCATCATTAACGATATTCTCGACTACTCCAAAATAGAGGCGGGGAAAATTGAGCTGGATGAAGAGCGGTTTGAGATCCGCCCGTTCCTGCACGCCGTGGCGCGGCCGCTGATGCCGGCCGCCAGCGAAAAAGCGCTGGAGCTGCTGATTAACGTCACCCCGGACGTCCCCGCCACCTTTCTCGCCGACACCGTACGCCTGCGCCAGATCCTGACCAACCTCATCAGCAACGCGCTGAAGTTTACCCATCAGGGCGAGGTTGAACTGGCCGTGACGCGCGATGCCACACACAACCGGCTGCGCTTTCAGGTGCGCGATACCGGCATCGGTATTCCACCGGAGAAGCAGCAGCTGATCTTTGAATCGTTCAGCCAGGCAGACACCTCGACCACCCGCAAATATGGCGGCACCGGGCTAGGGCTCACCATCTCTGCCCGGCTGGTGGAGCGGCTGGGCGGTTCGCTGACCGTTCAGAGTGAGCCGGGGCGCGGCAGCACGTTTACCTTCTCTCTGCCGTTGCCGGCAGAGACAGAGAGCGATCCGGTGCGGCATTCACCGCGCCTGGCACCACTTCCGGTACTGGTGGTGGATGACAACGCCACTAACCGCCATCTGCTGAGCGACATGCTGCGCAATATGGGCCTGCAGCCCAGCCTCGCCGCCAGCGCCGCCGATGCGCTGGCGCTGCTGCAGGCGCAGCCCGACTTTCCGCTGATCCTGCTGGATGCGCAGATGCCCGATCGGGATGGCCTTGACCTGGCGCGGGAGATCCGGGCAAACCCGCAGCTGGCAACCAGCCAGATTATTATGCTCAGTTCGATGAGCCGGGCGATGGATGCAGAACAGCTGCGGCAGCTCGGCGTGAATAAGTTTCTGGCTAAGCCGATCGATCAGCGTGAGCTTTATGACGCGCTGGCGGGTGCCTCCGGGCAGCGCCAGCCCGCCGGCAGTGCGGAAAGCGCGCCGGCCAGCCCCGTGGCCGACCCCGCCACGCAGGCGCTGCGCATTCTGCTTGCCGAGGACAATCTGGTGAATCAAAAGCTTGCCGCCCATTTCCTTACCCGGCTCGGTCACGAGTTCGCCATCGCCGGTAACGGGCTGGAGGCGCTGACGCTGCTGGAGCAGGATGGCTGGGACCTGGTGCTGATGGATCTGCAGATGCCGGAGCTGGATGGTGAAAAAGCGACGCGCCTGATCCGCGAACGCGAAGCCGCCGCGTCGCCGCCCCGCCACCAGCGCATCATTGCCATGACGGCGCACGCGATGAAGGGCGACCAGGAGTACTGCCTGCAGAATGGCTTTGATGGCTACGTCGCCAAGCCGGTGAGTCAGGAGATGCTGCATCAGGAGATCAGCCGCGTCATGGCGCTGCCTGACCCGGCGGCTGGCGATACCCCTGCGCCAGCCGGCAACGCCGCCGCGCTGGCGCAGCAGCTCGGGCTGGACGCGACGCTGCTGCACGAACTGCTGCTGCTGTTTGCCGATTCGCTGACGGAGATCGAAACGCAGCTGCTGACCGCGCTGAGTGAAGGCGACTGGACGAGCGCGTCACGCCACTGTCACAAGCTGCGGGGCGAGGCCGCCATTTTTGGATTCACAGCCTTAACCCATACGCTGCAGACCGCTGAAACGCAGATCCGCCAGGGCGACGCCATCGATGCCGCCCGGCTGCGCGAAAGCCTGATACACGAGTGTACGCAGGTGCGTCAGCAGCTGCGCACCCTGCTGGAGGAGAAGTGATGCGTGGTTTACTGCCCCTGCTACTGATAATCAGCCTGCCCGCTGCCGCCGCCATCGACGCACCGGTCAGCTGGTCGCTGGCCGGACAATGGCGCGTGCATGACGCGAATACCCCCGGCTTTGAGGGCTGGCGCGAAGCGGACAGCAAATGGCCGGCGCTGCGCGTTCCCGCTAACTGGTATAGCGCCGGGCGCGATCATCAGGGCGCGCTCTGGTATCGCCATGAGTTCTCCCTGCCGCCGCTCCAGGCGGATCAGCAGGCGACGCTGGAGTTTGACGGGGTCGATTACCTGGCTGACGTCTGGCTCAACGGCCAGCGGCTGGCGCAGCATGAGGGATATTTCCAGCGCTTTGCGGTGGATCTTACTGACAGCCTGCGCCGCTACAACCGGCTGGCCGTGCGGGTCGACAGCCCGCGCGAGGCGACGCCGGGTACCTGGCCGCTGCACAAGAACCTGATGAAAGGGATCCTGAACCAGCACGATACGCGTCCCGGCGGAGCCTGGAGCGATCGCGGTCAGGAGGCGAACTCCGGCGGCATCTGGGCGCCGGTACGACTGCGCATCAGCCGGGGGGCGACAATTGATCGGCTGATCCTGCGCCCCGACTGGTCGCAGGGGCTTACGCAGCCGCAGCTCTCTGCTGAACTGCGCTACCGCGCTCCGGTCGCGGCTGACGTCACGCTGACCCTCCGCGCCGGGCCGGATAACTTTTCCGGCCCGGGGTTTGCGCTGCAGCAGCGCGTGCGGCTGGAGGCGACCGGCGATACGCCGGCGCGTCTGCAGGTTACGCTGCCGATGCCGGCGGCGCGCCTGTGGTGGCCGGTGGGTTATGGCAAACCTCATCTTTATCAGGTCAGCGCCACGCTTCGCGACGATCGCGGCGTTATGGATCGGCGCAGCAGCCGTACCGGCCTGCGCAAGGTGGAGGCGCTGGAAAATAATCAGGGCTGGCGCATCAACGATCGGCGGATCTTTGTTCGCGGCACCAATTACATCGGCTCGCCGTGGCTCAGCACCATGAACAAAGCGCGCTATCTGCGCGATTTTACGCTGGTGGAGAAGATGAACGCTAACGCTATCCGCGTGCATGGTCACGTGGCGGGCCGGGCGCTTTATGAGGCGGCTGACGAGCGCGGGCTGCTGATCTGGCAGGATGTGCCGCTGCAGTGGGGCTATAACGACTCCGCCGCCTTTGCGGATAACGCGGTGGCGCAGACCCGCGCTATGACCGCACAGTTTGGCAACTCGCCGGCTATCGTGGTCTGGGGCGGCCAGAACGAGCCGCCGTTTAACTCGCCGTGGATGGAAAAGCGCTTTCCCGACTGGCATAAAGACCTTAACCGTACCCTGACACGGCGCGTGGCAGAGGCGCTGGCGGAAGATCGCAGCCGCATTGTGCATCCTTACTCTGCTGTGGAGGAGCACTACTGGGCAGGCTGGTATTTTGGCACGCTGAATAATCTGCTTGAACCGGCGAAAACGGCCACCGTCACGGAGTTTGGCGCACAGGCGCTGCCGGATCTTGCCACCCTGAAGAGCATCATTCCGCGCCGCGAATGGTGGCCAGCCTCAACTGAACCCGGCGATCCGCTCTGGACGCGCTGGAAATATCACAATTTCCAGCCGATCCAGACGTTTAAAAATGCGGGCATCAGCCGGGGCAACAACATCCATGACTTTATCAAAAACACCCAGCGCTATCAGGCGCAGCTGGTCGCCGTGGCGGCCGAGAGCTACCGGCGGCAGCGCTTCCAGCCAGTGACCGCGCTGTTTCAGTTTATGTTTGTGGAAACTTGGCCCTCAATCAACTGGGGCGTGGTGGATTACCTGCGTCAGCCGAAAGCGGGCTATTACGCCCTGCAGCGCGCCTACCAGCCGCTGCTGCCCTCTATCGATCCCCATACCCTGAACTGGCAGGCCGCCAGACCCGGCGCGCTGTCACTCTGGGTGATTAACGATCTGCCGCAGGCGTTTCCGGCGCTTACGCTGCGCTGGCGCGCCGCCCAGCAGGGTCATCCGCTCGCCCGCGGCGAACGGCAGATCACGGCGGCCGCTGATACCGGCAGTAAAGTGCTTGATGTGCCGCTCACTCCCGTCAGCGCCGCCCCGCTGCAGGTGCAGACCTGGCTTATCGACGCACAGGGTAAAACGCTGGCAGAAAACCAGCTGGAGCTGGAGGTGGCGCCCGCCGACGCCAGATAACTGCCCGCCCGGTACGGCAGCGGGCGTGACGGTTTACTCATCGTTGGTAAAGCGACCGACGCGGGTAGCGCCGGCGAGCGCGTGACCTTTAAGCTGAGCGATCAGCGCATCATGCGTCAGCCCGGCCGGCAGCCTGTCCGGCGGCAGATCGGTGGCGATAATCACAAAATTGTAGTGATGCATGCCGCTGCCCGCAGGCGGACAGGGTCCATAGTAGTGCGCCGTGCCGGGGCTGTTGGTGCCGCCGGTATAACCGGTTCCCCTGCTCAGCTCGCCACGCGCAAACTGCTGCCGCTCCGCCGGAATATTATAGGCGACCATATGCACCACGCCGAGTCCCTTCGCACCCACCGGATCGGTCATCAGCAGCGCAAAGCTGCGCGTGCCCGGCGGCGCGTCGCGCCAGCTGAAGGCGGGTGAGAGGTTCTCGCCGCTGCACGCCGGATTGCCCGGTTTATTGCCGGCAAACGCCTTCTGCAGCATACCGCCATCCTGAAAATCGGGCGACTGCAGGGTAAATACCGGCGCGGCCAGCGCGCTGACCGGCAGCGCCAGCGCCAGTAACGCCATTTTTACGCTGTTCATAACAAGCTCCCGTAATAAATCGCTGAGCATCAAGTATATAACCTGTTCAGCCGCGCGCGGGCGACTACACTGCTAATCGCGCCCTCTTACCCGCAAGGAGTCCGGGATGTCTGTCCCACCGCTGTCGCACTTTCTACCCGCCACGCGCCTGTGGTTTACGCAGACGTTCGATCAGGCGACGCCGGTTCAGCAGGCGGCCTGGGAGGCGATCGCCGGCGGCAGCCATACGCTGGTTGTGGCGCCGACCGGCTCCGGCAAAACGCTGGCGGCGTTTCTGCACGCCATCGATGCGCTGTTTCGCGAGCGCAGTCCGGATGCCGCCGTCGCGCGCGAAGAAACCACGCGCGTGCTTTATATCTCGCCGGTTAAAGCGCTGGCCGCCGACGTGGCGCGCAACCTGCAGCTGCCGCTGGCGGGCGTCAGCGCCTGTCGTCAGCAGCAGGGCGAGCCGGCCATCGCGCTCCGCTGCGGGATCCGCAGCGGCGATACCCCGGCGCGCGAGCGGGCAGCGCTGCGCCGCCATCCGCCCGATATCCTGATCACCACGCCGGAGTCGCTCTATCTGCTGCTCACCTCGCAGGGGCGCGATACGCTGCGCGGCGTCACCAGCGTCATCGTTGATGAAATTCATGCGCTGGCGGGCAACAAACGTGGCGCCCATCTGGTTCTGTCGCTGGAGCGGCTCGATGCGCAGCTGGCCCGGCCGGCGCAGCGTATCGGATTATCCGCAACGGTAAACCCGCCGGAGACCGTGGCGCGCTTTCTGGCCGGTTGCCGCCCGGTCACTATCGTCAACCCGCCGCTGCCGCGCCCGCTGCAGCTTCGCGTTACGGTTCCGGTGCCGGATCTTACGGCGCCCCCGCCGCTGCCGGGAAGCGAAAGCGAAGCCGGCGCGCTCTGGCCGCATCTGGAAGCGGGAATACTGGCCGCGGTGCTGCGCCATCACACCACGCTGGTGTTTACCAACTCGCGCGCGCTGGCGGAGAAGCTGACGGCGCGCCTTAACGCCCGCTGGCAGCAGCAGCACGACGACGCCGCAGAGATCGCACGCGCGCACCACGGCTCCGTTGCCCGGGAGCATCGCCTGCTGATCGAGAGTGCGCTGAAGAGCGGTGCGCTGCGCTGCGTGGTGGCCACCTCCAGCCTGGAGCTGGGGATCGATATGGGCAGCGTCGGACAGGTGATTCAGGTCGGTACGCCGCCGTCGGTGGCCAGCGCCCTGCAGCGCACCGGGCGCGCCGGACACCGGCCGGGCAGCACGCCGCAGGGGGAGTTCTGGCCCCGATCGCGCAGCGATCTGCTGCAGACGGCGGTGATCGTCACGGCGATGCTGGCGGGCGAAACGGAGCCGCTGACCGTGCCGGAGAACCCGCTGGATATTCTTGCCCAGCAGACCATCGCTGCTGCTGCCATAGCGCCGCTGGACGCCAGCCGCTGGTTTGAGCAGGTCACGCGCAGCGCGCCTTTTCTGACGCTGTCGCGGCACGATTATGATGCGGTGCTGGCGATGCTGACGGGACGCGACGGCACTGACGCTTTTACCCTGCTGCGCCCGCGCCTGATCCAGGATCAGCAGACGGATCGCATCACCGCCCGGCCCGGCGCAAAGCTGCTGGCGATTATGCACGCCGGCGCCATTCCCGATCGCGGCAGCGTCAGCGTGATGCTGCCGGAGGGTGAGGCGCAGGCCGGCACCCGCCGCGTGGGCGAGCTGGATGAGGAGATGGTTTACGGCTCGCGCGTCAATGACATCGTGACGCTGGGAGCCACAACCTGGCGTATTCAGCAGATTATGCGCGACCGGGTGATTGTCACACCGGCACCGGGACGCACCGCACGGCTGCCGTTCTGGCAGGCGGATGCGCCCGGACGCGCCGCCTCGCTCGGCGCGGCACGCGGCCGCTATCTGCGTGAGATTGCAAACGGCACGGCAGAAGATCCGGCGCTGGACGCGCACGCCCGGCGTAATCTGCAGACGCTGCTGCGTGAGCAACAGGTGGCGACCGGGCAGCTGCCGGACGATCGCACGCTGCTGATTGAGCGCTGTGCGGACGACAGCGGCGACTGGCGCATTATCCTGCACTCGCCGTGGGGCAGACGCGTACACGCGCCCTGGGCGCTGGCGCTGGCCGATCGGCTCGCGGAACAGCACGGCATGACGGCTGACGTGGTCGCCAGCGACGACGGCATTGTGACGCGTCTGCCGCCGCATGCCACGTTTTCACTTACCGACTGGCTGCAGTTTACGCCGGATGAGTTACAGCAGCGGGTCAGCCGCGCCGTCAGCGGATCGCCGCTGTTTACCGCCCGCTTTCGCGAATGCGCCGCTCGCGCCCTGCTGCTGCCGGGTCAGCGTGCCGGGCAGCGCACCCCGCTCTGGCAGCAGCGGCTGCGCGCCGCAGAGCTGTTTGACGCCGTGCGGCCGTTCCCGGATTTTCCGCTGCTGCGGGAAACCGCGCGTGAATGCCTGCAGGATGTCTATGATCTGCCCGCGCTGCAGCAGCTGATGGCGCAGATCCGCGCCGGAGAGGTGCAGCTGCGCGAGGTGACCACTGACGCGCCCTCGCCCTTCGCTGCCGCGCTGCTGACCGGCCATCTGGCTGACGCCGACCGCCGGGCGGTGCCACAGGCTGAGCAGCTGGCCGCACTGCTGGCGCTGGATACGTCACTGCTCAGCGAGCTGATCGGGGCGCTGCCGCCAGAGCAGCTGCTGGACGCAAACGTCATTGCGCAGACGGAAGCGCTGCTGCAGCGCCTGACGCCAGCGCGCCAGGCTACCGGCGAGGAGACGGTGGTGGATCTGCTGCGCGAACTGGGGCCGCTCAGCGCCGAAGAGATAGCCCGGCGCTACCGGGGCGCGCCGCCGCTGGCCGACGTGCTGGAGACCCTGCAGCAGGCGGGCCGGATCCTGCCGGTTACGTCTGGTTCACAGACCTGTTTTGCGGTCGCAGAAGATGCCGCCCGCCTGCAGGCGCTCTCCGCTGGCGGCAGCGCAGTGCCGGAAAGCGCGGTTCGCCCGCTGCAGGGGCTGGTCAGCCGCTATCTGCAGACGCACACGCTGGTGAGAGCCAGCCAGGTCGCCCGGCATTTTGGCCTCGACGCCGGCACGGCAGAGAGACTACTGGCGGAGACGCCGGGCGTTGTCAGAAGCGAACCCGCCTCCGGCGGGGTGCAGTGGATCGCCGCGCCGGTATTCCGGCGCCTGCGGCTGGCATCGCTGCAGGCGGCGCGTGAGGCGACCCAGCCCGCTGCGCCGGCGGCCTGGGTGCAGGCGCTGACGGAGCGCCACGCGCTTACCGCCCCGCTCAGCGGCGCAGCGGGTCTGCGCCGGGTGATCGCGCAGCTGGCCGGAGTGGCCCTGCCTGCCGGGCTGTGGGAGAGCCAGATTTTCCCGGCGCGTATCGCTGATTACCAGCCCGCGCTGCTGGACAAACTGCTGGCGAGCGGCGAAGTGCTCTGGCGCGGCAGCCGCGCAGCTGGCACGCGACAGGAGCGGGTGGAACTCTGCCCGGCTGACGCCGCTGCCGCAATCATGACGCCGCCGGCGGAGACGCAACTCGTGACGCTGTCACCTCTGCAGCAGCGGATTGTGGCGCACCTGCAGCAGCACGGCAGCGCAACCTTCCGGCAGCTGCAGCTCGCCACAGAGAGCGACGCCGGTGAAGGCGCGTCACCGGATACCGACGCGGCGCTGTGGGATCTGGTGTGGCGTGGCTGGATCACGTCGCAGAGCTGGCAGCCGCTGCGGATGCCACCGCTGCGCAGCAAACCGCGTCCGGCACGCCGTCGCCGCATGGCCGGACGCCATTTTGGCGCGGCACCCGGCGGCGGCGGGCGTCCGGCCCTGACCGCCACCGTGACGCTGCCCGGCAGCTGGACGCTGCTGAACATCAGACCGGCGTCCGATACGGTGCGGGCGCTGACGCTGACCCGCGCCCTGCTGGACCGCAGCGGCGTGGCAACGCACGGCGCTGCGCGCAGCAGCGCGATCCCCGGTGGTTTTCCGGCGCTGCAGCCGGTGCTGCGCGCGATGGAAGATGCCGGACACCTGCTGCGCGGGCGCTTTGTCAGCGGCATGGGGGCCGCGCAGTTCGCTGAGCCGGCGCTGATTGAGCGTATCCGTCAGCTGCAGCGCGCGCCGTCCGCTGCGACGCTGGCGCTGGCTACGCTGGATCCGGCTAATCCGTTCGGCACCCTGCTGCCGTGGCCGCTGACCCTCTCCGGGACAAAACCGCTGCGGCGCAGCGGCAGCTGGGTGGTGCTGTTTCAGGGAGGGCCGCTGCTCTGGCTGCCGCCCGGCGGCAAACAGCTGCATACTTTTACGGCCGGTGCATCACCGGAGATCCTGCAGCAGGCGCTTGGCGCGCTAGCCACGGCCCTCCGGCGCGAGCCGCGCCTGCGCTTTACGCTGGAGCAGATTGATGGCTCTCCGGCCAGCCAGTCGCCGCTGACGGCGCTGCTGAAACCGGCTGGCTTTGCGCGCGTGCCGGGCGGCTACAGCTGGGATGGCTGAGTGCGCAGGCGCAGAGCGTGCTGCTGCAGGGCGGCGCGCTGGCCGGCGGTCGGCTCCGGCCACGCCAGCTGCGGAAACAGATAAAGCCGGACGCTGAACAGATGAAACAGCGGCGTAAACAGGCGCTCATCGTCCAGCGCCAGCGCTTCCAGCTGCAGCAGCAGCAGATCAAGCGTCTGCTGCAGTTCAGCGTGCGGGGCGCTCTGCAGCGACTTCAGCCGCTGCTTCAGAAAGCGTCCCAGCTCATAGAAAAACGCCCCGCTGTCGAGCAGGTAATTACCCAGCAGCACCCGGTGCCGCGCGTAGTAGTCGAAGCTGTTGACGCCCAGCCACACCTCATTAAGCAGCATACCGGCGCTGCTCATATCTGACTGCGGATCGAGACGCAGACGCGGCAGCACCATATTGACCTTATCCAGCATCAGGCTGATAAAGCGCTGCCGGGCCGGCAGCGATGAGCCGTTGCGCTCAATCTCCTTAATAAAGCGCAGCAGCTCGCGCAGTCCGCGCCGCACCGCACGCCGCGCGCTCCACGACGGCCGCTTGTTACGCATAATGGCCGTGGCGATGGCGGCAAACAGGACACCGGTCACCGAGGCGATGGCGTTGTTCACCAGCAGCACCAGATCCGGCTGCAGATGGTGACCAAAACCGATCAGTCCCGGGATCTGAATCGCCACGCTCAGGCCAGTCAGGTTGGTTGCCGGGCGGGCGATCGTCAGCGCCAGCACAATAAGCCCCGGCGCCATGCAGATGATCAGCGCCTCAAACGAGGTCGCCTGCGGCAGCAGCAGCGCGACATACACCAGGCTGATGCCAATGGCGATCAGCACGCCGCGCACGAACAGCTTCATCGAGGTGAGCGGCGTATCNGCCAGCACAATAAGCCCCGGCGCCATGCAGATGATCAGCGCCTCAAACGAGGTCGCCTGCGGCAGCAGCAGCGCGACATACACCAGGCTGATGCCAATGGCGATCAGCACGCCGCGCACGAACAGCTTCATCGAGGTGAGCGGCGTATCGAGGCTGGCGAAAAAAGAGCTCAGGATCGCCGCCATAACCGGGGCAGAGGCGCCGTCGCGCCACCCGCTTCCCATCCACAGCAGGCAGCTGCCAAAGGTGGCGCAGAAAGCGGTCAGCGCCGAAAGACGGATAAGCCCGCGATCAAAGAAGCGGTGGGTGCGTCTGCCGCGCGCCAGCGTCGTGTCACCCGACAGATCGCTCACCATGCCACTGACGCTCTGATACGCCCCGGCGATGCGCACAAAGTCGATCATGCGCTCCAGCAGCCCGCTCAGCAGCAGGCAGTGTTCCACCGGCAGCTCGCCGGCGCGCCACGCTGCGTTGACCTGCGCCTGCCGGTGCGTCAGCTCCAGCTGAATGCCGATCACATCGCCCGGCGCCTCACCGTCGCTGAGCCACTGCAGGAACTGCTGAAATCCCTGTGCCACATAGTCAGGCAGCAGGATATTGCGCGCGGCGAGGCGCTGCAGGCGCAGCTCGATGGCGGTCAGCGTCGGGATAAGATAGGAGAGATGCTGATACTGCGCGCTGACTAAGCGGATCAGCCGGCGGGCAGCGTCACCCTCATAGACGCAGTGGGTGATCAGAATTTCCACCTGCTGCGGTGCGGTAGCCATCTGTGTCAGGATCGCTTCCCGCTCGGGCGAGACGGCGCTAACCGGCCCGGAGAGCAGATCGTGACAGAGCCGGCGGCCGGTGAGATACCACTGCGTCACGCTCTGCTCCAGCAGGCTGCGCATGGAGACCGGAAACAGCAGGCCGTGTATCAGGCTGCTGCAGACAATGCCTAAGGTGATCTCTTCAATACGCGACAGCACCGTGCTGGTAATGCCCCACGGCGTGTACACTTCCGGAAACCCCATAATCGCCGCGCTGTAGCCCGCCAGCATAAACACATAGCTTTTGGGCGTCCGATCATGCAGTGAGAGCCAGAGACAGCCGCTGACCCAGAGCGAAATCACCAGGCTGAACAGCAGCGGATGCGCCACCGTCAGCGGAAAAATCAGAAAGATAAACAGGCCGCCCAGCAGCGTGCCGAGCAGACGAAACAGCGATTTGGAGATAGTCGAGGCGGAGTAGAGCTGCGAAGCGACAAACACCGTCGTCAGCGCCCAGGCGGGGCGATCCAGGTTAATCTCCAGCGCCAGCCAGAGCGCCAGAAACGCAGCGAGCGTGGTTTTTACGGCAAAGAACAGAGCGGGTCGGGTAAGCCACGGCATGTCACAGGGACCAGAAGGCACTAAGTGCGGCGTATCCTGCCAGATTGCTACCTGCGCTCACGCAGATAACTACGACAAATTGTTTCGCCATCAAAATTTATGCTGGATGATACGCCCCGCGCGTACGGTGATCCGTTAACGCCGCTTATCGAAGCTGCCGGTGCCGCAGCGGCCAGCGTAGTGGCTGCACGGCACCGGAGGGGATCGTCCGGTTAACAGATAAAATGTGTCGGCGATCACATTTCTCGGCTGTGCGGCGGCTCCATAAAATTATTTTGTGCAGACCAACGGCTGCACAGCCGTCAGTAGTGCACAATCGTTACCCAGTTGGCATCGCTGCCCACCGGCGCTTCACCGGTGCGCGTCAGCGCCCCGCTTTGCGGATCGATGCGATAACTGCCAATCACTGCGCTCTTCTCGCCGCTGACCACCAGCCCGCGTCCATCCGGGGTAATGGCAAATCCGCGCGGCTGCTTCTCCACCGGCCAGCTGCCCGCCAGCGTCAGCGCCCCGCTCTCTGGATCCACACGGTAGCTGCTCAGCGTACTGCTGGTGCGCTCGCTGACGTAGAGAAAGCGCCCGTCCGGCGTAAGATGAATATCGGCGGCCCAGATACGCGGCGTGGGATCGCTGTATCCCGGCGGCCGTTCGCGCCCCTCGGCCAGATGATAAGAGGCGGCAACCGCGCTGGGGGATTCAGCAACTTTTACCAGCGCCCCGTTCGCCTCGCGCCGGAACTGCGTGATCACCCCGCCCATTTCGCCAATGTTATACAGAAAGCGCCCGTCTGCGGATATTACCGAGTGGCGCGGGCCGTTGTTTTTAGCCGTAGCGACATACCCGCTGCCGAGCGCGGCCAGCGTGCCGCTGTCGCTCAGCGTCAGCTGCAGCACGCGGTCGGTGCCGAGGTTGCCGACATAGACCGTTTTGCCGGTTGGGTCGGCGATGGCCGAGTGAGCGGCAGGCCCGGTGGCGTAACGGCTCACCGGCGGTGCGCTCAGTTTCGTTTCCGGCGTCAGCCGGTATACATCAACGACGTTACCATCATACGAGGCTGCCAGCAGAAAACGTCCCTGCGGCTCAGCGACGATCCAGGGATAGCTGGCCGCGGCGGGCACCTGCTGCTTCTGCGTCAGGTCGCCGCTGTGGCGGTCAATCACCCAGCTTGCCAGCTGCAGCGGCTTGCTGCGGATCGCCGCATAAAGATGGGTTTTATCTGTGCTGAGCGCCAGCGGCATCACCTTGCCGTCCGCCGGGGTATGGCCCAGCAGGTGCAGGGCACCGTGCTGATCCAGACTGTAGCGCGCAATCGTACCGTCGCCGGCTTCTGAAACATAGACGTAAGTCTGCGCCAGCAGCGGCGTACTGCCTGCCAGCGTCGCCAGCAGCAGCGCGGCGCGTAACGGTTTTATCATAACGATCTCCGGGGTCAGGAAACGGCACATGCGAAGCAGCACGGCCCGGGGTGTAATCTGGTACTGGGTTGCTCTTATATAACACCCTTCAGCGAATGAGTGACAAACTATTGCGGCAGACCGCTCGCGCAATATCCGCTAACAGCAGCGCGCGCATCCTCAGCTACACTTGCCTCACCCGTTTGTCATAAGAGAGGTAACTATGTCGCAACACGCTGTATCAAACCAGGCCTGGCTGCTGGCTTCCCGTCCCGAGGGCGAACCGGTAAAAGAGAACTTCCGGCTGGTGGAACAACCGGTGCCGGAAATTAAAGAGGGTGAGATGCTGCTGCGCACGGTGTGGCTGTCGCTGGATCCCTATATGCGTGGCCGCATGGATGACGGTAAATCCTATGCGCCGCCAGCGGAACTCGACCAGCCGATGGTTGGCGGCACGGTGTGTCAGGTTGAGGCGTCAAAGCACAGCGATTTTAAAGCGGGCGACTGGGTGCTGTCCCAGAGCGGCTGGCAAACCTATGCGGTTTCTGATGGCGAAGGCGTGGCAAAGCTCGGCGAGCTGGCTCACCCCTCCTGGGCGCTCGGCATTCTCGGCATGCCCGGCTTTACCGCCTATATGGGGCTGATGGACATTGGTCAGCCTAAAGCGGGCGAAACGCTGGTGGTTGCAGCGGCGACCGGTCCGGTCGGCGCGACCGTGGGCCAGCTGGGCAAGCTCAACGGCTGCCGCGTGGTGGGCGTCGCCGGGGGCGAAGAGAAGTGCCGCTATGCAATTGAAAAGCTCGGCTTCTCCGCCTGTATCAATCACCACAGTGATGACTTTGCCGACCAGCTGGCGGCCGCCTGCCCGGACGGTATCGATATCTATTACGAGAACGTCGGGGGTAAAGTGTTTGACGCAGTATTCCCGCTGCTGAACACCGCTGCCCGCGTTCCGGTCTGCGGCCTCGTCTCGGGCTACAGCAGCCGCGACCTGCCGCCGGGGCCTGATCGCACGCCGCTGATCATGGCGGGGATCCTGAAACGCCGTATCCGCATGCAGGGCTTTATCATCTTCCAGGATTACGGCGACCGCTATCCTGAGTTCCTGAAAGCGATGACGCCGCTGGTTGAGCAGGAGAAGGTGCACTATCGCGAGCATGTGATTGAGGGACTGGAGAACGCACCGCAGGCGTTCTTCGATATGCTCAATGGCAAAAACTTCGGTAAAACCGTGGTGAAAGTCAGCTAATACGTCCCGGCCGGGTGCCGCCACGGCACCCGGTTTTTATTACCGCTCTCCTCTGCCTCACGGCAATAACGGTAAAACGTCCCGCTACCCGGCCTGCTACGCTCTCTCCCCCACAACAGGAGGCAGCATGAGTTCCATTATCGATCTTTTCGCTCAGCATAAGAGTGAGCGCAGTTATACCGATCAGCCCGTAGAGGATGCGGTACTTGAGCGAATTATTTCAGCGGCGTACTACGCGCCTACCTCGGTAAACTCCCAGCAGGTATCCGTTGTCGTCACCCGTGACGCCGCACAGCGCCAGCAGATTGCCGCCATTGCCGGCGGGCAGCCGTGGATCGCGAAAGCGCCCGTGTTTCTGACTTTTGTGCTGGATATGCATAAGTCGCGCCTGGCGATGGAAGCCAGCGGCCGTGAACAGGTTGCGCAGCAGAGTATTGAAAGCGTGGTATCCGGCGCCACCGATGTGGGCATTGCGCTGGGATCGGTGATGGCCGCCGCGCGGGCTGAGGGGCTGGGTATTGTGCCGATTGGCGGCATCCGCCGCGATCCGGAAGCGATGATCGCGCTGCTGGATCTGCCCGACTATACCTTCCCGGTTGCCGGTGTGGTCATCGGCCACGTCGACCAGCCTGCGCACCAGAAGCCGCGTCTGCCGCTGCCGACTTTCCGCCACGAAGAGCGTTATCAGCAGGCGGATCTGCCGCAGCATATCGCTGATTACAACGCGCAGCTGGTGCAGCACTGGCAAACTACCGGCCGCAGCGATGGCGAGAGCTGGAGCGACAGCGTCAGCGGCTACTACCAGCACATCTACTTCCCGCACGTGCTGGCGGCGCTCCATAAACAGGGGTTTGGCACCGATAAATAATCCGATCCGCCCGCAGGCCGGGCGGATAATCCGGGGCTTAACGCCCCTTTTTCTTACGGCCAGGCTGGGTAAAGCGTTTGCGATTCGCGCCCTGGCCCCCCGCTTTATCACCCTGCTTTGCAGCCGCAGCGGGCGCTTTTTTCGCCGGTGACGCCGTTTTTTTCTTCGCCTGCGCCTGCCGGGTTTTGTTATCTTCTGATGATGAATCCTCAATCAGCTTAAACAGATCGATCAGTTCATCATCAGTGAGATCGCGCCACTCGCCGAGCGGAATGCCCTTCAGGCTGACGTTCATGATGCGCGTACGCTCAAGCTTCGTCACTTCATAGCCAAAGTGTTTGGTCATGCGGCGGATCTGGCGATTGAGCCCCTGCACCAGAATAATGCGGAACACAAACGTCGACTCTTTTTTAACTTTGCACTTTTTCGTTACCGTGCCCAGCATCGGCACGCCGCCCGCCATGCCCGCGATAAATTCATCGGTGATCGGTTTATCAACCGTCACCACATACTCTTTTTCGTGGTTATTACCGGCGCGCAGAATTTTGTTAACCAGATCGCCGTGGTTGGTGAGGAAAATTAACCCCTGTGAATCCTTATCCAGCCGGCCGATAGGAAAAACGCGCTTGCTGTGGTTCACAAAGTCGCCGATATTGTCGCGCTCACCCTCTTCCATGGTGGTGACAATGCCGGTGGGTTTGTTAAGCGCAATCAGCACCAGATCGTCGGCGTCACGCGGCTCAATCAGCTGGCCATTCACCCTGACCTCATCTCCGGCGTACACCTGAGCACCGACGGCGGCGCGTTTACCGTTAATAAATACGTTGCCCTGTTCGATATAGCGATCGGCATCGCGGCGCGAGCAGATTCCGCTCTCGCTGATGTATTTGTTCAGGCGGGTAGATAAGTCAGGCAGCATGGTTCCTCCGAAAAAAAACGGACTATACCTCAACTGCCGCCGTTGCGTAAGGCTGTCGCACCTTCCGCGTGCGCGCATAAATCCCTGCACACAGCAGGGTTGTTTAGCGTCAGACGCCAGGCGACAATCCCCGGCCACTGTTTCTGGCTTCTCACGGATTTTCTATGACGCAACCGCAACCGGCGAGCCGACTGGCCTCGCTGCGCCTGTTTCTGGCCCGCTTCTGGCCACATCCCCTGCCCGTGGCGCGCAGACAGCGCCTGCTGGCCAGCCTCGGAGCCGGGCTGGGTCTTATGCTGACCAGCCTCATCAGCCACTGGATGCTGGGTGCGGTAAACCTGTGGTTTGTCGCGCCAATGGGGGCGTCTGCGGTGCTGCTGTTTGGCTTGCCCAATAGCCCGCTGGCGCAGCCGTGGTCGATTATTGGCGGTAACCTCGTTGCCGGCGTTATTGGCGTGACCACGGCACTGCTGATCCCGCAGCCGGCACTGGCGTGCGGAGTTGCCGCCTGTCTCGCTATTGCGGTGATGTTTCAGCTGCGCTGTCTGCACCCGCCCAGCGGCGCGGTCGCGCTGACGGCGATTCTTGGCGGCGGCAGCGTGGCGCAGCTCGGCTACCACTTTGTGCTGACGCCGGTGATGCTTAACTCGGTCTGCCTCGCGCTGCTGGCGATCGTGTTTAATAACCTCGCCGGACGCCGCTATCCTCATCTGCTGGCCGCCGCCGAGGTGAAACCGCAGCCGGTGGCGATGCCGGTTCCGCTCACGCGCGACGACCTGCATCAGGCGCTGGAGAGCGGCCCCCTGCTGGATATCGATGAGGACGATCTGCAGCAGCTGCTGCAGCGCGCCGAAGAGATTGCGATCCGGCGCGTTCAGACACGTTAAAGCGCGCTTCAGCGCGCCTGTACCAGGCTCAGCACCGTGCGGATATTCTGCGCCGAAGTCGCGATGATATCGATGGCCCCGGTGCGCAGCGCCCCGAGTATCGCCATCGCCTTGGTGTTCTCTGCGGCTATGGCGATCACGCACGGGATCCGGCGCAGCTCATCAATGCTCAGCCCGATCACGCGCTCATTCATGACCGTCTCCACCGCTTCACCGCGGGCGTTGAAAAAGTCATAGCCGGCAATATCACCGGTCACGCCCTGATTAACGCTGGCGTCGATAATTTCACGCGGGGTAAACCAGCCCAGCTTCACCATGTAGCTGTTCTCATTCATATCCCCAATCCCCACCAGCGCCACATCCGCTTTACGCGCGCGATCCAGCGTCTCTTTTACCGTGCCGTTCTGCATAAAGCTGTCGCGCAGCGCGCGGTTCTCCACGTAGGCGGGGGCATAGAGCGTTTCGCTGCTGCCGCCAAACTTTTTTGCCAGCCGGCGGCTGATGTGATCGGCGTTAATGGCGTCACCCGGGCGGTGCGTGCCGCCAATACCGCTGATAAACAGGCAGTTGCGATCGGGCACCTGACCCGGATGATCGGCCACTGCCGCCACGTTACGTCCCTGTCCAACCGCCACGATAGCGTTATCTTTCAGCGTCTGCGCCAGATGGGCAGACACCAGCGCGGCTACCTGACGGCGCTGCTCATCGCTGTCGGCGGAATCCAGCGCAATCAGCGCCCGCTGCAGGCGCGGAAAAGAGCGCTGCAGCTGCTGCTCAAGACGGGTACTGAAAACCGGATGGTAGCGCACGCTGATTTCCACAATGCCCTCTTCGCGCGCGCGTTTAAGCAGTCGCCCGACCTTGATGCGCGAGATACCAAATTTACGCGCGATCTCCTCCTGCGTGATGGCATCCTGATAGTAGGCGACGGCAATCTCGGTCAGCAGCTCAGCATCCTGACCCGGCGTGGTATTCTCCATCTCTTCTCTGTCCTGTGTAGCGCGATCGTAAGCAGCCGTAAGTTATAACACTCATCTCGCCTGCCCCGCTATGCCAACGGCGAGCGCGCTGGCCTCGTCAATAATCTGTGCCAGCGCCTGCGGGTCGTGAGCAAAGCGGCCAAGAAACAGACCATCCACATCACTCTCCAGCCGCTGGATCAGACCCGGTCCGGCGCTGCCGCCGTAAATCACCTTCAGCGTAATACCGGCGGGCAGCGGCAGCGTCCGCAGCCCGGCGCAGACGGTACGAATATAGCTATCGGGGGCTGGCTGCGGCGCGCCAATGGCCCACTGGGGTTCATAGGCAAACAGAATCTCGCCCCGCAGGCCACGTGCCGCCGCCAGCGCCAGCGCATCGTTAAGCTCCGCAGCACAGAGCGCAATGGCCTCCGCGGGCGTGCCCTGCTCTGACTCGCCAATACAGAGCACCGGCGTCAGCCCGTGCTGCAGCGACATCGCCACTTTAGCGGCAATCTGCGCCGCATCCTCGCGGAAGTGTCGCCGCCGCTCCGCATGACCGATTTCAGCCAGCGAACAGCCCAGCTCCTGCAGCATGCTGGCGCTGACTTCACCGGTCCAGGCACCGTTTTCCGCCTGGCAGACATCCTGTCCGCCAACGCGTACCGGCGTGTTCGCGAAGATCTCTGCTACGGCGGGGATCGCCGGATAGGCGGGCAGAATAAACAGGCCGACGCTGCCGCTTTCGATCGCCGGGTGATCGGCCAGTCTGGCGACCTCGCGACACCACGCCAACGTTTGCTGATAGCCAAAGTACATTTTCAGACTGACACCAAGTAAGCGTTGTGGTTGAGACATCATGCAGCTCCCGGGTTATAGCGCGCTCTGACCCTGAGGGTCGTTTGTTCATATGAACATTAAATGAATTAATGAACCTGTTTCAATGTACGTTTAAAGGATCTGTGACCTGGCGCAAGGCCCTGCAGCGCCTTAAAACTCGCCATCGGACTCATCTATCGCGATCGCGCTCACAAAACCACCATATTACAAATGAACATGCATTGAACAAATGTTTAGTGCTGTGGCACGCTGTGATCCACGCCTGGATGCAGGCCCTTTTTCTTTACCGGAGAACCGCTATGAAAACGATTGCAATCGGTGCTGATGATGCGGCTGTCGATCTGAAAAATATCATTAAGACGCTGCTGGAAACGCAGGGCTATACCGTGACAGATTTTACCAACGATGCGGATAACGCCCGCCCTATGTACCCGGATGTCGCCTGGGCGCTGGCGACTGCCATTCAGCGTCAGGAATTTGAACGCGGCATTCTGCTCTGCGGAACCGGTATTGGCGTGGCTATTGTGGCTAATAAAGTACCCGGCGTGCGGGCAGCGCAGTGTCACGACACCTTCTCTGCCGAGCGGGCGCGTAAAAGCAATAATGCCCAGATCATGACGCTGGGCGCGCGCGTGGTGGGTCCGGAGCTGGCAAAAAATATCGTGAATGCGTGGCTGGCGGCGGAGTTTGAGGGCGGCGGTTCTGCGGCAAAAGTAGAAAAGATAGATTTTTACGAGCACGCGGCGCAGCGCTGATCGCCCCCCTCTGTCTGGCGCGCAGGGTGTTCCGGCCAGGGCAGCAGTGGCTCGCTACAGATTGCGTAACTAATCAGGCAAGCGCAGCGCACGCTGCTACGCTTAAAGGCTGAGATTACCCTTACAAGATCTGGAGATATTATGAGCAGTGATAATCGCAAACCGACCACTACGGATGCGGGCATTCCGGTAGCCAGCGATGAACACTCCCTGTCGGTCGGACCTGATGGTCCGCTGGTGCTGCACGATCACTATCTGATTGAACAGATGGCCAACTTTAACCGCGAGCGTATTCCGGAGCGTCAGCCCCATGCAAAAGGCAGCGGCGCATTTGGCCATTTTGAAGTGACAGAAGATGTCAGCCGCTATACCAAAGCCGCCGTATTCCAGCCCGGCACCCGCACCGATGTGGTGATGCGCTTCTCCACCGTAGCCGGTGAACGCGGCAGCCCGGATACCTGGCGCGATCCGCGCGGCTTCTCTATCAAGTTTTACACCACCGAAGGCAACTACGACATGGTGGGCAATAACACGCCGGTGTTTTTTATCCGCGACCCGATGAAGTTTCAGCACTTTATCCGCTCGCAGAAGCGCCGGGCGGATAACAACCTGCGCGATAACGATATGCAGTGGGATTTCTGGACGCTCTCACCCGAATCTGCGCACCAGGTGACCTGGCTGATGGGCGACCGCGGTATTCCGAAGAGCTGGCGCCACATGAACGGCTACTCCAGCCATACCTATATGTGGGTCAACGCCGCAGGCGAAAAATTCTGGGTGAAATATCACTTCAAAACCGATCAGGGCATTGAGTTCCTGACGCAGGAGAATGCCGACACGCTGGCCGGTCAGGATGGCGACTACCATACGCGCGACCTGTTTAATTCTATCAAAGAGGGTAATTTTCCGAGCTGGACACTCTATATGCAGATCATGCCGTTTGCGGAGGCGGACAGCTACCGCTACAACCCGTTTGATCTGACCAAAGTCTGGCCGCACGACGACTATCCGCTGATTAAAGTCGGTAAGCTGACGCTGGATCGCAACCCCACCGATAACCATGCCCAGATTGAACAGGCGGCGTTTGAGCCGAATAACCTGGTCCCCGGTATCGGCCTGAGCCCGGACAAAATGCTGATGGGCCGTATTTTCGCCTATGCAGATGCGCACCGTGCACGCCTTGGCGTTAACTATAAACAGATCCCGGTGAACGCGCCGCAGGCGCCGGTCAACAGCTACAGCAAAGATGGTGCGATGCGTATTAATCCGGTCTCCGATCCGGTCTATGCGCCCAATTCCAAAGGTGGCCCGGTGGCCGATGGCGAGCGCTACCCTACCGACTCCACCTGGCAGTCGCAGGGCGATATGGTGCGTTCACCTTATACGCTGCGCAAAGATGACGATGATTTCGGCCAGGCGAATCAGCTGGTGAATAAAGTGATGGATGATGCCGCACGCGATCGTCTGGTAAACAACGTGGCCGGTCACCTGCTTAACGGCGTGGAAGAGCCGGTGCTGTCGCGCGCCTTCGAGTACTGGCGTAATATCGATCGGGCCATTGGCGATCGTATTGCGCAGAAAGTGCAGAGCGAACGTGCGAAAGCGTAATCTCTGATGCAGCGTCCCGCCGGGCGGCGGGACGCTGCTGGACTATCCTTTTTTTACTTCAGACGGAACGCCACCACGCTGTCGCCCGCTTTGGTGCCGAGCGATCCGTGCCCTCCCGCCGCGATTACTACATACTGTTTGCCATCTTTGCCCATATAGGTTGACGGCGTGGCCTGTGCGCCTGCGCTGAGTTCGGTCTGCCACAACAGCTCGCCGGTGGTGCTGTCATAGGCGCGGAAGAAGTTATCTGCCGTAGCACCGTGGAACACCAGATCGCCTGCGGTCAGCAGCGGCCCGCCGTGTGCCACCATCCCCATCGGGAATCCCAGCGGGAAGCGGCCCGGCAGGAAAGTGGTTTTCAGGTTCTTCGTGGTGCCGATACGACGCAGCCACTCCGTTTTCCCGGTTTTCAGATCAACCCCCACCAGACGGCCCCACGGCGGTGCAATGCAGGGAATACCCAGACCCGACGCGAGCTGCTGAATGTGGATCGCATAGTCGCCGTGAAAGTTTTCATTCCAGTAAGGCTGACCATCTTTAGTGAACAGGCGTTCAGTTGCCGTCTGCGGCGTGCGCTTGATCAGATTATATTTATACGCCAGGCGTACCGGCGCAGCGATCAGCATCTGGCGCTCCGGATCGACCGCGACAGATCCCCAGTTAAAGACGCCAATATTGCCCGGGAACACCAGCGTGCCCGCTTCAGTAGCTGGCGTCCACGGATTGCCATCATAGCGCAGACGATGAAAATCGATCCGGCAGGCGATCTGGTCAAACGGCGTAATGCCCCACATCGACTTTTCCGTCAGCGCCTGCGGAATAAAGTTCAGGCTGGAGACCGGCTGCGTGGCGGCAAATTTTTCGCCGGGAACGCCGCCTTCAGTCGAGACTTTCACTTCGTTCACCGGATAAACCGGCTGGCCGGTCAGACGATTCAGCACAAACAGGTTGCCGGTTTTGGTCGGCAGGATCACTACCGGCTGCTTCTGGCCCTGATAATCGATATCCAGCAGTGAAGGCTGTGACGGGTTATCGCGATCCCACAAATCGTGGTGCGAACTCTGGTAGCGCCACTTAAACGCACCGGTCTGCAGATCCAGCGCCACCAGCGTGTCGCGGAACTTCTCGGTGTTGCTGTCAGCGTCGCGTTCAATCCCCACTTCATCCGGTGACGCGTTGCCAAAGGGAACGTAGACCAAGCCATTTTTGACATCGGCGCTCAGCGTTGCCCAGGCAACTGGCGTATCCTGCGGATAGCGCTTATCAGCGGCAATCGGCGCGGTCGCATCCGGCGTGGCCGGATCGAAATTCCACACCAGGCGGCCACTCTGCGCGTCATAGGCACGGATGACACCGGACGGATTGCCTTTCTCAAAGCCGTTATCCATGACCGAACCGCCCACGATCACCAGATTACCGGCCACCAGCGGAGCAGACGTCTGCATCAGCGCGTGCGGGCGGATCTCACCCATATTTGCGCGCAGATCCACTATGCCATCGCGGCCAAAATCAGGACAGCGCTTGCCGCTGTCGGCATCCAGCGCAATCAGGCGCGCATCGGTAGTGGCATTGAAGATACGCTTACGGCAAAGCGCAGGCGCATTGCTGCTGGTTTGCGCAACCGGCGTGGCGTAGTAACTGACGCCGCGGCAGGTCTGATGCTGCTGAAGGTAAGAGCGGTTTTTCTCCGGCGTATATTTCCATTTCACCGCCCCGCTTTCAGGATCGAGCGCGTGGACTTCATTATGCGGCGTGCAGAGATAGAGCATATCGTTGGCTTTCAGCGGCGTCGCCTCAAACGTATACTCGGTGGCATCACTCTCCTGACGCATATCGCCGGTATGATACTCCCAGGCGACTTCAAGGTTACTGACGTTCGCTTTGCTGATCTGTTTCAGCGCTGAGAAGCGCTGACCCGCTGGCGTACCGCCATAGGCAGCCCACTCATTTTCTGCGCCAGGCTCGCTCACCGGCTCGCGCGCATTGGTGATGGTGCCGGCCTGCGGCAGCGGATCGTAAAAACAGAGGCCGATGACGACCAGCACCATAATCGCCACGGTGCCGCCCAGCAGCGGATGAAAACGGCGTTCGCCGCGGGTAAGCGGCCTGACAATCCACGGCATCGCCAGCCACAGACCGATCACGCCAAACAAGTCGCCGCGCGGGATCCACTGCCACTTATCAAATCCCGCTTCCCAGACGATCCACGCCAGCGTGATCCACATCAGGACCGCATAGAGCGTCAGCGCACTGCGCTGTTTACGGAACAGTAAAACAGCCGTCAGCAGTAACCCTGCCCCCATTATCGCGTAGAACGCGCTGCCTCCATTGAGTAACAGCTGACCACCCATATAGAGCAGCGCTATCGCCAGTATCGCCATTACGATACTGGTGAGTTTTGTTATCATGCCAATCCCTCAGTTTTGTTCATTAGTTTATGCCGTTACGACATCGCAGCAATTCCAACAAAATATTAACTTATGTAAGCACCGTGTAAAAACCCGTGAGTTTATGTGTTGTCAGATCCGCTAATGAATCAAGCGTTGCTTAAGGCTCGCCGGCAGCGGCAGGCTCACCATGTGACTGAAATCACGTTTAATTTTGATGGATTTAATTAATCATTGCCGCTGCGATTGCGCACCTTTTGCTAACACACTGGCATAACAGATGGCGTAAGCGCGTGCACGATAACAGGCCTGGCATCATAAAAATGATTACCGTCAGGCTCACTCAATGGCTGAAATGAGGTGCAATAGTGCCCGCAACACGTTTTGATGAAATTGATTAACGGGTTCGCGTAGCCTGTGTACGAATTATCCTGGTGTAAATTGTCTGCAATCATTTAATTTGCCGCTGCGCCTGACAATTCTTCCCATTGGCTTTACGTTGAGTTGCAGTTTAATGATTAAATAACGCAGCGTAATTTCAGTTTGGGAATTTCCTCAGCCTCTGTTTTTTCAGGAAGAGTGATATAAATCACCTGACTGCTCTGTAGCAGATCCGCAGATAAAAAGAAGGTTATTATGATCAGCGCAGATTCCCTTTATCGGAAAATACGATTTCCATTTAAATTTACACACGCAGCGTTAAAATTCCCGGTTGCCCAGGCACATGCGCGGCAATATCAGGTTATGTCACCTGAACAGACAATCGATTTGCTGCTCAGTAATGACAGGTTATCCGTATGCCGGTATGGGGATGGAGAACTGGAGATGACACTGTTTAAAAATATCGGCTTTCAGTCATTTGATGAGCGTCTTTCTATCAGACTGAAAGAGATTATGCGGCGCGGTACGCGCGAAGGTAACCCCTGCCTGCTCTGCATGCCGGATGCTTTTCGCTCAACCCGCAATATGCGTTTTGGCTCAGCCCTGTTCTGGTTTTTTCATAAAGCTTTTTTCTTTCGCCGCTATGAGCCTTTATTAAAAAAAACGTATCAGTATGGAAATACTTCGGTGACGCGTCCTTATCATGATTATATTGATAAACAGCAGGCGACCCGCGTATTTGCTAAATTCAGGCAGCTTTTTTACGACAAAAAAATATTGATCGTTGAAGGCAGCGGCACCCGGCTGGGTATCGGTAACGACTTAATGGATGGCGCACGCGAAATAAAGCGTATTACCACGCTGAACCGTAATGCATTTTCAGTCTATAACCAGCTCTATACCAGCGTGCTGGCGCATGCCCACGAATATGACATGGTGCTGATTTCGCTGGGTCCGACGGCAACCGTGCTGGCTTACGATCTCAGTCAGCAGGGGATCCGCTGTATCGATACCGGGCATATCGATATCGAATATGAGTGGATGCGCAGCGCGGCGCGTACCAAAACGGAAATCGCGGGTAAGAATGTCAATGAAGCGGGCGTATTGCTGAGCGACGATCAGCACGACACGGATGAGCACTACCGTGGTCAGATTTTACTGCATGTCGGATTACCTCAGGAGCCGATGGTGAATGGCGTGATTCTGCAGCAGCCCGTTGTCTGATTCTGCACCCTCAATGCACGCTTAAGCATCCAGTCTGGTGCAGCGCAGCAACCTTTACGTTTCCCGAAGCATAAAGTGCTTGCTGTTCTGCCCGGCTTTATCCCTCTTTACGTTGATATGACTCCGCCCAGAGATTCTGGCATTACCTTTGCTTACTCATTCCTGTGTTCTTCACAGGAGTTATGCCATGAAAGCCTCTGCTGTCCGCTACCGTATCTTTTCATTATTGTTCCTTATTGCGCTGATTAATTACGTTGACCGCGGTGCACTCTCCTTCGCTGCGCAGGCCATTTCGCAGCAGTTCCATTTCAGTAAGGTCGAGCTGGGCGCCGTACTGGGCTACTTCGGTTTTGGCTATCTGTTTGGCTCGCTCTGCGGCGGTTTTCTCGCCGATCGATTTGGCACGCGCAAAGTATGGCTGATGGCTGGCGTGCTCTGGTCGCTGCTGGAGATCGCTACGGCCTGGGCAGGTGAAATTGGCGTGGCGCTGTTTGGCGGCTCGGCCATTATGGGGTTCGCCGCGCTGCGCGTACTGTTTGGCTTTGCCGAGGGGCCTGCCTACGCGCTGATGAACAAGACGATTGCGCACTGGGCGCCGGATAATGAGCGCGGCATGGCGCTGGGCATCGGCCTGCTGAGTACACAGGTAGGCTCGCTGCTGACCGCACCCATCGCGGTTGGCCTGCTGCTGCTGACCAACGACTGGCGCATGATGTTTATCCTGCTTGGCGTCTTTTCGCTGCTGGCGATGCTGCTGTTTGCCCGCTACTTTGCCGATACGCCGCAGCGGCATCCGGCGGCGAACGACGCTGAGCGCGCGCTGATCGTGCAGGGGCAGCGTGCTGAAGCGCATGATGAGCGCCCGTTACCCTGGTGGCGCTTTTTCACCAGCCGCACGCTGGTGTGTAATGCGCTGGGCTATTTCAGTTTTCTCTATATCACCTTTACGCTGGTCACCTGGCTGCCAAAATATCTGCAGGATAATTTTCATTATGACCTGCATTCGCTCTGGTATATCGCCATGATCCCGTGGAGCGGAGCCTGTCTGACGGTGCTGCTTGGCGGGCGCCTCGCCGATCGTTTGCTGGCGCGAACCGGAAATCTGCGGCTGGCCCGCAATGGTTTTGCGGCAATTACGCTCTGCGCTACCGCCTGCTGCTTTATGGCCATCCCGTTTGCCGGTTCGGCCGCCGCCATCATCGCCCTGATGACGCTGGGTAACGCACTCAATGCGCTGGTCAATAACGTTTACTGGTCGGTGGTCATAGACGTTACGCCAAAGGCGTCGGTGGGAGCATTCAGCGGGATGACGCTGGCAATTGCGAATCTGGCCGCCATTATTTCCCCTATGCTGTGCGGCTGGCTGGCGGAGTATTACGGCTATAACGCCATGTTTACCGTGACTGCCGTTATCGCCTTCGTCAGCATGCTGGCCATGACATTGCTGCAGCCACAGAAACGCCTGCAGCCAGCCCCCGCCGTTTCGTCAGCACCGGCCGCCAGGGTCATTTTGTAGGGGCGTCATTTATGGCGCCCTGGCCCGGGATAGACATCCGCCTTCACGGGCCGCATAAATGCGGCCCGTACAAGAATGCTGGATTCTGTACCCGCAGGGGGCGCATTCATGCGCCCCTCGCCGGATGCCGTGACGGGATTTAACCCGGGCCGCATNCATTTATGGCGCCCTGGCCCGGGATAGACATCCGCCTTCACGGGCCGCATAAATGCGGCCCGTACAAGAATGCTGGATTCTGTACCCGCAGGGGGCGCATTCATGCGCCCCTCGCCGGATGCCGTGACGGGATTTAACCCGGGCCGCATGAATGCGGCCCCTACAAGAATGCTGGATTCTGTACCCGCAGGGGGCGCATTCATGCGCCCCTCACCGGATGCCGCGACGGGATTTAACCCGGGCCGCATAAATGCGGCCCCTACGGGAGATACCTACGCCATTTCGTAGGGCCGCATAAATGCGGCCCTACGAGAATGCTGGATTCTGTACCCGTAGGGGGCGCATTCATGCGCCCCTCGCCGGATGCCGTGACGGGATTTAACCTGGGCCGCATGAATGCGGCCCCTACGGGAGATATCTACGCCATTTCGTAGGGCCGCATAAATGCGGCCCCTACAAGAATGCTGGATTCTGTACCCGTAGGGGGCGCATTCATGCGCCCCTCACCGGACGCCGCAACGGGATTTAACCCGGGCCGCATAAATGCGGCCCCTGCGGAAAATCCGCGCAGGAGTGCCATNGGGCCGCATAAATGCGGCCCCTACAAGAATGCTGGATTCTGTACCCGTAGGGGGCGCATTCATGCGCCCCTCACCGGACGCCGCAACGGGATTTAACCCGGGCCGCATAAATGCGGCCCCTGCGGAAAATCCGCGCAGGAGTGCCATTTATGGCGCCCTGGTTGCCTATAAAATCCGATATGCCTGGGCCGCATGCAGACAGCCTGAGCGGCCACGAAAAAAGGCGGAGGGGTGAGCTCCGCCTTGTTTCAAGTTCCGGTCAGTGCGCCTGACCGGTCAGTTGCAAAAGGGCAACGATGATTTGNCCCTGGTTGCCTATAAAATCCGATATGCCTGGGCCGCATGCAGACAGCCTGAGCGGCCACGAAAAAAGGCGGAGGGGTGAGCTCCGCCTTGTTTCAAGTTCCGGTCAGTGCGCCTGACCGGTCAGTTGCAAAAGGGCAACGATGATTTGCAGGATGATCCGGACGATGTCCAGAAGTAATCGTACAAGTTCCATCACTTTCCTTCTCCTCTGACAGGAGCGCGCGCCATTCAGCGGCCGGGACCCTGACCCTACCCGCCGGCCGCCTGAGCACATCTGTGAGGAGCGCTGAGCGGCACTCATTGCTAAAGCCACAGGCCAGCACCACCTGAAACCTGCCGGGATTTGACTATCCGCGCCCCTGAGAGTCATCAGAAAGCAACGATACTCCGCCCGCACTCAACACTGTATAACCATACAGTAATTTACTGAAACTTGAAATATTTCTCGTCACATTTTATGATTCGCTGTGTGAGGAGTGCTGAGCACCCCGTTCGCCGCGCGGTTACCCGCCGCTTAAGCGAACAAAAAAAAAGGATTTGGCTGACCAGCCAAATCCTTTTCTATTTTTTACCGGTAAAAACTACTGCGCCGCGCTGATGCGCCAGATAGCATCTCCCGCATCGTCCGCTATCAGTACCCCACCCTGATTATCCGTTGCCAGTCCCACTGGCAGACCGCGCACATTCTTCTCATCGTCCGTGAGGAATCCGGTGACTACCGGCTGTGGCTTACCGACCGGCATGCCGTTTTCAAATTTAACCCATACCACTTTATAGCCATTAAGCGGCGTCCGGTTCCAGCTGCCGTGCTCGCTGATAAACGCGCCGCCGCGATACTGTGGCATATTGTCCGCGCCGTAGAACAGCAGTCCGAGCGGTGCAACGTGCGAGCTCAGGGCGTAGTCCGGCTTGATCGCTTTCGCCACCATATCAGGCCGCTGCGGCCGGACCCGGTCATCCACGTGCTGGCCAAAATAGCTCCACGGCCAGCCGTAGAAGCCGTTATCCTGCACCGACGTCATATAGTCAGGAACCAGATCGGATCCGATTTCATCGCGCTCATTCGCGATCGCCCACAGCTTGCCGCTCTGCGGCTCCCACTGCAGCCCGGTCGGATTGCGGATGCCGCTGGCGTAGATGCGGCTCGCCCCGCTGGCGGCATCCACCTCCCAGACCGCTGCGCGCTGATACTCCGCACCCAGTCCGTTTTCGGTGATGTTGCTGTTAGAACCGACGCCGACATAGAGTTTACTGCCATCCTGGCTGGCGAGCAGCGCCTTGGTCCAGTGGTGGTTAAGCTCGCCACCCGGCAGCGCCGTGACCTCTTCGGGCGCAGTGCGGATCTCCGTCTGCCCGGTCTGATAAGGGAACTTCACCAGGCTATCGGCGTTGGCAACGTAAAGCGTGTTGCCAATCAGCTGCATACCAAAGGGCGCATTCAGATTTTCGATAAAGAGATGCTGCTCCCATTTACCGTTGACGTTACGCAGCAGTGAGATACGGTTGCCGCCTGGCGCACCTTTGCCTGAGGATTTCTGCACAATGCCCATAATAAGCTGCTTCGGCGCCGTGACCGGATTTTTTACCCCGTTGGCCTCGGCCACCAGTACATCTCCGTTTGGCAGCACGTAGAGCTGGCGCGGATGCATCAGCTTCGCCGGGATCCGCTCTATCTTTAGCCCGTCCGCCACCTTTGGCGTTTCGCCGGTTTTCCACGGTGTCCCCTCCGGCACCTGCATAGGCGGCATGAAAAAGTTCTGCGCTTTAGGCAGCTCGGGATTGGGTCCGGTCTGTTTCTGCGGATCGAGAGACGATCCGCTGTCGCAGGCGCTCAGCAGCGCAGCAAGACTGACAGCACTCAGAATGCGCAGTTTCATGGGCGACCTCCCGGGATACGGCGCGCGCGCAGCGCCAGCTGTACGTTGGCGAGCAGCAGCAGCGCCACCACAATGGTCGACAGCGTGACGCCCATGGGCACCACCGCATACGCATCACGGCTATGAATAAAGGCGTTAACTATGGCCACCAGCACTGCCAGCAGTGAGAGCCAGAAATGGGTTTTCTCACCGGCAGTGACACCGCGAAACAGATGAATCAGGCTGATAATTCGCGGCAGAATTGCCAGCAGCAGACCAAAGACAATCAGCCAGCTGGCAGCTTTGGTCCACATCACCACAAAGGTCTGCAGATAGAGGATGTCAAACAGCCAGGCGGCAAAAAAAAAGCCCAGCGGCAGTGGCTCCAGCAAGGCATACAGCGTAATGCCGAACGCCGACTTTCCCGAGGTATGAAACATGGCACGCTCCCTTTAGAGTTTTCAGACGGCGGCGAGCCGACAGGCTTCGCAACGCCGCCAGAGAAATATTAGTAAAGATAAAGGGTAATGCGCAGAAAACCGGCAAAAAAGCTAACAGTGCGGCCGGTAGTGTGCCAGTTCGCGCGCATCGTGGCTGCAAAACAGCGCAACACCGCTCTGGGGCTGCAGCGAGAGTTCGCGCAGCCGCTGCTGATTAATACGCCACGCTTCGCGATCGCTGCACATCAGCCGCTGATAGGCGCGCAGGCCCGGCGTACAGTGGCGCCGGGTGTGATGCATCTCTCCGCAATAAAACCAGGCGTCCCCCCCGTGCAGCAGCCAGCCACCGCCGTGGCGGATCGCCACGCCTGCGTGTCCGGCGGTATGCCCCGGCAGCGGCACCAGCAGGATCTCATCGCTGAGATCGTCAATCGCTCTCACCGCATCAAACCCGAACCAGCGTTCACCCTCGCTGGCGTAGCCGCGCCAGCCATCGTGCGCGGTCCACTGCTGTGGCCGGAAGCGCTGACGCGCCAGCCAGCTCTGCTCACGTCCGCTGCGTACCGTATCAAGCTCACGCTGCAGAAGATGGATCCGCGCCGCCGGAAAATCACTGATGCCGCCTGCATGATCAAAATCGAGATGGGTCAGAATAATATGACGCACATCTTCCGCCTGAAAACCCAGCAGCTGAATTTGTGCCAGCGCGCTCATCTGCTCACTGTAACGAATATTATTCAGCAGACGGAAAAAGCCAGAGAGCCGGCGTTCCGGATAACGCATATCATTAATTCCCAGTCCGGTATCCACCAGAATCAGACCGTGGCGATCGCTTTCAATTAACAGACAATGACACACCAGTTCAGCAAAGGGGCCCCGGCTGAAGCCATCAAACAGCGCCCCGCCCAGCGGGCACATGCAACCACAGTTCAGATGATGAATACGCATACTCTCCCTCACTGCGGCGCCTGAAAATATCCCGCCGCGATAATCAGAAATTAGTCTGTTATTCAGGTATGCATCAGTTACGCCATTATTGCAAAAATTTAATCACTGCCTTAAATAAAGCCAGCCGCAAAAAGATAAAATAAACGCAGCGCCGGGATAATTTTCCTGATAATTATTACTTTCCTGTTTTAAACATTATTAATCAGCGCAAATTGAACCAGCCATTATTAAAAAAGGCGCCCGCAGGCGCCCTCTGTTATCCGCTGAACTGTTCAGCCCACCATAAACGCAGCTGCAATCCCCAGCGGCTGCTCCAGCCGCTGGTGGTACTGACAACCCGGCCCTGATAGAGCACGATAAAGGTCGGCGTGGCAGCGATTTGCCAGCGCTGTCCCAGCTCGCCGCGCGCGTCGTTAACGGCTAACCCCCGCAGGCCTTTTTTTGCCAGCCACTGTGCAACCTGCGCATCAGAACCCGAGCGCAGCGCCACGCTGACCACCGGCACGCCCTGCTGGCTGATCTTCGCCACAACCGGCGTGGTCAGTTTGCAGACGCCGCACCAGCTGGCCCAGACGTAAACCAGCACCGGCTTCGATGCGCTCAGCCCGGCCAGGCTCTGCTCACCCTGCAGCGTGGTGAGCGGCTGCTGTGCCAGATCGGCAGGCAGCTGCGGCGCGCGCAGCCAGTCGACCGCCAGCATAATCAGCACGCCTGCCAGCAGCAGCCAGAGCGCTTCACGCAGCCAGCGCTTCAGCCGGCTCACGGTGCCGCCTTCAGCGCATCTTTCACGGCCGCCTCCAGCTGGGCATAAGGCACCGCCCCGCTGATCAGCTGATTACCCACCAGCGTGGCCGGGGTCCCCTGCACGCCCAGCTGCTGCGCCAGCGTCAGGTTGTGATTAATGGTATCCAGACTCGCTTTGCTCGGTGCTGACAGGCTGATACCGGTTTTTTTCAGCGCGGCGCTGATGCTGGCCTCGTCGTGATTACCTTTTTTTGCCATCAGCTTTTCGTGCAGCTTCAGAAAGTTTTTAGGCTGCTGCTCCCAGACCGTCAGCGCCAGTCGCGCTGAACTCAGCGAGCTTTCGGCACGATAAGGCAGCGGCTTGATGACCACCGCAACCTGTGGATGCGCTTTCAGCAGCGTGGTGATATCACCCTCAAATTTTTTGCAAAATACGCAGTTGTAATCGGTGAAATAGACCAGCGTCAGCGCCGGTTTTTCAGCGCCGATGCGGGGTGAACCGGCATCGCTGAACAGCATATCGCGATTCTTTTCAACCATTTGAGCTACTACGTTCTGCTGCTGTCGCGCGGCTTCCTTATCAAAGGCATCGGCGGCCTCAGCCAGTATGGCGGGATTCTGTACCAGCGTTTCGCGGATCAGCGCTTTGATGCGCGCTTCCTGCTCCGGCGTAAAAGGAGCGGCAGCCAGTACCGGTGCGCTCAGCAGCAGCATTGCAAACAGTGATTTTTTCATTATTTTTTCGCCTTACTCAGTGTGGAAAGCACCGCGTCGCGACTCAGCAGCGGTGACAAAATCTGACCCTGCGGCAGCGCCGGGCCATAAATCTGATTAAACGGAATCGCCGCCCGATCGCGCTGGCGCAGAAAGTCGCCAATGGCCGGATCCGGCTGCGTCCAGTCGCCGCGCAGCAGCACGATATCGTCCGCACTCAGCGCGGCGCGAACGTCAGGCTGGTTCAGCACCCGGGACTTATTGACCTTGCAGGTAATGCACCAGTCAGCGGTGATATCGACAAACACACGCCGGTTCTGCTGCAGCGCCGCGGCGATAGCCTGCTCTGACAGCGGCTGCCAGTGCAGTTCACCGGCATCCTCTGCCGGACGCATCAGCAGGAACAGTGCACCCGCTATCGTCAGCGTGATAGCGACCGCGCCCGCCTGCTGCAGCGCGCGGCGGCGCAGCAGCCAGGTTAGCAGCAGCAACAGCAGCGCGGCAGCCAGCAGGCCTGCTGCACCACGGCCCCAGTGCGGGATCAGCAGTGTAACCAGCCAGAGCGTCGCCAGCAGCATCAGAATGCCCAGCAGCGTACGCAGATGCACCATCCAGCGTCCCGGACGCGGCAGCCAGCGCGCGACGCCCGGCAGCGCGGCCACCAGCAGCCACGGCACGCTCATGCCGATACCCAGCGCCGCAAACAGCAGCCAGAGCTGGGGCAGCGGCGCGGTCAGCGCATAAGCCACCGCCGTGCCGAGGAATGGCGCGCTGCAGGGCGTTGCCAGCAGAGTGGCAAACGCCCCCTGCGCAAAATGCCCCGCTAATCCGTTCCCCTGGTGCGTGGCCAGCCGGGTGTTAAAAGCGGAGGGCAGACGTAAATGCAGCAGATCAAACAGGCTGGCGCTGAACAGAAACATGACGCCGGTCATCAGCAGCAGGAATCCGCTGCTCTGGAACTGTATGCCCCAGCCCAGCGCCTGACCGCTCAGGCGCAGCGCGCTCATCAAAAGTGCCAGCAGCAAAAAGGAGAAGAGGATCCCGGCGCTGGAGGCCAGAAACTGCAGGCGCGTCTGACGGCGTGTCTGACCCTGCTGCTGCACCAGACCGCTGAGCTTGATCGCCATAACCGGCAGTACGCAGGGCATCAGATTCAGCACCAGGCCGCCGAGCAGCGCCAGCAGCAGCACCGACCAGAGCGTTGCGCGCGTCCCGCCGCTCAGCAGCGGCTCCGCACCGAGAGTGACGTGGCTCTGCTGCGCCAGATCCTTATCGCTGATCACCAGCGACAGCTGGCGGCCGCGCAGGTCGGGTGCCGCATCGCCCCATTCATCGGTCACGGCCACGCGCGCGCTGAGCGTATTGCCCTGCACGCTGATCACCGGTGCTGCCAGCATGCTGCCCGCCGGATAGTCAAAGAAGAGTGCCGGGGTGCTCCAGCCCGCCTGGCGTACCGCGCGGATCTGCAGCTCACCGTTAACAAAACTGGCGTTGAGCTGGTCAGTCAGGCCGGAGTCAGGCGGAACCTGCCCCATCGCGCGGGCAAAGTCGCGGTCAAACGCCGCCGCGGCCGGCCGGGTCAGATCGAGGCTGAACGCAAAATCCGTCAGAATACAGACGTCGCTGCACGCAGAGAGCGTCAGCGTGCCGGTAAGCGTATCGCTGCCGGGCGGGCGCTGCAGCACGATCGGCAGCGTGACAGTGCCTTTATAGCCCTGAGTGGTCAGCCCGCTGACGTCAAAGCGCGCCGGTACAGGCCAGAACCACTGAGCGCTGATGCCGGGCGTCTGCCAGGCGATGGCGGGTGCCACACCGCCTTCTCCCGGCGTGCGCCAGTAAGTTTTCCAGCCGGGCTCCAGATGAATATCCAGCAGCAGCCGGGTGTCGCCCGCCTGCGGCGCGGCGCGCAGGCGCACCTCAGCGTGGCTGTTTTGCGCGTTGCGCAGCCAGCCGGTATCCGCAGCCTGCGCACTCAGCACGCAGCCTGCCAGCAGGAGCAGCAGGCTCCTGAGTAAAACAGTCATGATAAATTCTCCGGTAAATAACAGGGGGTACGCGAAACAGCGCGCGGTGTTATTCCCGGAAGACGCAGAGCGTAAGATGTCGCCGTCGCAGCGGCGGACGGTGCGACTGATGACGCCAGAAGAATGAGAGGCGTTGCGGAACGGCCAGCGCGGCGAGCAGCGCCATGACAAGCATCAGCAGCGGCAGCGCCGCATCAAAGACCGGCGTGCTGGCGCTGAGGGATTTTGCGCTCAGCGCACAGGGCCTGTCACTGCTGGCAGAGGCATCCTGCGCGCCGGACTCACTCAACACGGCAGAGACGGTAACAGGCTGAACGGGCATACTGAAGCTGCGCTGTACCAGACAAAATGCCAGCACCAGACAGGCGAGTGCCAGGATCCACGTTGCGCGTTGGGGCGATATCATCATGCCGCAGCCTCAGAGAAAAGTGCGGGCATTTTATGTAACGCCGCCGCAAACGCCAAGTTTTGCCGTGTAAACTTTTGTCGGGGCAGGCAGCGGCACCGGTGTGTACCGGTTCAGTGCCGGTTGATCAGCAGCCGCCAGCGCCGCCGCTGACGCACCAGCTGCCGGAAAAGTTGCTGCATGCGCGGCAGCGTCAGGCCAGAGACCGCCTCAGGTGTCAGGATCGCGCCGCCCGCTTCGCGCCGCAGCAGATCCTGCGCCACCTGCCGGTTAGCGTGCGGCTGGCAGCGTTCCCGCAGCGTCTGCTGCCATGCGTGCAGCGCCCCGACCTCACACTCGCTCAGCGCCGTCTGCATATCCAGCAGAAAGCGCCGGCAGTGGGCCAGCAGGCGTACCCAGTCGATATCGGGCGACTGCAGCGCAAACAGCAGTCCATCCACATCGGCGCAGCGCTCATAGCGGGCCGCGACCACGTAGCCTATCTGCTGATCCACACGCAGCCGCTGAAAAAAGCGCGGCGCCAGAAACAGCCCCAGCGCCTGCAGCGCCGCCAGGCTGATATCATCCGGCGTCGTCAGAGGGATAAACAGCAGCAGCGCCTGGTCGCGCCCCTGGCAGGCGACGGGCGTAATGCCGCGCCGCAGCGGTGGCGGCGCAGAGGGCGCTGTCTGTTGCCTGAGGCTCGCCAGGCTCTGCGCGGCGCAGTGATTGAGGTGCCGATCGTGCCCGCACCACGCCGCCTGCCAGCCGCGGGCTGCCGCCGGATACAGCAGCTGAAATGGCAGCGTCTGCAGCAGCTGGCGGATAACGATGGTCGCGGGTTCAGGCGGGGCGCCGGCCTCATCCGCTGCGCTCAGCTGCGCCGTGATGGCCGGCAGCAGCTGCCAGGCCACGGCGGCGTCGGCCGGAATATCCAGCAGCAGCTGCCAGATCCCCTGCTGCTGCTGCCAGACGCCACGCCCCCCCAGATGACGCAGCTCTGCCAGCAGCGGCCGCAAACGCCGCTGGCAGGCCACGCCTGCGTGGTCAGCCAGCGGCTGGAAGCACGCCGGGCGCAGCAGCAGCGTCTCAGCTGGCTCAACCGGCAGCGCCTGCGGTAACGCGGCTGCGGTGCAGCAGTAACCTGACGCGGCAGCCTGCAGAGCGCGCGGCGGGAACTGCCAGCGCACCGCCGCCGCCGGTACGTCACCGCAAAGCACGCGGGTACTGCAGCGCAGCGTAAATCCCTGCGTGGTGCAGGTCTGAGCGTCGCTCAGCGGCTGCCGGGTCAGCAGGCGCAGGCGGCCAGCCTGCATCAGCTGGCGGATCGCCCGGGCCAGGTCTGGAGGCAGATCGGCCGCGGGCGCTTCTGCACCCGCCCGCAGCCGCAGCTGACGCAGCGGCGTCTCAGCGCGGAAGTCGCGCTGCGCCAGCTGCAGATAGTGCTGATGCTGGCGCTGCGTGTTGTGCTGCACGGCCTGCAGATGCTGCCAGACGCGCTGTTCTATACGCCAGGCCTGTGCGGGTGAGATCGCCGCTGCGCTGAAGCGCAGTGCGAGCAGCGCGTGCCGGGTGTCCTGCCACAGCCAGCTGACCTGCAGCGTGTCACAGAGTCCCTCACTGCGCAGCTGATGCAGCAGGCCGCCTTCAGCCTCATCGAGCCAGTAACTGCGCAGCAGAGTGACACTGTCACTAAATGCGCGATCGAAGGGGATTAAAAGCGTCAGCCAGAATGCGTTCTCACCCGGCAGCTCAAGCTGCGTGAGCACCTGGCTGCCGGGCTGACGGGGCACCACCGGCAGCGCCGGTACCTCGCCGCCCGGCAGGCATTCAAAGGCTGCGGCCAGCGTTGCCAGCTCGTCCAGCGACTGCGGCCCGGAGAGCCAGAGCTCCAGACTGTTTGCCGTAAAGCGGGTCTGATGAAAATCGCGCAGCGCGCGCTGCAGCTCCGTGACGTTGTCACCAAAAGCCGCCCTGCTGCCGGCGCGAAAGCGCCTGAAGCGCCCGCCGAGCGGATGCAGCAGCGCCGCCTCGCTCAGCGTCTCGCTGTGGCTCTGCAGCAGCTGATACTCGGCATCGATAACGGCGCACTCCTGGCGGATGGCGTCAGGCGCGAGGTTCGGGGCGATCAGCATATCCGCCAGCCGCGTGACGCCGCCTTCCAGCGCGGCGGCCGGCAGCTGAAAAAACCATGCGCTGCGGCTGAGTTGGGTGGTGGCGTTGACCTCGCCGCCCTGCTGCTGCACCCACGGCATCAGGCGCTGGCTGCCACTGAAGCGCGCGCTGTCGCAGAACAGCAGATGTTCGAGCAGATGCGCCAGTCCGGGCCAGCGATCGGGCTCATGCAGGCTGCCGGCCCCGACCTGCACCAGCGCCGCGGCTTCGCGGGCGTCAGGCTGGTGATAAAGGTGGCAGCGCAGGCCGCTGGCCAGCGTCAGGGTGCGCTGCATCGTCAGAGACGCTGTTTGACAATCAGCGTTGAGTTGGCCCGGTTGCGGAACTGCAGCTGGGCAATTTTGATATCGCTGCAGTTTGCCTCACGCCGCGCCTCCAGAATCTGCCCGTGATGCGGCGATTTGCTGCAGACCGGATCGGTGTTGTCGGCGTTGCCGGTCAGCATATACGCCTGACAGCGGCAGCCGCCGAAATCTTTATCTTTCTCATCGCAGGAGCGGCACGGCTCCGGCATCCAGTCAAAGCCGCGGTAGCGGTTAAAACCAAACGAGTCATACCAGATCGACTGCAGGCTCTGCGTCAGTACGGAGGGAAATTCAACCGGCAGCTGGCGCGCGCTGTGACAGGGTAACGCCGTGCCTTCCGGGGTTACGCTGAGGAAGATTGAGCCCCACCCGCCCATACAGGGCTTGGGACGCTCTTCATAATAGTCTGGCGTCACAAACAGCAGATTGGTCAGGTTGCCGCTCTCGCTCATGCGCGCCCGGTAGCGTGCGACCGTCTCTTCAGCACGGGCGATCTGCTCCCGCGTCGGCAGCAGCCCTTCGCGGTTCAGGTGCGCCCAGCCGTAAAACTGACAGGTTGCCAGCTCAACGTCATCGGCATCCAGCTCAATACAGAGGTCGATGATTTTATCAATCTGATCGATGTTATGGCGGTGCAGCACAAAGTTCAGCACCATCGGATAGCCATGCTTTTTCACTGCCCGCGCCATCTCAAGCTTCTGCTGAAACGCTTTTTGCGAGCCAGCCAGCGCGGCGTTCAGTGTTTCATCGCTGGCCTGAAAGCTGATCTGGATATGGTCCAGCCCGGCGTCCGCAAAGGCGTCGAGCTTTTTTTCGGTCAGGCCAATGCCGGAGGTGATCAGATTGGTGTAAAAGCCCAGGTCGCGCGCGGCGCGGATCAGTTCAGGCAGATCTTTGCGTACCAGCGGCTCGCCGCCGGAGAAGCCGAGCTGTACGCTACCCATGGCGCGCGCCTGGCGGAACACCTCAATCCACTGGTCGGTGGTCAGCTCTTTCTCCTGCTGCGCAAAATCGAGCGGATTAGAGCAGTACGGGCACTGCAGCGGGCAGCGATAGGTCAGCTCCGCCAGCAGCCAGAGCGGCGCATTGACGGCGGGTTTATTCGGGTTCACGACACTGGATCCATTTCTGTTCAACGGCGGACTGCAGGAAATCTTTCACGTCGTCACCGACGCCGCCAGCCTCGGGAAAACGGGCGTCAAGCGTGCTGACGATCGCGGCCACATCCTGTTTACCGGTCACCAGCTCCAGGATAGCCGCTGCCGTTTCATTCAGTTTCGCCATGCCTTCCGGATAGAGCACGACGTGGCTCTGCTGCGCGGCTTCCCACTGCAGACGATAACCGCGCCGGAAAGCGGGGATCAGGGTATCTTTCATGCGCATTACACCAGTCTTGTTGTGTGCCAGGCCGCCCGATCGGTGACCGTATGATAAGGCGGACGCTGCAGCACATAGGCCATTGTCATGGCATCAAGCATCGTCCAGAGAATATCGAGTTTAAACTGCAGGATCTCCAGCATGCGGTTCTGCTGTTCCGCCGTGGTAAAGCGCTCCAGCTCCAGCGCCAGCGCCAGCCCGTGCTCAACGTCGCGGTTAGCCTGGCTCAGGCGGCTGCGGAAGTAGAAATACCCCTCCTCTTTGATCCACGGATAGTGCTGCGGCCAGCTGTCGAGGCGCGACTGATGGATCTGCGGCGCAAACAGCTCGGTCAGGGAACTGCACGCCGCTTCCTGCCAGTCAGCGCGACGAGCAAAATTGAGATAGGCGTCAACGGCAAACCGTACGCCGGGCAGCACGTGCTGCTCCGACAGCAGCGCCTCACGCGTCAGGCCCACCGCCTCACCCAGCTGCAGCCAGGCTTCAATGCCGCCATCGCGATCGTGGCTGCCGTCGTGATCGAGAATGCGCTGTACCCACTTGCGCCGCGTGGCCGGATCGGGGCAGTTAGCCATGATCGCAGCATCTTTCAGCGGAATGGTGGTCTGGTAATAGAAGCGGTTTGCGACCCAGCCCTGGATCTGCTCGCGCGTTGCCTCACCGTTATGCATCGCTTTATGGTAAGGGTGATGAATATGGTAGTAAGCGCCTTTGGCGCGCAGCGCCTGTTCAAACGCCTCGGGGGTCAGAGCGTCGGTGATCACGATGCGGACTCCTGCAGGTGGATCGCCATCCCGTCCTGGCTCACTTCAATGCCCTGCTGCGTCAGAAACTGGCGCTGCGGCGAGTGTTCGTCGAGGATCGGATTGGTGTTGTTAATATGAATAAGGATTTTGCGCTTTGCCGGCAGCGCGGCCAGCAGCGCCATCAGGCCCTGCTCTTCAGCCAGCGCCAGATGGCCCATCGCACGCCCGGTGTTTTTGCCGACGCCGGTGGTCAGCAGCTCATCATCCTGCCAGACGGTGCCGTCAATCAGCAGGCAGTCCGCTTTCTGCAGCCACGGCATGATCACCGCATCCGGCTCGCCCAGACCCGGCGCGTAGAGCAGCGTCTGTCCGCTGGCGCGGTTTTCGATAAACAGCGCCACGTTGTGCCCCGGCAGCGGCCGGTCGCGGTACGGAGAGTAAGGGGGGGCGTTGCTGAGGATCGGGATCGCAGTAAACTGCAGATCGGGACAGACCGCCACGCTGAACGGCTCAAGCGGCGTCAGCGCATGATGCTTCAGGCCACCGTTCCAGTGCTGCAGCATGGTAAAGACAGGAAAACCACTGGTGAGATCGGCATGCACTTCGGGGGTGCACCACACCTGATGCGGACAGCCTTCACGCAGGCTGAGCAGCCCGGTAGTGTGGTCAATCTGACTGTCGGTCAGAATAATACTGCCGATAGCGGTGCCGCGCAGCACCCCTTTTTTCACCAGCTCAGGCGTCTGTGCAATCTGCTGACTGATATCAGGCGAGGCGTTGCATAACACCCAATCTTCCCCGTTATCACTGACGATAATCGAGGACTGGGTGCGCGCCTGCGCCTGAATGGTGCCGTTACGCAGGCCGCTGCAGTTGGCGCAGTTACAGTTCCACTGCGGAAAGCCACCGCCTGCCGCTGAACCGAGAACGTTAATAAACATGTGAAAGACCGAAGCAGAAAAAGAGAATGCCCGCACGAGCGGCGGGCAGAGAGTCTTAGCGGTTGGAGATGTACAGTGTCACTTCCAGGCCCAGACGCAGGTCAACAAACTCAGGTTTTTTCCACATAGTGTTCTTCCTCATCAATGAAAACGCAGAGCAGGCTCTGCCATAAATGCCGCTGGCGACTGCAGGCAGTACACCAGGCGCGGCGATGTTGCGCCAATGTCGCGCGGAGATCAACCCTGATTCACCAGGGAAACGCGGTTCAGGCCTGCCAGATCTGACGCAGCACGCGCTGCCAGTTGCCCCACGCGAGCTGTTCAGTCAATGCCTGATCATAGCCGAGACTTTGCAATAGCGCATAGAGCCGCGGTAAACCGGTAACATCTTTTAACGTCGCCGGCACGCTGATGCCGTCAAAATCCGATCCCAGCGCCACGTGATCGCGGCCCATAATAGCGATCAGATGCGCGGCGTGTTTAACAATTTCCGTCAGCGCGGTGCTGTCATCGCGTTTTCCGTCACTGCGCAGGAAAGCGTTGCCGAAATTTATCCCCACCACGCCGCCGCTGTCGCGAATAGCGCGCAGCTGATCGTCGGTCAGGTTGCGCGGCTGTGCGCAGAGCGCGTGCGCATTGGAGTGCGTGGCGACCAGCGGCAGCGTGCTGAGCCGCGCCGTCTGCCAGAACGCTTTTTCATTCATATGCGAGAGATCGATAACCATACGCTGCTGACAGGCCAGCGTAATCAGCTGCTCCCCCTCCTCCGTCAGCCCGTCGCCGCTGTCGGGCGATCCGGGAAACGCGCCGGTAACGCCGTGACCAAAGCGGTTAGGCAGATTCCAGAATGGCCCGATGCTGCGCACCCCGGCCTGATAAAACGCCTGCAGATCCGCGCCGGCACCGTCGAAACCGTCGGCGCCTTCGATGTGCGCCACCAGCGCCAGTACGCCATCGCGCCGGCAGGCAGCAATCTCTTCCGCATTCAGGCAGAGCCGGGCGCGACCGCCTGATTCCGCCGCCAGCGTTTTCAGGATCGCGAGCTGCTGCCAGAGAATGGTGAGCGGCGGCAGCTGCTCGCCGGCGCGCTCAGGCGCCACCTCGCTGAGATAGCCAGCCGGCGGCACAAACAGCGCAAACAGCCCGCCGCCAAAGCCGCCCTGCTGCATGCGCGGAAAGTCGAGATGCCCGGTTTCTGTACCGGAAAAAAAGGCGCGCGCCGGATCGTCGCGATGATGCAGCCAGAGCCGCAGTAACAGGTCGTTGTGACCGTCGAACGTAATAAATGACATAGCCTGCCTGAGCCGGAAATCGTGCCGCTATGCTACGCGCCCGCACCGCTTTCGCCAACCTGTCCGTTTCGCACGCGTGGTTGTCCGCTACGCGCAGGCGGGCAGCGATTCACCTGCGTCACACTGCAGGCTCTGCTAAAGGAGACGACGATGCTGACTCACCCTGCTGATAAATATTACCCGACCCCTGTGCTGCCGCTGGCCGATCGCCAGTGGCCGTCGCGCCAGCTCACTCACGCGCCGCGCTGGCTCTCAACGGATCTGCGCGACGGCAATCAGGCACTGGCGGTGCCGATGGACAGCGCCCGCAAGCTGGCGTTCTGGCAGCTGCTGCTGCGCTGCGGCTTCAGCGAAATTGAGGTAGCCTTTCCCGCCGCATCACAGACCGACTATGCGTTTGTGCGGGAGCTGATTGAGAAAGATCACATTCCGCCCCACGTCACTATTCAGGTGCTCACCCAGGCGCGCAGCGATCTGATCGATCGCACGTTTGACGCGCTGACGGGGGTGCGGCAGGCGATTGTTCATCTTTACAACGCCACCGCCCCGCTGTTTCGCGAGCGTGTGTTTTGCCAGAGCAAAGCGGAGATTGTCGCCCTGGCGTGCAGCGCCGCCCGTCAGATCCGCGACCGCTGTGCCGCGCAGCCTGACACGGCATGGACGTTTCAGTATTCACCGGAAACGTTCTGCTTTACCGAGCCGGACTTTGCGCTGGAGATCTGTGAAGCGGTGGCGGCGATCTGGCAGCCTGGCCCGCAGCGACCGATGATTATCAACCTGCCCGCCACGGTGGAGGTGAACACGCCTAACGTCTACGCCGATCAGATTGAATATTTCTGCCGCCACTTCAGCCAGCGTGCGGCGGTGACTATCAGCGTGCATCCGCACAACGATCGCGGTACCGGCACCGCCTGCGCCGAGCTGGCGCTGCTGGCGGGGGCCGATCGCGTTGAGGGCTGCCTGTTTGGCAACGGCGAGCGCACCGGCAACGTTGATCTGGTCACGCTGGCGCTGAATCTCTACACCCAGGGCGTGGCGCCGGGGCTGGATTTCAGCGATATGCAGCAGGTGATTGAGACGGTGACGGCCTGTAATCAGCTGCCGCTGCATCCGCGCCACCCTTATGCCGGTGAGCTGGTCTTTACCGCCTTTTCCGGCTCCCATCAGGACGCCATCCGTAAAGGCTTTGCCGAACGTGCAGCGCGGCAGGAAACCCGCTGGCAAATCCCCTATCTGCCGCTCGATCCGCGCGACATTGGCTGCAGCTATGAAGCGGTGATCCGGGTCAACAGCCAGTCGGGCAAAGGCGGCAGTGCCTGGCTGCTGGAGCAGAACCACGGACTGCAGCTACCGCGCGCGCTGCAGCAGGATTTCAGCCAGCGGGTGCAGCAGCAGACTGACACGAACGGCGGCGAGATGACGCATCATGCCCTCTGGCAGCTGTTTTGCCACCACTACGGCCTGACGCAGCCGGCGCGCCAGCTTGACACGGCGGAGAGCCAGAGTGACGAACGGGCAACGCGTATCCGCCTGCAGTTTACGACGGCATCGGGCGGGCGCATGCTGAATGGCAGCGGCAACGGCCTGCTTTCCGCCGCCGTCAGCGCGCTGCAGCAGCACTACGGGCGCGCAATCGCCATTGAGGATTACCACGAGCATACGCTGGGTAAACGCAGCGACAGTCGCTCGGTTGCCTATATCTGCTGCACTGACGCAAACGGCAAACGCGCCTGGGGTGTCGGCATCGACAGTGACGTGACGCGCGCTTCACTGCAGGCGCTGCTCAATGCGGCGGACGCCTTTCTGCCGGTGGAAAGTAGCCCGCCGGTGAAACGCCCAGCACGCGGCGAAACATCGCGCTGAACGCGCCCGGACTCTCGTAGCCGAGGTCCAGCGCCACCCGCAACACGCTCTCTCCCTGCGCCAGCCGCATCAGCGCCTGGCTCAGCCGGGCGCGCCGCAGCCAGTCGCCAAAGCGCAGTCCGGTTTCGCGGCTGAAATGGCGCGACAGCGTGCGCTCTGCCACGCAGAGTTCCGCCGCGGCCTGCGTCAGGGTCCACGGCTCTCCGGCGCTCTGCTGGATCCGGGTACAGAGCGCCAGCAGGCGCGGGCTTTGCGGCATCGGCAGATCAAACGGCAGCACATTCATTACCCTGATCTCATCGAGGATCAGCTCATAAATGCGTTCGCTGCGGCTGCCGGGAGAGTAGCCCTCCGGCAGCGACAGTGCGCTCACGATCAGTTCACGCAGCAGCGCGGAGATCTGCACCACCTGACAGCTGGCCGGCAGGTCAGCGCGCGCCAGCGGATCGATAAACAGCGTGCGGGCAGCGACCTGGCCGCCCGTCTGCAGCGCGTGTCGCGTGCCGGCTGGCAGCCAGACCCCACGGCTGGGCGGCACCATCCAGCTGCCGTGCGCCGTCTCAACCCGTATCACGCCGCTCAGGGTGTGGATCAGCTGCGCACAGGTGTGATGGTGCCACGGCTCGCGGGCGCCGTGCGCGTAATCGTGCGCAAAGGGTATCAGCGGGCGCCGGGAAAAATCGAAGCTTATCTGTTTACTCATCTCCGCGCTTCAGCCAGGCGTAGACGGAGGCCAGATCCTGTTCGCCGTAGCCCGCCTCCACCGCCTGCTGCCAGAGCTGCGCAATGTTCTCCAGCGCCGGCAGCCGGGTCTCTCCCGCCGCCTCCAGCGCCAGTTTTGCATCCTTCAGCGCCCAGGTAAGCTGCATCTGCGGGGTGTAGTCGTCGCTGGCAATCGCGCCGAGTTTGACCTTCGCGTAGGGAGCCGCCAGCGGACCGCCCTCCAGTACCCGCCAGAGATCGTCAGTGCTGAAACCAAACTGCTCCGCCAGCCGCGTGCTCTCGGCCAGGCTCTGCATCAGGCCAATCAGCCAGCTGTTCACCACCAGCTTCATGCGCGAGCTGGCGCCCGCCTCGCCCAGCCACTGCGTGCCTTTGCCGATCGCGGCAAACACCTGCTCTGCATCCTCAGCCCGCGTGCGGTCACCGCTGGCCAGCACCAGAATCTGGGCGTTTTCCGCCGGCGCTTTGGTGCCGGAGACCGGGGCATCAATAACGTTGATATCGGGACGCGCCGCGGCGATCTGGGCGATCAGCGCGTCGGTTGCCGCAACGCCGATGGTGCCCATCTGTACCAGAGTGGCATTCTGCTTCAGCACCGACGCGACGCGCGCCGCCACGTCGCGGGTGGTATCCCCGTCGGCCAGCATCGTAATCACCACATCCGCCTGCGCAGCGGCGGATTCCGCGCTGTCGCTCAGCTGCAGGCCCGCCGCCTCCAGATCTTCCCCTTTAGACCGGGTACGATTCCAGCCCTGCACGCGAAACCCTTTTTTCAGTAAGCTGGCGGCGAACGCATGGCCCATCGCTCCCAGACCCAGTACGGCTACAACCGGTTGCTGACGCATTTTCTCTCCTGATGATGTAAGCACTTCTCTTTACAGTGACAGAAAGCGTAGTACGCAGCCAGAGGTGCGTGGCGCGGCGATAACGTTTTCATCATACCGGCCACGATCCGCGCAGTTTTTTACGCTTTTCAATCAAATGACATAACCGGTAACATACCGCCCACTGAGCTTTTCTGATTTCTCTCTTTTTCTGACGGTTTTGATTATGAATATTGCTTTACTGCGTCAGGCGCTGCTGCTGCCGGCGCTCCTGCCGCTGCCGCTGCTCGCCGCAGATAACCCGGAGCGTACGCTGGTGGTCAGCGCGGCACCCGCGGCCAGCGGCCTCTCTGAACTCGATACGCCTGCAGCGGTAAGCGTTGTCAGCGGCGAAGATATGCGCCGGGCCGCGCCGCGCGTCAATCTGTCGGAGAATCTCGCCGGCGTGCCTGGCCTGCAGATACTCAACCGGCAGAACTACGCCCAGGATCTGCAGCTCTCGGTGCGCGGCTTTGGCTCACGCTCAACGTTTGGCGTACGCGGCGTTCGTCTTTACGTTGACGGTATTCCCGCTACCATGCCGGACGGCCAGGGGCAGACATCGAATATCGATATCGGCTCGGTGGCGCACGTGGATGTGCTGCGCGGTCCCTTTTCGGCGCTCTATGGCAACGCATCAGGCGGCGTGATTAACGTTGAAACCGCCAGCGGTGAACAGCCTCCCGTGCTGGAAGCGGGCAGCTGGTACGGCAGCTTTGGCAGCTGGCGCAACAGCCTAAAGGCCAGCGGCGCAACGGGCGACGGCACGCAGCCGGGCGATGTCAGCTACACCCTTTCCGCTTCACGGTTTACCACCCACGGTTATCGCGACCACAGCGCCGCACAGAAAAACCTCGGTAACGCAAAGCTCGGCGTGCGCATTGATGAGGTGAGTACCCTGACGCTGCTCTTCAACAGCGTGCATCTGGAGGCGCAGGATCCGGGCGGCCTGACCGACGCCCAGTGGCGCGACAATCCGCGTCAGGTTGCCAGTAACGTCTCCCTCTATGACGCCCGTAAAAGCGTGGATCAGACGCAGGCGGGCGTGCGCTATCAGCGTGAGATGAGCGAGCATGACGATCTGAGCCTGATGGTCTGGGCCGGCGAGCGTGAAACCACGCAGTATCAGTCCATTCCGGTTGTGGCGCAGAACAGACCCGGTCATCCCGGCGGCGTGATTGCGCTGACGCGCCACTATCAGGGGATCGATACGCGCTGGACCCATCGCGACGCGCTGTTCAGCGTGCCGGTGACGCTGACCGGCGGTCTCGACTATGAGACCATGACGGAAAAGCGCAAGGGCTACCGCAACTTTACCCCGGACGGCGCCCTGGGCGTGCAGGGCGAGCGCCGCCGCGATGAGCGCAACCGGATCTGGAACCTCGATCCCTATTTACAGAGCGCCTGGCAGCTGACGGACGCGTGGTCGCTGGATGCCGGCGTGCGCTTCAGCACGGTGAACTTTACCTCGGACGATCGCTACGTTACCGCCAGCGATCCCGACGACAGCGGCAGCCGTCGCTATCACCGCTGGCTGCCGGCCGCCGCGCTGAATTACGCTATCGATTCAGGCTGGAACGCTTACCTCTCCGCCGGACGCGGCTTCGAGACCCCCACGCTGAATGAGCTCTCCTATCGTACCCGCGGCACCAGCGGCCTGAACCTGGATCTGCAGCCCGCCACCAGCGAGACGCTGGAACTCGGCACGAAAAAACGCCTCGGCAACGGCCTGCTCAGCGCGGCGCTGTTTCAGACCGATACCCGCAATGAGATTGTTTCAGCCGGCAGCTACGAAGGACGCGCAACCTTTAAAAACGCCGGTGAGACGCGCCGCCGCGGCCTGGAGCTGGCGTTCGACCAGCAGATTGGCTATGACTGGCAGCTGAAAGCGGCGTGGACGCTGCTGGACGCCCGTTACCGCAGTAACGCCTGCGGTGACGAGAGCTGTCGCGGCCATCGTATTCCGGGCATTGCGCGTAACATGGCCTATGCGGGCATAGCGTATGCGCCGGAACAGGGCTTTTACGCCGGGGCTGACGTGCGCTATCTGAGCGATATTGCGGCCAATGATGAGAACAGCGTGCGGGCGCCCGCCTACACGCTGGCTGGTCTGAACAGCGGCTACAAGTGGCACATCAGCGACTGGACGCTGGATCTGTTTGGCCGCGTAGATAATCTGCTGGATCGCCACTATATCGGCTCGGTGATTGTGAATGAGAGCAACGGACGCTACTACGAACCGGCGCCGGGTCGTAATTACAGCGCCGGCCTTAACGTGAGCTACACCTTTAACTGACCAGCCGGTGCCTGAGCAGATCGGGCACCATCAGCGCTTACTCCGCCAGCAGCGCCAGTACTTCTGCGGTGCTGCCGGTCTCACCCAGCCGCGGGAAAATGCGCGTGACGCTGTTTTCATGCGTGTGCGCATCAAGGCAGGTCATGGCGTCGGTGGCCAGCGTCACGTTATAGCCGAGCGCATACGCCTCGCGCGCGGTCGACTCTACGCCAATGCTGGTGGCAATGCCGCACACCACCACCTGCGTGACGCCGCGCTGCTGCAGCTGCGCATGCAGGTCGGTCTGATGAAATGCACCCCAGGTTTTCTTCGTGACGCAGATATCATCCGCTTCCGGCTGCATCTCCGGCACCAGATCTGCCCAGTCGGCAGGTAAATCAGCGTCGTGGCGCGGCATCTCATTGCGCCCCGGCGCGCCGCCCGCGACGTTAACCCGTACAACCGGCAGATGGCGCGCGTGAAACGCGCCAGCCAGCTCACCGGCGCGCGCAATTACGTCGTCAGCGCTCAGCGGGGCCACTGGCAGACGGACAATGCCGTGCTGCAGGTCGATGATAATCAGGGCGGTGTGTGCATCAAGCGTGGTTAGTGCCATGGGGACTCCTCGTCAGTTCGTTAGCAGAGAGATAGTGTATCAGACTGTGGAAACGCAGCGGCGTGGCGAGCGGATTCGCGTAGCTGTGCGGTTTATCGGCGGCAAACTGATACGCCTCGCCCGCCCGCAGCCGCTGCGCGCCCTGCTCCAGGCCCAGCAGCAGCTCGCCCTCCAGCACTACTACCTGTTCAATGACCCCGGCCTCGTGGGCTGAAGAGCTGCTCTGCGCGCCGCCGGCGAGCGTCACCTCAAGCAGATCAACCCCTACCCGGCTATCAAACGGCAGCAGCGGGCGGACCTGCATCTGCGCGCTGGCCTCGCTGAATACCGTGGTGCTGGCGGAGTGCGGCGCGCCGCCGTGGATAAAGCGGGAGAAAGGCACGTTGAAACCGGTCACGATTTTCCACAGCGTAGCTACCGTGGGGCTCGATTCGCCGCGCTCAATCTGTCCCAGCATCGCTTTACTGACGCCGGTACGGGCGGCTGCCAGCGTCAGGCTCCAGCCCCGCTCCTGACGCAGCTGCTTCAGCGTCTGGCCTAACTCGTGTTGCAGATTATCCATATCGTCTCCTGAAAGCGTACCCTCCAGTGTATCACTTGTCGCGGCGGGGCACGCGTGCCACAATGTGCGTTATAACGCACAACAGGACGTTTTCTATGCATCTGGCTGACACCCGCTCTCTCCCGTTTATTCCGCTGCTGGTGGCCGGTTTTGTCGCCGTGCTGGTCGGCTACAGCAGCAGCGCCGCTATTATCTGGCAGGCGGCGCAGGCGGCGGGAGCCACACCGGCGCAGACCGGCGGCTGGTTTACCATGCTGGGGCTGGCGATGGGGGTGGCCACGCTGGCGCTCTCGCTGCGCACCCGCCTGCCGGTGATTGCGGCCTGGTCAACGCCGGGCGCGGCGCTGCTGGCGACCAGCGTGGAGGGGCTGAACCTGAATGAGGTCACCGGGGTGTTTGTGGCGGTTAACCTGCTGATCCTGCTGAGCGGCGTGACCGGGATATTTGCCCGGCTGATGCGCTTTATTCCGCCCTCGCTCGCGGCGGCGATGCTGGCGGGTATTTTACTGCGCTACGGCATCGGCACCTTTACCGGCCTGGAAAGCAACGCCGCGCTGTGCGGCACCATGTGCCTGGTCTGGCTGCTCTGTCGCCGCTGGCTGCCGCGCTACGCCATTATTCTGGCGCTGATCGCTGGAGCGGGCGTCACGCTGCTTCAGCAAAGCGTGATCCTGCCGCCTGACTCCTTCAGCTTTGCCCTGCCGGCATTTGTGATGCCGCACTTTACGCTCGCCGCCCTGACCGGCGTCGCGCTGCCCTGCTTTCTTATCACCATGGCTTCACAGAATGCGCCCGGTATCGCCACGCTGCAGGCGCACGGCTATCAGCCGCCGGTCTCCATGCTGACCAGCTGGACCGGGGCCATCGCGCTGCTCTGCTCGCCGTTTGGCGGCTTTTCGGTCTGCGTGGGGGCGATCTCAGCCGCTATCTGTATGGGCGATGAGGTTGACCCCGATCCGGCGCGCCGCTGGATCGCCGCCGTCTGCGCCGGGGGGTTCTATCTGCTGGCCGGGCTGTGCGGCGCGCTGATTGCGGCGCTTCTCGGCGCGCTGCCCGCCGTGCTGATTGCGACGCTGGCGGGACTGGCGCTGCTGAATACCCTCGCCGGCAGTTTGCAGCGCGCGCTGCAGGAGCCGGACCAGCGCGACAGCGCCATTATTACCGTAATGATCACCGCCAGCGGCATCTCTCTGGCCGGTATCGGCTCCGCCTTCTGGGGGATGGCGGGCGGCGTGCTGGTCCACCTGCTGCTGACCGCCCGTCGCCGCGGTTAATCCGTAACCATTTGATACCGGAGCCGGGGAAAAACAGCCTGTTTACCCCCTCTTTTCGCGCCTTTGATTTTCCGTATTTGGCTTAAGATCACTTTTACGCCATCAATACACGCTGTTTTGCACGTGACCTCCATCGATAAGGGCCAACGAGTGGCAAAAACTTTTCTGCGCAGCGGCAAGCTGGATTCGGTACTGGCTCTGGGTGAGAGCGGCCAGCCGGTATGGATCTCCGCGCTGCAAATTCGCGAAACGCTGCGGCTGCGTCATCAGGATGCACTCGCCGGCTGTCTCGCTATTCCGCAAGCCAGCGACAGCGGCGATCGCCTTGACTGGTATGCCCCCCACGCGGGTAAGGTCAAATCCTGGCTCGCCGCCAGCGACAGCGAGCGGCGCCGGGCGCTGGAGCTGCTGACGCAGTACCAGCAGGCGCTGCAGGCGCTGAGCGAACGCGCGCGCGCGGCGGACAAGCCGGCGCTGCGTCTGTTTGGTGCGCTGCTGAGCAAAAGCTTTCAGTTTCCCGATCAGCAATATGTCTATCTGGTTGACGCTAAACCGGTGATCACCTTCTGGGGATTTGTGGATCCGCTGGCACGCACGCGCGATGACGCCCTTGCCTGCCTGCGCGATACGCTGGAGCTGACGCTGCCGGCGCTGGTGGCAGAGCCTGAGCCCCCGGTCATACCGGAGCCGGTGCGTGCTGAACCGGTGGCTGAGCCCGAGCCCGAACCTGAAGCCGCTGCGGTGTCTGAGCCGGAACCGCCTGAGGCACCGCCGGCAGCAGAACCGGCAGCGCCCGCTCCGGTTCGTCGCCCCTCCCGCCTGCGCCCGCTCGCCCTGCTGCTGCCGGCGGCGGCAGTTGCCGCGGGCGTCACGCTGTGGATGCAGCACAGCGAAACGCCCGCGCCCGCAGCTGACCTGACGGCAGCCGTGGCCCCCGCCCCGGTCAGCGCGCCGGTTCTGCCGGGCGTGCTGGTCAAAGCCGCGACGCTCTCCGCGACGCTGCCGCAGCGTATGGCCGCGGCTCCCGCGGCACCGGCGGAGGCCGCACCGCCAGAAATTGTGGCGGAACATACCGAGGCGGCAAAGGCGGATGATCTGATCATGACCACGGATGACGCCCGCCTCGGCTCGGTGAAATTTATCGACGGCACCTGGCGCGTGACGCTGCGGCAGACCAACCTGCCTACCGGCAAACCACCCAGCCTGCGTTATAAGATCCGCAATGGCAAAGGCACCGCCTGGATCAGTCAGGGCGACAATATTCGCTGTAAAGCGGATATCACCGCCGCGATGACCAGCGCCGGAACCATGGTGGTGCGCAGCCGCTATACCGCCAGCTGCAGCGACAAGTCGCGCTATCGTATGCCGGAGCTGATCTGCAAAGCGGGCGACGGTATTGCCAGCTGTAACGCACAGTATGGGGCCGAGCAGGCCTTCCCGTTGACGATTAAGCGTGAGAGTAAGTAACCATGTTGGCTCCTCTGATTGATGACAAACAGAAAATCACGCTGATTGAAGCGAGCGGCGTGCAGTTTCTCGATTTTGGCCTGCGCCTGCCCTCCGCCCAGGCGCGCCGCCAGTTTGTGCGCCAGACCGCCAACGGTCCGCTGCTGCGCCTGCACGTCGATGGCAATAACGGTAAATTCCTGCTCTACCCGGAGGAGGGCGGCGCGGCCGAAGTGGTACGCCCGGAGTCAGATGTCGCCCTGACCGACTCCCTCGCCCTGCTGGCTAATCAGTGGCTGCCGCTGCCGGTGCTGCGCTGCACCAGCGGTCGCCGCTTTATCGGCGGTCCCGATAACTGGGCGCGCGCCCGCCTTGCGCCGCTCAGCGAACCGGATGCAGTGGGCCATACGCACCGCATTACCCTCGCCTTTGACACCCGGCTGGTGCCGGAAGCAGAAGGCGGTGAAGAGCTCGGTCTGAGCGCGGCCGACGCGCAGAACGGCGTGAGTTTTGCGCTGGCGTGGCACAACTATGAGCTGGGCGAGTTTCTCGACCTGACCTGGGTCGACGGCTGGCTGCGTGAGACCTTTGTGCAGCGGGCGGTTGCGCTGGAATCGCGCGGGGAGCTGGCGCTGACGCAGGCGCTGCGCGAGTTTGAGTATCAGGCGCACTATCTCAATCTGCTGGAGCTGCTGGGCGAACAGCTCGACCTGGCGGAGATCGCTATTCAGGCGGCGTCGCTGCAAACTCCGGCGGTCAGTGTGGATCTCATTCTCGATGTCGGCAACTCGCATACCTGCGGCATTCTGGTGGAAGATCACCCGGAAGAGAGCAACGGCCTGCGTCAGACGTATGAGATGCAGCTGCGCGATTTATCACAGCCGCACCGCGTCTATAACGAACTGTTCGACAGCCGGCTGGAGTTCGCAGAGGCGAGCTTTGGCAAAGCGAGTTTCTCGCTGCAGAGCGGGCGCGATAACGCATTTATGTGGCCCTCGCTGACCCGCGTAGGGCGCGAAGCGAGCCGTCTGGCGCTGCAGCGCGCCGGCACAGAAGGCAGCACCGGTATCTCCAGCCCGCGGCGTTATCTGTGGGATGAGGCGCGCTATCAGCCAGGCTGGCGCTTTAACGCTGGCGGTCAGAGCGAAGAGGCGCAGGCTATTGCGCTGCCCTTTACGCTGATGATCAATGATGAGGGAGAACCGCTGCGGGCGCTGGCTGAAGAAGATCGCCTGCCGGTGTTTTCCGCCAGCTACAGCCGCAGCGCGCTGATGACCTTTATGCTTTGCGAGCTGCTGGCGCAGGCGATGATGCAGATGAACAGCGTGGCACAGCGCCAGCGCATGCCGCAGAGCCAGGCGCCGCGCCAGCTGCGGCATGTGATCCTGACGCTGCCCTCCGCGATGCCCAAGCCGGAGCGGGAGATATTTCGCCGCCGCATGCAGGAAGCGCTCGCCCTGGTGTGGCAGGCTGAGGGGTGGGACGCTGCATCCGCGCAGCGCCCGCTGCCGGATGTGCAGATGGAGTGGGACGAAGCCACCTGCGGCCAGATGGTGTGGCTGTTTAATGAAACGCAGGTGAACTTTGCCGGACGGGCAGAAGATTTTTTCAGCAGTATGGCGCGTCCCGATCGCCCGCGTGAGAGTGACGAGCTGCCGGGCAAAAACCTGCGCATCGCCTCAATCGATATCGGCGGTGGCACCACCGACCTCGCGATCACCCAGTACCGGCTGGATGATGGTCAGGGCAATAATGTGAAAATTACGCCGCGCCTGCTGTTTCGCGAAGGCTTTAAGGTTGCCGGCGATGATATTCTGCTGGATGTGATCCAGCTCTGGATCCTGCCGGCGCTGCAGCAGAGTCTGCAAAAAGCGGGCGTCACCCTGCCCGAGCCGCTGATGCAGAAGCTGTTTGGCCACGACAGCCGGATGGATGGTCAGGCGACGCTGCGTCAGCAGGTCACCCTGCAGCTGTTTATCCCGCTGGCGCAGGCGGTGCTGGAGCGGTATGAGAACTGGGATCCGCTCGACAGCCACAGCGAAATTAACGCCCCGTTTGGCGAACTGGTGCCGCAGCAGCCGGCAGACGCGGTGCTGGCGTTTGTGAATGGCGAAATTCAGCGCACGCTGGGCAGCGAGAGCCGGTTTGATCTGCTGCAGGTGCCGCTGGTTGTCAGTATGGCGCAGCTGCACGGCGAATTTCTGCAGCACCGTATGGCTATTATCCCGGCGCTGCGCGCCATGTGCGAAGTGGTGTCGCTCTATCAGTGTGATGTTCTGCTGCTGACCGGCCGGCCGTCGCGCTTTCCCGGCATCCAGGCACTGGTGCGTCATCTGCAGCCGCTGCCAGGCAGCCGTATCCTCTCGCTGGAGGGGTATCACACCAGCGACTGGTATCCGTTTAATAAACAGGGACGCATCGATAACCCGAAATCAACCGCGGCGGTGGGCGCGATGCTCTGCCTGCTGGCGCTCGATCTGCGTCTCAGCAGCTTCTGGTTCCGGGCCGGTGATTTTGAGCCCTATTCCACCATTCGCTATCTTGGCGTTCTGGATGAAAATGCCACGCTCAGCGATGATAACCTCTGCTACAGCGAAATCGATCTCGACAGCAGCAGTTTTGCCCTGGATCGCAAAAGCAGCTTTCGCATTCGCGGCAATGTCTGCCTCGGTTTTCGTCAGCTGGAGAACGACCGCTGGCCGGCGTCGCCGCTCTACAGCCTGAGCATCACCGACCCGCAGCTGGCGCGTAAAGTTGCGGGTGAAAGCGTGCTGCGTATTAAACTGGCAGCAGAGCCGGGACCGGATAATAACGGGCCGGAGCGGCTGATCCTCAGCGACGCGCGGCTGGATGATGGCACGCGGGTGCCGCTGGAGCAGCTGAGCCTGAAGCTCAATACCCTTTCCGGCAGCGGCAATGCCAACGCGCAATACTGGATTGACAGCGGGAGCGTCTGTAAACGATGAGAACGACCAGAAAAACCACCGCCACCCCGGCCAGGCGACTGAGCCTGCTGCGGGAAACGCTGGACAGCGCGCTCGGCTGGATCGATGCCCAGCAGCCGCACTCGCCACGCCTGGCGCTGGAAGCGGATACGCTGCGCCTGCAGCTGCGCCGCGCGCGCGCTGAGAGCCAGGCGCTGGCGCTGCAGCTGGCGCGCCCGGTTACGCTGGCGCTGTTTGGGCAGTCGCAGGCGGGTAAAGCCTGGCTGCTGAGTGAAATGGTGGGCGACGCGCAGGGTCAGCTGATGACCCGGCTCAGTGACAAAGTGCTCAACTACTTTCAGCATATCAATCCCGGTAATCTCGATTTCGCTGCGGCCACGCGCTTCAGTCATCAGCGTGAGGCAGCCTCCGGCGTCTGGCCGGTTGAGCTGACGCTGCTTAATGAAGCGGAGCTGATCCGCCTGCTGCTCGCCAGCGCCCGCATTGAGCGTGACGGCGCGGATATCCGCACCATTGAGACCACGCTGCAGCGCCTGCAGCGTCACCGGCTGAACGAGCCGCAGCCTGGCGCAGAGAGCGACGCGCTCATCACCCTGTGGGGATGGAGCCGCCGTCATCGTCGTCACGCTGAAGCGCTGGATCGCCATTTCTGGCCTCAGGCCGCCGAGCTGGCGCCCTGGCTGAGCGTCGATGATCGCGTACAGCTTTATGCCCTGCTCTGGCCCGGCCAGCCCGCCCTGAGCGAGACGCTGCGTCCGCTGCTGCACCTGCTTCAGCAGCTGCGCCACGCGCCGCGCGTGCTGGCCCCGCTTTCGCTGCTGGTAGATGATGCGCAGCTGCCGGCTGAAAAGCTGATTGGTCACGACGCCGATCTGCAGGAGATGATTGAGGTCTGTCCGGTGGTAGCCAGCCGCAGCGGTAAGCCACAGCGGGTCGCGCTCGGCGAGCTGGCGCTGCTGACGCTGGAGCTGACCATACCGCTCAGCTCCACGCCGCGTCAGGCGCTCTATGATGAGGCGGACATGCTGGATCTGCCTGCACCCGGCACGCTTCCCGATCGCCAGCTGCAGGAGGAGCAGGCACAATTGCGTCTGCGCGATCCGCTGCGTGCGCAGCTGCTGGAGCAGAAGCGCGCCCTGCTGCCCGGTTTTTACGCCACGCGCCAGGGTATTGACCTGATGCTGATCTGCACCGCCGCCAGCCAGCGGCACGACGCCGATCCCGCCGCCAGCGCGCTGCGCGAATGGCAGATGCAGCAGAACGCAAGCAGCGGCAGCGAAAAACCGCGTCTGATCTGGGCGATAACCCCTTACGATGCGCGCTATCAGGCGCAGCAGATCAATGTTGATGAGGCGGTACAGCGTCAGATCGGCCAGCCGGGTCAGAGCTGGGGCTCAATGCTGGCGCAGGATCGCGCTGGCGTCGATCGCATGAGCAGCTGGCTGCAGGAGGAGATGCAGCCCGAGGCGCGTCGCGACCGTCTGGCGCTGCTGACGGGCGCGCTGCAGCAGAAAGTTGCGGCCCGGCTGCAGCCGTGGACAGAAGCGAGCGCCTCACCCGAGCAGGCGCTGCGTAAGCAGACCATCGCCGATACGCTGCTGAAATGTCTGCAGCACCGCACCGGCCTGCACGGTGAGCTGCTGGAGCGGCTGCAGCCGTCGCGTGATGCCGTGCGCCAGCTCTGGCTGAGTCAGAGCAGCGGCGCGGTAACGGCGGCGCACAGCGGCAAGCCCGCTGCGGAGCAAAGCTATTTTGGTATCGGCTTTGAATTCGATCTGTTCAGCGACGCGCCCGCTCCCGCCGGCGAGCCGCAGCATACGAGCGTCCGCAGCGATCAGCAGTTTCCGCAGCAGGTTCTGACGCTGTGGCTGGCGCATCTGCGTCAGCTGCCTGAGAACCGCAGCCTGCTGGCGCTGCTGAACGTCGACAAGTCCACCATGGAGCTGCTGACTGAGGAGCTGATTGCGGCCAGTTTTCGTCTTAAGCTGCTGGCAAGGCTGCAGAGCGCGCTGAATGAGCCGGACAGCAGCACGCATGAAGCACGCACCGATCGTCAGGTTTCGCGCGCCATGACGGTGCTGGGTGATTTTGTCGCCTGGCTCGGTTTTTTACAGCGCCCGGAGAGCGAGCGGCCTGAAAGCCGCGTAAACCGGGGGCAGACGATTTTCTCCCGTCCGCCCGCGCCGAGCGTCAGCTTCTCGTCAGGCCAGCGCCTGACGCGGCTGACGGCTGCGCCCGCTAATCATACGGCGTTCTATATCTATGACTGGCTGGTCGGACTCAACCAGCTGATTGTGGAGAATAATGGCTATACGGGCGGTAGCGATCTGCCCGCCGGCGCGCGGCAGACGCTGTCGGTGCTGCTGCTGCCGCTGCACGCCTGATCAGCGCCAGACCAGGCGCAGCTCGCCCTCCAGCAGCTGCGCCGCCTCCTCAAGCAGCGCCAGAACCGGCGCAAACTCCGCCTGCTGCGCAGCCTGCTCTGCATGTATCAGGCAGAGCGTTGCCGGCAGCGCCATGCCGCCGGTCAGCCAGTCCCACAGCGCGTCCAGATTTTCGCCCGCAGCAGCAGGCGCACCGCTCTGCGCATTCAGCGCCTGATAAAACGCCGCGCGATCGCGCAGCGTGGCGAAGTCGATATGTATAGTCAGCACGCTCAGTGCACCTTTCTGAAACTGCGATAGTGATCGCGCGTGAGGTAGATCAGCCCGTCGGAGGAGTAGATCAGACGGTCAGCGCCGCGTCGCCCGCAGCGGTAATTGACGTCCGCCTCATACCACTGCCGTCCCGCCTGACGCGGCAGCTGCTGTTCGCGATTGCTGAAACGGTCACCGCCGATGGCGCGCCCTGGCAGAACCTCGCACAGATTGCCTTTATCCGGCTCCCATCCCTGACGGCGCGCGGCCGCTTTGGTCAGGTAAAAATCGGGCAGGCGCTGATGCTGTACCAGCCAGTCCGCAACGCGTTCGGCCTGCGTCAGCGCATCAATGGTGGCAGAGGAGGAAGCCGTGACGTGGCCAGCCGTGGGATTGGCAGGCGGCGTGCTAAGCTGTGGTCGCAGCGCGATCCAGCAGACAATGACGATCGCCAGCAGGCCGATCCAGCGTAATGTTGACATTGAGACACCCCTGAAAAAAGGAGGTCAGCATAGCAGATTCAGGCGGGAAATTGACGCGGGCCAGCGTGGCTGGCCCTGGCGGAGAACTTACTGCATGGCACCGGGTGCATGTGAAGCGTGACGACGCCACGCGCCGGGCGCTACGCCATACTGGCGCTTAAAGCTGCGGTTAAACGACTGCTGGGAATCAAAACCCAGCGAAATCGCTACGTTCAGAATAGGCTCGTTGGTCGTGGTGAGCCGGTCCGCTGATTTTTTCAGCTTTTTCGCCCGGATATATTCGCCCAGCGGATAACCGGTGTGCTCTTTGAACATACGCTGCAGGTGCCATTTGGAGTAGCCCGCCCGGTCAGCCACGGTATCAAGATCCAGCCGTGCTTCGATATTGTTATCGATCCAGTCAATCAGATCGTGCATAAATGCGTCGCTCATCATCCCATTCTCTCCCGTCGCCGTTACGAACAGTATCAGTATCAGTTGCAGTTACACTTTAAGGGTGACTGACTATCGCACTTAATGCAAGTTTTATTATTACATTAAATGCCGCACATAAAGCAGGGTTTTTCTCTCTGCGCTGAGCGCCCGTCAGACCGCACATAAAGTGTATCAGATATTCTTGCAGATGCACTTCGCCGCGACCTACACTCCTCCCGATTAATGCAATCGTTAAAGTTGCATATTTTTACGTCGTCTTTCGTGCTTCATCAACGTGGAATAACAATAATGTCCGGAAAAAAAGACAGGGTTCGTCAGGCTATTGGCCTGGCAGGCGCGGCGCTGCTGGCAGGTTTGCTGGCGGGTTGCGATCGCGGCGTGGCGCAAAACGCCCCGCCGCCGCCGGAGGTGAGTGCGGCACAAGTGATCCGGCAGCAGGTCAGCGAATGGGATAACTTCAATGGCCGGATCGAGGCGGTCGAGAGCGTTCAGCTGCGCCCGCGCGTTTCCGGCTATATCGACCGGGTAAACTATCGCGAAGGCGATGAGGTTAAAAAAGGTCAGGTGCTGTTCACCATTGATGACCGCAGCTACCGTGCCGCGCTGGCGCAGGCTGAGGCGCAGCTCGCCGGTGCGCGCACGCAGGCGGCGCTGGCGCGCAGTGAATCGGATCGTACCGATAAGCTGATCAACAGCCAGGTGGTGTCCCGCGAGATCTGGCAGCAGCGTCGTTCGGCCACGCAGCAGGCGCAGGCAAGCGTACTGGCGGCGCAGGCGGCGGTTGATATGGCCCGCCTCAACCTGAGTTTTACCCGCGTGACCGCCCCGATTGATGGCCGCGCCAGCCGCGCGCTGATCACCGCCGGTAATCTGGTCACGGCAGGCGACAGCGCCAGCGTGCTGACCACACTGGTTTCCCAGGATCGGATGTATGTCTGGTTTGATGTCGATGAGGCAACATTTCTGCACTATCAGCAGCTGGCGCGCCAGGGCGAACAGCGCGGCGCCCTGCCGCTGCAGGTTTCCCTGACCGGCGAACACGGCTATCCGCATCGCGGCACGGTGGATTTTCTGGATAACCAGCTTACTGCCAGTACCGGCACCATTCGCATGCGCGCGCTGCTCGATAACCCGCAGCGCGAACTGACGCCGGGGCTGTTTGCCCGCGTCCGGCTGCCGGGTCGTGCCGATTTCACCGCGCTGCTGATTGATGATAAGGCGATTCTCACCGATCAGGACCGCCGCTATGTCTACATTGTTGATGCCGAAGGCAAAGCGCAGCGGCGCGATATCCAGCCTGGCGATCTCTCCGGCGGACTGCGTATTGTTCAGCAGGGTCTGCAGCCAGGCGATCGCGTGATCGTAAACGGTCTGCAAAAAGTCTTTATGCCCGGCATGCCGGTACAGGCTCAGTCAGTCGCGATGCGCCCCGCTCCTTAACCGAGACCCTACTCTATGGATTTCTCTCGTTTTTTTATCGACCGTCCCATTTTTGCGGCGGTGCTGTCGATACTGATTTTTGCCACCGGGTTAATTGCGATCCCGCTGCTGCCAATCAGCGAATATCCGGACGTGGTGCCGCCCAGCGTGCAGGTACGCGCCGAATATCCCGGCGCTAACCCAAAAGCGATCGCGGATTCTGTGGCGACCCCGCTGGAAGAGGCGATCAACGGCGTTGAAAACATGATGTACATGAAGTCGGTGGCTGGCTCCGATGGCGTACTGGTCACCACCGTGACCTTTCGCCCCGGCACCGATCCCGATCGGGCGCAGGTACAGGTGCAGAACCGCGTGGCGCAGGCTGAGGCGCGTCTGCCGGAAGCGGTACGCCAGCTGGGGCTGACCACCCAGAAAATGTCGCCCACGCTGACGCTGGTTGTGCATCTTTTCTCCCCGCACGGCAAGTATGATTCGCTCTACCTGCGCAACTACGCCACTCTGAAGGTGAAAGATGAGCTGGCACGCCTCCCCGGCGTCGGCCAGATTCAGATCTTCGGCGCGGGTGAGTATGCGATGCGCGTCTGGCTCGATCCCAACAAAGTTGCCGCGCGCGGCATGACGGCCGCAGAGGTGATGACCGCCATGCGTGAGCAGAACGTACAGGTTTCCGCCGGACAGCTTGGCGCGGAACCGACCCGCAAAGCCAGCGATTTCCTGCTCTCTATCAATACCCAGGGTCTGCTGGAGAGCGAAGAGCAGTTTGGTGACATCATCCTGAAAAGCACGACTGACGGCTCTCTGGTCCGGCTGCGCGACGTGGCGCGTATTGAAATGGGCTCCGGCAGCTACGCCCTGCGCTCTCAGCTGAATAACAAGGATGCGGTCGGCATCGGTATTTTCCAGGCGCCAGGCGCGAACGCTATCGATCTCTCCGACGCGGTGCGGGCCAAAATGAACGAGCTGGCCACGCGCTTCCCGGAGGATGTGCAATGGGCTGCACCTTACGATCCCACGGTGTTTGTCCGCGACTCAATTCACGCCGTGGTGCAGACGCTGTTTGAAGCCATTGCGCTGGTTGTCCTGGTTGTGATCCTGTTTCTCCAGACCTGGCGCGCGTCGATTATTCCGCTGCTGGCGGTACCGGTTTCCGTGGTTGGCACCTTTAGCGTGCTCTGGCTGCTGGGTTTCTCACTCAATACGCTCAGCCTCTTCGGGCTGGTGCTGGCTATCGGCATCGTGGTGGATGACGCCATCGTGGTGGTGGAGAACGTTGAGCGCAATATCGAACAGGGTCTGACGCCGGTGGTGGCCGCGCACCAGGCGATGCGCGAGGTGTCCGGTCCGATTATCGCCATTGCGCTGGTGCTCTGCGCGGTGTTTGTGCCGATGGCGTTTCTCTCCGGCGTGACCGGGCAGTTCTATAAGCAGTTTGCCGTGACCATCGCTATTTCAACGGTGATCTCCGCCATTAACTCGCTGACGCTCTCGCCGGCGCTGGCGGCTAAGCTGCTGAAAGCCCATGACGCGCCTAAAGATCTGCCGGGCCGGCTGATTGACCGCCTGCTTGGCTGGCTGTTTCGCCCGTTCAACCGCTTTTTCCAGCGCAGTGCAACGGGCTATGAATCCCTGGTGGGCACCACGCTGCGCCGGCGCGGCGCGGTGTTTGCGGTTTATCTGCTGCTACTTGCCGGCGCAGGCCTGCTGTTTCACAGCGTGCCGGGCGGTTTTATTCCCACGCAGGATAAGCTCTATCTGATCGGCGGCGTAAAAATGCCGGAAGGCGCTTCGCTGGCGCGCACCGATGCGGTGATCCGCGAGATGAGCGAGATTGGCATGCATACTGACGGCGTCGCCTATGCGGTTGCGTTTCCCGGCCTGAACGCGCTGCAGTTTACCAATACGCCTAACGCCGGCACGGTGTTTTTTGGCCTGAAACCGTTCAGCGAACGAACGCGCAGCGCGGCAGAGATCAACGCGGAGCTGAATGCAAAAATCGCTAAGATTCAGCAGGGTTTTGGCTTCTCGATTATGCCACCGCCAATTCTGGGCCTGGGCCAGGGATCGGGATATTCGCTTTATGTGCAGGATCGCGGTGGCCTCGGCTATGGCGCACTGCAGGAGGCGATTAACACCCTCTCCGGTGCCGTGATGCAGACGCCGGGCATGATGTTTCCGATCTCCTCCTATCAGGCCAATGTTCCGCAGCTGGATGTGCAGGTCGATCGCGATAAAGCCCGCGCACAGGGCGTGGCGTTACCCGATCTCTTTACCACGCTGCAGGTCTATCTCGGCTCCGCGTACGTGAACGATTTTAATAAGTTTGGCCGTACCTGGCGCGTGATGGCGCAGGCGGACGGTGATTTCCGTGACAGCGTTGAGGATATCACTTTGCTGCGTACCCGTAATGACCGGGGCGAAATGGTGCCGGTCGGCAGCATGGTGCATGTCGCCACCACCTACGGCCCCGATCCGGTGATCCGCTATAACGGCTATCCCGCTGCGGATCTGATTGGCGATGCCGATCCGCGCGTGCTCTCTTCCGCGCAGGCGATGACGCAGCTGGAGATGATGTCAGCGCAGAGGCTGCCCAACGGCATGAATATCGAATGGACTGACCTGAGCTATCAGCAGGCGACCCAGGGCAACAGCGCATTGATCGTTTTCCCGGTTGCGGTCCTGCTGGCGTTTCTGGTACTGGCAGCGCTCTACGAGAGCTGGACGCTGCCGCTGGCGGTGATCCTGATTGTCCCGGTCACCATGCTTTCCGCGCTGGCGGGCGTCTGGCTGACCGGCGGTGACAATAACGTGTTTGTCCAGGTCGGGCTGGTGGTGCTGATGGGGCTGGCGTGCAAAAACGCCATTCTGATTGTGGAGTTTGCACGTGAGCTGGAGATGCAGGGTAAAAGCGTGACCGCTGCCGCGCTGGAGGCGTGTCGTCTGCGCCTGCGGCCGATTGTGATGACCTCAATTGCCTTTATCGCCGGTACGGTTCCGCTGATTCTGGGTGAAGGGGCTGGCGCAGAAGTGCGCGGTGTGACCGGTATAACCGTGTTTGCCGGGATGCTTGGCGTGACCCTGTTTGGCCTGTTCCTGACGCCGGTGTTCTACGTTACGCTGCGCAAGCTGGTAACGCGCCGCACGCGTGCGGAAAGCGCAACGTCACTTTAACAGCGGTACAAATGGAAAAGCCCGGCTGAAGCCGGGCTTTTTTATATCTTCCTGACCGTCGGACGCGCATGCAGCGCCGGTATCAACGGGTTTTCTGGCAGAGCCCGGCGGGTTCAGCATCCGGCAGCGGTTCGCAATTGCTGGTATCGTTGCTTTTCAGTTCGTTCAGCGCATCCGCCACGGTGCGCGTCTCCAGCACTTTCAGCGATGCCTCTTCCGCTTCCTGAGCAATCGATTTGAAATACCAGCAGAGGTTGGCGCTGACCAGACAGCGCGGCGCAACATCCGGCCGCGACGCCCACAGTTTTTTGTCTTCAATGACTGACGTATAGATATCGCGTAGCGTGATCTCCGCTGCGGGCCGGCCCAGGTGAATGGAGCCGGTACGACCCAGCGTCGAAACAATAATGCCGTCGCGCGTCAGCGGAACCATCAGTTTACGAATAAAGCTGGGATTCGCCTCCAGACCATACGCCAGAATAGCGCTGGTCGAGCGTTTTCCCAGTTGCTCCGCCATCGCGACGCTTAAAACCATCTGCAGAGCTGTCGGGAAGCGATAATCTAACATTTCAATATCCTGAGTTGCGGCTTATCTTTTTGTTTTTATAGCGCGTCAATGAGTGAACAATGAGCAATAAATATAACAAACACTGTTGCTTTTTAGAAGCAACCCCCACCGCACAGGGCACGGATTCCCCATCTGCGGCCCGGTTAGCGCACAAGCTGCTTAGTTTTGCACGGACGACGCCTGCGCCGGTAACTGCTGCTTAAGCAGCGCCACCAGCACAACGTTTATACCCGCCAGCCCGCACAGTACCCAGAGGGTCACGTCAGCGCCGGCATGCTCAGCCAGCCAGCCTCCCGCCAGCGGCGTCAGCGCCTGTCCGATCAGCGCCGGGCGCGCCATACGACCGGTGATAACGGCATACTGTTCCGGTCTGACAACGGCCAGCGGCAGCGTACCGCGAACGATGGCCCGCAAACCGTTTCCGGCGCCATACAGTACCATAGCGACCAGCGCCATTGCCGGAAACAGCGCCAGCAGCAGCAGCCCTGCTGCCACCAGTCCCACAGAGAACAGAGCGGTCCATATAGGATGGCTACGCTTAAACATCACATCCAGAAGCCGCGATCCGATCTGACAGGGACCGAGAATGGCGCTCAGCGCCAGCGCTGCGCTCAGCGAATAGCCGCCGGACTGAAGCAGCGTAATAAGCTGAACCGAGATGGCGGTCATAATAACCGAAGCGAGGGTAAAAATGGCGCACAGCAGCCAGAAAAGTCGCGGCGAGAGAGCGCTCTGCAGAGTATCAGAGGCTGCGCCAGTCCGGCCTCCCCTGCTCCCGGTTTGCGCGACCGGCGCCGGCAGCGCATAGCGGTAGGCGGGAAAGACCAGCAGAGTAAGCAGCGCAGCAATGATGAAACAGGCATCACGCCAGCCGGCGAGCGCAATCAGCCATGCTGTTCCCGGCCAGACCAGCGTGGTGCATAAGCCCGAAATCAGCGTTACGCCGGTGATAGCGCTGCGCGCCTGTCCGCCATAGAGCGTGCCGAGCGTTGCAAACAGCGCATCGTAAAGGCTCATGGCCATTCCTGTGCCAATCAGCAGCCATGCGGCAAAAAACCAGCCCGGCTGGTAGCTCAGACCCATAACCACCAGCCCTGACGCCATTACCACACCGCCGCCTGCCAGTATCAGCGGCCCGTAACCACGGGCGATCAGTCGGCCACTGAGTGGCGCCAGCAAGCCCGAGACCAGGATACCGAGCGACAGCGCTCCATAAACCCACTGCTGAGACCAGCCGGTTTCAGCAATAATCGGCGCGGCCATCACTGCCATCAGGTAGAACGACCCACCCCATGAAAGGATCTGGACCGCACCCAGCGTAATAACAGCGGGTATCGCGGGTTTTGAATGATAGTGCACGGGCGCTTTCCGTATCAGGTAAAGCGTTGTTATAACATGGATATTCTGCAGGCTGAACTCTCTTCCTGTCAGGCCAGTGTTGATCTCCGTGGCCTGATCCCGGCAAAAACTGAATTTTATAAGTTTGTTGTAACTAAAATAGAGGCTTGTCAGCGGTGTACGCACAGGTACATTAAGGATGTTGTAACAAAGGAGGAGAGTATGGCTCGCTACGATTTAGTCGCTGACTTACATGAGTGCGTTAATACGCTGGAACAGCGCCTTGGTGCGCTGCGCACCAGCATTGAACAGCAGCCGCTGCTGGTGGCGCGCGTGTTCAGCCTGCCGGCCATTGAAAAAGGTCACGAACATGATGAGATTGATAAAATAGCGGTGACGCAGCACCTGGGCAAAAGCGCGCGCGAGATGGCCCTCACCCACTACTGCCGGCTGTTTATGCAGCATCAGTCAGAAAAGATCAGTACCAAAGCGGCCGTGCGGCTGCCGGGTGCAATCTGTATTGAGGCGGACGAGCAGGCCGCTGAGCAGATCACGCAGCAGGTCAGCGAAATCAACGCGCTCAAACAGCGGCTGGAGCAGCTCATCACCGTGGAGTCCGGCTTGCCGAGCGAAGCCCGCTTTGAATTTGTGCATCAGCATCTGCGCGGGCTGATTACGCTGAACGCCTACCGCAGCGTGCCCCTGCTCAATGCGCCGGATACGCTGCGCTTTGGCTGGGCAAACAAAAACATCATTAAAAATCTGACGCGGGAAGCCGTTATTGAGCAGCTGGAACGCAGCCTGAAAGCGAATCGCGCTCAGGCGCCCTGGACGCGCGAGCAGTGGGCAGAAAAAGTTCAGCTGGAGCTGGAGCTGGTGCGATCGCTGCCCGCAGGCGCAAAGCTGAAAATCAAGCGGCCGGTCAAAGTGCAGCCAATTGCCCGCGTCTGGCGCGCCAGCGAGAAGAAACAGACGCAGCTGGCCTGCCCCTCTCCGCTGCTGGTACTGTGCCGTGACAAAACGCAGGTGCCGGTACTGGGCGAACTGCTGGATTATGATGCAGAGAATATCGCCCACCGCTATAAACCGCTGGCACAGCCGCTGCATCTGATCATCCCGCGCCTGCACCTCTGGAGCGACCGCCTCGCCTGACGAAACGGCCGCCACCTGCAGGATTACGCTTTCATGCTGCCAACCATCTCTTCCGGGCGCACCCAGGCATCAAACTGCGCCTCATCGAGATAACCGAGCTGCAGCGCGGCCGCCTTAAGCGTCAGCCCTTCTTTATGGGCCTTTTTAGCAATTTCGGCCGCTTTGTCATAGCCAATGTGCGTGTTCAGCGCGGTCACCAGCATCAGCGACTCATTGAGCAGCTGATCAATACGCTCCCGCACCGGCTCAATACCGGTTGCGCAGTGGTGATTAAAGCTGTCCATGCCGTCGGCCAGCAGCCGTACCGACTGCAGGAAGTTATGGATGACCATAGGCCGGAATACGTTCAGCTCAAAGTTGCCGGATGCACCGCCCATATTGATCGCTACGTCGTTACCCAGCACCTGACAGCAGAGCATGGTCATCGCCTCGCACTGGGTCGGATTGACTTTGCCCGGCATAATGGAGCTGCCCGGCTCATTTTCCGGGATGCTGATTTCGCCGATGCCGCAGCGCGGGCCGGATGAGAGCCAGCGAACGTCGTTGGCAATTTTCATCAGCGACGCCGCCAGACCTTTCAGCGCACCGTGCGCGTGTACCAGCGCATCGCAGGTCGCCAGCGCTTCAAATTTGTTGGGTGCGGTGATAAATGGCTGACCGGTCAGCGCGGCCAGCGCCTGCGCCACGCGGACGGCATATTCAGGATGCGTATTCAGGCCGGTGCCTACGGCGGTGCCGCCCAGCGCCAGCTCAGTCAGATGGGGAATGCTGTTTTCAACGTGCTTCAGATTATGCTCCAGCATCGCCACCCAGCCTGAGATCTCCTGCCCCAGCGTCAGCGGCGTGGCATCCTGCAGGTGCGTACGGCCAATTTTCACAATATCGCTGAATGCATCCGCTTTACCGGCCAGCGTGCTTTTCAGCACCTTCAGCTGCGGAATGAGCTGCTCGCGCAGTGCCGTAACGGCCGCCACGTGCATAGCGGTAGGAAAAACGTCGTTAGAGCTCTGGCTTTTGTTGACATCATCATTAGGGTGCACCAGCCGCGCCATACCGCGCTCGCCGCCGAGGATCTCGCTCGCGCGGTTAGCCAGTACTTCATTCATATTCATATTGGTCTGCGTGCCGGAGCCGGTCTGCCAGATTGCCAGCGGAAAATGATCGGCGTGCTGGTTTGCCAGTACTTCATCCGCCGCGCGGATAATTGCTGTCGCGCGATCGTCCGGCAGCAGCTGCAGATCGCGGTTAACCTCTGCCGCTGCCCGCTTGGTCTGCGCCAGGGCGCGGACCAGCTCAACCGGCATTTTCTCGGTTGAGATGCGAAAATGCTCCAGCGAGCGTTGCGTCTGTGCGCCCCAGAGTTTATCTGCCGGCACATCAACAGGACCCATTGAATCTTTTTCAGTGCGACTGGCTGCCATAGCCCTCTTCTCCTTTCTCAGTAATGAAAGCAATCCCCGGGCGCGGTCTCTTACCGCCCCGCTTCAGGCCGGATTGTTATCCGAATCAATAAAACAGTATGCGGGCACATCGCGTTTCCTGCACACAGGTCGCGCTAATTGCTGAAATTTTCTGCTTTACTGGGCAATAACTGTTCAGCTGAGGGTGCAACATGCATAAATTGAACAACTCACTGCAGTACTACGACTGGGGCAGCACAACGGCGTTAACGGAGCTTTATGGTATTGCCGATCCGCAGGGCCGGCCGCTGGCAGAGCTGTGGATGGGCGCGCATCCGAAAAGCCCGTCCACGCTGATTGTTGACGGCCGGCACGCTTCGCTGCGCGATCTCATCGCGCGCGATCCGGTCGCCATGCTGGGAAGCGCCGTTGCCAACCGGTTCGGTGAACTGCCGTTTCTGTTCAAAGTGCTCTGCGCGGCGAAAGCGCTCTCGGTGCAGGCACATCCCGATAAGCGCGCAGCTGCCGCCGGTTTTGCCCGTGAAAACGCAGCCGGCATCCCGGTGGATGCGCCGCAGCGCAGCTATAAAGATGCCAGCCATAAACCGGAACTGCTCTATGCGCTGACCCCTTTTCAGGCGCTGAACGGCTTCCGCGAGCGACCCGAAATGGTATCGCTGCTGAGCGCGGTAGCGGGCGCCCATCCGCATATCGGGCACTTTATTGAGCAGGACGGCCCGGACGCCCTTGCCCGCCTGTTTGCCACGCTGTTCTCGCTGCAGGGGGATGAAAAAAGGCGCGCGCTGGCGATCCTCTGTTCAGCGGCTGCGGCGCGCGATGAGGAGCCGTGGCTGACTGTGCGGCAGCTGGCGGCTGATTACCCGGACGATAACGGTCTGTTTGCACCACTGCTGCTTAACCTGCTGCTGCTGCAGCCCGGCGACGCGATGTTTCTCTCTGCCGGCACGCCGCACGCTTACCTGCAGGGCACTGCACTTGAGGTCATGGCTAACTCAGATAATGTGCTGCGCGCCGGCCTGACGCCAAAATTTATCGATATGCCGGAGCTGCTGGCTAACCTGAACTTTACCCCCCGCGCCGCCGATACGCTGCGGCTGCAGCCTGAGCGCGACGCGCAGGCATTCTGTTTTCCGGTGCCGGTCAATGATTTTTCCTTTGCCATCCACCAGCTTTCCGCCGTGGCGCAACCGCTGGCACCGGCCAGCGCCGCCCTGCTGTTCTGTATTGAGGGGGAAGCGCGGCTCGCCAGCGCGGATAGCCAGCTTGTCCTGCAGCCCGGCGAGTCCTGTTTTGTCGCTGCCAGCGAGCCCCCGATTGCGGCCTCAGGCAGCGGACGCCTGGCGCGCGTCTTTAGCATGCTCACTGCAGACGGCTGACGCTGCGCGCGTTAACTGCTATCCTTTCAGACTATTACTTTAAACGCCTGCGGGCGTTTTTCTTCACCCGGCGCGTCACCCCGACGGGACGCGGACGCAAGGATAAGGATGACTCAGCGATGAAAAAGACTCAGGTTGCAGCAGGTGTGATTGTCGCGCTCGGTGTGGTTTGGACCGGCGCAGCGTGGTTTACCGGCAAGCAGATTGAGAGCCACAAGGATGAGATGCTGCAACAGGCCAACAGCCAGATTAACGCCTGGTCCCCCAACAGCCGCCTGACGCTGAGCTATCAGGACTATCAGCGCGGTCTGTTCAGCAGCAGCACGAAACTGGTTATTCAGGCGAGTTCACAAACGGTGGATAATCCGCTGCTTAAGCCGGGCCAGACCATTGTGCTGAATGAGACCATCGATCACGGTCCTTTCCCCTTTGCGCAACTGAAGCGCGGCAACATTCTGCCCGCGATGGCCTCGGTGCATTCCGAGCTTGCTAATACCGATGCGGTGAAAAAGCTGTTCGCGCTGACCGACGGCAAATCACTGGTCGCCGCCGATACGCGCATTGGCTACAGCGGGGCTACCGATACGGCACTGACGCTGTTGCCGGTGGATTACAGCAATGCGCAGACCGGTGACCGGCTGGCCACCAACGGCGGTAAGCTCGACGTCAGCGCCGACAGCAAAGGCGATAAAGTCAGCCTGAAAGGTGAGTTCTCCAGCATTGCCGTTACCAGTAAAAACCAGCTGGAGCAGCCGGTGCTGTTTACGCTTAACGGTCTGGCGCTGGGCGGTGATACTCACCTGAGCCCGGAAGGCGTGCGCGTGGGCGATCAGACCATCACGCTGGATAAACTGGAAGCCAGCATCAACGGCCAGCAGGGAATGACGCTGCAGAAAATCGACGGTAAATCCTCTTTTGACAATAAAGAGGGCAAAATTGGCGGCACTATCGATTATAAAGTGGGTGATATCAACCTGCAGCAGCAGCCGTTTGGTGAAGCGCGCCTGGCGATGAAATTTTCGCAGTTTGATGCGCAGGCGGTGAAAACCTTCTCCGACACCTACAACGCGCAGATGCAGGATCTGCTGCGCCAGCCGGGTGTTGCCGACGATCCGATTCGCTATCAGGCCAGCGTGCAGACCATTCTGCGTAACAACCTGCCGCTGCTGCTGAAAGGCGCGCCGGCGGTCAGCATTGCGCCGCTGAGCTGGAAAAATGATAAGGGTGAGAGCACGTTCAACCTGAACATCGGCTTCAACGATCCCGCTGCCGTCAGCGGCGAGGCGCAGAGCCTGGGTGCTGCGGTAGATCGTATGCTGAAAACGCTGGATGGCAAACTGAATATCAATATGCCAATGGCGACAGAAGCGATGCGTCATGTCGGCCTGGCCGAGGGATATCAGGGCGACGATGCGCAGAAGCTGGCGGATCAGCAGGTTAAAGGCGTGGCGGCGATGGGTCAGATGTTCCGTCTGACGCAGCAGCAGGATAATAACATTGTGACCAGCCTGCAGTATGCAAACGGGCAGGTAACGATGAACGGCGACAAGATGTCACTGGAGCAGTTCCTCTCCCGCTATATGCTGGGTATGCCAACCAGTGAAGGTATGCCGCAGTAACCGGCACTGCGCGCCGCTTCATCCTGCGGGAAGAAGCGGCGCTTTACCGCTTTAATATTCACCATCTGCATCCTGCTTTGCGCAAATCGCTGGCGCAGTTGCGCAAGATATTTTTATAATGCTCTGCACTTTATTCCTGACAAGCGAGTGCGCCATGATCGACCAGCAGCTTCCTCTTACCGATATTCACCGCCACCTTGATGGCAATATCCGCGCCCAAACTATTCTCGATCTCGGCCGCCAGTTTAATCTCTCTCTGCCCGCCAGCTCTCTTGACGCGCTGCGCCCTCACGTGCAGGTCACCGCAAACGAGCCCGATCTGGTGAGTTTTCTGCAAAAGCTCGACTGGGGCGTCAAAGTGCTGGGCGATCTTGACGCCTGCCGCCGCATTGCGCTGGAAAATGTCGAAGATGCGGCGCGTGCCGGTATTCACTATGCAGAACTGCGCTTCTCGCCGGGCTATATGGCGATGACCCATAACCTGCCGGTGGCGGGCGTGACAGAAGCGGTGATTGACGGCGTACGCGCAGGCGTGAAGCAGTACGGTGTGGATGTTAATCTGATTGGCATTATGAGCCGCACCTTTGGCGAAGAGGCGTGCCTGCGCGAGCTGGAAGGATTGCTGGCCCATCGCGACGGCATCACCGCCGTGGATCTGGCCGGCGATGAGCTGGGCTTCCCCGGCAGTGAGTTTCTGAGCCACTTCAACCGGGCGCGTGACGCCGGCTTCCGTATCACCGTACACGCCGGCGAAGCGGCGGGTCCGGAGAGTATCTGGCAGGCGATTCGTGAACTGGGCGCGGAGCGTATCGGTCACGGCGTTAAAGCGATAGAGGATCGCGCGCTGATGGATTTCCTGGCTGAGCAGCGTATCGGCATCGAATCCTGCCTGACCTCAAATATTCAGACCAGCACCGTCTCCTCGCTGGAGAAACACCCGCTGAAAGCGTTTCTGCAGCACGGCATTCTGGCCACGCTGAATACTGACGATCCGGCGGTTCAGGGCGTGGAGCTGGCGCATGAATATGAGGTTGCGGCCCCTGCGGCAGGTCTCACGCCGGCAGAGATCCGCCAGGCGCAGGAGAATGGCGTAGCGATTGCGTTTCTGAGCGAAGCGGAGAAAACGGCGCTGCGCCAGCGCGTAGCGGGCTAAAGCTGAAACACGCGCCGCCGCAGGGCGGCGCGAAACATCAGCGTGGTGACATTGTCTGACGCTTCTCTGCAGACTGCAGACCCAGCTCAATCAGCTCCATGACCTGTATCGCCTCTTCAGCCCGCACCGGGTTCTGCCCCGTGCCGGCTATCGCATCGCGGATTGCCGCATAGTAGGCCGGATAGTTACCCGGCTGCGTCAGCAGCTCCTGTTCTACCAGCATATCGCTTTCTGCCAGCGTCAGCGTGCCGTTGCGCATGTCGTAGCCCCACTCCTGCTGCGGCGGTCTGGCGCCCGATTTCAGACGATCCTCCTGCGGATCGAGGCCATACTTTACGTAGCTGCCACGCGTGCCATGTACCACAAAGCGCGGTGACTCTGCTGCCACCAGCATGCTGGCATGCAGCACCACGCGACGCGTCGGATAGGTCAGCACCGCGTGAAAGTAGTCAGTGGTTTGCGCGCCCGGGCGCAGCTCTGCCATGTCCACATTGATCGCCACCGGCATGCCAAACAGCTGCAGCGCCTGATCCAGCACGTGCGGGCCGAGGTCAAACCAGATACCGCTGCCCGGCCCTTTCATTTCGCGCCAGCGCTGGCGCACTTCCGGGCGGAAGCGGTCAAAATGCGACTCAAGATAGCGTACCTCGCCCAGCGTGCCCTCGCCGAGCAGCGTTTTTAGCGTCAGAAAATCGCTGTCCCAGCGGCGGTTATGGAAGACCGAGAGCAGCAACCCTCTCGATTTTGCCAGCTGATCAAGCTCACGCGCCTGCGAGAGCGTGACGGTAAATGGTTTATCAACAACCACATGCTTGCCGGCATTCAGGGCCGCTTTGGCCAGCGGAAAATGGGTGTCATTGGGGGTGGGGATCACAATCAGCTGCAGGGTGGGATCGTCCAGCAGCGCCTGCGGATCGGCAACGACCTGTACGGAGGGCCAGTCAGCGTGCACTTTACCGGCATCACTGCTGGAGATCGCTGCCAGTTCCATTTCAGCTGTTCCGGCGATTAAGGGGGCATGAAAGGTTTTACTGGCGAAACCATAACCCATCAGGCCGACACGTAGTTTATCGCTCATTCTCACTCCTTTTGTCATATACCCGACTGATTTAAGACGAATCAGCCGGTGAGAACAAGGCGGAATCAGCTGAAAGAGATCGCCCGGCCGGGTTCCGGCCAGTTCTGCTGCGCTTCGAGCGCGTCGTGCGCATCCTGACTGCGGCGGCGGAAATCACTCGGGCTGACGCCTGTGCGTTTACGGAATACGCGCGAAAAGTAGAGCTGATCGTCATAGCCCACCTCCCGCCCCACGGAGGCGATAGGCTCCTGTGTGGTCTGAAGCAGCAGCTTGGCGCGTATCACCCGCTGATCTTCTCGCCAGCGCAGCAGATTGATGCCCATCTGTTCGCGAAACAGATGCGCCAGCCGTGAAGGAGATAAACAGACATGCCGAGCCACCTCTTCAATTTTGACTTCGCTGGCAAGGTGGTTGGTTACGTACTGGCAGGCTTCAATCACGCGCGGATCGCGGATTTGCTGATGGCTGCGCGGATCCTCTTCCACCGCACGCAGCAGCAGACGCTCCAGCAGGTTCATTGCCAGCTCTTCAGCAAAGCGGCGACCGGAATTATGGGTCTGCTCAATACTGGCAAACAGGCGATCGAACTCGCCGCATAACGCTTCGGTCAGACGCAGCCGGCCCACGCCCTGCTTCTGCTCCTGCCACTCCAGCCAATCAATCCAGTAGGCGCGCGGCCGGAAATAGACCCAGCGATGGTGCCAGCACGGGCTATCGGGCGCCCGTCCATAATAATGGGGCGTTTTCGGCTGAAACAGCAGCAGATCGCCCGGCTCACAGTCAAAGGCGGATTCGCCATCAAAGACCCGGCCTTTACCGCGAATGGTGAGGTTAAGAATATAGCCCTTCATCCCCAGCGGACGGTCGATAAAAAAATCGAGCGGCTCCTGCGCGTTAATCGGCGTAAGTCCCGCGACCAGCCAGGCGTTAAACGGGTAGCCCGGCAGCAGGGGGTTCTGTTGTTCACTGGGGGGTTCGCGATGGTACATAGTGCCCTCACTCTCTGCATGACGCGCGGCGCAACACCCGTTGCGCCGACGGAATCAAACGGCTCTGTTTTTCTGTTTGTAGCGATCGAAAATCACTGCGGCTAACAGTATCAGACCACGCACAACATACTGTGAGAATGGCGAGATATTCAGTAAATTCATCGCATTCTCTACGGTGCCCAGGATCAGCACCCCCGCTACCACATAAGAAATCTTACCGATGCCGCCTTTCAGCGAGACGCCGCCCAGCACGCAGGCAGAGATCACAATCAGCTCATAGCCCAGCGAGGTCATGGGCTGACCGCTGGTCATACGCGAGGCCAGAATAATGCCCGCCGCCGCTGAAACCAGCCCGGAAAGGATAAAGATAATGATGCGGGTCCGCACCACCGGCACGCCGGCCAGCCGGGCGGCTTCTTCATTGCCGCCAATCGCCAGCGTGTTGCGGCCAAAGGTGGTTTTATTCAGCAGGAAGCCAAACGCGATCATGGTAGCAATCGTGAGCCAGATAGGCGCCGGCACGCCCAGCCAGTTGGCATAACCCAGCGCAAAAAAGCGCTCATCTTCAATCCCTACCGCTTTACCGTCAGAGAAGATATAGGCCAGGCCGCGCACAATCTGCATCGTTGCCAGCGTGGTGATCAGGGCATTGATTTTCAGCCGGGCGATAACGAATCCGTTAACAAAACCGGTTGCCATACCAAGCAGCAGCCCGGCAGCCACGCCAATCCACAGGCTTTCGGTCATGTTGATCACCACCGCCGTCACTACGCCGGCGCAGGCGATAACCGAGGCGATGGAGAGATCAAAGTCTCCCGACGCCAGGCAGAACAGCATACCGCAGGCCACCATGCCGGACATCGACATCGCCAGGCCCAGCCCTTTCATATTGATAAAGGTGCCGAAGTTCGGCACAAAAATGGCGCAGACAATAAACAGCAGTGCAAAAACCACCAGCATGCCGAAATTATCCCAGATACGCCCCAGCTGCAGGCCGCTGCGCTGCACCGGTGGCGTGTTGGAAGTGGTAGATGAAGCCATTGTTGCTCTCCTGTACATCAGGCCACGGCGGCCGTTTGAGGGGTTTTCGGCATCGCCAGACTGAGCGTCAGCTGTTCGGTTGCCGTGTCGTGCGTCAGTTCTCCGGCAATTTCACCTTCGCGCATGACAATAATGCGGTCGGCGAGGCCCATGACTTCGGGCAGATCGCTCGATGCAAACAGCACCGCAATCCCTTTGCCTGCCAGTTGATAAATCAGGTTGTAGATCTCATGTTTTGCGCCAACGTCAATACCGCGCGTCGGCTCATCCAGCATGATCACGTTCATCTCTTCTGAGAGCCAGCGGCCCAGAATCGCCTTTTGCTGGTTGCCACCGGAGAGATTCATGATCAGCTGGTGCGGGCCAGGCGTTTTGATATTGAGTGAACGGATATGGCTTTCTGCGTTTTTCGTCTCCCAGCCGGGCCTGATCAGGCAGCCCGCCGTAAGGTTATGCCGCCGCGCGCTGATATTGATGTTCTCCCGCACGGAGTGCACCGGAATAATGCCTTCCGCTTTGCGATCTTCGGGACAGAGCATAATGCCCGCCCGGATAGCGTCGATCGGCTGACGGATCGCGAGCGGCCTGCCATCAAGCGAAACCGTGCCGCTGCGCAGCTGCGTGGCGCCAAACAGTCCTTTCATCAGCTCGCTGCGTCCGGCGCCCACCAGACCAAACAGTCCTACAATTTCTCCTGCGCGCACGCTGAACGAGATGGGCATGCGCACCCCTTTCGCCTCGACCTGGTCGAGCTGAAGACGCACCGCGCCCAGCTCGCGGGGCGCATAGCCATAGATGTCACCCAGGTTGCGCCCGACCATCGCCTCGACCAGATCGTCATGATGGGTGTTGGGCATATCCGTAAAGGTGCGCACATAGCGGCCATCTTTAAACACGGTAATCGCATCGCTCAGGGCAAAAATCTCCTCCATGCGGTGCGACACATACAGCACCACCCGTCCTTCAGCGCGCAGCTGACGGATAACGCGAAACAGATGCTCAATTTCACGGGCTGAGAGTGAGCTGGTCGGCTCATCAAAGGCGATAATGCGGGCATTGCGCGCCAGCGCCTTGGCGATCTCCACCATCTGCCACTGCCCCAGCGACAGATATTTCAGCGGCATGTCGGGATCGATATCCATCCCGAGATTTTTCAGCTGCAATCCCGCTTCGTAGCGCAGCAGCTTGCGGTTTACCAGGCCGCGTTTATGCGGCAGCTGGCCGAGATAGATATTCTCCGCCACGCTCATTTCCGGCACCAGGTGCAGCTCCTGGTAGATGATAGCGACGCCGGCATCCAGCGCCTCAACCGTATTACTGAAGCGCTTCGCCTCGCCTTTGATACGGATTTCACCACTTGTAGGCTGGTAGCTGCCGCTGAGAATTTTCAGCAGCGTCGATTTTCCCGCGCCGTTTTCGCCCATCAGCGCGTGCACCTCACCGGCGCGGCACTCAAAACCGATATCCTGCAGGGCTTTTACGCCAGGAAAGGTTTTGCTGATGCCATGAAAAGAGAGAAATGCCTGATCGGTCTCCATGGAAACTCCTGATAGTGCCTGTCGGATTTCAGGTGCGCATAAATGCGCACCCTGTGCGTTACATCAATCCTTTCTTCGCCAGTTCGGTTTTGAAGTTATCGCGGGTGATCAGCACCACATCCGTCACCTCAGTAAATCTGGCGGGCTCTTCGCCTTTAGTGACCCAGTTGTAGAGCATCTGGCTGCTCTTATAACCGTGAACGTCCGGGCTGGGCAGCAGCGAACCATAGAAACCGGTCGCAGAGCCTTTAGAGAGTTCGCTGATCGCATCCACGCCGTTGATGCCGATACCAATCACATCTGGCGCTTTAAAACCCTGGCCTTCAGTGGCGCGCACGCCACCCAGTACGGTGTTATCGTTCATACCGACAATCAGCCAGTGTTTGACTTCCGGGTGCTGCACCAGCAGGGAGTTACCGGCATCAAACGCGCCGGGAATATCGTTGGATTTGGTAGGAACCTGATAAATCTGCTTCTCAGGGAAGCCTGCTGCTTTCAGGGCCGCCATAGAGCCACCGGTACGGCGACGCGCCGTATCCAGCTCGTTAGCGGTGATCGCCATCACCGCGGTCTCTTTAACGTCCCAGCCGCGCTTCTGCATCTCTTTATAGAGTTCCTGACCCTGACGTTCGCCGATCTTCGTTGCCGCCATCATCACCAGCGGAACGGTCTCCATTGGCTTGCCTTTCGCTGTGACAAACTGGTCATCTACCGCAATCACTTTAAGATCGTAGCTGCGCGCTTTTGCCATAATGGCCGACCCGAGTTTGGGATCGGGGGTGCAGATGACAAACCCTTTTGCGCCGCTGGCCGCCAGGCTGTCGATGGCGTTAAGCGTTTTTTCACCATCCGGTACAGCAATTTTAATCACCTCAAAACCCAGATCCTTGCCCGCTTTGTCGGCAAATTTCCATTCGGTCTGGAACCACGGCTCCTCTGGCTGTTTAACAAGAAAACCGAGCTTCATCGTCTCGGCGATAGCGGAATGTGACATAACCGCGGCGAGGCTGACGGCCGCCAGCGCTTTAGTGAATTTATGCATGATGCTCTCCGGCACAATGGTGTTTTATCGCTGTTATTAACGTTTTTGTGTAAACGCTACCATCTGAATTCTGCTTTCGGGTACAGCGCAAAATCAGCGCGTTAGCTCAAGGGTTGCTGAAAGGCTGTGCAAACGCTGGGCTAGTTGTAGCGAGAAACGCGGCGCAAAATGTAGAGCGGTATCACATAGCAAAACGAAGGCAAAAATATCCATATATTCAGCAAAATTAATCGGTGCCTGACTTTTGCGGCCGATCACACAACCTCTCCGATGACAGAAAAGTACATATTCTCAGCCGCTGATGACTAACGGCTTATGGCATTGCCTCGCAGGATAGAACCCAGATAACTCACACAGGAGAATCCCGATGGGTGCTGGCGCCATAACAATTGGGCTGGATTTTGGCAGTGACTCGGTGCGTGCGCTGGCGGTTGACTGCCACAGCGGCAAAGAGCTGGAAAAAGCGGTGGTCAACTATCCGCGCTGGGCGCAGGGCGAGTTTTGCGACGCGCACGCCAACCGGTTTCGTCATCATCCGCAGGACTATATCGATGCGCTGGAACAGGCGCTGGTCAGCGTGATTCAGGCGTTAACGCCCGCGCAGCGCGCCGCGGTTGCCGGGATCGGCGTGGATACAACCGGATCAACACCGGCCCCAGTCGATCGCAACGGCAATGTACTGGCGCTGCGTCCGGAATTTGCGGCGAATCCCAACGCCATGTTTGTGCTGTGGAAAGATCACACCGCGATCGAGGAAGCTGAAGAGATCACCCGTCTCTGCCACAGCGGGCGCTTTACCGATTACACCCGCTATATCGGCGGCATTTACTCATCGGAATGGTTCTGGGCCAAAATCTTACACGTCTCGCGGGAGGATGCGGCCGTGCGGGAGGCTGCGGTCTCCTGGGTTGAACTCTGCGACTGGGTGCCGGCGCTGCTAAGCGGCACGACCGCCCCCGATAAGCTGCGCCGCGGGCGCTGCGCTGCCGGGCATAAATCGCTCTGGCATCCGGAGTGGCAGGGCCTGCCGGACGTGGCCTTCCTCAACGCGCTTGATCCGATGCTGACAGAACAGCTCGACTCGCCGCTGTTTACCGATACCTGGACCGCTGACCTGCCGGTTGGCACGCTGAGCGCTGAATGGGCTGCCCGCCTTGGGTTATCTGAACAGGTGGTCATCTCTGGCGGCGCCTTTGACTGCCACATGGGTGCGGTTGGTGCCGGTGCTCAGCCCTACACGCTGGTTAAAGTCATCGGCACATCAACCTGCGACATTCTGATTGCAGACAGCGAAACCGTCGGCGATCGCGCTATCCGGGGCATCTGCGGCCAGGTCGACGGCAGCGTCGTCCCCGGCGCCATTGGCTGCGAAGCGGGCCAGTCTGCTTTTGGCGATATCTACGCCTGGTTCAGCCGCCTGCTCGGCTGGCCACTGCAGCAGGCTGCGCAGCGCCACCCTGAGCTGCAGCCGCAGCTGGCTGCGCTGCAACAGGAACTGATCCGCGAACTCACCGAAGCGTGGGCCGCTAATCCGCAGCTCGATCATCTGCCGGTGGTGCTGGACTGGTTTAACGGACGCCGCACCCCGGATGCAAACCAGCGGCTGAAAGGTGTGATCACCGATCTCAACCTGGGCACCGATGCGCCGGCTTTGTTTGGCGGTCTGATCGCCGCCACGGCGTTTGGTGCGCGGGCGATTATGGAGTGTTTTGAGCAGCAGGCGATTCCGGTAAAGAGCATCCTGACGCTGGGGGGGATTGCCCGCAAGTCCCCTGCCATTATGCAGGCGTGTTGTGATGTGATGAACCGTCCGCTGGATATTGTCGCCTCAGACGAGTGCTGCGCGCTGGGCGCGGCAATTTTTGCGGCCGTGGCGGCGGAAGTCTATCCCGACGTACCTGCCGCGCAGCAGGTGATGGCCAGCCCGGTTGCTGTCACGCTGCAGCCCGACGCACAGCGCGTAGCGGCATATCAGCAGCTCTATCAACGTTATCAAAACTGGTGTGAGGCAGCTGAACCACAGTACGCGCCGCGCACCCTATCCGCACAGTAAAGGAGTGGTTTAATGGAACAGCATAACGCACAGCAGGTGTGGTTTGTTATCGGTACACAGCACCTCTACGGCGCGGAAACATTGCGCCAGGTGGAAGAGCACGCCCGTCAGGTGATGGAAGGACTTAATCAGGCTGGCACGCTGCCGGTGCCGCTGGTGCTGCAGCCGCTGGTCAAATCGCCGGATGAAGCGCTGGCGCTCTGCCGGGCAGCGAATCACGACAATCAGTGCGTCGGCATCATCACCTGGCTGCACACATTTTCGCCGGCAAAAATGTGGATCGGCGGACTGAGCGTTCTCAATAAGCCACTGCTGCAGTTCCATACTCAGTTCAACGCAGAGATCCCGTGGGACAGCATGGATATGGATTTTATGAACCTGAACCAGACCGCACACGGCGGCCGCGAGTTCGGTTTCATCGGCGCCCGCATGGGATTGCAGCACAACGTCATCACCGGCCACTGGCAGGATCGTACCAGCCAGCAGCGTATCGCCCGCTGGATCAACGCCGCGCTGGCAAAACAGGCCAGCCAGCAGCTTAAAGTCGCCCGCTTTGGCGATAACATGCGGGAAGTTGCCGTAACCGAAGGCGACAAAGTTGCCGCACAGATCCAGTTTGGCTACGCCGTTAACGGCTGGGGCGTGGGCGACCTGGTTGAGGTGATCAATGGCGTCAGCGACGGTGACGTCAGCGCGCTGATCGATGAGTATGAAAGTCAGTATCTCTTCAGCGAGGCGGCAGCCGTTAACGGCGACAAGCGGCAGAACGTGCTGGACGCAGCGCGCATTGAGCTGGGCCTGAAGCGCTTCCTGGAGGATGAAGGCTGTAAAGCGTTCACGACCAACTTCCAGACGCTGCACGGTATGACGCAGCTGCCGGGGCTGGCGGTGCAGCGTCTGATGGGCCAGGGCTACGGCTTTGCCGGCGAAGGCGACTGGAAGACCGCAGCGCTGCTGCACATTCTCAAAGTGCAGGCGGGCACGCGTGCAGGCGGCACCTCTTTTATGGAGGATTACACGTATCATTTCTCTCCAGGCAACTATCTGGTGCTGGGTTCGCATATGCTGGAAGTCTGCCCTTCTATTGCCAAAGAGGAGAAGCCGCTGATTGACGTTCAGTTCCTGGGAATTGGCGGTAAGGCCGATCCGGCGCGTCTGATTTTCTCCACGCCTGCCGGACGCGCGATCAATGCCAGCGTAATTGATCTGGGCGATCGTTTCCGCCTGCTGGTTAACGTAGTGGATGCGATTGAACAGCCTGAACCGCTGCCGAAGCTGCCGGTTGCCCGTGCGCTGTGGCGTGCCCAGCCCTCGCTGGCAACTGCGTCAGAAGCGTGGATCCTCGGCGGCGGCGCGCACCATACGGTATTCAGCCAGGCGCTGGATCTGGAGGATATGTATCTCTACGGCGAGCTGAACGGCATTGAAGTGATGGTGATCGATGAAGAAACCCGCCTGCCTGCGTTTAAGGACGCGCTGCGCTGGAACGAAGTTTATTACCGTTTAGCCCGCTGATTTTGATTACTGCCCCAACCTTGAGCCGCGCACCGTCGCGGCTTTTTAATGCCTGAAATCCGCGGGTTAAAACCTGCCAGGGAGCCGATCTCGGCCAAGGGCGCATTAATGCGCCCCCTACGGGGAGAATGGTGATGGTATGTTGTAGGGGCGGCATTAATGCGCCCCCCTACGGGAGAGAATGGTGATGGTCTGTTGTAGGGGCGGCATTAATGCCGCCCTGGTGGCAGCGGATACCTGATGTGTGAAGATTGGGCTCTGGCAACGAGCGAGGGTGCTGGCAGGCCGGTGAAGTCCGGGGCGGAGAGCAAAGCGTCCGCGCCAGGGATGGCGCGGCCGATCGGCAGGACGCCGGGTTCCTTTGCGATCGCCCCGGGCTTTACCGGCCGTGGTAGTCGGCCAGGGGCGCATGAATGCGCCCCCTACGGGGAGAATGGTGATGGTGTGTTGTAGGGGCGGCATTAATGCCGACCTTGTGCATAACATATGGCCAGGGAGCCGATCTCGGCCAGGGGCGCATTAATGCGCCCCCTAGGGGACCGAATGGTACTGAATGCGCGCCCGGCGGGGCAGAATGGTGCTGAATACGCCCCCTACGGGGTGAGGCGTTTTACCGGGGCGTTTTGCTGACGATCCCACATCACGGTTAACATGCGCTGCAGCGCGATAAACGCAAACAGCAGGATGCCGATAGCAATCTTGGTCCACCACGAACTCAGCGTGCCGTCGAAATTAATCCACGTCTGGATCAGTCCCTGAATCAGTACACCAAACAGCGTGCCGAGCACGGTGCCAACGCCGCCGGACAGCAGCGTACCGCCAATCACTACCGAAGCAATCGCATCCAGCTCTGTGCCCAGCCCGGCCAGCGCGTAACCGGCGGAGGTATAGATAGAGAACACAATACCGGCCAGGGTTGCCAGCGTTGTAGAGAGCATATACACCTTAATGGTCGTCGCGCGGGTCGAAACGCCCATCAGCTGCGCCGAGGTAAGATTGCCGCCAATGGCGTATACCTGATTTCCAAATCGGGTACGGTGCGCCAGAATAATACCGCCTGCGACCACCACCAGCATAATTACCGCCAGCAGGCTCAGCCGCCCGCCGCCGGGGATTTTCCACGCCAGGCCTGACAGCGTTGCGTAAAGGGGATGATCAATCGGAATGGAGTTCTCTGACACCAGGTAACTGCAGCCGCGCAGAAAAAACATCCCTGCCAGCGTAATAATAAACGCCGGGATCTTCAGCGCATCAATCAGCCAGCCCATCATGGCGCCAAACAGCGCCCCCAGCGCAAGAACCAGGGCAAACGCCAGCAGCGGATCAAGATGGAAATCACCGATAATGCGCGCCAGAAACACGCCGGTAAAGGCGATTACCGCGCCAACGGAGAGGTCGATCCCGCCGGACAAAATCACAAAGGTCATGCCCACGGCGATAATGCCAAGAAACGCGTTATCCGTCAGAATATTGCAGATAACCCGTGTTGATGCGAAGCCCGGAAACTGGCTCAGACAGAACAGATATCCCGCCACAAACACCAGCAGCGTAATCATCAATGGCAAATGACGCTTTATCATTTTGAACGCCTCCCCTTCAGCATGGCGATAAACCGCGGCGACTGCAGCAGCAGCACGCACATCACAACCACCGCTTTCACCACCTGGTTCAGTTCCGGCGGGAACCCTGACAGCAGTATCCCGGTATTCATCGACTGTATAATCAGTGCGCCAATCAGCGACAGCACCAGATTAAAGCGACCGCCCATCAGCGAGGCTCCGCCAATCACCACGGCCAGAATGGCATCCAGCTCCAGCCACAGGCCGGCGTTATTGGCGTCAGCACCCCGGATATCAGCCGCGACAATCAGCCCGGCCACCGCTGCACATAAACCGCTAATCACATAGGTCGACATCACCACCAGCCAGCCGTTGACGCCTGCGTTGCGCGCCGCGCGCAGGTTGATACCTACCGCTTCGATAAACAGGCCCAGCGCTGTTTTGCGCGTCAGCAGCCAGACAGCCAGCGCCACCAGCAGCGTGATCCAGACCGGCACCGGCAACCAGAGCAGCGAACCGCTGCCAAACCACGCCAGGCTTTCGCTGTTAAACGTCACGATCTGCCCCTGCGTAATCAGCTGCGCTACGCCCCGCCCCGCTACCATAAGAATAAGCGTGGCCACAAACGGCTGAATTTTCAGCAGCGCCACCAGCACCCCATTCCACAGGCCACATAGCAGGCCGGTTCCGAGCGTTGCCAGTACAATCACGCCCAGGCTATGTCCCGCAACGGTCAGCGTGGCTGCGGTTGCGCCTGCAATAGCCATTACTGCGCCCACAGAGAGATCGATCCCGCCGGTAGCGATGACCAGCGTCATGCCCACGGCGAGTAGCGCCACCGGCGCGGCGCGGTTCAGAATATCGATCGGGCTACCAAACAGACGACCATCCTGAATATGAATGGCAAAAAAGTTATTCGCGACCAGGCTGTCAATCAGCAGCACCAGAATCAGTGCCGCAAGCTGTGGCATACCCGGTGGCAACTTCAGCTTACGTCTTTCAGGTTTTGACTGTGTCATAGACGATTCAGGCATGTTGTGCACCTCCCTCGGCGATAGCGTTCACAATGGACGCCACGGAGAGCTGCTCGAGTGGAATTTCAGCCACCTGCTTCAGATCGCGCATAATCAGGACGCGATCGGCGTAGCCAACCAGCTCTTCCAGTTCAGAAGAGATGACCAGCAGCGCCAGACCATCCGCGCAGAGCGACTCGATCAAACGAATAATCTCAGCGTGCGCACCGACATCGATGCCGCGCGTTGGCTCATCCAGGATCAGAAACTGCGGTTTGGTCACCAGCCAGCGCGACAGCAGCACCTTCTGCTGATTGCCGCCTGACAGCAACTCAATCGGCTGGTCGGCATGCGGCGTACGGATGCCGAGGCTTTTAATAAAACGTTCGGCAATCGCCTGCTGCTCGCGGCGCTTAATCGGACGCAGCCAGCCGCGCTGCGCCTGCAGCGCCAGAATAATATTCTCACGCACGGAAGCCGCACCAATAATGCCATCCGTTTTGCGATCTTCAGGACAGAATCCCATACCCAGACGGGAGGCCTGCGCCGGCGTACGAATAGTCTGCAGCTTGCCTTTAATACGCGCGGTGCCGCGATCGGCACGCCGGATACCAAACAGCACCTCTGCGGTTTCAGTACGGCCTGAACCCAGCAGGCCCGCCAGACCAACCACCTCACCCGGCCTGACCTGCAGGCTGAAAGGTTCAATAGTGCCTTTTTTGCCATAATCCTCAAACGCCACTACCGGCTGATCGCTGCGCAGGGTGCTGCCCTGTCGCTGCAGCGCGGTCTCCAGCAGCTCGCGCCCCAGCATCAGCTTAATCAGCTCTATCTGCGGTAGCGAAGCGGTATCACGCGTGGCGATAAACTGGCCGTTGCGCAACACGGTAATGCGATCGGTAATACGGTACACCTGGTCAAGAAAGTGGGTCACAAAGATCAGACTCATGCCTCTGGCACGCAGCTGCGCCATAAGCGTAAACAGCATTTCCACTTCACTGGCGTCCAGACTGGCCGTAGGCTCATCCAGAATCAGTATCTGTGCCGACAGATCGACCGCGCGGCAGATAGCGATAATCTGCTGCATGGCGACAGAGTAATGTCCAAGCGGGCGCGTCACATCCAGCGCGAAGCCGTAATTGCGCATCAGCGTATCGGCATCACGGTTCATTTTCCGGCGATCGACCATGCCAAAGCGCTGTGGCTCGCGGCCGATATAGAGGTTGTCCGCCACCGACATATTTGGCAACAGGTTAACCTCCTGATAGACCGTGCCGATCCCGGCGCGCTGCGCATCCGCCGTACTGTGGGGCGTGATAGCTTCTCCGTTAAGGGTGATGCTACCGGCATCGCGTGAATAGACGCCGGTCAGCACTTTAATCAGCGTTGATTTGCCGGCGCCATTCTCACCCAGCAGCGCCATAATCTCGCCTTTGCGGATAGTGAATGAGACATTATCCAGCGCTTTTACGCCGGGAAATCTTTTACTGATGCCGCTCAGCGTGAGCAGCGGTGTATCATTGATGGTGCTCATCAGGCTCTACCTCGCTGATGTCAGCAGAGCCGCCCCGCAGGGCGGCTGCGGGGATCAGTAACCCATGTTTTTCTTTTTATCGAGTTCTGTCTGGGCATCCGCCGGCAGGAAGAGCTTCGACTCCGTTTTAATGATTTTAGGTGGCATGGTGCCATCTTTCTTAAACTTCTCCAGCGCATCAAACGCCGGTCCGGCCATATCCGGCGTCAGCTCGACGTTGGCATTTGCCTCACCAGCCAGCATCGCTTTATAGATATCCGGTACGCCATCGATTGAACCAGTCAGAATATCTTTGCCTGGCTTCAGGCCCGCTTCTTTTATCGCCTGAATGGCACCGATTGCCATATCATCATTGTGGGCATAGACCATGCAGATATTTTTGCCGTTATTTTCAGCTTTAATAAAGCTCTCCATCACCTCTTTACCTTTACTGCGGGTAAAGTCACCGGACTGAGAACGGATCACTTTAATGTTATTATGTCCGGCTATCGCTTCGGCAAATCCTTTTTTACGATCGATAGCCACACTGGCGCCGACCGTTCCCTGCAGCTCTACGACGTTACACTGTTTGTCGCCAACGGTTTTTACCAGCCAGTCGCCAATCAGCTTGCCTTCCAGCACGTTGTCCGCTGTCACCACTGCCATATAGAGAGATTTGTCCTTCACGACAATGGCGCGATCCAGCAGGAAGACCGGAATTTTGGCATCTTTTGCTTCTTCAAGTACCGGTTCCCAGCCGGTCTGCACTACCGGCGCGATGAAGATGGCGTCCACTCCCTGAGCAATAAACGAACGTACTGCTTTAATCTGGTTTTCCTGCTTCTGCTGACCATCAGCAATTTTCAGCGTAATACCGCGCTTTTTAGCTTCGCTTTTCGCGACGCTGGTTTCAGCTGCACGCCAGCCCGATTCCGAACCAACCTGCGAGAATCCCACTGTCATATCAGCGGCCAGCACCGGCGTGCTGAGCGCGGCGCTCACCATGGCGGTAAGGAGTAAACGTTTCCACATAGTTTTCATTCCTCTGAAGGGAGTGTGTAGTCGGGGTACAAACGCAGATTAAGCCTGACGTAATTCAGCTAAAACTAGCGCGACATAACTCACAAAACAGAATGATTTAAAGGAGTTACGCCCATATGGCATCATCAGAGTGCATCAGGTTTATGGATAAAACAGCTGAGTTTTAATATCTGAAGGGGCAAATAACTGTAATAAACAGAACTGGTTAGATTTGAACGGGCTGGAAGCGATTACAACCGCTGCGTAAAGAATGGTTATGCTGTTGTTCATAAAGCAATAAGCAATTTTGTGATAACCCGCACACTCCGCCAGCGGCTACGCTGGCCTGATTAACTTATTCAGCCGTTATGACTTAATTATTGTCAAAAAATAAACGCAATAAATGTTGCCGTTCTCACCTGTTAGATTTTCTCACAGCATAGGGAATAAGGTGTCTGTGGAATAGATGTTTTGCTGTTATATCCCGAAATTTCACTCAAAAAATCGCAGCTGATGAAGTAATTACTCCGCCTGGTCTGAATTTTAAATTTTTTTAACACCGATATATAGACAGCAGCGGCGCGCTCCCTATACTTGAGCCTTCTTTCGTTCTTCTGTTCAATGGCAATCATGACTGCGCTGGATTACCTGCTAAAATTTCGCAAAGTGAATAATCTTGAGAGTCTGGAAAAACTCTACGATCATCTCAACTATTCGCTGACTGATGATAATGACCTCATCAATATGTATCGTGCTGCCGATCATCGCCGTGCTGAACTGGTCTCTGGTGGCCGACTATACGATCTGGGCTGCGTGCCTAAATCAGTGTGGCGCTATGTGGTTTAATTATGTCTGAATCTGTTCACTCACCGCGCATTGGGGGCTGGCTGTTACTGCCGCTGGCCTGGCTGATTATGACCATGCTAACCAGCGCGCTGGTTGTCGCGCTTTATCTGCGCCCGCTGTTTGACAGCGAGCTGCGTACCACGCTGTTTTCACACGCTAATCTGCTGTTATCACAGTGGCTGGTCTCCCTGCTGACGGCCGCTGCGGTCTGGCTCTACAGCATCTGGGTATGCTGGATATTCTGCAGACGTTCGCGGCGCCTGCCACGGCACTACACCCTGTGGCTGCTGATGACCGTCGTGCTGGCGCTGAAAACCTTTGCCTTCACGCCGGTTGCAGACGGCAAAGCGCTGCAGACCCTGCTTCTGACGCTGCTGGCCGCGGCCCTGTTTGTGCCCTACTTCAAGCGCTCCCGGCGGGTTAAACAGACCTTCACTGCCCCGTAATGCTGCGTAATTCGTCAGGAATTTAATTCTGCGTGCTTTCAGAGCTGCTCTCGCCGGGGTAAAGGTTGAGATGTAGCTCTCATTTCCGGATAATAAACGCCTTTAGGCTTCCCAGGTTAAACCATGACCGATTACTTGCTTCTCTTTATTGGCACAGTGCTGGTGAACAACTTCGTGTTGGTCAAATTCCTCGGCCTTTGTCCGTTCATGGGCGTGTCAAAAAAACTGGAAACGGCCATTGGCATGGGACTCGCCACCACGTTTGTTATCACGCTCGCTTCGGTGTGTGCCTGGCTGGTTAACCATCTGATTCTGATCCCGCTGGATCTGGTTTATCTGCGCACGATGGCCTATATCCTGGTGATTGCCGTCGTGGTGCAGTTTACAGAGATGGTGGTGCGGAAAACCAGTCCGTCACTCTACCGGCTGCTGGGGATCTTCCTGCCGCTGATCACCACCAACTGTGCGGTACTGGGTGTGCCATTACTGAGCGTTAATCTTAACCATACGTTTCTGCAGGCTGCGCTCTACGGTTTTAGCGCCTCGCTGGGCTTTTCACTGGTGATGGTGCTGTTTGCCGGCATGCGTGAACGTCTGGTGCTGGCTAACGTGCCGGCACCGTTTAAAGGTAACTCTATCGCCCTGATCACCGCTGGCCTGATGGCGCTGGCGTTTATGGGCTTTACCGGTCTGGTGAAATTCTGATATGACCGCTATCTGGATAGCAATCGCTGTGCTCAGCGCGCTGGGACTGATTTTTGGTGGCCTGCTCGGCTACGCTTCGCGCCGCTTTGAAGTTGAAGAAGACCCTATTGTCGAACAGATTGATGCCGTACTGCCACAAAGCCAGTGCGGTCAGTGCGGCTACCCCGGATGTCGTCCCTATGCGGATGCTGTCGGCAATAACGGAGAAGCGATCAACAAGTGCGCTCCGGGTGGCGAGCAGACCATGCTCAGGCTGGCGGAGCTGCTGAACGTTGAGCCGCAGCCGCTCGATGGCGGTGCCGAAACCCTTACGCCGGTGCGTACCGTGGCGTGGATCGACGAAGAGAACTGTATTGGCTGCACTAAGTGCATTCAGGCGTGTCCGGTGGATGCGATTGTCGGCGCCACGCGCGCCATGCACACCGTGCTCAGCGACGTTTGCACGGGCTGCGACCTGTGTGTGGCTCCCTGCCCGACTGACTGCATTGAAATGCGCCCGGTCGCCACTACCCCAGCAAGCTGGAAGTGGGATCTCAACACCATTCCTGTAAAAGTGATCCCGGCAGAACATCATGCTTAATCTGTTAAATCTGTTTCGCAAAGAGAAGCTGTGGGATTTTCAGGGCGGTATTCATCCGCCGGAAATGAAAACACAGTCCAACGGTACGCCGCTGAGCACGCTGCCGCTGCCTGAACAGTTTGTTATTCCCCTGAAGCAGCATATTGGCCATGAGGGTGAGATCTGTGTCTCGCCGGGCGACCGCGTGCTGCGCGGCCAGCCGCTCACCTTTGGCAGCGGACGCATGCTGCCGGTACACGCGCCAACGTCAGGCACCGTAGAGGCTATCGCGCCGCACATGACGGCGCACCCGTCCGGGCTCTCAGAGCTGTGCATTTTCCTGCGCGCTGACGGCGAAGACCGCTGGATCGAACGTGATGCGCAGCCCGACTACCGTGCGCTGAGCCGGGAAGAGGTTACTCGACGCATTCACAGCGCTGGCGTAGCGGGCCTGGGCGGCGCCGGGTTTCCCACCGCCACTAAACTGCGTGGCGGCCTGCAGGGTGTCAAAACGTTAATCATCAATGCCGCAGAGTGCGAGCCTTATATCACCGCTGACGACCGGCTGATGCAGGATTACGCCGCTGAAGTGCTGGAAGGCTGCCGGATCCTTGCCTGGGTACTGCAGGCAGAACGCGTTCTGGTCGGTATTGAAGATAACAAGCCTGAAGCGATTGCCGCCCTGAAACAGGCCCTGCGCGGCGAGCGCGATATTGAGATCCGGGTTATCCCGACAAAATACCCCTCTGGCGGGGCCAAACAGCTGACCAAAATCCTGACCGGGCGGGAAGTGCCGCACGGCGGACGCTCAACGGATATTGGCGTGCTGATGCAGAACGTCGGCACCGCCTGGGCGGTTAAGCGTGCGATTATTGATGGTGAACCCATCACCGAGCGCGTGGTCACGCTGACCGGCGACGCGATTGCGCAACCGCGCAACGTCTGGGGTCGTCTTGGCACCCCGGTGAGTCATCTGCTGCGTCAGGTCGGTTTTCAGCCGGGGCCGCGTCAGATGGTGATCATGGGCGGGCCGCTGATGGGCTTTACCCTGCCCTCCCTCGACGTGCCGGTTGTGAAAATTACCAACTGTATTCTGGCACCTGCCGCCAGCGAAATGGCTGCGCCGCAGGAAGAGCAATCCTGCATTCGCTGCAGCGCCTGCGCCGACGCCTGTCCGGCGAAGCTGCTGCCGCAGCAGCTTTACTGGTATAGCCAGGGCGGCGATCATGAAAAAGCGCGCGCGCATAATATCGATGACTGTATTGAATGCGGTGCCTGCGCCTACGTCTGCCCGAGCAATATTCCGCTGGTTCAGTATTACCGGCAGGAAAAAGCTGAGCTGCGCGCCATCGATCTTGAAGCGAAGCGCACGGCAGAGGCTAAGGCACGCTTTGAGGCGCGTCAGGCACGGTTAGAACGCGAGAAACTGGCGCGCGAGGCGCGTCACGAAGAGGCGAAGCAGCGCGTTGCGCGCAGCGATAAGGGCGAACGCGACGCCGCTGCGGCACGTATTAAAGCGCGTCAGGCGAAAACGCCAGAGCAGGAAATAGCTGAACGCGAAGCGCGTCACGCACAGGCGCTGGCGCAGCAGGCAGCAACCCAGGCAGAGACGCAGCCGGTTACCCGTCAGACAGGCGACCCGCGTAAAGCGGCGGTGGAAGCCGCAATCGCCCGGGCGAAAGCGAAAAAAGCGGTTCAGCCAGAGAGCGAGGCTACGGCAGAGAGCGACCCGCGTAAAGCGGCAGTAGAAGCAGCGATTGCGCGGGCGAAAGCGAAAAAAGCGGCAACTGAGCGTCCTGAGGCCACTCCTGCTGCGATGCCGGCAGCAGAGGCATCTGAGCCGGCAATGGAGGAGGATCCGCGCAAAGCCGCCGTCGCCGCCATTGCACGCGCCAAAGCGAAAAAAGCGGCCGCGCAGGCCACAACCGCAGAGGAGCCGGTCGCCGAAACGCCTG